>NZ_JBJQKD010000020.1:0-94861 GCF_046487065.1 Escherichia sp. WS2035
AATCAAAAAAGAATAAAACTCAGTCTTGGGGGACTCAGCCCGGTAGAATACCGGACTGAGTATCAAAAAGCCGGTTAACTGAAACTGTCCAGGTTTTGGGGTTCAGTTCATGTTCGTCTTATCAGGCCTACCAGAGATAGCGAACCGTAGGTCGGATAAGGCATGCGGACTGCAGGCAGAGAAAACTGACCGATTTTCTCTGCACTGGAGGGATAATACAAGGTCGGATAAGGCGCTCGCGCCGCATCCGACAAATATGTTCAGCGAAAGATTAGCTGGCCTGTTTTTTCATCATACTGATAATAAATAACAGTGCCGCGCATAGCACCACCGACGGGCCTGCAGGTGTATCGTAAAATGCGGAAAAGGTTAAACCGCCAGTCACTGCCACCATCCCCACCAAAACAGCGACACCAGCCATCTGTTCCGGCGTGCGGGCAAAGCGACGTGCAGTAGCAGCAGGAATAATCAGCAGTGAAGTAATAATCAACGCGCCGACGAATTTCATCGCTACACCAATCGTCAATGCCGTCACCAGCATCAACAACAATTTCACGCGCTGTAATTTCACACCATCAACAAACGCCAGATCCGGGCTAATCGTCATCGACAGCAAATTGCGCCATTGCCAGAACAAAATAGCCACCACGATGACCACGCCAATCGCAATAGAGATGAGATCTTCTGGCGTCACTGCCAGTAAATCACCGAACAGGTAAGCCATCAAATCAACACGAATATTAGACATCAGACTAACGACCACCAGGCCCAGCGACAGGGCACTGTGCGCCATAATCCCTAATAACGTGTCGATCGCCAGCTGTGGACGCTTCTCGAGCCATACCAGACCGCCCGCCAGCAGCAGCGTAACTGCAATCACCGCATAGAATGGATTCACGTCCAGCAACAAACCAAACGCGACGCCAAGTAATGAGGCATGAGCCAGCGTATCACCGAAATAAGACATACGACGCCAGACTACAAACGAACCCAGCGGACCCGCGGCACAGGCGAGCATGATCCCGGCTAACCAACCGGGAAATAATAATTCAATCATGAGCGATCATTTCCCCGACGCAAAACAATTCGTCCCTGTAAATCGTGACGATGATTATGATGATGGCGATAGATACCCAGTTGTTCAGCACCACGAGGACCAAACATAGAAATAAACTCCGGATGCAGGGAAACAACTTCCGGTGTGCCGGAACAACAAATGTGGTGATTCAGGCAAAGCACTTCATCGGTTTTTGCCATTACCAGATGCAGATCGTGAGATACCATTAAAACGCCACAATCCAGTTCACGACGCAGTTGGTCAATAAGGTCATATAACGCCACCTGACCATTCACATCCACGCCCTGAGTGGGTTCATCCAGCACTAATAATTGCGGTCGATTTAACAATGCTCGCGCTAACAGTACACGCTGCGTTTCGCCACCCGAGAGCTTTTGCATCGGTGCGTTAATCAGATGCCCGGCCTGGACACGTTTCAGTGCAGGCAAAATATCTTCTTTATGTGTGCCAGGGCGTAAGCGTAAAAAACGGTTTACGGTCAGTGGCAACGTGGTGTCGAGATACAGCTTCTGCGGTACATAGCCGATGCGCAGTTTTCCGTTGCGCTTGATAACCCCTTCATCGGGTGTTACCAGTCCGAGCACTACCCGTACCAGTGTCGACTTACCTGCGCCGTTTGGCCCAAGTAAAGTCAAAATTTTTCCAGGTTTAAGTTCCAGCGACACATCAGAGAGGACGCGGCGTTGGCCAAAAGAAACCGAGACATTTTCCAGGGAAACCAGACTTGTCATGTTAATTTTAGTCTTGCAGTAGTCATGAAATGTTATAATATCACACTTCTCATATTCATTACGATGATTGGTCGCATTATGTTACATAAAAAAACGCTTCTTTTCGCAGCATTATCCGCCGCTCTCTGGGGCGGTGCAACACAGGCCGCAGATGCCGCCGTTGTCGCTTCGCTTAAACCCGTTGGGTTCATCGCTTCTGCCATTGCTGATGGGGTAACAGAAACGCAGGTTTTACTGCCTGACGGCGCTTCAGAACATGATTATTCACTGCGTCCATCGGATGTAAAACGCTTACAGAACGCGGACTTAGTCGTTTGGGTTGGCCCGGAGATGGAAGCGTTCATGCAAAAACCGGTAAGTAAATTACCAGAAGCGAAACAGGTAACGATTGCGCAGCTAGAAGATGTGAAACCGCTGCTGATGAAAAGTATTCACGACGATGATGATGATCACGATCACGCGGAAAAAAGTGACGAAGATCACCATCACGGCGATTTCAACATGCATCTTTGGCTTTCCCCAGAGATAGCGCGGGCTACAGCGGTTGCAATCCATGGAAAATTAGTGGAACTTATGCCGCAAAGTCGAGCCAAACTTGACGCCAACCTGAAGGATTTTGAGGCACAATTAGCCTCAACCGAAACGCAGGTTGGTAACGAGCTCGCGCCGCTCAAGGGGAAAGGTTATTTCGTTTTTCACGATGCTTACGGCTACTTCGAAAAACAGTTCGGACTGACACCGCTTGGTCATTTTACCGTTAACCCTGAGATTCAACCTGGCGCGCAGCGTTTACATGAAATAAGAACACAGTTGGTTGAGCAAAAAGCAACCTGCGTTTTTGCTGAGCCACAGTTCAGGCCAGCGGTCGTTGAGAGCGTCGCACGAGGGACATCCGTTCGTATGGGAACGTTGGATCCCCTGGGGACGAATATCAAACTGGGTAAAACAAGCTATTCAGAATTCCTGAATCAATTAGCCAACCAGTATGCGAGCTGCCTGAAAGGAGATTAATGAGGAAGTGATTACGTGCAACAGATAGCCCGCTCTGTCGCCCTGGCGTTTAATAATTTACCGCGACCACACCGCGTTATGTTGGGGTCGCTCACCGTTCTTACTCTGGCCGTCGCTGTCTGGCGGCCCTATGTTTATCACCGTGATGCCACGCCAATTGTCAAAACCATTGAGCTGGAACAGAACGAAATTCGTTCGCTCTTACCTGAAGCCAGTGAGCCGATTGATCAAGCTGCACAAGAAGATGAAGCCATTCCCCAGGACGAACTGGATGACAAAATCGCCGGTGAAGCGGGCGTGCATGAATATGTTGTTTCCACTGGCGATACGCTAAGCAGCATTCTCAATCAGTATGGTATTGATATGGGTGATATCACCCAACTGGCTGCTGCCGACAAAGAATTGCGTAACCTGAAAATCGGTCAACAACTCTCCTGGACATTAACCGCGGACGGCGAACTGCAGCGCCTCACCTGGGAAGTGTCTCGTCGTGAAACCCGAACCTATGACCGTACTGCCGCTAACGGTTTTAAAATGACCAGCGAAATGCAGCAAGGAGAGTGGGTCAACAATCTGCTGAAAGGTACCGTCGGGGGAAGCTTTGTTGCCAGCGCCAGAAACGCCGGTTTAACCAGCGCCGAAGTGAGCGCAGTGATTAAAGCCATGCAGTGGCAAATGGATTTCCGCAAACTGAAAAAAGGCGATGAATTTGCGGTGTTAATGTCACGAGAAATGCTTGATGGTAAACGTGAGCAAAGCCAGCTGCTGGGCGTACGTTTGCGTTCAGAAGGTAAAGATTATTATGCAATCCGCGCTGAAGATGGCAAATTCTATGATCGTAACGGTACTGGTCTGGCGAAAGGATTCTTGCGATTCCCGACGGCGAAACAGTTCCGTATCTCATCTAACTTTAACCCGCGTCGTACTAATCCGGTGACCGGTCGCGTTGCGCCACACAGAGGTGTTGATTTTGCCATGCCACAAGGTACGCCAGTGCTTTCAGTGGGTGACGGTGAAGTGGTGGTTGCCAAACGTAGTGGCGCAGCAGGTTATTATGTGGCTATTCGTCATGGTCGCAGCTACACCACGCGTTATATGCACTTGCGCAAGATCCTGGTGAAACCGGGACAGAAGGTGAAACGTGGCGACCGTATCGCGCTTTCCGGTAATACCGGACGTTCAACCGGGCCGCATCTGCACTATGAAGTATGGATAAACCAGCAGGCCGTAAACCCGCTGACGGCAAAACTGCCGCGTACCGAAGGGCTGACCGGCTCCGATCGTCGCGAATTCCTGGCACAGGCCAAAGAGATTGTGCCGCAGCTACGGTTTGATTAATTAACATCCATTCGCAGCCGGTACGCAGTCAGTACCGGCTTTTTTATTTGGTGCGGGGCAAGTTGCGCCGCTACACTATCACCAGATTGATTTTTGCCTTATCCGAAACTGGAAAAGCATGGAAACGAAAAAAAATAATAGCGAATACATTCCTGAGTTTGATAAATCCTTTCGCCACCCGCGCTACTGGGGAGCATGGCTGGGCGTAGCAGCGATGGCGGGTATCGCTTTAACGCCGCCAAAGTTCCGTGATCCCATTCTGGCACGGCTGGGACGTTTTGCCGGACGACTGGGAAAAAGCTCACGCCGTCGTGCGTTAATCAATCTGTCGCTCTGCTTTCCAGAACGTAGTGAAGCTGAACGCGAAGCGATTGTAGATGAGATGTTTGCCACCGCGCCGCAAGCGATGGTAATGATGGCTGAGTTGGCAATACGCGGGCCGGAGAAAATTCAGCCGCGCGTTGACTGGCAAGGGCTGGAGATCATCGAAGAGATGCGGCGTAATAACGAGAAAGTGATTTTTCTGGTGCCGCACGGTTGGGCCGTCGATATTCCTGCCATGCTGATGGCCTCGCAAGGGCAGAAAATGGCAGCGATGTTCCATAATCAGGGCAACCCGGTTTTTGATTATGTCTGGAACACGGTGCGCCGTCGCTTTGGTGGTCGTCTGCATGCGAGAAATGATGGTATTAAACCATTCATCCAGTCGGTACGTCAGGGTTACTGGGGATATTATTTACCCGATCAGGATCATGGCCCAGAACACAGCGAATTTGTTGATTTCTTTGCCACCTATAAAGCGACGTTGCCCGCGATTGGTCGTTTGATGAAAGTGTGCCGTGCGCGCGTTGTACCGCTGTTTCCGATTTATGATGGCAAGACGCATCGTCTGACGATTCAGGTGCGCCCACCGATGGATGATCTGTTAGAGGCGGATGATCATACGATTGCGCGGCGGATGAATGAAGAAGTCGAGATTTTTGTTGGTCCGCGACCAGAACAATACACCTGGATATTAAAATTGCTGAAAACTCGCAAACCGGGCGAAATCCAACCGTATAAGCGCAAAGATCTTTATCCCATCAAATAAAAAATGCCTCTCGCGAGGAGAGGCCTTCGACTGATGATAAGTTCAAGTTTGCTTCAGAAGATTCGAAATCTGTTGAATTATCATTGAACTGTAGGCCGGATGAGGCGTTTTCGCCGCATCCGGCAACGTACTTACTCTACCGTTAAAATACGCGTGGTATTAGTAGAACCCACGGTACTCATCACGTCGCCCTGGGTGACAATCACCAGGTCACCAGACATCAAGTAACCTTTATCACGCAGCAGATTAACCGCTTCGCTGGCAGCTGCTACGCCGTCATTAGCGCTATCAAAGTGCACCGGCGTAACGCCGCGATAGAGAGCAGTCAGGTTCAGCGTACGTTCATGTCGTGACATGGCGAAAATTGGCAGACCAGAGCTGATACGGGAGGTCATCAGCGCGGTACGACCCGATTCGGTCATGGTGATGATCGCCGTAACGCCTTTCAGGTGGTTAGCCGCGTACATTGCTGACATGGCAATGGCTTCTTCCACATTGTCGAACTGAACGTCCAGACGGTGTTTAGAAACGTTGATGCTCGGGATTTTTTCCGCCCCCAGGCAAACGCGCGCCATGGCTGCAACAGTTTCTGACGGGTATTGACCAGCAGCAGTTTCTGCCGACAGCATCACAGCGTCAGTACCATCCAGAACGGCGTTTGCTACGTCCATGACTTCTGCACGCGTCGGCATCGGGTTAGTAATCATTGATTCCATCATCTGGGTCGCCGTGATTACCGCGCGGTTTAGCTGACGTGCACGACGGATCAACGCTTTCTGAATGCCGACCAGTTCCGGATCGCCAATTTCCACACCGAGGTCGCCGCGAGCAACCATTACCACGTCAGAGGCGAGGATGATGTCATCCATTGCCTCCTGGCTGCAAACGGCTTCCGCACGTTCAACCTTGGCAACAATTTTCGCATCACATCCTGCATCGCGTGCCAGACGACGGGCATAGTTCAGATCTTCGCCGCAGCGTGGGAAGGAGACAGCCAGGTAATCTACGCCAATCAACGCCGCAGTCTTAATGTCTGCTTTGTCTTTTTCGGTCAGCGCTTCAGCCGACAAACCGCCGCCAAGTTTGTTGATACCTTTATTGTTGGAGAGGGGACCACCGACGGTCACTTCGGTGAACACTTTCATGCCCTGGACTTCCAGTACTTTTAACTGGACGCGACCATCGTCCAGCAGCAGGATGTCACCAGGCACAACGTCAGCAGGCAGGCCTTTGTAGTCGATACCGACTTTTTCTTTGTCGCCTTCACCTTTACCCAGGTTGGCGTCGAGCAGGAATTTATCCCCAATATTGAGGAAAACTTTGCCTTCTTTAAAGGTGGATACACGGATTTTGGGCCCCTGGAGGTCACCCAGAATAGCCACATGACGCCCCAGTTTTGCGGCAATCTCACGAACTTTATCCGCGCGCATTTTGTGATCTTCAGGCGAGCCGTGAGAAAAATTCATACGTACAACGTTGGCACCCGCCGCGATAACTTTTTCAAGGTTATTATCGCGATCTGTTGCCGGGCCTAACGTGGTAACGATTTTAGTTCTGCGAAGCCTTCTGGACATGTAATACTCCGTTGACTGAAACAACCAGGTGTTGCTTGAACATGAAATCCGAATGAAATAACGCCGTGATGGCGATAAATTAATCTCATTCGGATGTCGTATAAGATTAGGACAGTGACAGTCGTTTTTAGCGATCGTCACTTAAATTAAGTAACTGCTTATCAAAACGCGATTCCTTCAGCGCTTCCTTGACCCGCTTCAAGTTATCTCTGAATTTTGTACCGCGCCGCAAAGTAAATCCTGTCGCCAGCACATCTATCACGGTCAGCTGTGCAAGTCGAGAAACCATGGGCATATAAATGTCAGTATCTTCCGGTACGTCGAGGGTAATTGCCAGCGTTGCTTCCCGGGCGAGTGGGGTACCCGCAGAGGTGAGGGCAATTACCATAGCGTCGTTTTCGCGTGCCAGCTGCGCCAGCTCGACCAGATTTTTTGTTCTTCCCGTGTGAGAAATCAGCACCACCACGTCTCCGTCGCTACAATTCATACAACTCATGCGTTGCAGCACGATATCATCGGAGTACACCACCGGAACATTAAAACGAAAGAACTTATTCATCGCATCGTGGGCAACGGCGGCTGAAGAACCTAATCCGAAAAAGGCGATTTTTTTTGCCTGAGTGAGCAAGTCGACGGCGCGGTTGATGGCAGATTTATCCAGTGAATGACGGACATGATCGAGCGTTGCCATTGCGGACTCAAATATTTTCCCCGTGTATGATTCAACGCTGTCATCTTCATTGACGTTGCGATTAACATAGGGAGTGCCATTCGCCAGACTTTGTGCCAGATGAAGTTTAAAATCAGGAAAACCGCGTGTGTCCATGCTGCGACAGAAACGATTCACCGTCGGTTCGCTAACATTGGCTTCCAGCGCCAGAGCAGCAATACTCGAATGGATCGCGTTATCGGGCGAAGCCAGAATGACCTCGGCAACTTTGCGCTCAGATTTGCTCAAATGTTCCAGCTGAGACTGGATTTTTTCCAGCATATTCATGATGTAAAGAGACTCACGGGTAATGACGATTTCCGCTCTGAAAGAAATCGAAATGCAGTTTTGTCAGATATTACGCCTGTGTGCTGTGTTAATGACAAAAGCAGATAAAAAAGTTGTTATTTTTTTTCATAACATGATCAGTGTCAGATTTTTACCCAATGGAAAACGATGATTTTTTTATCAGTTTTGCCGCACTTTGCGCGCTTTTACCGTAATCGCACGGGTGGATAAGCGTTTACAGTTTTCGCAAGCTCGTAAAAGCAGTACAGTGCACCGTAAGAAAATTACAAGTATACCCTGGCTTAAGTACCGGGTTAGTTAACTTAAGGAGAATGACATGGCGGTAACGCAAACAGCCCAGGCCTGTGACCTGGTCATTTTCGGCGCGAAAGGCGACCTTGCGCGTCGTAAATTGCTGCCTTCCCTGTATCAACTGGAAAAAGCCGGTCAGCTCAACCCGGACACCCGGATTATCGGCGTAGGGCGTGCTGACTGGGATAAAGCGGCTTATACCAAAGTTGTCCGCGAGGCGCTCGAAACTTTCATGAAAGAAACCATTGATGAAGGTTTATGGGACACCCTGAGTGCACGTCTGGATTTTTGTAATCTTGATGTCAATGACACTGCTGCATTCAGCCGTCTCGGCGCGATGCTGGATCAAAAAAATCGTATCACCATTAACTACTTTGCCATGCCGCCCAGCACTTTTGGCGCAATTTGCAAAGGGCTTGGTGAGGCAAAACTGAATGCTAAACCGGCACGCGTAGTCATGGAAAAACCGCTGGGGACGTCGCTGGCGACCTCGCAGGAAATCAACGATCAGGTTGGCGAATACTTCGAGGAGTGCCAGGTTTACCGTATCGACCACTATCTTGGTAAAGAAACAGTGCTGAACCTGTTGGCGCTGCGTTTTGCTAACTCTCTGTTTGTGAACAACTGGGACAATCGCACCATTGATCATGTTGAGATTACCGTGGCAGAAGAAGTGGGGATCGAAGGGCGCTGGGGCTATTTTGATAAAGCCGGTCAGATGCGCGACATGATCCAGAACCACCTGCTGCAAATTCTTTGCATGATTGCGATGTCTCCGCCGTCTGACCTGAGCGCAGACAGCATCCGCGATGAAAAAGTGAAAGTACTGAAGTCTCTGCGCCGCATCGACCGCTCCAATGTGCGCGAAAAAACCGTACGCGGGCAATATACTGCGGGCTTCGCTCAGGGCAAAAAAGTGCCGGGCTATCTGGAAGAAGAGGGCGCGAACAAGAGCAGCAATACAGAAACCTTCGTGGCGATCCGCGTCGACATTGATAACTGGCGCTGGGCCGGTGTGCCATTCTACCTGCGTACTGGTAAACGTCTGCCGACCAAATGTTCTGAAGTCGTGGTCTATTTCAAAACACCTGAACTGAATCTGTTTAAAGAGTCGTGGCAGGATCTACCGCAAAATAAACTGACTATCCGTCTGCAACCTGATGAAGGCGTGGATATCCAGGTACTGAATAAAGTTCCTGGCCTTGACCACAAACATAACCTGCAAATCACCAAGCTGGATCTGAGCTATTCAGAAACCTTTAATCAGACGCATCTGGCGGATGCCTATGAACGTTTGCTGCTGGAAACCATGCGTGGTATTCAGGCACTGTTTGTACGTCGCGACGAAGTGGAAGAAGCCTGGAAATGGGTAGACTCCATTACTGAGGCGTGGGCGATGGACAATGATGCGCCGAAACCGTATCAGGCCGGAACCTGGGGACCCGTTGCCTCAGTGGCGATGATTACCCGTGATGGTCGTTCCTGGAATGAGTTTGAGTAATATCTGCGCTCATCCTTTATGGTTATTTTACCGGTAACATGATCTTGCACAGATTGTAGAACAATTTTTACACTTTCAGGCCTCGTGCGGATTCACCCACGAGGCTTTTTTTATTACACTGACTGAAACGTTTTTGCCCTATGAGCTCCGGTTACAGGCGTTTCAATCATAATTTCCATGTATGAAACGCGTTGTGAATCATCCTGCTCTGACAACTCAATTTCAGGAGCCTTTATGAACCCACAATTGTTACGCGTAACAAATCGAATCATTGAACGTTCGCGCGAGACTCGCTCTGCTTACCTCGCCCGGATAGAACAAGCGAAAACTTCGACCGTTCATCGTTCGCAGTTGGCATGCGGTAACCTGGCACACGGTTTCGCTGCCTGCCAGCCAGAAGACAAAGCCTCTTTGAAAAGCATGTTGCGTAACAATATCGCCATCATCACCTCCTATAACGACATGCTCTCCGCTCACCAGCCTTATGAACACTATCCAGAAATCATTCGTAAAGCCCTGCATGAAGCGAATGCGGTTGGTCAGGTTGCGGGCGGTGTTCCGGCGATGTGTGATGGTGTCACCCAGGGGCAGGATGGAATGGAATTGTCGCTGTTAAGCCGCGAAGTGATTGCGATGTCTGCGGCGGTGGGGCTGTCCCATAACATGTTTGATGGTGCTCTGTTTCTCGGTGTGTGCGACAAGATTGTCCCAGGTCTGACCATGGCAGCCCTGTCGTTTGGTCATTTGCCTGCGGTGTTTGTGCCGTCTGGACCGATGGCAAGCGGTTTGCCAAATAAAGAAAAAGTGCGTATTCGCCAGCTTTATGCCGAAGGTAAAGTGGACCGCATGGCATTACTGGAGTCAGAAGCCGCGTCTTATCATGCGCCGGGAACATGTACTTTCTACGGTACTGCCAACACCAACCAGATGGTGGTGGAGTTTATGGGGATGCAGTTGCCAGGCTCTTCTTTTGTTCATCCGGATTCTCCGCTGCGCGATGCTTTGACCGCTGCAGCTGCGCGCCAGGTTACGCGCATGACCGGTAATGGTAATGAATGGATGCCGATCGGTAAGATGATCGATGAGAAAGTAGTGGTGAACGGTATCGTTGCACTGCTGGCGACCGGTGGTTCCACTAACCACACCATGCACCTAGTGGCGATGGCGCGCGCAGCCGGTATTCAGATTAACTGGGATGACTTCTCTGACCTTTCTGATGTTGTACCGCTGATGGCACGTCTCTACCCGAACGGTCCGGCCGATATTAACCACTTCCAGGCGGCAGGTGGCGTACCGGTTCTGGTACGTGAACTGCTCAAAGCAGGCCTGCTGCATGAAGATGTCAATACGGTGGCAGGCTTTGGTCTGTCTCGTTATACCCTTGAACCATGGCTGAATAATGGTGAACTGGACTGGCGGGAAGGGGCAGAAAAATCACTCGACAACAATGTGATCGCGTCCTTCGAACAACCTTTCTCTCATCATGGTGGGACAAAAGTGTTAAGCGGTAACCTGGGGCGAGCGGTTATGAAAACCTCTGCCGTGCCGGTAGAGAACCAGGTGATTGAAGCGCCAGCGGTTGTTTTTGAAAGCCAGCATGACGTTATGCCGGCCTTTGAAGCGGGTTTACTGGACCGCGATTGTGTCGTTGTTGTCCGTCATCAGGGGCCAAAAGCGAACGGAATGCCAGAATTACATAAACTCATGCCGCCACTTGGTGTATTATTGGACCGGTGTTTCAAAATTGCGTTAGTTACCGATGGACGACTCTCCGGCGCTTCAGGTAAAGTGCCGTCAGCTATCCACGTAACACCAGAGGCCTACGATGGCGGGCTGCTGGCAAAAGTGCGCGACGGGGACATCATTCGTGTGAATGGACAGACAGGCGAACTGACGCTGCTGGTAGACGAAGCGGAACTGGCTGCTCGCGAACCGCACATTCCTGACCTGAGCGCGTCACGCGTGGGAACAGGACGTGAATTATTCAGCGCCTTGCGTGAAAAACTGTCCGGTGCCGAACAGGGCGCAACCTGTATCACTTTTTAAGACGACAAATTTGTAATCAGGCGAGAGAAAACTCTGATGAAAAACTGGAAAACAAGTGCAGAATCAATCCTGACCACCGGCCCGGTTGTACCGGTTATCGTGGTAAAAAAACTGGAACACGCGGTGCCGATAGCAAAAGCGTTGGTTGCTGGTGGGGTGCGCGTTCTGGAAGTGACTCTGCGTACCGAGTGCGCAGTTGACGCTATCCGTGCTATCGCCAAAGAAGTGCCTGAAGCGATTGTGGGTGCCGGTACGGTGCTGAATCCACAGCAGCTGGCAGAAGTCACTGAAGCAGGTGCACAGTTTGCAATTAGCCCGGGTCTGACCGAGCCGCTGCTGAAAGCTGCTACCGAAGGGACTATTCCTCTGATTCCGGGGATCAGCACTGTTTCCGAACTGATGCTGGGTATGGACTACGGTTTGAAAGAGTTCAAATTCTTCCCGGCTGAAGCTAACGGCGGTGTGAAAGCCCTGCAGGCGATCGCGGGTCCGTTCTCCCAGGTCCGTTTCTGCCCGACAGGTGGTATTTCTCCGGCTAACTACCGTGACTACCTGGCGCTGAAAAGCGTGCTGTGCATCGGTGGTTCCTGGCTGGTTCCGGCAGATGCGCTGGAAGCGGGCGATTACGACCGCATTACTAAGCTGGCGCGTGAAGCTGTAGAAGGCGCTAAGCTGTAAAAGTCAAAATGCCCGATCGAGGATCGGGCATTTTTGTAGCGTTTTTTTGCCGGGTTTAACCCTGTACTTTTACCTGTCCGGCGGCGTGCTTCGCGCGTTCAATGGCGTCAACAACACTCTCTGCAGTAGCCAGTGCTACCCCCAGACGACGGCTGCCATCAATTTCCGGCTTACCAAATAAACGAATCTGCAAATCTGCGCCTACGGCATTCTGCACATTATCAAACGTGACATTCTGACTGGTCAGTTGCGGCAGGATAACGGCAGAAGCAGCAGGACCATACTGGCGGATCCCGCCAACCGGAAGTCCGAGGAAGGCACGTACATGCAGGGCAAACTCCGAGAGATCCTGAGAAATTAGCGTCACCATCCCGGTGTCATGCGGGCGAGGGGAGACTTCACTGAAAATCACCTCATCACCACAGACAAACAGCTCGACACCAAACAGCCCATAACCGCCAAGTGCCAGCACCACTTTACGGGCAATCTCCTGCGCACGTTCAAGGGCAAGCGGGCTCATTTGCTGTGGTTGCCAGGATTCACGATAGTCGCCATCTTCCTGGCGATGACCTACCGGTGCACAGAAATGGACGCCATCCACCGCACTGACGGTTAGCAGGGTAATTTCGAAGTCAAACTTAACGACGCCTTCAACAATTACGCGGCCCGCTCCGGCGCGACCACCTTGCTGAGCGTACTCCCATGCATGAGCAAGTTGCTCTGCAGAACGAATAAACGTCTGCCCTTTACCGGAAGAACTCATCACCGGTTTAACAATACAGGGGTAGCCAATGGCGGCAACCGCTTCGCGGAAAAGGTTTTCGCTATCGGCAAAACGATAAGTGGAAGTGGGCAGCTGCAGCTCTTCTGCCGCCAGGCGACGGATACCCTCGCGATTCATCGTTAATTTCGTTGCGCGAGCGCAGGGGACAACATTCAGTCCTTCCTCTTCAAGTTGGATCAGCATATCGGTGGCAATAGCTTCGATCTCCGGCACGATATAATGTGGTTTTTCCAGTTCAACCACACGGCGTAATGCATCACCATCAAGCATATTAATGACATGGGAGCGATGCGCGACATGCATGGCTGGTGCGTCGGCATAGCGATCGACGGCAATCACCTCTACGCCGAGACGCTGACACTCGATTGCCACTTCTTTACCCAGTTCACCGGAGCCTAATAACATCACGCGAGTTGCTGCCGGACGCAGCGCAGTGCCTAATAACGTCATAACGAATATCCCCTGATTAATTCCGCGCGCAGTATAAACGAAAACGTTTGCGTGTGTCTTTATTGCTGATGTTGATTTCCCAACTGAAAAGAAATATACTGTATAAAACCACAGTTATTATGAGAGGCTGCAAATGGCGGTTGAAGTTAAATACGTAGTCATTCGTGAGGGCGAAGAGAAAATGTCGTTTACCAGCAAAAAGGAAGCCGATGCTTATGACAAGATGCTTGATACGGCCGATCTGCTTGACACCTGGCTGACAAATTCTCCAGTGCAAATGGAAGACGAGCAACGTGAAGCCCTTTCGCTATGGCTGGCAGAACAAAAAGATGTGCTGAGCACCATTCTGAAAACCGGCAAATTACCGTCCCCACAGGTCGTCGGTGCTGAATCCGAAGAGGAAGATGCCTCACACGCGGCCTGAAGCAACTTGCGCTCCTGACAATTTGTACCATGCTTTCTCCTGAATCATTGTGCTATGGAGAAAAACATGAAAAAAAGAGGGGCGTTTTTAGGGCTGTTGTTGGTTTCTGCCTGCGCATCAGTTTTCGCTGCCAATAATGAAACCAGCAAGTCGGTCACTTTCCCAAAGTGTGAAGGTCTGGATGCTGCCGGAATTGCCGCGAGCGTAAAACGTGATTACCAACAAAATCGCGTGGCGCGCTGGGCTGATGATCAAAAAATTGTCGGTCAGGCCGATCCCGTGGCATGGGTCAGTTTGCAGGACATTCAGGGGAAAGATGATAAATGGTCAGTACCGCTAACCGTGCGTGGTAAAAGTGCCGATATTCATTACCAGGTCAGCGTGGACTGCAAAGCGGGAATGGCGGAATATCAGCGGCGTTAATGGCTTCTGATAATTCGATTGACCGTTGGCGGATGCGGCGCGGGTGCCTTGTCCGCCCTACAACGCAACACAATCGTAGGCCTGAGAAGACGCAGTAGCGTCGAACCGGGCAATCAGCATCAAACAGTTCCACTCAAAATGTCAAACTACTTTCACCTAAAATACCCTTATCACCTTATATACAGTGAACACCTTACCTGGCGCGAATTTCTTTGAATAACGGCCTACCGCCCCGCTTATTTGCGCATCTTTTGTCTCGATATACATTTTCTGACATCCTCATCCGCTATGCTACAGGCACTAAAAATGGTTATTGAGGAGCAAATATGGCTAACTGGTTAAATCAACTGCAATCCCTGCTTGGGCAAAGCCGTTCTTCTACCTCCTCGTCTGCGGATCAGGGATTGGGCAAACTTTTAGTGCCTGGCGCATTAGGCGGACTGGCTGGGCTGCTGGTCGCAAATAAATCAGCACGTAAACTTCTTACGAAATATGGCACAAACGCGTTACTGGTTGGCGGCGGAGCGGTAGCGGGTACGGTGCTGTGGAATAAATACAAAGATAAAATTCGCGCGGCGCATCAGGACGAACCGCAGTTTGGCGCGCAAAGTACGCCGCTGGATGAGCGTACGGAACGTTTGATCCTTGCGCTGGTCTTTGCCGCTAAAAGTGATGGTCATATTGATGCCAAAGAACGTGCGGCAATCGACCTGCAATTGCGTGAAGCCGGTGTGGAAGAGAAGGGGCGTGTACTCATTGAGCAGGCAATCGAACAACCGCTGGATCCACAACGCCTGGCTACCGGGGTCCGCAATGAAGAAGAGGCGCTGGAAATCTATTTCCTGAGCTGCGCGGCTATTGATATTGACCATTTTATGGAACGCAGTTACCTGAATGCACTGGGTGATGCGCTGAAAATCCCCCAGGACGTTCGTGAAGGCATTGAACGCGATCTCGAACAGCAAAAACGTACTTTGGCGGAGTAATTCCGCTCTCTGGATAGCCTGAAGTTGACTATTTCGGGTTATCCAGAACCGCACAGCCATTTGAACAGGCTGATTTTCTCTGTCTGCATAACAGTCGATATCCGCGCCATTACCTGTCATCATCTAAGCAATGACTACCCTGTTTCGCTTGCATCCCCGGTGAGTTTTGCCACCCTTATAAGATGTTTCAACCAGAAAGAACAATAACATGCTACCAAAAGCCGCCCGCATTCCCCACGCCATGACGCTTCATGGCGATACGCGCATCGATAATTACTACTGGCTGCGGGACGATACGCGTTCTCAGCCGGAAGTCCTGGACTATCTGCAACAAGAAAATAGTTACGGTCATCGGGTGATGGCCTCGCAACAAGCCTTGCAGGATCGCATCTTAAAGGAAATCATCGACCGCATTCCGCAAAGAGAAGTTTCTGCGCCCTACATAAAAAATGGCTACCGCTATCGGCATATTTATGAACCAGGCTGTGAATATGCTATCTACCAGCGTCAATCGGCGTTCAGCGAAGAGTGGGATGAGTGGGAAACATTGCTCGATGCCAACAAGCGCGCGGCTCATAGTGAGTTTTATTCGATGGGCGGAATGGCGATTACGCCCGATAACACCATTATGGCACTGGCAGAAGATTTTCTTTCCCGACGCCAGTACGGCATTCGTTTTCGTAATCTGGAAACAGGTAACTGGTATCCGGAACTGCTGGATAACGTTGACCCCAGCTTTGTCTGGGCAAATGATTCCTGGACTTTCTACTATGTTCGCAAGCATCCGGTGACGCTGCTTCCTTATCAGGTCTGGCGTCACGCCATCGGTACGCCAGCATCGCAGGATAAACTGATCTACGAAGAAAAAGACGATACCTATTACGTCAGCCTGCATAAAACGACCTCGAAGCACTATGTAGTCATTCATCTGGCCAGCGCCACCACCAGTGAAGTTCGCCTGCTGGACGCGGAAATAGCCGATGCCGAGCCGTTTGTTTTTCTGCCGCGCCGCAAAGATCACGAATACAGCCTTGATCACTACCAGCATCGGTTTTATCTGCGTTCCAACCGCCACGGTAAAAACTTTGGCTTATACCGTACCCGTATGCGTGATGAGCAACAGTGGGAAGAGTTAATTCCGCCACGTGATAACATTATGCTGGAAGGGTTTACGCTGTTTACCGACTGGCTGGTGGTTGAAGAGCGTCAGCGCGGGTTAACCAGTTTGCGGCAAATTAACCGCAAGACCCGGGAAGTCATTGGCATTGCCTTTGATGATCCGGCCTATGTGACCTGGATTGCCTACAATCCAGAACCTGAAACCGCGCGATTGCGTTATGGTTATTCGTCCATGACCACACCAGATACTTTGTTTGAACTGGATATGGATACCGGTGAGCGTCGTGTATTAAAACAAACGGAAGTTCCTGGTTTTGATGCGGCGAATTACCGCAGTGAACACCTGTGGATAGTCGCCCGTGATGGCGTCGAAGTTCCGGTTTCGCTGGTCTATCATCGCAAACATTTTCGCAAAGGACACAACCCGCTGCTGGTGTATGGCTACGGTTCTTACGGCGCAAGTATTGATGCCGATTTCAGTTTTAGCCGCTTGAGTTTGTTGGATCGTGGATTTGTCTACGCCATTGTCCATGTTCGTGGCGGCGGTGAGCTGGGGCAACAATGGTACGAGGACGGTAAATTTCTGAAGAAGAAAAATACGTTTAATGATTATCTTGATGCCTGCGATGCATTGTTAAAACTGGGCTATGGCTCTCCTTCGCTCTGTTATGCGATGGGCGGGAGTGCGGGGGGTATGTTGATGGGCGTTGCGATTAATCAACGCCCGGAATTGTTCCACGGCGTTATCGCCCAGGTGCCGTTTGTTGATGTTGTAACAACAATGCTGGATGAATCAATTCCTCTTACCACCGGCGAATTTGAAGAGTGGGGGAATCCGCAGGATCCGCAATATTACGAGTATATGAAAAGCTACAGCCCGTATGACAACGTCACCGCACAGGCTTATCCGCATTTACTGGTAACGACCGGTTTACACGATTCTCAGGTGCAATATTGGGAACCGGCAAAATGGGTCGCTAAATTGCGCGAGCTGAAAACCGATAACCATCTTTTATTGCTCTGTACCGACATGGACTCAGGCCATGGCGGTAAATCTGGTCGCTTTAAATCGTACGAAGGCGTAGCGATGGAATATGCTTTTCTGGTCGCGCTGGCGCAGGGAACATTACCCGCTACGCCTGCGGATTAAGTATTTTCCAGATAATGTTTCAGTGTTAAACGCAGCTCCGGGCTCATGCTGTCCAGGTTATTAAATAACCAGCGCAGATAGCCCGGATCGCGTTCGGCAACGTCGGAAACCGCTTTGCCACGGTATTTGCCAAAGGTGAAAGTCGTCATCAACGATGGACGTCCGGTGATATCGGCCATCTGTTCTGCCGTCCAGCCGGAGGTGTTCATAATATCGATAAGCAACGCAGCGGTGATATAACAGTCATACAACGCGCGGTGATGATGCAGGCCCGGCGGCGTCTGTACATTGAGCTTCCGTGTTTTATATAACGCCATATTGCTGTACTTGATCCCTGGCCACAAACGACGGGCCAGTTTCATAGTGCAAATCCACTCACCGGGCATTTCAGGCAGTACGCGGCGGTCAAAGCTGGCGTTATGCGCGACATACCATTCACTACCGTAATAGTGCGGGATCACATCTTCAATCCACGGTTTATCGGCGACCATGGCTTCGGTGATGCGATGAATCGCCATCGCCTGTGGACTAATAGGACGATCGGGACGCACCAGGTGGCTCATGGGATTGACGATTTTTCCGTCAATGACATCAACAGAGGCAATCTCAACGATCCCTCCCTGCAAACCGCAGGTTTCTGTATCGATAATGCGCAACATGGCATGCTCCAGGCCGAAAAAGCCTAGCGTAATGGAATGATATCGCCTTGCCAACCCTGTGATGAACGCTGACCGACTAACAATAATGAACCACGATCGGCGCGAACGATGAGACGACCATGTTCATCCCATAGTGCACTGTTACCACGGGCATTTGCCATCAGCACAGCAATCGAGTACTGATGTGAAAAAAATTGTAAGCGACGGGCCGACGCCAGCAGGTCGGGTTCTCCCAGACATTGCCCTGTCGTAAACAGTGAACAGGTCGGGTCCATATCCATACCTTGCGGTTGTTCATCGACCACCGTGATGGTTCTGGAACGACGGCCCAGACATGCACCATAACTCTGATGGTAGATCCCTGGCGTTTTTCGCCACGGTGCGAATACCGCAATTCCACGAATAAAGCGATCGTTATATTCAACGGGAAGGCCGGCAATGATGGTCATTCGCCAGGTCGTTGCGGCATAACAAAGCGGGTCTAATAGCGAGAGATCGGGTGGGGCAGGAAGGGCACGTCGCGAATAATCACACCCCAGTAAAGAAAGCGATGGAAAAACTAACAGCTGACATTGTTGCCTGGCGGCGGCCCTCACAAACTCCAGATGATGAGCTACCTGTTCGGTGAGTGAGGTTTTACGAGGCTCATATTGCGCTGCTGCAACTTTCCAGAACGACATAATGACTTCCTTTTCAAAATGACTGCAAATTATGGGGGCGGTTTAGAAAATACTCATAATTTAGCAGGCATTATGTAAGAAAGTGTAACTATGTATAAGTTTTATTTAAGTTTGGGCTCGTAAGGTAAACGTGACAGATTGACCGAAGCCAAACGGTGGGCGATAAGCCGCTCGCGAAACCAGCTGCGCAAATGTTCAGGCTGTTCACGTTCAACCGCTTCAGCGATCACTGGCATATTGTAGCGTTCTTTAAATGCCACCCCTGCCGCCGCCAAATCGACATTCACTTTATCCATTTCTGTTTGATCCAGTTTAGCCAGATTCTTCAGCATTCTTAATCTCCTCATCATTCGCGGGCAAAAGTTACTAAGAGTGAGCCTTGATGGCAAGCCGGAATTGATGATCCTCGACTCAGACATTAGACAAGGTTATGCTCTGTAAAAAAGTTATTACAAAAAGGAATAGATAATATGGCTTCAACTGCACGCTCCCTTCGCTACGCGCTGGCAATCCTGACCACTTCGTTGGTGACACCTTCCGTCTGGGCACATGCGCATTTAACGCATCAGTATCCTGCGGCAAATGCACAAGTGACAGCAGCTCCGCAGGCAATCACTTTAAACTTCTCGGAAGGCGTTGAAACAGGATTCAGTGGCGCAAAAATCACGGGGCCAAAAAACGAAAATATTAAAACATTACCGGCGAAGCGTAATGAGCAGGACCAAAAGCAACTGATTGTTCCACTGGCCGATTCGCTGAAACCCGGAACCTACACCGTTGACTGGCATGTTGTTTCGGTGGATGGGCATAAAACGAAAGGACATTACACCTTTAGCGTGAAATAAATCATGCTGGCGTTTACCTGGATCGCGCTGCGATTTATCCATTTCACCTCGCTGATGCTGGTTTTTGGCTTCGCAATGTACGGTGCCTGGCTGGCCCCCTTAACGATTCGTCGCTTGCTGACGAAGCGTTTTCTGCGTTTACAACAGCACGCTGCCGTCTGGAGTTTGATCAGTGCCACTGCAATGCTCGCCGTTCAGGGCGGGTTGATGGGAACGGGATGGTCAGATGTATTTTCGCCAAACATTTGGCTGGCTGTTTTGCAAACGCAGTTTGGTGGCGTCTGGTTATGGCAAATTGTTCTCGCCCTCGTAACATTGATCGTCGCCCTTATGCAACCGCAGAATATGCCACGTTTGCTATTTATGCTCACTACCGCGCAATTTATTCTGCTGGCGGGAGTCGGTCATGCGACGCTGAATGAAGGGGTAACGGCGAAAATCCATCAGACTAATCATGCAATTCACCTGATCTGTGCGGCGGCGTGGTTTGGGGGATTACTGCCGGTGCTCTGGTGTATGCAACTCATCAAAGGCCGTTGGCGACACCAGGCTATTCAGGCGCTGATGCGTTTTTCCTGGTGCGGGCATTTTGCGGTGATCGGCGTACTGGCAAGCGGCGTGCTTAATGCATTGTTGATTACCGGATTTCCCCCCACGCTTACGACTCACTGGGGCCAACTCTTATTGCTCAAAGCCATCCTGGTGATGATTATGGTGGTCATCGCGCTGGCTAATCGTTATGTTCTTGTACCGCGCATGAGGCAGGATGAAGATCGTGCGGCTCCCTGGTTTGTCTGGATGACTAAACTCGAATGGGCGATAGGTGCGGTAGTGCTGGTGATCATCAGCCTGCTTGCGACTCTCGAACCTTTTTGATGGATTACGAAAATGATGAAAAAAAGTATTCTGGCGTTTCTGTTACTCACCAGTTCTGCAGCTGCGCTGGCGGCACCGCAGGTGATTACCGTCAGCCGTTTTGAAGTAGGTAAAGACAAATGGGCGTTTAATCGCGAAGAGGTGATGCTGACTTGCCGACCGGGTAATGCTTTGTATGTCATTAACCCAAGTACTCTCGTGCAGTATCCTTTAAACGATATCGCACAAAAGGAAGTTGCCAGTGGGAAGACTAAAGCCCAACCCATTTCGGTGATTCAGATTGATGATCCTAACAATCCCGGCGAAAAAATGAGTCTGGCACCGTTTATAGAGCGAGCTGAAAAACTCTGTTAATTACCTAAAATAGCCTTTTGATTTCCAATAAAAAACCGCCTCAGTTCTTTCACCAGAACGGGCGGTTTTTAATATTTAAGCTGATGACCACCACGCTTTTTATTG
This sequence comes from Escherichia sp. WS2035, assembly GCF_046487065.1. Classification (NCBI taxonomy): domain Bacteria; kingdom Pseudomonadati; phylum Pseudomonadota; class Gammaproteobacteria; order Enterobacterales; family Enterobacteriaceae; genus Escherichia; species Escherichia sp. WS2035. The sequence goes on from NZ_JBJQKD010000020.1 coordinate 21,212, forward strand.
ACCATTTTGCACGCAAACTGGAAAACCTGGCGTCGTCATCTATTCTTAAAGAGCAAGGCAACTAAGCCTGCATTAATGCCAACTTTTAGCGCACGGCTCTCTCCCAAGAGCCATTTCCCTGGACCGAATACAGGAATCGTGTTCGGTCTCTTTTTATCTGTTAAAAGCCAGAAGCATTCCCTTCGCTGACTTTATAGTCAACCATAACACACACTCTACTGTTTGAGTCCAGCGTTTTTTAACATTCTTGTTAAGATTATGTGATCTTTAGCGCGGGAGGAAAATATTGATGAAACAGCCTGCGCCCGTTTATCAGAGAATTGCGGGTCATCAATGGCGACATATCTGGCTTTCAGGCGATATACACGGTTGTCTTGAGCAATTGCGCCGCAAATTATGGCATTGTCGTTTTGATCCGTGGCGAGATTTACTTATCTCAGTGGGAGACGTTATCGATCGTGGGCCGCAAAGTTTACGTTGCCTGCAGTTACTGGAACAACATTGGGTTCGTGCGGTAAGAGGCAATCATGAACAGATGGCGATGGATGCGCTGGCATCCCGGCAGATGTCTTTATGGTTGATGAATGGCGGCGACTGGTTTATTGCGCTGGCAGATAATCAACAGAAACAAGCGAAAACGGCGCTGGAAAAATGTCAGCATTTGCCCTTTATTCTTGAAGTACACAGCCGCACCGGCAAACATGTTATTGCTCATGCCGATTATCCAGATGATGTTTATGAATGGCAAAAGGACGTCGATTTGCATCAGGTCTTGTGGAGCCGCTCGCGATTAGGTGAACGCCAAAAAGGGCAGGGAATTGCAGGTGCTGATCATTTCTGGTTTGGTCATACACCTTTGCGCCATCGCGTGGATATTGGCAACCTGCATTATATTGATACCGGTGCTGTCTTTGGGGGAGAACTGACTCTTGTGCAATTGCAATAATTAAAAATCACCGTACTCCTGTGCAGGTCGCCAGAAACCATCTATAAAATCCTCAATCGGAAAACAACCGCCATGGCGGATCCGTTGATCGCTCATAGAATAAAGACACTGCTGTTCCGTGTTGTAGACATCCACAACAATATCTTCACAACCGCCATCCAGGTAGCAAACAAAAAGTACCAGCGCGAACATTTCATCCCCGAAGTGTGGTGCCGTACCGTTAAGTTTAGGAGAGATTTTACAACGGGGGAATAACCCGGACAAATAACCCGCCATGCCGACGGGTTCTTTTTGGATCAGGCAAGACGCATAATCCAGGCATCAGATTGTTGATCGTAACGGGTACGGTAAAGGACAGAGTGTTCGCCATTTAGCAGGGCAGGGATACTGGTTTCAGCATCCCAGGCATCCAGTTGCATACATAAATCGGGGTCTGATTTACAAGGAATGGTTAACGTTCGATCACCCGGCGATTCGCCGTGTAATTCGCCGTCGTCGATTTCAAAAGCGCCTATGCGCACACTGGTTTTCATCTTCGTGCTCTCCATTTAGCTGCCGGTTGTGGTACGACCAGTCCGATCGCACCATTTTTCAGCCTAGTTGAGGCAGTCGAATGTGCCAGTCAAAAAGTGCGCTTTTTTGTGCGCTGTCAGGCGTTACCGGTAAAAAGTTTCCCGTCGCGCACCAGTTCACGCGGGTAGCTGTTTTTCAGTCGTGAACCAATCCGTTTGGCTAAACCAATCGGCTGATGCTGGAAAGTAACCAATACATCATCCGCCACTGGCGCGGCATGCGGGTATACATCGCGCCCGCGATACCACTCCTCCGCTTCCTGCGGTGTCAGTTCAAAAGCGTTCACATTGTCGGGGGAGGCAAGGGCAATAACGGCCTCATGCTGCCAGCGATAACCTTTGTTGTGCGTTTCGGCAAGTTTAATCCCCAAGCGAGAAAATCGGACTTTACCGATCAGGGCTTCAATGCCCACCGGGAACAACCACAGTTCTTTGTCACGCTGCCAGAGTCGCAGGTTTTCATCCCAGTTTAAGCCAACACTTGCAGCCGCCTGACGAATTTGACCGGCTTCGCGATCTTTCACTGGGCTAAACGGGAAATTGCCCACTTTGTATTTTGGGGCGGGTAAGACGGGGATCGCCTGAGTTTTACGCAGACGAGCAACGAAGAAGCCTTCGCAGTCGTAAATTTGTGGGAAAACATGCAAAAAGCCTTCCTCGGTCAGCGCCTTGTTTGCACCAGGGAAGAGATCGCCAAGCGGTAAAAACTCTACTGCGTCGGGGTAAGTCTCTTTCAGCCACAGGCAAACGGCTTCGTTTTCTTCCCGGTTTAAGGTACAGGTCGAGTAAACCAGCGTACCGCCAGGACGTAATGCATGAAAGGCGCTGTCGATCAGCTCCCGTTGGGTCGCTGCGATTTCCTGATTGCTTTCTGGTGACCAGTTTTTTAGCGCATCGGGATCTTTACGCACCACGCCTTCGCCGGAGCAGGGAGCGTCCAGCAAAATGGCATCGAACATTTCTGGCACTGCCGCACCAAATACGCGGCCATCAAAATGCGTGAGCGCAACATTACTGATGCCACAGCGGCTGATATTGGCATGTAACACTTTTACCCGACTGGCGGAAAACTCATTGGCAAGGATTGCCCCTTCGTTATTCATCCGCGCGGCAATTTGCGTCGTTTTGGAACCTGGTGCAGCAGCGACATCCATCACCCGCTGTGGTGCATTACCGTCAGCAAACAAGGCGGCAACAGGCAACATTGAACTGGCTTCCTGAATATAAAACAGGCCGCTTAAATGCTCGGCGGTACTACCCAACGGCAATGCATCTTCATTGTCGCGTTCAATCCAGAAACCTTCTTCACACCACGGAATTGGCGTAAGCGTCCAGCCATAAGGAGCGGTTAATTGCAGGAAATCAGCAACGGAGGTTTTCAGCGTATTAACGCGAATGCTGCGGCGCAACGGGCGCTGACAGGCGGCAAGAAAATCATCAAAAGAGAGCGTCGAAGGCATCGCTTCGCGCATTTGTGTCAGAAAGGCGTCCGGGAAATAAACGGTGTGTTGGGCCACGAGCATATACCACTGGCAAAAAAACAGGCGTGCAGTTTAGCATAAACGCTCCGGCGCAGGCACGCCGGAGCAGTGGGCATTATTTGGGAAGCGCAGTTCCCCATTCACGCCACTCTTTCGGTTCACTTTCCTGCAACAGGAAGTGCTTGCCTTCCTGGGCTTTCGGTGCCAGTGGCGTACCCGGAGGCGTGGCGAAGGCGATGCCGCCACGGATAAACTGGTTAAAGGTGCCGGTTTTCACTACGCCGCCCGTCAGACCAAAGTCCAGACTGTAACCCGATGCCAACCAGAAGACGGAATTGTTACGCACCAGGTGTTGATAGCGTTTACTGATGCGCATCGCAATCATCACGCGATCTGACAATGTCCCCAGCGTCATTCCGGTAACCGTACCTACTTCCAGACCACGGAACAGCACAGGTGTACCGATACCTAACGAACCGGCTTCCGGCGCTTCAACAATAATGCTTAAGCCATCCAGGTAACGCGAATCAGTAATGGTGGCCTCTTGTAATTCAAAGTCGCGGCGAGGATTGCCCCGGCCTGGTTCGACGTTGATATACGGCTGGAGGATAGTATCAAGATGCTCAACGCCAGCTGCCGAAATTTGCGGTGTGACCACTGAGAAGCGCGTACCACCGCGAGCAAAGGTCTGGACATATTCCGGATAGAGCACCGCCTTTGCCTGTACTTCATTGCGCGCGGTAATCAGATCCAGCGTCTGGATTTGCCCGATATCAATACCGAGATAGCGAATTGGCATCCCGACCGCCAGTTTTCCGGCATCGAAAGCGTGAAGCGTAATTTGCCCGCCAACCGCACGGGCCGCTGTTTCGGAAGCATACAGAATACGCTTGTCGCCTTTACGCTGACTGGCGCTGGCACCGCTGAGGTTATCGAAGCTAATAGCCCCCTTTAATGCTCTGGAGAGCGGGGATGCCTGTACGGTCAGGCCACTACCATTCAGCTGAACTTTCGCCCCACCTTCTGCCCAGAACACGCTGTTGCTGGTCAGAAGGTTGCGATACTCCGGTTTAATATGCAGATCGATATCAAACGCGTTAGCTCGCGGACGCACAGTAATAACTTCACCAACTTCAAATTTACGGTACAGCACTACCGATCCTGCCTGCACATCCGGCAGCGTCTCTGCACTCAAACTCACGGTTGTGGTGGGTAAATCGCTAAGGCTGTTCTCCAGCGCTTTTTCCAGATTGGCATACAGTGGATAGCTGGCTTTCATCTCGCCTTTATCGCCCGGCAGAATACGTATTCCGCCATTGATCCATTCTGAGGCGCTGGCACCGAGAAACTCAACGCCATCCAGCCCCACCTTCACGTCGACACGGCTGTTGACGACAAATTTGCTATCGCCTTTTACCAGTTCGCGATGCTGAGGCTCGATGGCGACGGTAAAGGTGACGCCTTTGCTGGTGAGTTTACGATCGATAACCTGGCCTACCTGCACGCCGTGAAGAATGAGCGGCTGACCAGCATCAATACCGTAACTTTCTGGTGCTGTCAGGGTCAGTGTCAGAACATCCGGCTCTTGCAGCAGGGCTTTTTCGCCTGGCACAACCACGAACTCCTTACGTGGCTCGCCATCGCCGGGCACCAGTTCGAAGGTTTTGCCGGTCAGCAGGGCACTGAGATTAGCATCGCTAAGGGATAATTTTGGATTACGTAATTCGATGCGGGTATTTTCACGAAGCAGGGTGACGACGCTGGGATCAACGGTCATTTCCCCAGTGACTTTACCACCAGGATTTAAATCCAGTTTAGTCAGCTGTCCGACTTCCAGCCCCTGATACATTAACGGCGTCGAGTCGGCGGTTAATCCGGCACCGCCTGGCAGTTCCAGTTTTATTATTACGCCACGTTGGCTATGGGCCAGGTCTTCATACAGACCAAAGGTATCTTCCGCTTCGGCAGGTTTCGACTCTTCAGGTGAATCGAAGGCAATCGCACCGTTAACCAGTGCCGCCAGACTTTCCAGTTTCACCTTCGCGCCACTGATACTGACGTTGGCATCAACGCCGGAAACGTTCCAGAAACGGCTACCTTTTTTCACCAGATCGGTAAAACGCCGCTCGATCAGGACATCAATCACCACGCCTTGCTTGTTGGGATTGATGGCATAGTCGTAGACTTTACCCACCGGGATCTTGCGGAAATAGACCAATGAACCACTGCTCAGTGAACCGAGATCGGGGGCTTGCAGGTGGATCATCAGATCGCCATTGTCCAGCCGATATTTCGGTTGGGTGTCGAGTGCGACAAAGTGATCCTGCTCTTTACCTTTACCCGGCATCATGCCGATATAATTACCACCGACGAGGGCGTCCAGCCCGGAGACACCTGCCAACGAGGCCTTTGGCGTCACCAACCAGAACTGTGTCTCTTCGCGCAGCGCATCTTTCATATCGGACTTGATGCTGACCTTGACTTCAATCTTACGAAGATCGTCGCTGAGGCTGATATCCTGCACTGTTCCAACTTCAACGCCCTGATAACGAACAGGCGTACGGCCTGGAACAATACCATCCGCCGACATAAAGTCGATGGTGACAGTATTGCCCCGGTCCTGATAACTGTCCCAAATCAGCCAACCAGCAATCATTAGCGCGATGAACGGCAGCAGCCAGAAAGGTGAGATACGGCGTTTATTTTTAATCTGCGCTTCAGTCGTCGAAGCGGGCGTTTCCTGACTCATGTGCATCCCAAAGTAAGCGGCTGTCCAGCCATTCCACAGCAAGAATAGTCAAAATTACCGCTGCGCCGAAATAAAACGCAGCCGGTCCCATAGTAAAAGCGAGGATCTGATCGCGATTAATCAGCGACATGGTTAAAGATATGACAAACAGGTCGAGCATCGACCAGCGACCAATCCAGGTCACCATCCGCAGTAACAGAATGCGTGTGCGTAAACCTTGCTGGCATTTAAAATGAATACTCAACAGTAAAGTGAACATGACGATCACTTTAGTAAACGGTACCAGAATACTGGCGATAAACACGATTCCCGCAACTGCAATGTTGCTACTTGCCAGCGACATAATTCCGGAAAGAATCGTATCTTCCTGCCGACCACCATTCAGATAAATGATAGAGATAGGCAACAGGTTGGCAGGTAACAACAAAACGATTGACGCTAACAGCGCCGCCCAGCATTTTTGCAGACTATGACGGCGACGCAGGAGTAGCGGGATATGGCAACGCGGGCAGCGACCACGCTGATCAGGATAGCCGGTAAAATGGCACCCAAGACAGACACGGAGTTTCTCGTCCCTTCGCGTAGCGGGGCGCTGCGGATAAAATCGCTCCCACAGTTCTTCGACATTAAGATGTGACAACGTCACCGTCGTTAAAATCACCAACGCCACAAAAGAGAACAAGCCGACCCCCGCCTGGATATGGGCATAATCCTGTACCTTTATAGAAGCAACGCCAATGCCGACCAGGTAGATATCCAACATCACCCACTCTTTCAGCCGCTCAAGCATCAGCAGTACCGGGCGTAAATTCATTCCCAATCGGTTACCAAACCATAAATAAGCTATGGAGGTCACCAGAATGAGGGGGGCACCGATAACGCAGAAAAAGACCATCGCCCCCGTTATCGCATCGCCCTGTTTGGTCATTTGCCAGATGCCTTGCATAACGTTGGCGTCAATACGAATGCCTAACAGCCAGATATGCAACAGCGGTTCGCCCCAGGCAAACGGCATAAGCAACAGCATGGTGAAGGCCATTGCCGCCAGGCGCGTTAGCGACCAGTCGCGCCCGTCACGAATTTTTGCCTGACAGCGCGGACAATAGGCACTTTGATGAGAATTTATCTCGGGCAGGCTAAACAGCATGTCACATTGCGGGCAACGTTGGTAATCACCACGCGGCAGTTCCTCGCCGATAGCCCTCACTGTTATCTTCTTTGTCGGCGTAATTTGTGGTGTGTTAAGAGCCATGACGTGCCAAATGTAATAAGAATTAACATTAATCTTAACCCATGATGGGAATGATCTTGAGCATTAACGCATTTAATGCTTATTTTAATAGGCTGGCAGTTCCAGGTAAGACAACCAAGTGATTATATAATGAACAAAGCAGAATTTTACGCGGATTTAAATCGCGACTTTAACGCGCTGATGGCGGGAGAAACCAGTTTTCTGGCAACGCTTGCGAACACCAGTGCGTTGTTATATGAGCGTCTCACTGACGTAAACTGGGCAGGTTTTTATTTGCTTGAGGACGATACACTGGTGCTCGGACCATTTCAGGGCAAAATTGCCTGTGTCCGGATACCCGTTGGGCGCGGCGTATGCGGCACTGCGGTTGCCCGCAATCAAGTGCAGCGTATCGAGGATGTTCACGCGTTTGACGGGCATATTGCCTGTGATGCGGCGAGTAATTCTGAAATTGTTCTGCCACTGGTGGTGAAAAATCAGATTATTGGTGTTCTCGACATCGATAGTACCGTCTTCGGTCGCTTTACAGACGAGGACGAGCAAGGCTTACGTCAGCTTGTGGCACAGCTTGAAAAAGTGCTTGCAACGACGGATTACAAAAAATTCTTTGCGAGCGTCGCAGGATAATCAACGGATAACGTAGCATTTACTGATAGCGTCATTATAATGACGCCTGTTCATGCCTGCGCTTGTTGGCTACGTCCGTTGTAATCAGGAAATTTCATGGAAAATCAACCTAAGTTGAATAGCAGTAAAGAAGTAATCGCGTTTCTGGCCGAACGTTTTCCCCACTGTTTCAGTGCGGAAGGTGAAGCGCGTCCGCTGAAAATCGGTATTTTTCAGGATTTGGTCGATCGTGTTGCCGGGGAAATGAACCTGAGCAAAACGCAATTGCGATCCGCTTTACGTCTCTACACTTCGAGCTGGCGTTATCTTTACGGTGTTAAATCCGGCGCAACGCGTGTTGATCTTGACGGCAACCCATGCGGTGAGCTGGACGAGCAACATGTCGAGCATGCTCGCAAGCAGCTTGAAGAAGCGAAAGCGCGTGTTCAGGCACAGCGTGCTGAACAGCAAGCGAAAAAACGCGAAGCTGCCGCAGCTGCTGGTGAGAAAGAAGACGCACCGCGCCGCGAACGCAAGCCACGCCCGACCACGCCACGCCGCAAAGAAGGCGCTGAACGTAAACCTCGTGCGCAAAAGCCGGTAGAGAAAGCGCCAAAAACAGTAAAAGCACCTCGCGAAGAACAGCACACCCCGGTTTCTGACATTTCAGCTCTGACTGTCGGACAAGCCCTGAAGGTGAAAGCGGGTCAAAACGCGATGGATGCCACCGTATTAGAAATCACCAAAGACGGCGTCCGCGTCCAGCTGAATTCGGGTATGTCTTTGATTGTGCGCGCAGAACACCTGGTGTTCTGAAACGGAGGCCGGGCCAGGCATGAACATGTTTTTTAGGCTTACCGCGTTAGCTGGCCTGCTTGCAATAGCAGGCCAGACCTTCGCTGTAGAAGATATCACGCGTGCTGATCAAATTCCGGTATTAAAGGAAGAGACGCAGCATGCGACGGTGAGTGAGCGCGTAACGTCGCGCTTCACCCGTTCTCATTATCGCCAGTTCGACCTCGATCAGGCATTTTCGGCCAAAATCTTTGACCGCTACCTGAATCTGCTCGATTACAGCCATAATGTGCTGCTGGCAAGCGATGTTGAACAGTTCGCGAAAAAGAAAACTGAGTTAGGCGATGAACTGCGTTCAGGTAAACTCGACGTTTTCTACGATCTCTACAATCTGGCGCAAAAGCGCCGTTTTGAACGTTACCAGTACGCTTTGTCGGTACTGGAAAAGCCGATGGATTTCACCGGCAACGACACTTATAACCTTGACCGCAGCAAAGCGCCCTGGCCGAAAAACGAGGCTGAGTTGAACGCGCTGTGGGACAGTAAAGTCAAATTCGACGAGTTAAGCCTGAAGCTGACAGGAAAAACGGATAAGGAAATTCGTGAAACCCTGACTCGCCGCTACAAATTTGCCATTCGTCGTCTGGCGCAAACCAACAGCGAAGATGTTTTCTCGCTGGCAATGACGGCGTTTGCACGTGAAATCGACCCGCATACCAACTATCTTTCCCCGCGTAATACCGAACAGTTCAACACTGAAATGAGTTTGTCGCTGGAAGGTATTGGCGCAGTGCTGCAAATGGATGATGACTACACCGTTATCAATTCGATGGTGGCAGGAGGTCCGGCAGCGAAGAGCAAAGCTATCAGCGTTGGTGACAAAATTGTCGGTGTTGGTCAAACAGGCAAGCCGATGGTTGACGTGATTGGCTGGCGTCTTGATGATGTGGTGGCCTTAATTAAAGGGCCTAAGGGCAGTAAAGTTCGTCTGGAAATTTTACCTGCTGGTAAAGGGACCAAGACGCGTACTGTAACGTTGACCCGTGAACGTATTCGTCTCGAAGACCGCGCGGTTAAAATGTCGGTGAAGACCGTCGGTAAAGAGAAAGTCGGCGTGCTGGATATTCCAGGCTTCTATGTGGGTTTGACAGACGATGTCAAAGTGCAACTGCAGAAACTGGAAAAACAGAATGTCAGCAGTGTGATTATCGACCTGCGTAGCAATGGTGGTGGGGCGTTGACTGAAGCCGTATCGCTCTCCGGTCTGTTCATTCCATCCGGCCCGATTGTTCAGGTCCGCGATAACAACGGCAAGGTTCGTGAAGACAGCGACACCGACGGACAGGTCTTCTATAAAGGCCCGCTGGTGGTGCTGGTTGACCGCTTCAGTGCTTCGGCTTCAGAAATCTTTGCCGCGGCAATGCAGGATTACGGTCGTGCCCTGGTTGTGGGTGAACCGACGTTTGGTAAAGGCACCGTTCAGCAGTACCGTTCATTGAACCGTATTTACGATCAGATGTTACGTCCTGAATGGCCAGCGCTGGGTTCTGTGCAGTACACGATCCAGAAGTTCTATCGCGTTAACGGCGGCAGTACGCAACGTAAAGGCGTAACGCCAGACATCATCATGCCGACGGGTAATGAAGAAACGGAAACGGGTGAGAAATTCGAAGATAACGCGCTGCCGTGGGATAGCATTGATGCCGCGACTTATGTGAAATCAGGAGATTTAACGGCCTTTGAACCGGAGCTGCTGAAGGAACATAATGCGCGTATCGCGAAAGATCCTGAGTTCCAGAACATCATGAAGGATATCGCGCGCTTCAACGCTATGAAGGACAAGCGCAATATCGTTTCTCTGAATTACGCTGTGCGTGAGAAAGAGAATAATGAAGATGATGCGACGCGTCTGGCGCGTTTGAACGAACGCTTTAAACGCGAAGGTAAACCGGAGTTGAAGAAACTGGATGATCTACCGAAAGATTACCAGGAGCCAGATCCTTATCTGGATGAGACGGTGAATATCGCACTCGATCTGGCGAAGCTTGAAAAAGCCAGACCCGCGGAACAACCCGCTCCCGTCAAGTAATATCTATCAGGCACAAGAAATTGTGCCTGATTTTTTAACAGCGGCAAGATGCCGTAAATCAGATGCTACAAAATGTAAAGTTGTGTCTTTCTGGTGACTTACGCACTATCCAGACTTGAAAATAGTCGCGTAACCCATACGATGTGGGTATCGCATATTGCGTTTTGTTAAACTGAGGTAAAAAGAAAATTATGATGCGAATCGCGCTCTTCCTGCTAACGAACCTGGCCGTAATGGTCGTTTTCGGGCTGGTACTGAGCCTGACAGGGATACAGTCGAGCAGCGTTCAGGGGCTGATGATCATGGCCTTGCTGTTCGGTTTTGGTGGTTCCTTCGTTTCGCTTCTGATGTCCAAATGGATGGCATTACGATCTGTTGGCGGGGAAGTGATCGAGCAACCGCGTAACGAAAGGGAACGTTGGCTGGTCAATACTGTAGCAACCCAGGCTCGTCAGGCGGGGATCGCTATGCCGCAAGTGGCTATCTACCATGCGCCGGACATCAATGCTTTTGCAACTGGTGCGCGCCGTGATGCCTCTCTGGTTGCTGTCAGCACTGGTTTGCTGCAGAACATGAGCCCGGATGAAGCCGAGGCGGTAATTGCTCACGAAATCAGCCACATCGCCAATGGTGATATGGTCACCATGACGCTGATTCAGGGCGTGGTGAACACCTTCGTTATCTTTATTTCCCGTATTCTGGCGCAGCTTGCCGCGGGTTTTATGGGCGGAAACCGTGATGAAGGTGAAGAGAGCAACGGCAACCCGCTGATCTACTTTGCGGTTGCAACGGTTCTGGAACTGGTGTTTGGTATTCTGGCGAGCATTATCACCATGTGGTTCTCGCGTCATCGTGAATTCCATGCTGATGCGGGTTCAGCAAAACTGGTTGGTCGCGAGAAAATGATTGCCGCGCTGCAACGCCTGAAAACCAGCTATGAACCGCAAGAAGCAACCAGCATGATGGCTTTCTGCATTAACGGTAAGTCGAAATCGCTCAGTGAGTTGTTCATGACCCACCCGCCGCTGGATAAACGTATTGAAGCTCTGCGTACGGGTGAATACCTGAAGTAATATGACGTAAATACTAAAAAGCGCGTCCTGATCGACGCGCTTTTTTTATGCCCTGGATCGTGGCTGAGTGATACGTAAACCACTGACACAGGCAGCAATCACTGCCAGAATAGCCGCAGCTATCAGCGAGACGTGCGTACCATTATCACCAAACTGATTTAGCATCAGCGCTACCAGAGCCGCGCCGCTACTCTGACCCAGAAGACGAGCCGTCCCTAACATGCCACTGGCTCCACCGCTACGTTCGCGAGGAGCGGAGGTAATAATGGTGTGGTTATTGGGTGACTGGAACAAGCCAAATCCAGCACCACATAAGATCATCGGCCAGATAATATTGATATCCGCAGGTGACGCTGGCAGCAGAACCAGGGAAAAAAGCCCCGCAGCCATGATGAATAACCCTAAAGCACCCAGCAATCCTGCATGTACGCGTTCAATCAAATAGCCTGCCAGTGGAGCCATAACCATCGTTGCTAACGGCCACGGTGTCAGAAGTAAACCTGTTTCGACTTCACTACGCCCGAGCACGGTTTGCAGGTAAAAGGGAAGGGAAACCATTGCCAGCATTTGTGCGCAGAAAGAGCAAACAGATGTGCAAATAGAAAGTGAAAACAGCGGGATACGCAGTAAATCCACCGGTAGCAGCGGTACGGGAAGAGAAAGCTGGCGGCGAATAAAGAAAATACCAACGACAACCATTACCACCAGTTCCGCACCAATCAATGTCAGCGATTGCCCCTGAGCGAAACCACTCAATGCAGTAATAAGCAGGCCGAAGGTTAACGCGTTCATCACGGCGCTGGGCAGGTCGAAACGGGGTTTACTGGCGCGAGAACCATTGGGTGGCAGAAAACGCATCGCCAGAAGCAGGGCGATAATACCCAACGGTACGTTGATTAAAAATAACCATTTCCAGGATGCGATGGAGAGGATTGCTGCAGCAATTGTCGGCCCGGCAGCAGAAGAGACGGCAACAATAAACGAGTTTATGCCCATCCCTCTACCCAGAAAACGTTGTGGATAGATCAGGCGGATAAGTGCGGTATTAACGCTCATCAACGCTGCACCGCCGAAACCTTGTATGACACGCGCAAGGGTGAGCATTTGCAGCGAATCAGAAAGGGCGCAGAACAGTGAAGACAACAGAAAAACGACCAGACCGCATTTATAAATACGTCGATAGCCAAACATATCGCCCAGAAACGAAAACGAGAGCAGGGAGATGACAATGGCGATTTGATAGGCGTTCACTACCCAGATGGAACTGGCCGGCGTGGCATGAAGGTCCGTAGCGATTGTTGGCAAGGCGACGTTGGCGATTGCGCCGTCAAGGACAGCCATCGAAATACCAATCACAATGGTTAATATCGCACCGTATCGCAGGGGCAATGGCAGGCCGTCGGCCTGAACTTTTGGCATAGGAATTTTATATCTTTGGTGAATAATCAACAGGGGTATGATTCTAGCACTGATATTCACGGTGGATGTCGCAGAATTGTAACTAACCGGCAAAAGATGGATTGCGACCACCCAGGTGCGAAATTATAATAAAAAACAGTTCTGATTTTTATAAAACACTCGCAATGAGGTGATAAATGGCTAACGCAGATCTGGATAAACAGCCTGATTCTGTATCTTCCGTGCTAAAAGTTTTTGGCATTTTGCAGGCGCTGGGTGAAGAGCGCGAAATAGGGATAACCGAGTTGTCGCAGCGCGTCATGATGTCAAAAAGCACCGTTTATCGCTTTTTACAGACCATGAAAACCTTAGGTTATGTGGCGCAGGAAGGGGAGTCGGAGAAATATTCGCTGACCCTGAAATTGTTTGAACTGGGCGCTCGCGCGTTGCAAAACGTCGATTTAATTCGTAGCGCAGATATCCAGATGCGTGAGATCTCCCGCCTGACCAAAGAAACTATCCACCTCGGCGCACTGGACGAAGACAGTATTGTTTACATCCACAAAATTGACTCAATGTACAATTTGCGCATGTATTCACGGATTGGGCGTCGTAATCCGCTGTACAGCACCGCGATTGGTAAGGTACTGCTGGCATGGCGCGATCGCGATGAAGTGATGCAAATTCTTGAGGGCGTGGAGTATAAACGCAGTACCGAACGGACCATCATCAGTACAGAAGCGTTATTACCCGTTCTGGACCAGGTGCGCGAGCAGGGGTATGGCGAAGATAACGAAGAGCAGGAAGAAGGACTGCGTTGCATTGCGGTTCCGGTATTTGATCGCTTTGGCGTGGTCATTGCCGGTCTGAGCATCTCCTTCCCGACGTTGCGTTTCTCTGAAGAGCGTTTACAGGAATATGTCGCAATGTTGCATACCGCGGCGCGCAAAATTTCTGCCCAAATGGGTTATCACGACTATCCGTTCTGATGAGAGTAAGAACCTGTCTGAATATCAAACAGACAGGTTCTTTATTTAGCATGAGAAAAATAAAGTTGAAGGTGGCGTTATATTAAACGCACTTGCGATAAGAATATTTTACTCATGAGTGAGAATCTGGTTATTTATTACCCTTAACCATTATCGACCACAATATTGCTTTTGCGTAACAACGGGCAATCTGTTATCCCCAGAAAACCACTTTTAGTGTGCAGGTATTGTACCGTGCTGGTGCCTCTGGCGGTCAGATAGGTACATTGCAAACCTAATCCCGCGGCATTCTCTTTGCTTCCAATCAAAACGCCATATCCGCTGAGTAATAATCCTATCCATACCAGTGCTATCAGCATAACTGTGCGAATGATGAATCGCATTACAACCTCTTCTCTTTTTATGTTCGCTTAATCGTAGCGGCAATATGCGCTGAAGCAAGCGACTCATTCTGAAAAAGCACGAATATCGACATAGTTAGGCGCTGTTTAACTAACGCATGCTAGTTTAATGACATAAGGTAGGTGAAACGGAGATTGGAGTGAAAAAGTTTCGATGGGTCGCTCTGGTTGTCGTGGTGTTGGCTTGCTTGCTGCTTTGGGCGCAGGTATTCAACATGATGTGCGATCAGGATGTACAATTTTTCAGCGGAATTTGTGCCATTAACCAGTTTATCCCGTGGTGATATCATTTTTTCAGCACTGGATTTTCTTCCTCTCCAGCAGTGGTAGAATAGCGCCTCTACTCAGAGGTGGTGAAATGAACGAAGTTGTAAATTCAGGCGTGATGAACATTGCGTCTTTGGTTGTATCGGTGGTGGTTCTTCTTATCGGGCTCATCTTGTGGTTTTTTATCAATCGTGCCAGTTCACGGACTAACGAACAGATTGAACTGCTTGAGGCGTTGCTGGATCAGCAAAAACGTCAAAATGCACTGTTACGTCGTTTGTGCGAAGCAAACGAACCTGAGAAAGCAGATAAAAAGACCGTTGAGAGTCAAAAATCGGTTGAAGACGAAGATATTATTCGTCTGGTCGCCGAACGATAATCCTTCCTCAATCTTGAGTAACCCCGTCGTTGAAGGGTTACTCAATTCATGCTGATTATACGCACTGTCATGGTGCAACTGCTTCAAATTAAAACTCTGGTCTGACTTCAAATAATTATCATATTATTTATTTGCGTAACGGGATATCAGAAAAAGATATTTACCCCATTAATTTATTAGGATGTTTACATCGGATTTGTGATTAAGTGTGGTATTATTTATTAGCGAAACGTTTCTCTCTTGATTTTTTTGCTAATTCATCAATTTTTCTTATTTTAAATTTACAATACCTTTGGAGATTGACTTCTCTTTGGGGTAATTGATACCCGTTAACTGACTGTTTTATGAGAAAAAGTGATATAACTTTTTATTCATTGCATAGTAGAAAATGTGATATTGCACGCACTATGTAATAACTTCTCCCACTGGCCTGGAACAACTGAACTTATTGAACTATGTTAGAAAATACGTCAGTTTAAGTATCTGCCTGAACTGGCAAGGTTAAGCACAATGATATATCGGCGCGTATTCCGTTGCATAAGTGTGCAAAAAAAGTGGAAGACGTATCGAGATTTGTGCGTCTGATCGAGACATGTTTAAAAATGGCTTGCCATAATTAACGTTGTATGTGATAACAGATTTCGGGTTAAACGAGGTACAGTTCTGTTTATGTGTGGCATTTTCAGTAAAGAAGTCCTGAGTAAACACGTTGACGTTGAATACCGCTTCTCTGCCGAGCCTTATATTGGTGCCTCATGCAGTAATGTGTCAGTTTTATCTATGTTATGCCTGCGGGCGAAGAAAACAATCTAAGGAATTTTTCAAATGGCAAAGATTAAAGGTCAGGTTAAGTGGTTCAACGAGTCTAAAGGTTTTGGCTTCATTACTCCGGCTGATGGCAGCAAAGATGTGTTCGTACACTTCTCCGCTATCCAGGGTAATGGTTTCAAAACTCTGGCTGAAGGTCAGAACGTTGAGTTCGAAATTCAGGACGGTCAGAAAGGTCCGGCAGCTGTTAACGTAACAGCTATCTGATCGAATCCACTGATCTGAAGTGTGAATACGCTTCAATCTCGCTATAAAGCCTCGTCGAATGCGAGGCTTTTTACTTTGTTTTATCTTCGCTCCAGTCGTTCGGATATTTGCCCGCCGCATGATTCGCGTTACACTTGCGGCCTTTAGTATCCTGCCGGAGTTGTCATGTCGTTTTCCTGTCCACTTTGCCATCAGCCTCTTTTGCGTGAAAAAAACAGCTATATCTGTCCCCAGCGACATCAGTTTGATATGGCGAAAGAAGGGTATGTCAATCTGCTGTCCGTTCAGCATAAACGGTCTCGTGATCCGGGCGACAGCGCGGAAATGATGCAAGCACGCCGCGCATTCTTAGATGCCGGACATTATCAGCCGCTGCGTGATGCAATTGTCGCCCAACTGCGGGAATGGCTTGATGAAAAGGCCACGGCGGTGCTGGATATTGGCTGTGGTGAAGGGTATTACACACACGCATTTGCTGATGCGTTGCCCGAAATCACCACGTTTGGCCTGGATGTCTCGAAGGTAGCGATAAAAGCGGCGGCGAAACGCTATCCGCAGGTCACTTTTTGTGTCGCTTCCAGCCACCGTTTGCCGTTTTCCGATACCAGTATGGACGCCATAATACGTATTTACGCGCCGTGTAAAGCAGAAGAATTAGTGCGAGTAGTGAAGCCCGGCGGTTGGGTCATTACTGCCACGCCGGGACCGAGACACTTAATGGAGCTGAAGGGGCTGATTTACAATGAAGTACATCTTCATGCACCTCATGCAGAACAACTGAAAGGTTTTACATTACAGCAGAGTGATGAGTTGTGTTATCTGATGCGTCTTCGCGGTGATGAAGCCGTCGCATTATTGCAGATGACGCCGTTTGCCTGGCGTGCGAAGCCTGAAGTCTGGCAAGCACTGGCAGCAAAAGAAGTGTTCGACTGCCAGACGGACTTTAATATTCACCTCTGGCAGCGTTCTTATTAACCGTGGAAGTGCGTCCAGAGGATCTGGACGCCAATACCGATCAGTACCAGCCCACCGAGAATTTCCGCTTTTTTCCCAATAATTGAGCCGATAAAGCGACCAACCATCATCCCTAATGTCGACATAATCAAGGTTGCACAACCAATGGCCAATGCGGTCGCGATAATGTTAACCTGCAGGAAAGCAAGACCAACACCCACAGCCATGGCATCCAGGCTGGTGGCAATCGCGGTGGTTACCAGTAGCCAGAAACCGTGTCGACGGCGCGGTTCTTCATCTTCATCATCTGCGCCACGAAAACCCTCAATAATCATTCGCCCGCCGAGAAATATCAGCAGCACAAACGCAATCCAGTGGTTCCATTCAAGGACAAACCGACTGGCTAACATGCCCATTCCCCAGCCGATCAGCGGCGTCAGGGTTTCGACGGCACCAAAAATAAGGCCGGTTCGCAATGCTTCAGAAAATTTCGGTTTATGGAGGGTGGCACCTTTACCGATTGATGCAGCAAAGGCATCCATCGACATACCAAACGCAAGAAGAACAGTAGCAGTGATATTCATGACAACGTCCTGACCGGGGTATCCATAAAACACATCATCGCCCCCAGCAAACATGCATACATGAACAACAAGCCGCGATGGTTTTCGCGTTCATGCAGGCATAGCGATTGATGTGCATATGGTCTCGCCTGACTGAAAGTGTTCAGTCCGTACGTGCCACGTTTTGCAACGAGTATGTTGACACGTACATTTCCGGAATCTGGAAATCAGCTACTCCCCAAATGAGGGCGCAACCTTAACATATTTTGAGAATATAAGACAACTGTTGGAA
Source organism: Escherichia sp. WS2035 (assembly GCF_046487065.1). Lineage (NCBI taxonomy): Bacteria > Pseudomonadati > Pseudomonadota > Gammaproteobacteria > Enterobacterales > Enterobacteriaceae > Escherichia > Escherichia sp. WS2035. Next base: position 39,053 of record NZ_JBJQKD010000020.1, read on the forward strand.
TATATTATTTTATTGTTTTATTGATAACGATTTTCATTTAGATTTATATATCAATGAAACGTTAAAATAAATAACAAATAAGGGAAGAGCTAATATAGCCTAAGCTATGTATGATTATTAAAAATACACTAAACATAGCTTTGGCTAAATTCATAACTTATTGAGTTGAAACGAGAAGCTTATAAATTTTTTCCAAATCGTCGATATTTCGAACGCGGATTAACAGCCGACGCTGTTCTAATTGCATCACCAACACGCCATCTTCCGACAAGTTCATCGCTTTGATTCGGCTATATTCAATCCAGACATTGGCGAAGAAAAAACCTTTTTGTTTAAAGATGATCTTCGGAACGCGAATCCAGAATATATAAAAACCCATCAGAGCCAGTGCACTTAATAACCATGTTGTTATAAGCGCGCCATGATTCGTGACGTTGTTATAGATAAGAATGACAATCAATCCGACGAAGATAACGCTATCGATGCGACCACGCCGGAGCAAAGGAATTGCCAGCAGGGTGGGGCCGTTACGGCGGGGCATGATGAACTGATCGTAGATCGCGAAGGCCAGAAGTGCGGCGATGAAAAGAATCAGTACCAGGTCCGTGATTGTCATTAATCCTCCAGATAAAAAAACGGGGCCAAAAGGCCCCGGTAGTGTACAACAGTCTTACAGTCCCAGCAGGCCGCAAGCGTAACCAGCGATACCGATGACGAAGAAGCCAACGATGATCCACAGCGGGTTAACTTTTTTGCGCAACAGCCACATACAAGCAAAGGTCAGCAGCAGTGGTACCAGGCCTGGCATTAACTGGTCCAGAATAGTCTGGACAGTGGTAACGTGTTCTTTGCCCGTCTGGTCAGTAATGCGAGAGACCACCAGCGGGATGTTGACATGTGTCCACTTATTAACCAATGCCCCCATGACAAACAGGCCGAGGATAGACGCCCCTTCCGTCAGTTTTTGCAGGAAGCCACCACCCATATCTTTAACGATATCGATACCTTTGGAGTAACCATACGCTACGCCGTAGTAACGGGTTGCCAGACGCACCAGGTTAAACAGGATGAAGAACAGCAGCGGACCTAACAGGCTGCCGCTCATCGCGATACCAGCCCCCAGCGCTGCAAATACCGGACGTACCGTTCCCCAGAAGATCGGGTCGCCTACACCAGCCAGCGGCCCCATCAAACCGACTTTGATACCGTTGATAGCACCGTCATCGATCTCTGCGCCATTAGCACGCTGTTCTTCCAGTGCCAGGGTTACGCCGAGAATCGGCGCAGCCACGAATGGCTGGGTGTTAAAGAACTCCAGGTGACGGCGAATAGCTTGTTTACGAGCTTCGTTGTTCTCAGGGTAGAGGCGACGAATTGCCGGTACCATAGAGAAGCAGAAACCCAGTGCCTGCATACGTTCGAAGTTCCATGAACCCTGAAAGAGGTTAGAACGCAGGAAGACGCCACGAATATCACTTTGAGTGAGTTTTTTCTCGGTGGTAGTTTGAGTTGTATCAACCATTTCGCTCACCTGTTAGTCCAGTTCGTTATCGAGATCGTTGTTACCAGCAGCCTGAGCAGGCGCACCGGCTACGCGGTTGTATTTCGGGCTAAGTTGGATGTAGAGCACTGCCATAACAGTACCAATCACACCCAGAGCAACCAGGTTAAAGTTGGTGAATGCTGCGGTTACGAAGCCGAGGTAGAAGAACGGCATCAGGTAGCCAGCACGCATCATGTTGATAACCATCGCATAACCAACCACCACGATCATGCCACCGGCGATATTCAGACCATTGGTCACCACTTCCGGAATCGCATTCAGCATGTTCTGGACTTCGCTGGTACCAACAGACAGCGCAACGATGACGGCCGGAATAGCCACACGCATTGCTTGCAGGAACAGAGAAGAAACGTGGATCCAGGAAATCGCTGTCAGGTTGCCGTTATCAGCAGCCTTATCCGCAGCGTGCTGGAAAGCAACGGTGATAGTACGAACGATGATGGTCAGTACCTGGCCCGCAGCGGCCAGAGGGATTGCCAGTGCGATACCTGCACCAATGCTCTGATGACCTGCGATAACCAGAATAGTAGAAATGATGGAAGCCAGAGCGGCGTCAGGCGCAACGGCAGCACCGATGTTCATCCAGCCCAGCGCGATCATTTCCAGCGTACCACCGATAATAATACCGGTTTTCATATCGCCAAGAACGATACCCACCAGGGTACACGCGATTAGCGGACGGTGAAACTGAAATTCATCGAGGATTGATCCCATACCTGCGATACAGGCTACGATAAATACCAGCACAATTTGAAGAGTGGTAATCTCCATTGTACTTCTCCTGTTTACGTAAGACTTAAGTGTGAAAACTGAGTGATAATCAACACAATACGTTACTTATCGATTTTGCTGATCAGATCCATCATTTTCAGTTTCGGATCGGTGGAAACCTTACGGACTTCCAGCTCAATACCGCGCGCATTCAGTTTCTTGAACGCCTCGATATCTTTTTCATCAACCGAAACCGCGTTATTCACCTGGGTTTTACCCTGACGGAATGCCATACCACCGACGTTAACAGAGGTGATTTTCACGCCGCCTTCAACGAGACGCTCTACATCTGTTGGGTTGGTAAATAACAGCATTACGCGTTCGCCAGCATATTTCGGGTTGTTGTAGACGCGAATCATTTTGGCAACATCAACTACGTGTGCTGTTACGCCCGGAGGTGCAACCTGGGTGAGCAGTGTCTTACGAACGGTATCCGCAGCCACTTCATCACTAACAACAATAATACGGGAGACATTGGTTTCTTTGGTCCAGCGGGTGGCGACCTGACCGTGAATCAGACGGTCGTCGATACGCGCAAGGCCAATAACCATGTAGTCGTTCGGTCCCATTGGTTTTGCCGGAGTTGGAGCCACTTTGGGTGCTGCGGCAGCGGGTGCTGGCGCGGCTTTTTCAATCGGTTTGGCTTTCAGTGCTTTCACGCCTTCACGGCCTGTTTCTACTGCCAGTGCCACCAGTTCATCAAAGCTAGGGTCATCATCTCGGGCCATTAACGTTTCCACGAGCATTGGAATGTTAACGCCTGCAATGACTTCATAATGCTCTTTGTCGACGACAATGCGGCTGGCAGCATTGAATGGGCTGCCTCCCCATGTATCAACGAGAAACAGCACGCCTTTAGTGGTGTCGAGTTTTGCCAACTGAGCGTTGTACTTTTCAATCAGCGTTTCGGCATTTTCACCTGGAACGAAATCGATCCAGCCGACGTTTTCCTGCTCGCCTAACAGCATTTCTGCCGTTTTAAGCAACTGCTCTGCAGCCCAACCATGTGTGCCTATAACAATAGCAATGGTCACTTGCTACCTCCTTTATTATCGTTAACACCTCAACGTGCCAGATGTATTTTTGAATCGTCGTCCACAATCGAATCGATTCAGATAAGGGCTACAACCAAAAACCCCCTGCGTTTCGCGATTTATTTTAGATATCGAAAAAATTATTTTATGTGATGAAGATCCGTAATTTAACTTTCGATTAGCAGAAATTTCGAAAGGTAAAATATCCTTGTCACATTCGTTTGCAAAGGAAGGTAAATCTTTGCCAAATCAGAGGCGTCTCTGATATGTTTAACTCCTGTTTAACAACCATGGAGTATAGGGCAGTAGCCCGCAGTATGGATCGTCACCGACGTCATTTCAGCATCAGGCCTTTTAACGCCTGTCTTTCTGGCACTTTATGCCGCACCTTTCGTTTGCATTTTGTCGTTACGCCTGCATTATTTCTGGCGTCGAATAGCTATTCCTTAAGCAGGAGCTTGTCATGGAATTCTTAATGGACCCCTCGATTTGGGCGGGGCTACTCACGCTTGTTGTTCTCGAAATTGTGCTGGGTATCGATAACCTGGTCTTCATCGCCATTCTTGCTGACAAACTGCCGCCAAAACAACGCGATAAAGCGCGTTTGCTGGGATTATCACTGGCGCTGATTATGCGTCTGGGGCTGCTGTCGCTGATTTCATGGATGGTCACGCTGACCAAACCGCTATTTACCGTCATGGATTTCTCCTTCTCCGGACGCGACCTGATTATGTTGTTCGGGGGCATATTCTTGCTGTTCAAAGCAACAACCGAACTGCATGAACGGCTGGAAAACCGCGATCATGATTCCGGCCACGGTAAAGGCTACGCCAGTTTCTGGGTGGTCGTCACACAGATTGTCATCCTTGACGCCGTCTTTTCGTTGGATGCGGTAATTACTGCAGTAGGGATGGTTAACCATTTGCCGGTGATGATGGCGGCGGTAGTGATTGCGATGGCGGTTATGCTGCTGGCATCGAAACCGCTGACGCGATTTGTTAACCAGCACCCCACGGTGGTGGTGCTCTGTCTGAGCTTCCTGTTAATGATTGGTCTGAGTCTGGTGGCAGAAGGTTTCGGTTTCCACATTCCGAAAGGTTACCTGTATGCCGCGATTGGCTTCTCGATCATCATCGAAGTGTTTAACCAGATTGCGCGTCGCAACTTTATTCGTCACCAGTCGACTTTGCCGCTGCGAGCGCGTACTGCCGATGCCATCCTGCGTTTGATGGGCGGGAAACGTCAGGCCAATGTTCAGCACGATGCCGATAACCCGATGCCGATGCCGATCCCGGAAGGTGCGTTTGCCGAAGAAGAACGTTACATGATTAACGGCGTACTGACGCTGGCGTCGCGTTCTCTGCGCGGGATCATGACGCCGCGCGGTGAAATAAGCTGGGTTGATGCTAATCTCGGGGTCGATGAAATCCGCGAGCAACTGCTCTCCTCACCGCACAGTTTGTTCCCGGTATGTCGCGGTGAACTGGATGAAATTATCGGCATCGTACGTGCTAAAGAACTGCTGGTGGCGCTGGAAGAGGGAGTTGATGTGGCGGCGATAGCTTCGGCGTCTCCGGCGATTATCGTCCCGGAAACCCTCGATCCGATCAACCTGCTGGGCGTGCTGCGTCGTGCTCGCGGGAGCTTTGTTATCGTGACCAACGAGTTTGGTGTGGTACAAGGTCTGGTCACGCCGCTGGATGTGCTGGAAGCCATTGCGGGTGAATTCCCGGACGCTGACGAAACGCCGGAAATCATTACCGACGGTGACGGCTGGCTGGTAAAAGGCGGTACAGATTTGCATGCCTTGCAGCAGGCGCTTGATGTTGAGCACCTTGCCGATGACGATGATATCGCGACGGTCGCGGGCCTCGTGATCTCGGCAAATGGTCACATTCCCCGTGTGGGCGATGTGATTGATGTAGGTCCACTGCATATCACCATCATTGAAGCCAATGATTATCGTGTTGATCTGGTTCGCATTGTTAAAGAGCAACCGGCGCACGATGAAGATGAGTAAGCGTTAACGTAACGGCATAACGGGCGTGATATGTCCATTATGCCGGGCGGGCGGCGGTTGGCTGCCCGCCAGCCATTTGGGAAAATCACGTAGCGGCATCGGCTGTGCGTACAAATACCCTTGCAAAATATGCACGCCATGACTGCGCAAATACTTCGCCTGTTCTTGCGTTTCTACGCCCTCCGCCACCAGTTCAATATTCAGTCTTTGCCCCAGTGCGATGATGATATCGGTCACCGTCGAGTTAACCGCGTCAGAACCTATAGCTGCGGTAAATGACTTATCAATTTTCAGCACGTCAGGACGTAATGTTTCAAGCCAGGAAAATGAACTGTTGCCGGTGCCGAAGTCATCAATCGCCAGTTTGACGTTTTTACGATGCAGCTCGCGGGCAATCCGGTAATCAACATCCAGTAAGGCATCGCGTTCGGTGATTTCGAGGATCAGTTGCTGAATCGGGTGAGCGCTAAACCAGTACTGATTGAGATCTTTTATCAGCACACCACGGCGAAAATGGCTGGGTGCGACGTTAATGCCAACATGAAACTGACTACTCATTGGGAAAACATGGCGCTGACGAATGGTTTCTGCCATCACATAGCGGGTCAGTGGCACAATTAAATGATGTTCTTCCGCGATAGGAATAAACACATCCGGTGAAATCCAGCCCTGACGCGGATTGTTCCAGCGCAGCAAAATCTCTACACCAATACATTGCTGGCTGCGCGCATTAAGCAAAGGCTGACAGAACAATTCGAACTCATGTTGCGCCAGGCCCAGATTGATCTCGCGGGAAAAGCTCATTCGGTAAGCGGTCGCCAGCCAGGCGATGTAGCCCACCAGTAAACTTAGCAGCACCGCCAGCGGTAATTGTGTTGGAAGATAGTGCCATGCCAGCGCCGTAGCCCCCGGGCCATTAACGTTAATGGTAAAAGGAAAGCGTTGCGAAGAAACCTGATAGTTTTCATTGTTTTCAGGTTGCGGAAGGGAATCTACCAGCCCATTACCATAGAGCAAATGCCGACTGTCCACCGTCAGGCTGGCGCTACTGATTTGCGGCAGTTGTGGTTCAAGGAGCATTGCCGTCAGTAAGTCGATGTTAATCATCTCCATGACCCCAGCATTGCTACTGCCCGCTGCAGGCGTCCATTGAATCAAAACCGGACTGCCTTTTATCAGGGCACGGTCGGTCGTCAGTCGTAAAAGTGGTTGCGGTGCAGGAAGTTCAGCCAGAATGTCCACGACGGGCACATTGCGATAACCAAAAATGCTGGAGCAATAAAGTGTGCCGTCTTGCACCAGGCCAATGGATCGCACAGTTTGGAGTTTTGCCGCCTGTTTACGTAATGGCAAATGGGCGACAGAGCAGGGCAGACCAATCAGCGGAAGCAAGACTTCGCTACCTGCCTGTAGGGGAAGCAGTACTTTATCTAATTCCTCTACAGCGTGATTGGCGAATTGTACTACCCGTTGTTGATTTAAGTTACGCTGTGAAATAAATCGCACGCTCAGGGTCGAAGCGAGCGTAACGAGTGCGCAAATCGTACAAACAATCATTCGATTACGGCGATAGGTTTTAATGATCCGTTGTGCTTTTTGCATGCGGGCCACCCTGTAAGCGTATGGCGACAAACGCCTGACGCAACAGTGGAAGTGTAGTGGGGAAAATTACAGCAGACGAGAAAGCGGGAATAAATTCGCCCATCCGTTGCAGATGGGCGAATAAGAAGTATTAGTCACACTGGACTTTGATTGCCAGACCACCGCGTGAGGTTTCGCGGTATTTAGCGTTCATGTCCTTACCGGTTTCGTACATCGTTTCGATGACCTTATCCAGCGAGACGCGCGGTGCACTGGTGCGGCGCAGAGCCATCCGTGCGGCGTTAATCGCCTTCACAGAGGCAATGGCATTACGTTCAATGCACGGCACCTGAACTTGCCCTGCAACGGGGTCGCAGGTCAGACCGAGGTTGTGTTCCATGCCAATTTCCGCTGCCACACAAACCTGTTCCGGGCTACCGCCCAACAGCTCGGCAAGGCCCGCAGCAGCCATTGAACAGGCAACACCTACTTCGCCCTGGCAACCGACTTCCGCACCGGAAATAGACGCGTTCATTTTATACAGTGCACCAATCGCGCCCGCTGCCATAAAGTAACGGGTATAGATGTCTGGGCTAACTGATTCAATAAAGTGGTCATAGTAAGCCAGCACTGCCGGAACGATACCGCAGGCACCGTTAGTTGGCGCAGTTACCACACGGCCACCGGCGGCGTTTTCTTCGTTAACTGCCAGCGCAAACATGTTTACCCAGTCAATGACATTCATCGGATCGTTAGACAGTTTATCGCTGGAAACCAGCATCCGGCGCAGGGCCGACGCACGACGTGGCACGCGCAACGGGCCTGGCAGTACGCCTTCGGTATTCATCCCGCGATCGATACATGCCTGCATGGTTTGCCAGACATGCGCGAAATACTCGTCGATCTCTTTCTTGCTGTGCAGCGCCAGTTCGTTTTGCATAGCGAGACCAGACAGCGAAAAGCCGGTTTCATTACAGTACGCGAGCAGTTCGGTGGCAGATTTGAACGGATACGGCACGCTCACTTCGTTGGCAGCATCCTGACCAAAGTGTTCTTCATCGACGATAAAACCGCCGCCGATGGAATAATAAGTTTTGCTGTAGACGACTTCATCGCCGTTATAGGCGTGGATTTGCATACCGTTTTCATGCAGCGGCAGGTTACCGTTATGAAAACGCATCCCGTTGTCGCGCGGGAAATCCACTTCATGCCGTCCCTGTGCCAGCAGCAGACGTTCGCGCTCTTCTACGTCGCGAATAAAACCGGGAATACTGTCGATATCCACGGTGGCAGGTTCGTTACCTGCAAGACCCATAATAATGGCGATATCGGTGTGGTGGCCTTTACCCGTCAGCGACAGTGAACCATAAACGTCCACGGCAACGCGAGTAACGCTATCCAGTAAGCCTTTTTCGACCAGATCATCGACGAACTGTTTACCCGCCTTCATAGGCCCTACGGTATGGGAAGATGAGGGACCAATCCCCACCTTAAACATGTCGAATAGACTAATCACGATAATACTCCTGACAAGGTGACTGGACTTCCAGTAACGAACTAATAACAGCGCATAGTGTAAGAGGGAACGCGGCGACTGGCTTAACTATTCACATGAATTAAACTAATCAAAAACCGCGATTTAACTAATATTGCGATGATTGTCTCAAGTAGTGTTTTGTAGATGTAAAGATAAGTATAGTCAGGGTTTCACACCAATTTGCAGCGCCAGCTCACGAATTATGCCTGCGGTCATTCCCCATACAAAATACTGTTCGTACCAGGACAGCCATACCCGATGTGAATCGCCACGGCGGTAGATATCTAAAGGATGATAACGACCCAGATGTAATGCCTGGGCGAGCGGCATTTCAAAGACGGCGGAGACTTCACCTTCACTGGCGCGATACGGCAGATCGGGCGGGATAATGCCGACCACTGGGGTTACCTGGTAGCCAGTGACGCTATCGACGGGCGGCAGCACGCCGATAACCTCAACGGCGGAAGGCGGTATAGCGACCTCTTCTTCAGCTTCGCGCAGCGCAGCGGCGATAACTGATGCGTCCGTGTCATCGACTGCGCCTCCAGGGAATGCCACTTGTCCAGCGTGTTTACGCAGATGAATCGAACGCTGAGTCAGCAACAACCCCGGTTGCGGTCGGCGGACGATGGGGATTAACACGGCAGCCTGACGATGATTTAAGGTTTCCCGGTTAATTTGCGGGCGCAAAAGTTGAAAGCGCGATAAAAAATCATCAAGCGTCAGGCTACGGTATTCCACGTCTTACTTCTCCAGTTGGCGTAATATCTTATTAACTTTATCAAAAGTTTCCTGATATTCCGCTTCTTCCTGGCTATCGGCAACAATTCCACCGCCCGCAGAGCAGTAAATTTGTCCGTTAATGGTAGTCAGCGTGCGGATAGTAATGCTGGTGTCCATGTTGCCGCAAAAGCTCAAATAGCCAATGCTGCCGCACCAGGCATTGCGTCGCTGCGGTTCCAGTTCGTCGATAATTTCCATAGCCCGTACTTTCGGAGCCCCGGTTATTGAGCCACCAGGAAAAGCCGCGCGCAGCAGATCGCTGGCGTGTAACTGTTCTGGTAGTTGCGCCGTTATGGTGCTGACCAGATGATGCACGGCAGGGAAGGGTTCCACCACGAACAGCTCTGGTACTTTTACCGAACCTGCTACGGCAACACGACCGATATCATTACGCATTAAATCGACAATCATCAGATTTTCGGCACGATCTTTCGTTGAGTTCGCCAGTTTTTCTGCTTGTTTGCTATCTTCCAGAAGATCGGGCAGGCGTGGTAGCGTGCCTTTAATCGGGCGGGTCTGGATTTCACCATTATCACAAAGAATAAACCGCTCTGGTGAAAGGCTTAAAATAGCAGCCTGTTCAAGACGTAAAAAAGCGCTAAACGGCGCGCGGTTGGCCTGATTAAGCTGAAGGAATGCCTGCCATTCATCGCCAGAATAGGTCGCATGAAAACGCTGGGCGAGATTCACCTGATAGCAATCACCGCTGTGCAGATATTCCTGTACCTGGCGAAATTTTTCGCCGTACTGTTCGCGGGTCATATTGGATTGCCAGTCGGAAGTGAGTGTGAAATCTTCCTGCGGGGAGAATTGCTGGCTTTCCAGCCAGGCCCGACGGGCATTGACATCATTATGACTCAGCAAAGAAACTGTTTGACGCTGGTGGTCGACAACCAGCGCCCAGTCGTAGATACCCACTGCCATATCCGGCAGAACGATATCTTGTTCCGCAATTTCTGGCAGTGACTCAAAACGGCGGCCCAGATCGTAGCCAAACAACCCCAGCGCGCCGCCCTGAAATGGCAAATCTTCGTTATGCGCTGGGCGAATGTCTGCACGATCCAGCACCTGCTGGAGCACCTGTAGCGGGTCATCAGTGGTCGTTGTGCGTTTTTCGCTTTCACTAACAACGGTTTCTTTACCGAAAGTGGTTAAAGTGCAAATTGGCTCGGCGACCACAATATCAAAGCGGCTATACGGATGATCGGCATAGCCGGAGTGTAAAAGCATCGCCCACGGCAGGTGGCTTAAGTGGGAGAAATAAAATTCAGCGGCGTCCTGACGCCAGGGTAAAGTAATCACAGCGGGAGATAACGTCTTCATCAGTCCTGACTCTACTGGCTATGTGCCGGGTAGCATGAAATAATTAGCGCCAACAATTTAGCAGGAGTTAACAATGTTTGCAGGTTTACCTTCACTCACCCATGAACAGCAGCAAAAAGCCGTCGAGCGGATCCAGGAACTGATGGCACAAGGGATGAGCAGCGGCCAGGCAATCGCGCTGGTGGCAGAAGAGCTGCGTGCCAACCATTCCGGCGAGCGAATCGTGGCGCGTTTTGAGGATGAAGACGAGTAACACACTAATCCGTATCGCTTTCGTTATAGAAGCCGATGATTATTTGATTGTGAGAAAAAGGACGCTTTTTATATGTGATTAAAAGCGTCCTGACCCATTTATGCTGATGTGAATTTAACTCAAACCAGTGCTTTTAGTTCTTCCTGCATATATGTTGAAAAGTATTCAGGATTTTTAATCACAGAGCGTTCACCAGACTCCATTTTTTTTGCCCATCCAACCATTTTTTCCGTGAAACCAGGGTTCCAGCCTTCCTGGTCAGCTCGCGCCGTAATATCAGCGGCACTCGCGGGTACTCCCAGTTCTTTTAAATATTTAAAGATTCCCTTCGCCGTACTTTCATTCATCGAACTTGGTGTTGGCGCTGATACATCCATGGCACCAATGAAATCCAGGGCTTTATCTATTACAGCAGGCATATTCTTATCCTTAAAATTAACCATGTTATCGATAAGGCTATATATGACCTTAATTTGTATCTAATATCAAAGGGATTATAACGATATGGCACGAGTTAACCTATTGACATTCAGGTGTTTTAAAGGTAGCAGCTCATGGTGTGTTATCCAGTAAGATGGAGAAAATTAATGGTCAGTCCTCACGCTATAACCAGATTGTTCAGGTAAGAAAGAAAACCAGAGATGCTAATCGAAGGGCGAACATAACGGCATGATTATGTTTATTTATATAGTTAGTTTTATAGATAAAATTGAAATTATAAAAATAAATAATGAATTAGCAGGAGCATCAACTGTAATATCTTAATCTCTGGTCGATTTTTGCAAAACCGACCAGTATTGTCGATAAATTATCGTCTGACTTATTTTGCTTCGATAAAGCTTACACCGCAGCCACAATCTTAATTTCAACTTTATACTTCGGGTTCATCAAACCTGCTTGTACCGTGCAGCGCACCGGCGCATGACCCGCGACAACCCAGGCATCCCACGCTTTATTCATCGCCGCGAAGTCGTTTTTATCGGCCAGGAAAATGGTGGCATCCAGAATGCTCGATTTATTGCTGCCCTGTTTTTCCAGCACGGCGTCAATCTGCGCCAGCGTGTTGGCGGTTTGCTCAAAGGCATCGGCGTCGAGGTTTTCCGGTACACCAGTGTAGTAGAGCGTGTTGTTGTGGATTACCACATCAGACCAGCGGGCTTCGGCATCGATACGAACGATAGTCATCATTTTGTCCTCATTATACTTCCATTTTCGTGCTGCAAAGACTGCCACAATGTGAGGTCGCCGTCACCACTTCAACTGGCGAAAGCGCCCTCATCCTGACATAATCCCTGTTCAAATCAACAGGGGGTAGTGTGACGGACGATTTTGCACAAGACGGTCAGCTGGCGAAAGCGATACCAGGCTTTAAGCCGCGAGAACCACAGCGACAGATGGCGGTAGCCGTCACCCAGGCGATAGAAAAAGGCCAGCCGCTGGTGGTGGAAGCCGGAACCGGTACGGGCAAAACCTACGCTTACCTGGCCCCTGCGCTGCGGGCGAAAAAGAAAGTCATAATCTCGACCGGCTCAAAAGCGTTGCAGGATCAGCTCTACAGCCGCGATTTGCCAACGGTCTCAAAGGCATTGAAATACACGGGCAATGTGGCGCTGCTGAAAGGGCGCTCAAACTACCTCTGCCTCGAACGTCTCGAACAGCAGGCTTTGGCGGGGGGCGATCTGCCGGTACAAATCTTAAGCGATGTGATCCTGCTGCGCTCCTGGTCTAATCAAACAATCGATGGTGATATCAGCACCTGCGTCAGCGTGGCGGAAGATTCACAGGCGTGGCCGCTGGTCACCAGCACCAACGATAACTGCCTCGGCAGCGACTGCCCGATGTATAAAGATTGCTTTGTGGTCAAAGCACGCAAAAAAGCGATGGACGCCGATGTGGTGGTGGTAAACCATCATCTCTTTCTGGCGGATATGGTGGTGAAAGAGAGCGGTTTTGGCGAACTGATCCCGGAGGCGGACGTCATGATCTTCGACGAAGCCCACCAGCTGCCCGACATTGCCAGCCAGTATTTTGGTCAGTCACTCTCCAGTCGACAACTGCTCGACCTGGCAAAAGACATCACCATCGCCTACCGCACCGAATTAAAAGACACCCAGCAGTTACAAAAGTGCGCGGATCGTCTTGCCCAGAGTGCGCAGGATTTTCGCCTGCAACTCGGTGAGCCTGGTTATCGCGGTAACCTGCGTGAGCTGTTAGCTAATCCGCAAATTCAGCGGGCATTTTTACTGCTCGATGACACTCTGGAACTTTGTTATGACGTGGCGAAACTGTCGCTGGGGCGTTCCGCCTTGCTGGATGCGGCATTTGAGCGCGCCACGTTATATCGCACACGGCTGAAACGGCTAAAAGAGATCAATCAGCCGGGCTACAGCTACTGGTACGAATGCACTTCGCGCCATTTTACTCTGGCTCTCACGCCGCTCAGCGTGGCGGATAAATTCAAAGAGTTAATGGCGCAAAAAACCGGTAGCTGGATCTTTACCTCAGCAACGCTGTCGGTGAACGACGATCTGCATCATTTCACCTCGCGGCTTGGCATTGAACAGGCAGAGTCATTGCTGTTACCCAGCCCCTTTGATTACAGCCGCCAGGCGTTACTCTGTGTGCCGCGCAACCTGCCGCAAACCAATCAACCGGGTTCCGCACGGCAACTGGCGGCAATGCTGCGACCGATCATCGAAGCTAACAACGGTCGTTGTTTTATGCTTTGTACCTCGCACGCCATGATGCGCGATCTGGCCGAGCAGTTCCGCGCTACCATGACGCTTCCCGTTTTGTTGCAGGGGGAAACCAGCAAAGGGCAACTGTTGCAGCAATTTGTCAGCGCCGGTAACGCGCTTCTTGTGGCAACCAGCAGTTTCTGGGAAGGGGTGGACGTGCGTGGCGATACATTGTCATTGGTGATTATCGACAAATTGCCGTTTACCTCGCCGGATGATCCACTATTAAAAGCACGCATGGAAGATTGCCGTTTGCGCGGTGGTGATCCGTTCGATGAAGTACAACTGCCGGATGCGGTCATTACTCTCAAGCAGGGGGTAGGGCGATTGATTCGCGACGCCGACGATCGCGGCGTGCTGGTGATTTGCGACAATCGGCTGGTGATGCGCCCTTACGGCGCGACGTTTCTCGCCAGTCTGCCGCCAGCGCCGCGCACCCGTGACATTGCCCGTGCGGTTCGTTTCCTTGCGATACCATCCTCCAGGTAATTTGTTACGGAGTATGGTATGATGCGCGCCTTTTTATTGATCTAAGCACGAAGACCCATGCGAATTCTGGCTATCGATACCGCGACAGAGGCCTGCTCTGTCGCCCTGTGGAACGACGGTACTGTCAACGCTCATTTTGAGCTTTGCCCTCGTGAACATACTCAACGAATCTTACCGATGGTGCAGGATATCCTGACCACCAGCGGAACTTCCCTGACTGACATAAACGCTCTGGCTTACGGGCGCGGCCCCGGTAGCTTTACCGGCGTGCGCATTGGTATTGGTATTGCGCAAGGGCTGGCACTTGGCGCAGAGCTGCCGATGATTGGCGTCTCCACGCTAATGACGATGGCGCAAGGGGCGTGGCGCAAAAACGGCGCAACCCGCGTGCTGGCAGCTATTGACGCGCGAATGGGCGAAGTTTACTGGGCCGAATATCAGCGTGATGAAAACGGTATCTGGCACGGTGAAGAAACCGAAGCCGTACTCAAACCCGAACTGGTTCATGAACGAATGCAACAGCTTTCCGGCGAATGGGTGACGGTAGGGACGGGCTGGCAAGCCTGGCCGGATCTCGGTAAAGAGAGCGGGCTGGTTTTGCACGATGGCGAAGTGTTACTGCCCGCTGCAGAAGATATGCTGCCGATTGCGTGCCAGATGTTTGCCGAGGGTAAAACGGTGGCGGTGGAACATGCCGAACCAGTTTATTTACGTAACAATGTCGCATGGAAGAAACTTCCGGGCAAAGAATGAATCTTAAGAGTATGCCCTGAGAAAAAAAGGAGTCGCATCATGGCGGTTCAAAAGAATGTTATCAAAGGCATACTGGCAGGTACGTTTGCGCTAATGCTGAGCGGTTGTGTTACTGTGCCGGACGCCATTAAAGGCAGTAGTCCCACGCCGCAACAAGATTTAGTTCGGGTGATGAGTGCGCCGCAGCTGTACGTTGGTCAGGAGGCTCGCTTTGGCGGCAAAGTGGTTGCTGTACAAAACCAGCAAGGGAAAACCCGCCTGGAAATTGCCACCGTACCACTGGACAGCGGAGCCAGACCGACGCTGGGAGAACCTTCTCGCGGTCGCATTTATGCCGATGTGAACGGTTTTCTGGACCCGGTGGATTTCCGCGGACAACTGGTGACGGTAGTCGGGCCAATCACCGGTGCGGTTGACGGCAAAATCGGTAATACGCCCTATAAATTTATGGTGATGCAAGTAACGGGTTACAAACGTTGGCATTTAACCCAGCAGGTGATTATGCCGCCTCAGCCGATTGAACCATGGTTTTATGGCGGTCGTGGCTGGCCCTATGGCTACGGCGGATGGGGCTGGTATAATCCCGGCCCCGCGAGAGTACAAACAGTTGTAACTGAATAATTGCTTGTTTTTAAAGAAAAAGAAACAGCGGCCGGTCCGCTGTTTCTGCATTCTTACGGTAAAGATAAAAATAAATAGTGACGCGCTTCGCAACCTTTTCCTTGGGTAATTATCAAGCTGGTAAGATGAGTTAATATTATGTTAATAGCATGTTTATCACTTGGGGTTGCGATGACGACGAACACGCATTTTAGAGGTGAAGAATTGAAGAAGGTTTGGCTTAACCGTTATCCCGCGGACGTTCCGACGGAGATCAACCCTGACCGTTATCAATCTCTGGTAGATATGTTTGAGCAGTCGGTCGCACGCTATGCCGATCAACCCGCGTTTGTGAATATGGGGGAGGTGATGACCTTCCGCAAACTGGAAGAACGCAGTCGCGCGTTTGCCGCTTATTTGCAACAAGGGTTGGGGCTGAAGAAAGGCGATCGCGTTGCGTTGATGATGCCTAACTTATTGCAATATCCGGTGGCGCTGTTTGGCATTTTGCGTGCCGGGATGATCGTCGTAAACGTTAACCCGTTGTATACCCCGCGTGAGCTTGAGCATCAGCTTAACGATAGCGGCGCATCGGCGATTGTTATCGTGTCTAACTTTGCCCACACTCTGGAAAAAGTGGTTGATAAAACCGCCGTTCAGCACGTTATTCTGACCCGTATGGGCGATCAGCTATCTACGGCAAAAGGCACGGTAGTCAATTTCGTTGTTAAATACATCAAGCGTCTGGTGCCGAAATACCATCTGCCAGATGCCATTTCATTTCGTAGCGCCCTGCACAACGGCTACCGGATGCAGTACGTCAAACCAGAATTGGTGCCGGAAGATTTAGCTTTCCTGCAATACACCGGCGGCACCACTGGTGTGGCGAAAGGCGCGATGCTGACTCACCGCAATATGCTGGCGAACCTGGAACAGGTTAACGCGACCTATGGTCCGCTGTTGCATCCGGGCAAAGAGCTGGTGGTGACGGCGCTGCCGCTGTATCACATTTTTGCACTGACCATTAACTGCCTGCTGTTTATCGAACTGGGAGGGCAGAACCTGCTTATCACTAACCCGCGCGATATTCCAGGGCTGGTAAAAGAGTTAGCGAAATATCCGTTTACCGCTATCACTGGCGTTAACACCTTGTTCAATGCGTTGCTGAACAATAAAGAGTTCCAGCAGCTGGATTTCTCCAGTCTGCATCTTTCCGCAGGCGGTGGGATGCCTGTTCAGCAAGTGGTTGCAGAACGTTGGGTTAAACTGACTGGACAGTATCTGCTGGAAGGTTATGGCCTGACCGAGTGCGCGCCGCTGGTCAGCGTTAACCCGTATGATATTGATTATCATAGTGGTAGCATCGGTTTGCCGGTGCCGTCGACGGAAGCCAAACTGGTGGATGATGATGATAATGAAGTACCACCTGGTCAACCAGGTGAGCTTTGTGTCAAAGGACCGCAGGTGATGCTGGGTTACTGGCAGCGTCCGGATGCTACCGATGAAATCATCAAAAATGGCTGGTTACACACCGGCGACATCGCGGTGATGGATGAAGAAGGATTCCTGCGCATTGTCGATCGTAAAAAAGATATGATTCTGGTTTCCGGTTTTAACGTCTATCCCAACGAGATTGAAGATGTCGTCATGCAGCATCCTGGCGTACAGGAAGTCGCGGCTGTTGGCGTACCTTCCGGCTCCAGTGGTGAAGCGGTGAAAATCTTCGTAGTGAAAAAAGATCCATCGCTTACCGAAGAGTCACTGGTGACCTTTTGCCGCCGTCAGCTCACGGGCTACAAAGTACCGAAGCTGGTGGAGTTTCGTGATGAGTTACCGAAATCTAACGTCGGAAAAATTTTGCGACGAGAATTACGTGACGAAGCGCGCGGCAAAGTGGACAATAAAGCCTGAGCGTTAAGTCAGTCGTCAGACGCCGGTTAATCCGGCGTTTTTTTTGACGCCCACTAAAGAGAATACAATTTGAATTACCAAATGATTACCACGGACGATGCGCTGGCTTCTTTGTGTGAAGCCGTCCGTGCCTTTCCGGCGATAGCCCTGGATACTGAATTTGTTCGTACGCGCACTTATTACCCGCAGCTGGGTTTAATTCAACTTTTTGATGGTGAGCATCTGGCGCTAATCGATCCACTCGGGATCACCGACTGGTCACCGCTGAAAGCGATCCTGCGCGATCCGTCCATCACAAAATTTCTCCATGCAGGCAGTGAAGATCTGGAAGTGTTCCTCAATGTCTTTGGCGAATTACCACAACCCTTGATTGACACGCAAATCCTTGCTGCCTTCTGCGGACGCCCGATGTCATGGGGTTTCGCTTCCATGGTGGAAGAGTATTCCGGCGTTACGCTGGACAAGAGTGAATCGCGCACCGACTGGCTGGCCAGACCGCTGACCGAACGTCAGTGTGAATACGCAGCGGCGGATGTCTGGTATCTGTTACCGATCACCGCAAAGCTTATGGTAGAAACGGAGGCCTCCGGCTGGCTACCTGCGGCGCTGGATGAATGCCGCCTGATGCAAATGCGTCGTCAGGAAGTCGTTGCGCCGGAAGACGCCTGGCGTGATATCACCAATGCCTGGCAGTTACGCACACGCCAACTGGCCTGTCTGCAACTGTTAGCCGACTGGCGATTGCGCAAGGCGCGAGAGCGCGATCTGGCGGTGAACTTTGTCGTGCGTGAAGAGCATTTGTGGTCGGTAGCGCGTTATATGCCGGGAAGTCTGGGCGAACTGGACAGCCTGGGCTTATCCGGTAGCGAAATCCGCTTCCACGGTAAAACGTTGCTGGCGCTGGTGGAAAAAGCGCAGGCATTGCCGGAAGAGGCCTTACCGCAGCCGATGCTTAACCTGATGGACATGCCGGGTTATCGTAAAGCGTTTAAAGCGATTAAGTCGCTGATTACTGACGTCAGCGAAACGCACAAGATCAGCGCCGAATTGCTGGCATCGCGTCGGCAAATCAACCAACTGCTGAACTGGCACTGGAAACTGAAACCGCAGAACAATTTGCCGGAGCTGATTTCCGGCTGGCGTGGTGAGCTGATGGCGGAAGCATTACACAATTTATTGCAGGAATATCCACAGTAAAATCTTCCGAAGCCGGACTGGGCGCGCTCAGTCCGGCTTCGGCAAACTACAAATCCAACAGCAGGCGGTTCAAATGAACTTATTTGAGCTTAACGCCAAATGCGCTCGACACCACGACGAGTAAATACCGATTCCTGAATGACGACTTCATTCTCTGTTCCTTCATTCACTCTACCGCCTGGCGAGGAATATTCGCCTTCGGTGTTTTTCCGGACCACGTAAAAATCGATGTCGCCAGGCTGTTTCCCGCCAGTGGTCATTTAGTACAAGTGCTACCGGAATATTACCAGCCAGCGAATGTCTGGGCCGTTTATGTTTCAAAGCTGTCGACGTCAGCGAAAGTGCGGATAACGGTAGAATTTTTACGCCAGTATTTTGCCGAGCACTACCCGAATTTTTCACTGGAGCATGCCTGATTAATGATTCAATTATCGGGTTGATATCGAGTTAAAACCTGATTTTCTCCTTTCTAAGCCGCTACAGATTGGTTAGCATATTCACCTTTAATCGCGCATGATCGAAAGATAATTAAAGAGGTTAATGTGTTCGCTGAATACGGGGTTCTGAATTACTGGACCTATCTGGTTGGGGCCATTTTTATTGTGTTGGTGCCAGGGCCAAATACCCTGTTTGTACTCAAAAATAGCGTCAGTAGCGGTATGAAAGGCGGTTATCTTGCGGCCTGTGGTGTATTTATTGGCGATGCGGTATTGATGTTTCTGGCATGGGCTGGAGTGGCGACATTAATTAAGACCACCCCGATATTATTCAACATCGTACGTTATCTTGGTGCGTTTTATTTGCTCTATCTGGGGAGTAAAATTCTCTACGCGACCCTGAAAGGTAAAAATAGCGAGACCAAATCCGATGAGCCCCAATACGGTGCCATTTTTAAACGCGCGTTAATTTTGAGCCTGACTAATCCGAAAGCCATTTTGTTCTATGTGTCGTTTTTCGTACAGTTTATCGATGTTAATGCCCCACATACGGGAATTTCATTCTTTATTCTGGCGACGACGCTGGAACTGGTGAGTTTCTGCTATTTGAGCTTCCTGATTATTTCTGGGGCTTTTGTCACGCAGTACATACGTACCAAAAAGAAACTGGCTAAAGTGGGCAACTCACTGATTGGTTTGATGTTCGTGGGTTTCGCCGCCCGACTGGCGACGCTGCAATCCTGATGCTTTCAGCCCGCGTTGCCGCGGGCTTCCCACCTGTAATCCTCCCTGATTCTTCTCTGATACGGTGCTAAAAAGTAACCAATAAATGGTATTTAAAATGCAAATTATCAGGCGTACCCTGAAACGGCTGGAATAAACCGTTTCCAGCGCATTCACCGAAGGAGGGAAAAGGATGCTGCAAATCCCACAGAATTATATTCATACGCGCTCAACGCCTTTCTGGAATAAACAAACTGCGCCTGCCGGAATATTCGAACGTCATCTTGATAAAGGAACGCGCCCGGGGGTTTACCCACGCCTTTCCGTTATGCATGGGGCGGTCAAATATCTCGGCTACGCTGATGAACACAGTGCAGAGCCTGATCAGGTGATCCTTATCGAAGCGGGGCAGTTTGCGGTGTTCCCTCCAGAAAAGTGGCACAACATTGAAGCCATGACTGACGATACTTATTTCAACATTGACTTCTTCGTTGCTCCTGAAGTCCTGATGGAAGGCGCGCAACAACGGAAAGTCATTCATAACGGGAAATGAATCATGGGCAAAGCAACGTATACCGTGACCGTCACCAATAACAGCAATGGCGTTTCTGTCGATTATGAAACAGAGACGCCGATGACTTTGCTGGTGCCAGAAGTGGCGGCTGAAGTGATAAAAGATCTGGTGAATACCGTGCGTTCTTATGACACGGAAAACGAACATGATGTTTGTGGTTGGTAATTATCACTGATCGTTGATGGCGCAATTTCTGCGCCATCGCAAAAAATTCCTCCGTGATGCTCGTCACAAATCTTCCCCTCCCGATGTTGTGCTATGCTTTTTATCAGCGACTAACCCGCTAATGCAAAACAGATAAGTGAGGAAACAATGGGCATTCTGTCATGGATTATTTTTGGGCTTATTGCCGGTATTCTGGCGAAGTGGATCATGCCAGGTAAAGATGGTGGTGGATTCTTTATGACTATCCTGCTGGGGATAGTCGGTGCCGTAGTCGGCGGATGGATCAGCACGCTGTTTGGCTTTGGTAAAGTCGATGGCTTCAATTTTGGCAGCTTCGTGGTTGCCGTTATTGGTGCGATTGTTGTGCTATTTATCTACAGGAAGATTAAAAGTTAACGCGTAAATTGCACAAAGGCTGCACACAGGCAGCCTTTGCTATTTTTTAGATGTGACGTTACCACCATCCCAGCTCAGTGCCGAGTACGACAATAATCGCCACACCCATCATAATAATCGTTGTTTTTTTCATCTTTATGCTCCCGGGGCAGCATAGCCGCCAATAAAAAACCATGCTAAAAATACGACCGCTGTAATAAAGATTACAACCGGAAAAATAATACCGATTCGCATGTTATCACCAATCAAAAGGATGTGAATACGCCTCAGGAATGTAGCGCTGAATGCGTGACAAAAGGTGTTTTCTGTTTATGTTTTTTCTCCTGATACATCGCGATATCGGCAGCATGCAGGGCACTGTCTGCATCGGTCGTTTCAGGATCGACTTCTACTATGCCAAGACTGGCACCAGGATAATACAAATCAACATCACCTAAGTGATATTCTCCGCGTATTTGTTGTTGAATACGTTCTCGCAGCGACGAAATATCCGCATTCTCGTTGTTCAGTGAAACAACCAAAAACTCATCACCGCCGAGACGACCAATAACTTCGCCATTTTGCTGGAGCGTATTAAGGCGCTCGCCAACCTGAATGAGAAACAGATCGCCACTATTATGACCAAAACGATCATTGATTAATTTGAAGTTATCCAGATCGATAAACGCGATCATTATCTTATGGTTAAGATGCCGGGCGAGAGAAAACAGCGTCGTCAGATTTTCAAAAATCGCCCGCCGATTCGGTAGCCCGGTTAACGAGTCGGTATACGATTGCGCAATCAGCGCAGCATTAGCTTCGCGCAGCTGTTCAACCAGTGCCTCTTTTTGAATATATTGTGCAATCAGTCCGGCGAATAACTGTAAGACCTGTTCCGCGCGTTCACTCCACTGGCGCTTCTCACTGCTGGCGGCGCAAAGCGTGCCATAGAATGATCCATCCGGTAAGTGAATTGGCGTGCTCAGAAATGTGGTGATGCCAAGATTGCGTGCCGCAATACAGTCGCCCCAACGGTCGGGGACTTCATCGCTGAAAAAACAGTTTTCATCAATGGCGCGTTTGCATAACGAGTAATCCCACGAGACGGTAAAATTCTCCGGGATGTGCATTTTCTGGCTATTACGGGCAAACATTATATGCTGCAGGCGCGCTTCGACATCCACTTTGGTCAGGTAGGTTGACTCCATATCAGTGACCATTTCCAGCATCTCCAGAAGCTGTCGAACCAGACTTTCCAGTGACTGTTCTTTGGCAAGGGATTGCGAGACGCGGGCGATAATCTGATCTGACACGAAACAACTCCAGGATACGGCGGGTAAATGCTGATTATTTAATCTTTGCAGGCATGATAAAACATCATCAACAAAGATGAAACAAGGCGTAATATGTTTTGAGTGAATGTAATAAAAATAGTGCTGCAAAACAAAACGATACCGCGATACTCTAAGCCTGGATAAATATGTGAGATCAATAAATGAAAATTATCAGTTTTGTTCTGCCTTGCTTGCTGGTCCTGGCTGGTTGTTCAACCCCTTCTCAGCCAGAAGCACCTAAACCGCCGCAGATTGGTATGGCAAATCCGGCGTCGGTCTATTGCCAGCAGAAGGGCGGGACGCTCATTCCTGTGCAGACAGCGCAAGGGGTCAGCAACAATTGCAAATTACCGGGCGGTGAAACGATTGATGAATGGGCATTGTGGCGACGGGACCATCCGGCTGGTGAAAAATAACCGCCGGATGCTGTACTAAAATCACAAGCTACGTAGCCAGTCTGCCAGCACCAGCGCATGGTTCTGCGTGGTGTTTTTTGCTGAGTAGAGCAGGGTCAGCGGCTGTTTTTTGGCGATGTCTGCCAGCCGCTTTCCTTCTTGCTCGTGTTGCGCCAGTTCTGCAAGATATTGCTCGCGAAAGGTTGCAAAATCGACGACTTCGCCGTGAAAGGCTTTGCGCAGCTCCGTTGACGGCGTGATTTCTTTATTCCACTCATCAAGGGCTAAATCGGTTTTTTTGATACCGCGTGGCCAGAGGCGGTCGACCAGTACGCGATAACCATCGCTCTGTTCAGCCGGATCATAAACGCGTTTGCACTGAATATTCATCGTATTTGTTCTCCCTTTCACGCATGATTTGTCACGTCACTATAGCACCGGATATTAGCGAATTTCTTTGTCTCTCCCGGCGCAAAGTCCGAAAATCGCCATCAGTAGTGAAAGTATTGCAACACCCATCAGTGGTACGGACCAGTCACCGTTAGCATCGTGTATTTTACCCATCAGCGGCGGCCCACAGGCTGCCAGCAAATACCCGACGGATTGTGCCATCCCCGAGAGTGCCGCCGCCTGATGCGCAGAACTTGCCCGAAGACCAATGAACGTCAACCCCAGTATCATTGTTGCGCCGGAACCAAAACCGAAAAGCAGAGTCCAGGTGATCGCGTGTGCTGGCATAAAGCAGAGCCCAACCGCGCCCACTGCGCACATCAAGGCAACGAACGCTGCAATACCACGCTGATCTTTCACATGATGTAAGAAAAGTGGGATCAGCAAACCGGGAGCTGCTGTGGCTAGTTGCAGCAAACCATGCAGTGAACCCGCCTGTGCTTCGCTATAGCCTTGACTGATGAGGATCGCCGGAAGCCAGCCAATAATCACGTAATAGACCAGTGAGTTGATCCCAAGAAACAATGTTACCTGCCAGGCAAGCGGCGAACGCCAGATACCCCGAGTATGTAAGGCGCGTGAGGTACTCAAATTTGCATGTTGTTGACTTCGCCACTGTGGCAGCCATAAAAAAAGAGCCAGCAGAGGAAAACACATCAGCATGAGCAACGCGCCTTGCCAGCCAAAACCGTTCAAAGCCAGCGGCACTACCATCGCCGATCCCAGTGCCGCCGCAGCTCCCATTGTCAGGGAATATGCGCCGGTAAGTCTGGCGACGGAATGAGGGAAATCGCGTTTAATTAATCCTGGCAGTAAGACATTGCCTAATGCAATCCCACCGCCAATGACCGCTGTACCGCCAAATAATAAGTAAGGCGAAGGGAGAGAGCGAATTGCGATACCTGCACAGATCAAAAGTAACGCGGCAAACAGGCTACGTTCCATACCAAAACGTCGCGCCACCGGGGCGGCCAGCGGTGAGATCAGCGCAAAGGCTAATAATGGCAGGGTGGTCAATAAGCCGGTTTGCGCCGTCGTTAGCGAGTAAGCGGAACGAATCGTATCCAGTAACGGTGCTGCGCCGGTAAAGGTGACGCGTAATGTTGTGGCAATCATCAGAATGCCAGCGATAAGGAAAATCCTGTTTTTACCGCTTAATGAAGTTGAACAGGTCATATGCTTCTCATTGTTACAAACGAGGCTGTACCTTACCGTTTTTATTGTTATGTTGAATCAAGCTAAAATGACAAAATATCGCTAAATTCGGACAAAATGATGCACAGGTTGAATCTCAATGGCTATGAACCCGACCGACACCATGAAGCCGCGGTCGCATTTTGTATTCACGCCGGAACGGATGAGTTAACCAGTCCTGTACATCAGCACCGCAAAGGGCAGTTGATACTGGCACTACATGGTGCAATTACCTGTACGGTAGAAAATGCTTTGTGGATGGTGCCGCCACAATATGCGGTTTGGATACCGGGCGGGGTGAAACATAGTAATCAAGTGACAGCTAACGCCGAACTCTGTTTTCTGTTTATCGAGCCCAGCGCAGTGACAATGCCGACAACATGTTGCACATTGAAAATATCGCCCTTATGCCGGGAATTAATTTTAACCCTGGCAAACAGGACGACGACTCAGCGTGCTGAGCCGATGACCCGCAGATTAATTCAGGTCCTGTTTGATGAACTCCCTCAGCAACCACAACAACAGCTGCACTTGCCCGGTTCTTCTCATCCTAAAATCCGCACGATGGTGGAGATGATGGCGAAAGAGCCCGTCGAGTGGGGCTCATTGAGGCAATGGGCTGGCTTTTTTGCGATGAGTGAACGCAATCTTGCCCGGCTGATAGTGAAAGAGACGGGGTTGAGTTTTCGCCAGTGGCGTCAGCAGTTACAGCTGATTATGGCGCTTCAGGGATTAGTGAAAGGCGATACTGTACAGAAAGTTGCTCATACACTGGGGTATGATTCAACAACGGCCTTTATTACTATGTTTAAGAAAGGCCTGGGGCAAACGCCAGGCCGATATATTGCGGGATTAACTACTGTTTCCCCACAATCAGCGAAACCAGACCCGCGGCAATAAGCGGGCCAACCGGTACGCCGCGAAACAGCGCCACGCCTAAAACAGTGCCCACCAGCAGCCCGGCGACCAGTTGCGGCTGGCTGCCCATTAACGTCACGCCGCGCCCCCCCAGCCAGGAGACAATAACGCCGACTGCAATTGCCACCAGCGATTTCCAGTTCAGAAACGAGTGAATCAGGGTTGAGGGCGGTAGCGTCCCGCTGGCGATGGGGGCCATAACGCCAATCGTCAGAATGATTATCCCGATACTTAGCCCCTGTTTTTCAATCCACGGGAAAAAGGTGCTTAACGGTGTGACGCGGACAATAATCAACACCAGAATTGAAACGGCGACAGTGGTGTTATGACTGATAAAGCCCAGCGCAGCTAACCCGAGCAGGATCAGCAAAGTGACATCAAACATCGTGGTTTCCTTGCCAAAAAATAATAAGCCTGCTTACTTTACGCTTGCTGCAGGCAGGAAGTAGAAAATCTTTACGTTTTTTGCATAAAAAATCAGACGAACTGTCATCAAACTGCCATTTGTGTACGTTAACAATAACGTGAAAACAGCTATCTCCCGGGGGCATACTATGAACGATCAAATGTTCGTCGAGACACTGATTATCACGTCATCGTTTTTTGCCATTGCTGCTGTGCTGGTTTTGTCCGTTCTGCTTATTGAACGGACAGGCTAGTTACGCAGTGCGGCGGAAATTGACCAGTTCTGGTTGCGCAATACGCAAATAATCCGCGGTTTTCAAAATAACGGATTTATCCAGCATGCCTGCATTGAAGGCGATTTCATCAAATCGTTCGAAGAGTAGGGGGTCGGCAACCAGTTTGAGTTTTGGATGGAAGCTGAAAGGGGGGATCGCGCCGAAGACACAGCCTGTGAGTTCATCGACTTCCGCCGGGCTGGCCAACGAAGCGCGTAATCCGCCTATATGGCTGGCGAGTTGGCTCAGATCGGCCTGTTGATCGGCAGCGAGGATCGCCAGAACATGTTGATTTACGCCATTGCCTTTGACTTTACATACCAGTGCCTTAGCCCCCTGGCCTAAAGCGGTGCCACGAATTTCTGACACTGCTTCACATTTACCTACCGCTTCATGGGTAACGACGCGGAAGTTAGCACCTTCTTGTGATAATAAAGCGATTAACCGCTGATGCGTCACGCTTCCTTTAGCCATTTCAGTCATTTCATGCTCCTGAGATTACAAGCAAACAACCACAGAAGGTTATCATGAACGGCTGTTTTTGTTCTGCTTATTGACATATAAACGCTCATCGGAAGCTTTATACGCATCATGTAACGTATCGTTTTCTTTCATCGCGTAAATACCGGAAGAGAAGCCGATCTCTTTCTGCGGCGCGATATGTTGCAGACGTTTTTCGATACGTTCAGGCAGTTGTGCTGCAATTTGCGGCGTCGAATCGACAAGAATGATGCAGAATTCATCGCCACCGAGTCGGATGGCATAATCACTTTTACGAATCGACTGTTTAATCGCCTGAGCTAATAACGTAATCGCTAAATCCCCCTCCTGATGACCGAGGGTGTCATTTATTTGCTTTAACTTGTCCATGTCAATAGCAATAAACATCACCGAAGAACCGGATTGCACCAGTTTCTGCAACCGCTGCTCCAGTTCAGGGGTTAAAATTTTGCGATTATAGAGTCCAGTCATCGCATCACTAATATTTTCTCGCGACACATTTTGGTATAAGCGGAAGTGCATCCGCACCATATTCAGCAAAATTAACGCCGTCAAAATCCAGAACAGAACGCTTTTCCACGAAGACGTGATAAAGTAAAGAATATCAATGGATAACGAGACACGAATGCCGCCCGGTAAGTCATGGACGTAACTGACATACTGGAACAGATTATCTTCGCTCTGGTTGATGATAATGTCGCGCCCCGAATCTGTATCGGTTAGCGTGACATTGAGAAAACGCCAGAGGAGAGGGCGGTCATGAGTGTAAAAGATATTCCGCAGATTGTTTTTGTTAATATCCAGCAGCACAATCCCTTTTAGCTGCCCTGCGACATATACCGGCGTCAGCAAACTCATCACGTTCTGTTTAGTACGCTGATCCTGGTAAATGCTCGATAATACGGTACGCCCGGTAAATACTTTTTCAATATCTTTGCGATCGATACCAATACTTCCTGATTGCAGGAAGGACCAGTTATTCATCGCAAAGTATTCAACATTAACCGGCTCATAAAAATAGACATAGCGGTCATTGAGATCGAGATAATAGTGAAATTTCTCTTCGGCCATCCCAAGACCTGAACCGTAATCATCCTGGTGGCGGTTGCCTTCCACTGCCTGATCAAAAGCGGGTAATAGTGCTGCAGCTTCCACAATTGTGTCGCAGTCAGTGGATGCGGTTTGTAGTGTGCCGCGTAAGCCCTGGTATTTATGAGCAGTCAGGTTTAAGCCATGGGTATTATTGGCAGACTCAAAAGCCTCGCAGATAGCGCGCCGTTGTTCTGGCGGTACTTCCGACTGCTCAGCAGCGAGAGCGCGCATCACATGCGCGGCAATACTCTGATTCAGATACTTATCATAAAGAAAGGAAGAGTCTGCTCTCTGCACGATATAGCGCAGATAGGCACTCATTGCTCTGTCGCTGGCGACAAGTTCAAAAATAAGGAAGGAAGATGTCAGCACAATGACACTTGCGGCGATAAAATGCCGGAGCATTCTATGGTGCAATTTCATGATAAATGGCACTCCTTCGGTTAGTGAAACGAGAAAACCAGATAAAGTTCGATTGCGGCCTGGCACAGGGGCGCTAATTATACTCATCTCTGCGCCGCTGGGGAGGGGAAATTTAGGGGTAATAGTAATAAATTGTATGCAAAAGCCACGCAAAAAGCATGGCTGTGAATATTTTTGCACTTAAATATGATGAATAATCACTTTGTTGCCCCCCTCGCTTTTCGCTTCGCGTAAGGCTTTATCTGCTTCCGTCATGACAAGCGAGATATTATGCGTGTCACCCGTTGAAAAAACCGTGCCAATACTGATGGTCATTTGTTCAGGAACATCATATCTGTTACTAAAGCCGGTCAGGAGTTCGACATTTTTACGCATACGTTCCGCAATGATTTTTGCCTGGGCACTATTGAGTTCGGTAAATAGCAAGCCAAACACCTCACCCTCCAGTCGCGCTAAAATATCATCGGGGCGGATGCTTTGCTGGATAATATCGACAATTGATACCAGCACTTTATCACCCACACGATGTCCCCATTGGGCATTGATGCGTTTGAACTGATTAATATCAACCAGCATGACACAAAAGTCCTTAACAACAGGTCGCGACAATAATGACTCTACGCTGTTGAAAAAGTAGCGCCGATTATAAATATTGGTCAGCACATCATGAACTGCCAGTTTGCTGGAGAGTTGCAGTTCCTGAAAAATGTTATAAATCAGAAAAGACACAACAAACAGTTTACTGGAAACTTCAATCCCGCGACTGATATACCAGATGGTGTAATTATACTCATCCAGAGTCAGTAGAAGTAAGTTGCAGCATAGCGATGCCAGACATAATAATGCTATTAACGGCCATAGTTCGCTGGCTAATCGTGTACGCATGATAATAAAGAACAGTAAAAATGCCCACAAACAAACCAATATTTTTGTATAGTTGATTCCCCAGGTCGCAGTATGGTTGTCCGGGCAGTAATCGACGACATACAAAGAATAGTCAGCGTTATAACTGCTCAGATTGTGTGCCAGAAGGGGAAAAACTAAAAAAGGAATCAGCGCCAGCAACAGAATGCCAGTTTTTTTCTTATTGTTGTCAAGGATGTTGTCTTTCCCATAACAAAAGAGCGCCAGCGAGGTTAAACAAATGAAACTGAGTTGGCGGAAAATATAGAAAATAGAAACATCATTCGACTTTGTCTGGATCAGTGTACTGCCGTTGATTGGTTTATGGATAATTACAATGGTTTCAACTAAATAGATAAGGCCACTTAAAAATGCAAGGCTTAAAATGAGTGTTGGTAAAATTTGTTTGTTAGTGAAATACTTCATTAACATGAAAAGAAAAATGACGGCGTTAAGGAAAAACAAAGCCACAACAACCATCAGGTAATTCATCTGTGGGATGAGTTTTACATTCGTGTTTTCGTTATATAAGGTAGTAATGCAAAATAAAATTAACGTCAGCAATAAGCTGAAAATAAAAAAGCCTTGAGCTTTTAATTTTTGTGTACCCATAGAAGCCATAAAAAGGAGAGCAATGTGAGTGCTGGATTTTATTGATGGCAGAGATATATAGTTTTGACCAAGATCAATTTTCGTTAACGATAAAAAATAATTAAAGAATAACCCCAGGGAAATACGTGTTGACCGAATCATTTTTCCGAATGATTGTTTTCTGGAACTAAATTGTGTAAAGGTTATGCTGTCATATTTAAAGCGATTGTAAGCTAATGTATGTAATAAAAGAGATAATTTACAGTGAGCTAAAAATCAGCCAGGCGATAATGACCCGGCTGACAGTTTTAGTCTTTAGCTGTTGCATTTTGTTTATGAAACAGTTCACGGAACACCGGATAAATATCATCCTGGTCGCGGATATGCTGCATCGCAAAGTTGTCGAAAGTAGATTGCAGATGCTCATATTCTCGCCACAGTGTCTGATGCGCGCGACGTGTAATTTCGATATAGCTGTAATAACGAACAACGGGTAATATTTTTTTCGCCAGAATTTCATGGCAAAGCGGAGAGTCATCGGCCCAGTTATCGCCGTCTGATGCTTGGGCTGCGTAAATATTCCACTGTGCCGGGTTATAACGCTCTTTCACTACCTCATCCATCAGTTTTAGGGCGCTGGAAACAATGGTGCCGCCAGTTTCCTGCGAGTAGAAAAACTCATGTTCATCGACTTCTTTCGCCTGGGTATGATGGCGGATGTATACGACTTCCACGTTCTTATACGTTCTGCTGAGGAACAGATACAGCAGAATATAAAAACGTTTAGCCATATCTTTAGTGGACTGATCCATTGAACCGGAAACGTCCATCAGGCAAAACATCACTGCCTGGCTGGAGGGATCGGGCCGTTTTTCGTAGTTCTTGTAACGTAAATCGAAGGTGTCAATGAAAGGGACGCGTTCAATTTTGGCACGTAATTCTGCAATTTCTTTGCGCAGACGTTCCTCTTCCAGCAGTTGCGCAGGTTCACTGTTGCTGATGATGGCCAAATTCTCTTCCAGCGCATGAAGTTCCCGCCGCTTGCCCGCCGTCATAGCTGTGCGCCGCGCCAGTGAGTTCTGCAATGAACGTACAACGCTGATATTGGCCGGAACGCCGTTAGCGGTATAACCCGCCCGATGCGTTTTATATTCGGTCAGCTGGCGTTGTTGGTTTTGTTTCAGATTCGGTAAGGCCAAATCTTCAAAGAGCAGATCAAGATACTCATCTTTCGAAATCTGAAAGACAAATTCATCCTGACCTTCACCATCCTGGCTGGCCTGGCCCTGACCACTGCCGGAACCTCCGCCACCACCCTGGGGACGTTCAATTCGGTCGTTCTGGACGAAATGGTCATTGCCCGGATGCACACGGTGGCGCAGGCCCCCACGCCCCTGATGAAACATCGGTTCGCTAATATCTTCCGTGGGAATGGATACGGACTCGCCGCTGTCGACGTCAGTCACCGAACGCTTATTAATGGCCTCGGAGATCGACTGTTTAATTTGCGCTTTATAACGGCGTAAGAAACGCTGGCGATTCACCATGCTTTTATTTTTGCCGTTCAGACGCCGGTCAATAAACCAGGTCATATGCCCCCCGTACTACATTTGCCAACGGTATGCTACGCTTGTGTTGCCGCTTCTCTGGCCCACGGTTCGCTGTCGTTGTAGGCCCGGTAGCATGTGTACCGGGCCAGGGTTGTTAAGACGATTTACGTACGCGCAAATACCATTCGCACAGTAAACGCACCTGTTTACGGGTGTAGCCTTTTTCCATCATACGGTCGACAAAGTCGTCGTGTTTCTTCTGCTCGTCGGTTGACGTTTTGGCGTTAAACGAAATAACCGGCAACAGCTCTTCGGTATTGGAGAACATTTTCTTCTCGATAACCGTGCGCAGTTTTTCATAGCTGGTCCAGTTCGGATTGCGTCCGCTGTTATTCGCTCTGGCTCGCAGTACGAAGTTAACAATCTCGTTGCGGAAATCTTTTGGATTACTGATCCCCGCCGGTTTCTCGATTTTCTCCAGCTCGGCGTTAAGAGACTCGCGGTCAAACAGCTGCCCGGTATCCGGATCGCGATACTCCTGATCCTGAATCCAGAAATCCGCGTAGGTAACATAACGGTCGAAAATGTTTTGCCCATATTCTGAATAGGATTCAAGGTAGGCCGTCTGGATCTCTTTGCCGATAAACTCGGCATATTTCGGGATCAGATAACCTTTCAGGAACTCCAGATAGCGTTCAGCCTGCTCTTGCGGGAACTGCTCGCGCTCGATCTGCTGTTCCAGGACGTAGAACAGATGGACCGGGTTTGCCGCCACTTCTACATGATCGAAGTTGAACACGCGGGAGAGGATCTTAAACGCAAAACGCGTCGACAGACCGTTCATCCCTTCATCGACACCGGCGTAGTCACGATATTCCTGATACGACTTGGCTTTGGGATCAGTGTCTTTCAGACTTTCACCATCATAAACGCGCATCTTTGAATAAATGCTGGAGTTTTCTGGCTCTTTCAGACGCGAAAGAATAGAAAAACGTGACAGCGTTTCCAGCGTGCCAGGGGCGCAGGGGGCGTGAGTCAATTCACTGTGATTAAGCAATTTCTCGTAGATTTTGATCTCTTCGGAAATGCGCAAGCAATACGGCACCTTCACGATGTAAACACGGTCGAGGAAGGCTTCGTTGTTTTTGTTATTACGGAAAGTGACCCATTCGGATTCGTTCGAGTGGGCGAGAATAATCCCGTTGAACGGCAGGGCGGAGATACCTTCCGTCCCGTTGTAGTTACCTTCCTGGGTGGCGGTTAACAAGGGATGCAGCACTTTTATCGGTGCTTTAAACATCTCGACAAATTCCATGATCCCCTGATTGGCGCGGCACAGCGCACCGGAATAGCCGTAGGCGTCCGGGTCATTCTGCGCGTAGTGTTCGAGTTTACGAATATCGACTTTCCCTACCAGGGCGGAGATGTCCTGGTTGTTCTCATCTCCGGGTTCCGTTTTGGCGATGGCAATTTGTTGCAGAATTGACGGCCAGACCTTCACTACCCGGAACTTAGTGATATCGCCACCAAATTCATGCAGGCGCTTTGCCGCCCACGGCGACATGATGGTGCCGAGATAACGGCGAGGAATGCCGTACTCTTTTTCCAGAATCTGCGCATCTTCCTGCGGATTGAAAAGACAGAACGGATGATCGTTGACCGGGCTACGCTCACCGTTGGCGCTCAATACATAAATCGGTACGAGCTGCATTAATGATTTCAGTCGCTCAGCAAGTGATGATTTACCCCCACCCACAGGCCCCAGCAGATACAGAATTTGTTTCTTCTCTTCCAGCCCCTGAGCCGCGTGTTTCAGATAAGAAACAATCTGTTCAATCGCGTCTTCCATGCCGTAAAACTCTTCAAACGCCGGATAACGTGCAATGACCCGGTTAGAAAAGAGTCGAGAAAGTCTGGGTTCCTGGGCTGTATCGACCATGACAGGCTCACCAATAGCCATCAATAGCCGCTCAGCCGCGTTGGCATAAGCACTGCGATCTTGCCGACAAGTGGTAAGAAACTCCTGCAGTGTGAACTCTTCGTCCTTGGCAGCTTCATATCGCTGGCGATAGTGATCGAATATATTCATGGTATGCCGTCCTTTCGTTTTTTAGCACAGGTTAAGAGCCGTTCATATGAATAGTAGAGGCTCCCGGAAGAGGTAAACTGAACGACGTCTCTTGCTAAAACACAGCAACTCTCATGCCATTTTATTGACGATGAGAACAACGTGCCCGGTGATACACCTTCAAAATTAAGCGTAGATGGCAAATGGAAAACTTGCCTGCACGGCTTTCTTAATTTCAATGGCATATCAACAACTCATCCATAAATTTTGCATAATTAATGTAAATAATAGGGTCGCCGGTAACGCTAAATTCATTTGGCTGTAAGCGTGGTGTCATCTGCGTCAGGAAAATTAAACAGTTACTATAAAAAATGAAAACGTAAAAAGGTTGGGTTTCGATGTATTGACGGGTAAACTTTGTCGCCCGCTAAACATTTGTTTAAGGAATGATTAATTGTGACCAAACTCAAACTTCTGGCACTTGGAGTGCTTATCGCAACGTCTGCAGGCGTAGCGCACGCTGAAGGTAAATTTTCCCTGGGCGCAGGCGTAGGTGTCGTTGAACACCCATATAAAGATTACGATACCGATGTTTACCCAGTACCGGTAATCAACTATGAAGGCGATAACTTCTGGTTCCGTGGCTTAGGTGGTGGTTACTACCTGTGGAATGACGCGACGGACAAACTTTCAATTACCGCTTACTGGTCGCCGCTTTACTTCAAAGCTAAAGACAGTGGCGATCACCAAATGCGTCACCTCGATGACCGTAAGAGCACCATGATGGCTGGTCTGTCTTATGCTCACTTTACCCAGTACGGTTACCTGCGTACCACCCTGGCTGGCGATACCCTGGATAACAGCAACGGCATCGTCTGGGATATGGCCTGGTTGTATCGTTACACCAACGGTGGCCTGACCGTGACTCCGGGTATTGGTGTGCAGTGGAACAGCGAAAACCAGAACGAATACTATTATGGCGTATCGCGCAAAGAGTCCGCTCGCAGCGGTCTGCGTGGCTATAACCCGAACGACAGCTGGAGCCCTTACCTGGAGCTGAGCGCCAGCTACAACTTCCTCGGCGACTGGAGTGTTTACGGTACCGCGCGCTACACCCGTCTGTCTGATGAAGTTACTGACAGCCCAATGGTGGATAAATCCTGGACTGGCCTGATTTCTACCGGGATCACCTACAAATTCTGATAATGCATCTTTCCAGGGCATTTTGTGCATAAAAACAGGGCGTAATGCCCTGTTTTGCATTACGGTGGTGCAATACCTGGGAGGAAACAATGCAACAAAAAATGATTCAATTTAGTGGCGATGTCTCACTGCCAGCCATAGGGCAGGGAACATGGTATATGGGCGAAGATGCCAGTCAGCGTAAAACAGAAGTTGCTGCACTACGCGCGGGCATTGAACTCGGTTTAACCCTCATTGATACCGCCGAAATGTATGCCGATGGCGGTGCCGAAAAAGTGGTTGGGGAAGCATTAATCGGTCTGCGTGAGAACGTCTTTCTCGTCTCTAAAGTCTATCCGTGGAATGCTGGCGGGCAAAAAGCGATAAATGCATGCGAAGCCAGTTTACGCCGTCTCAATACTGATTATCTCGATCTCTACTTATTACACTGGTCTGGCAGTTTCGCTCTCGAAGAGACTGTCGCAGCGATGGAAAAATTGATCGCCCAGGGAAAAATCCGCCGCTGGGGCGTTTCTAACCTTGATTATGCCGATATGCAGGAACTCTGGCAGCTGCCGGGGGGAAATCAGTGTGCCACTAATCAGGTGCTTTACCATCTCGGTTCACGAGGGATTGAGTACGATCTACTTCCCTGGTGCCAGAAACAGCAGATGCCGGTGATGGCTTACAGTCCATTAGCCCAGGCCGGGCGGTTGCGCAATGGACTGTTAAAAAATGCGGTAGTCAACGAAATTGCACATGCTCACAATATCAGTGCGGCACAAGTATTGTTGGCGTGGGTAATCAGCCATCAGGGTGTGA
The DNA here is from genome assembly GCF_046487065.1 of Escherichia sp. WS2035. Lineage (NCBI taxonomy): Bacteria > Pseudomonadati > Pseudomonadota > Gammaproteobacteria > Enterobacterales > Enterobacteriaceae > Escherichia > Escherichia sp. WS2035. The sequence continues at coordinate 73,984 of NZ_JBJQKD010000020.1, forward strand.
TGGCGATTCCAAAAGCGGCAACTGTCGCACATGTCCAACAAAATGCGGCTGTGCTTGAGGTTGAACTTTCGTCAGCGGAATTAGTTATGCTGGATAAAGCGTATCCGGCACCAAAAGGAAAAACTGCGCTGGATATGGTGTGATGTTGATTCGTGCCGGATGCATCGCACCCGGCACACAATATTAACGCAAATTAACGTTTAGCAACGCGAATGGATTGCGCCAGATGTGCAGGTTTCTCTTTGGTGACTTTTTGCGTTTCTGAAGCGTAAGCCGTTTCTACACAAACAAAGGTCTTGTAGCCATCATCCGGCATATCGCCCATGCTAACTGAAAGCGCCGGTCCTGGGTTCCAGCCTACAACGTTCAGATGATGCTGGTGGCCTACGGCGATAATACGATTCAGCGCTTCGTCATTAATTACGCTGCAATCTTGCGGATTCAGATACACGCGATCGGTACGGTCAGGGAAGGTCTGAATACCGTCGGTCAGTACATCTTCTTTCGCGTCATTTACTTTATCAATGAAGCGATCGCCTAGTCCACTGACGCTTACCTTAGCGATATCACCCACGTTAAAGTAGGTATGCAGAGCAGAGGTAGTTTCAAATTCGCCGTGTGCTTCAAGATCGATTTCACAGGTTTTACCCACGTGGAAATGCGCTAACAGCGTAAAGTCGTGCGGCCAGAATTTTTTCGTCTCTTCGCTTTGTGTCAATTCAAAAGTCAGCGCTACACCATCAGCATCTTCACGATGTGATTTCAGCGTCCACGGCAGGTTGCGGGCAAAACCGTGCGCAGGCAGACCTTGTTGTGCAGCCGGACCAAACCACGGCCAGCAAACCGGTATGCCACCGCGAATGGCGACGCCATTTTTGAACGGTGTGTTGTTACTCAACCACAGAACTTCTTCTTCACCCGCAGGTTTCCACGAGAGAAGGTGTGCGCCCTGTAATGCAAAAGAGGCTTTTACCTGGGGATGATCGACCACAATGAGGTCCAGTTCATCCAGTTTACGACGGGAGAGGACAGGGGAGATTTGTTCGATGACCGGAAGGGCAAAAATTTTCTTAATCATGACGCAGTCCTTTAACTTCATTTTATCAGGTAAAAAAAAGAGCGACCGAAGTCGCTCTTTTTAGATCACAGTGTCATCTCAACTTATTTGGAGATGTGAGCGATCAGGTCCAGAACTTTGTTGGAGTAACCGGTTTCGTTGTCGTACCAGGATACCAGTTTCACGAAGTTGTCGTTCAGAGCGATACCCGCTTTAGCATCGAACACGGAAGTGCAAACTTCGCCGTTGAAATCGGTAGATACTACGTCATCTTCGGTGTAGCCCAGAACGCCTTTCATTTCGCCTTCAGCAGCAGCTTTAACGGCAGCTTTGATCTGCTCGTAAGTTGCAGCTTTTTCCAGACGAACGGTCAGGTCAACTACGGATACGTTCGGGGTCGGAACGCGGAACGCCATACCAGTCAGTTTGCCATTCAGTTCTGGCAGTACTTTACCTACAGCTTTAGCAGCACCGGTAGAAGACGGGATGATGTTCTGGGAAGCGCCGCGGCCGCCGCGCCAGTCTTTGTGAGACGGGCCATCAACGGTTTTCTGAGTAGCGGTAGTAGCGTGAACGGTGGTCATCAGACCTTCGATGATGCCGAAGTTATCGTTGATAACTTTAGCCAGCGGAGCCAGGCAGTTGGTGGTGCAGGATGCGTTGGAAACGATGTCCTGGCCAGCATATTTGTCGAAGTTAGCGCCTTTAACGAACATCGGAGTGTTGTCTTTAGACGGACCAGTCATAACCACTTTCTTCGCACCAGCGGTGATGTGTTTACGAGCAGTTTCGTCAGTCAGGAACAGACCAGTTGCTTCAGCGACAACGTCAACACCAACTTCGTCCCATTTCAGGTTAGCCGGATCACGTTCAGCGGTAACACGGATTTTTTTACCGTTAACGATCAGATGACCGTCTTTCACTTCAACGGTACCGTCGAAACGGCCGTGAGTGGAGTCATATTTCAGCATGTATGCCATGTAATCAGCGTCTAACAGGTCGTTGATTGCAACGATCTCGATGTCAGAACGTTTCTGAGCAGCACGGAAAACAATGCGACCGATACGGCCAAAACCGTTGATACCTACTTTGATAGTCATATATTCCACCAGCTATTTGTTAGTGAATAAAAGGTTGCCTGTAAAATTACAAAAACCTTACGCAGCGTCAAGCGGAATCGTGTCAATCATTGCGACAAATCAATCCTGTGCCTAAGCATTACGCGACTGACTCGCCTCACTCTTCCTTTGGGCTTGAGACCACATGGGGTCGGCGCCCCGAATTTTAAAGGGCAATTACGATAAAAATGTGATTTTCATCACGATTTAGGTGCAGCCATTTCGTCGAGATCAAGTTTAGGACAAAATTTTGCCAGTTGGTGTTAATGTTTTGTTAGAATCAGTCACGTAATGTGAGCACGATTAAAGTGAGATGTGAGCAAATGGCTAATAAACCTTCGGCAGAAGAACTGAAAAAAAATTTGTCCGAGATGCAGTTCTACGTGACGCAGAATCATGGGACAGAACCGCCATTTACGGGTCGTTTACTGCATAACAAGCGTGACGGCGTATATCACTGTTTGATCTGCGATGCCCCGCTGTTTCATTCCCAAACCAAGTATGATTCCGGCTGTGGCTGGCCCAGTTTCTACGAACCGGTGAGTGAAGAATCTATTCGTTATATCAAAGACTTGTCACATGGAATGCAGCGCATAGAAATTCGTTGCGGTAACTGCGATGCCCATCTGGGCCATGTCTTTCCTGACGGGCCGCAGCCAACGGGCGAACGTTATTGTGTTAACTCTGCTTCTTTACGCTTCACTGATGGCGAAAACGGCGAAGAAATCAACGGTTGAAAAAACGATTCAGCAACTTATTCCACAGGAGCGGAAAAATTATGAATCTTGATGACATTATCAACAGCATGACGCCTGAGGTATACCAGCGTTTGTCGACCGCCGTTGAACTGGGGAAATGGCCTGATGGCGTTACGTTGACCGAGGAACAAAAAGAGAACTGCCTGCAACTGGTGATGCTGTGGCAAGCCCGCCATAATACCGAAGCACAGCATATGACAATTGACACAAATGGTCAGATGGTCATGAAGAGCAAACAGCAGTTAAAAGAAGATTTTGGTATCTCAGCAAAGCCTATTGCCATGTTTAAGTAAGTGGTTTATCCCCTTTTTGCCGCGGTTATAAAGGGGATAGCCAACAATGACCCCACGACTCATCTCAATTATCTCGCCCCGACCTGGCTAAGTCCCAGTCCGATCTCTTGCAGTCGCGTTCACACCTGAATGACTTCTCCTGAACTTAAGTCTCAGGCCTATTTGGCCGGGAATCCCTCTCGAATTTGCTCTTTTTGCGTCCCGCCTTCCATCAACCTGTAACAACCCCAGCCATTTTCTGCGTAATTGTGATCTAAGTTGTAAAACGCAGATCATTATCTGTGTTTTACAGATTTAATGTTGACCTCAAAAATCATGTGGGTAAGTATGATGACCATCTAAGCAAAACAAAACACAGAGGATGACGCAATGAAAGCACTGGCTCGGTTTGGCAAGGCTTTTGGTGGCTACAAGATGATTGATGTCCCACAACCCATTTGTGGCCCGGAAGATGTCGTGATTGAAATTAAAGCCGCGGCAATCTGCGGCGCAGACATGAAGCACTACAATGTCGATAGCGGTTCGGATGAGTTTAACTCTATCCGCGGCCATGAGTTCGCAGGTTGTATTGCGCAGGTTGGTGAAAAAGTCAAAGACTGGAAAGTGGGGCAACGCGTCGTGTCGGATAACAGCGGTCACGTTTGCGGCGTTTGCCCGGCCTGTGAACAAGGTGATTTTCTGTGTTGTACAGAAAAAGTAAACCTTGGTCTGGATAACAATACCTGGGGCGGTGGTTTTTCCAAATATTGTCTTGTTCCTGGTGAAATTCTCAAAATTCATCGTCATGCGTTGTGGGAAATCCCTGATGGTGTTGATTATGAGGACGCAGCCGTACTTGACCCTATCTGTAATGCCTATAAATCCATCGCGCAGCAATCGAAATTCCTTCCAGGTCAGGATGTGGTCGTCATCGGCACTGGCCCACTCGGGCTGTTCTCCGTACAAATGGCGCGGATTATGGGGGCGGTAAATATCGTCGTCGTTGGTCTGCAAGAAGATGTAACGGTCCGCTTCCCGGTTGCAAAAGAACTGGGTGCGACGGCAGTAGTAAATGGTTCTACCGAAGATGTGGTGGCACGCTGCCAGCAAATTTGTGGCAAAGACAATCTGGGGCTGGTGATTGAATGCTCCGGTGCCAATATCGCATTGAAACAAGCCATCGAAATGCTCCGCCCGAATGGGGAAGTAGTACGCGTTGGAATGGGCTTCAAACCTCTTGATTTCTCGATTAATGACATTACCGCCTGGAACAAAAGCATCATTGGGCATATGGCCTATGACTCCACTTCATGGCGTAACGCTATCAGGCTATTAGCCAGCGGCGCTATCAAAGTCAAACCGATGATCACGCATCGTATCGGCCTGTCGCAATGGCGCGAAGGGTTTGATGCGATGGTCGATAAAACTGCAATCAAAGTGATCATGACTTACGACTTTGATGAATAACTACTCTCCTGAAGGAACGTTATCGCATGGAACAGATAACAAAACCGCATTGTGGTGCACGGCTGGATCGCTTACCGGATTGCCGCTGGCATTCGTCGATGTTTGCCATCGTCGCGTTTGGCCTGCTTGTCTGCTGGAGTAATGCCGTTGGTGGCTTGATCCTCGCGCAGCTGAAAGCGTTGGGCTGGACAGATAATTCCACCACTGCCACATTCTCAGCAATCACGACCGCCGGAATGTTTCTCGGTGCGCTGGTGGGCGGCATCATCGGTGACAAAACCGGTCGCAGAAATGCGTTTATCCTCTATGAGGCCATTCATATTGCCTCGATGGTTGTCGGTGCTTTCTCACCGAATATGGATTTCCTTATTGCCTGCCGTTTTGTGATGGGCGTTGGGCTGGGAGCTTTACTGGTTACACTGTTTGCTGGTTTCACCGAATATATGCCCGGAAGAAATCGCGGAACGTGGTCCAGTCGGGTTTCCTTTATTGGTAACTGGTCATATCCGCTCTGTTCATTGATTGCGATGGGACTCACGCCGCTGATTAGTGCAGAGTGGAACTGGCGGGTACAACTGCTTATCCCTGCAATATTGTCACTTATCGCTACGGCGCTGGCCTGGCGCTACTTTCCTGAATCCCCGCGCTGGCTGGAATCGCGCGGACGTTATCAGGAAGCCGAGAAAGTCATGCGGAGTATAGAAGAAGGCGTCATACGCCAGACGGGTAAACCTTTGCCGCCTGTGGTTATTGCTGATGACGGTAAAGCACCACAAGCGGTGCCGTATTCAGCCTTACTGACAGGAGTATTACTGAAACGCGTGATATTAGGCTCTTGTGTGCTGATTGCCATGAACGTTGTGCAGTACACACTAATTAACTGGTTGCCAACGATATTCATGACCCAGGGAATTAATTTAAAAGACTCGATTGTTTTAAATACCATGAGTATGTTTGGCGCGCCATTTGGTATTTTTATTGCCATGCTGGTGATGGATAAAATTCCGCGTAAAACAATGGGTGTGGGGCTATTAATCCTGATTGCGGTGCTCGGATATATCTATTCACTGCAAACCAGTATGTTGCTCATAACGCTGATTGGTTTCTTCCTGATTACTTTCGTCTATATGTACGTTTGCTATGCCTCGGCAGTGTATGTCCCTGAGATCTGGCCGACAGAGGCCAAACTCCGTGGCTCCGGTCTGGCGAATGCGGTAGGGCGAATCAGTGGTATTGCCGCACCTTATGCCGTTGCAGTGCTGCTCAGTAGTTATGGCGTAACGGGAGTCTTTATTCTTCTGGGGGCTGTTTCAATTATTGTCGCAATTGCTATCGCCACCATTGGAATTGAAACCAAAGGTGTCTCCGTTGAAAGTTTAAGTATTGATGCAGTAGCCAATAAATAATACTGGTGGATTCAAAATGAAAAATTCAAAAGCAATGTTGCAGGTGCCGGGCACAATGAAAATTATTTCAGCAGAAATACCTGTACCTAAAGAAGATGAAGTTTTGATTAAAGTGGAATATGTCGGTATTTGTGGTTCAGATGTACATGGTTTTGAATCAGGCCCGTTTATTCCTCCTAAAGACCCAAATCAAGAAATTGGCCTGGGTCATGAATGCGCCGGGACGGTTGTGGCTGTGGGAAGCCGCGTGCGCAAATTTAAACCGGGGGATCGGGTAAATATCGAACCTGGCGTTCCTTGCGGTCACTGTCGTTACTGTCTGGAAGGCAAATATAACATCTGCCCGGACGTTGATTTTATGGCGACACAACCCAACTACCGCGGCGCATTAACGCACTATCTGTGTCATCCGGAGAGCTTTACTTACAAACTGCCAGACAATATGGACACGATGGAAGGGGCGCTGGTGGAGCCTGCCGCAGTCGGGATGCATGCCGCGATGCTGGCAGATGTTAAACCGGGTAAGAAGATAATTATTCTGGGAGCGGGTTGTATTGGTTTGATGACGTTGCAAGCGTGCAAATGCCTGGGAGCAACGGAAATTGCCGTCGTTGATGTGCTGGAAAAACGTCTGACAATGGCGGAACAGCTCGGCGCGACAGTGGTTATTAACGGCGCAAAAGAAGACACTATTGCACGCTGTCAGCAATTTACCGAAGACATGGGCGCAGATATTGTTTTTGAAACAGCGGGTTCTGCGGTCACCGTTAAACAGGCACCTTATCTGGTCATGCGCGGCGGTAAAATTATGATTGTTGGTACTGTACCCGGCGATTCGGCAATCAATTTCCTCAAAATCAATCGCGAAGTCACTATCCAGACGGTATTCCGCTATGCCAATCGTTATCCGGTCACGATTGAAGCTATTTCTTCAGGGCGATTCGATGTGAAATCGATGGTGACGCATATTTACGATTATCGGGATGTACAACAGGCATTTGAAGAGTCAGTTAACAACAAACGCGACATTATTAAAGGCGTTATTAAAATTAGCGATTAATTAATACGGGAGTACAGAACATGCTCGCAGATATCAGATATTGGGAAAACGATGCCACAAATAAACATTATGCAATTGCCCATTTTAACGTATGGAATGCAGAAATGTTGATGGGCGTTATCGACGCAGCCGAAGAAGCGAAATCACCGGTTATTATTTCTTTTGGCACAGGTTTTGTCGGCAACACCTCATTTGAAGATTTCTCTCACATGATGGTATCAATGGCACAAAAAGCAACGGTGCCGGTAATAACTCATTGGGATCATGGTCGGAGTATGGAGATTATTCATAACGCCTGGACTCATGGTATGAATTCATTAATGCGTGATGCTTCTGCATTTGATTTCGAAGAAAATATTCGTTTAACCAAAGAGGCTGTTGATTTCTTCCATCCGCTGGGTATTCCGGTAGAGGCGGAATTAGGGCATGTCGGTAATGAAACCGTTTATGAGGAAGCGCTGGCAGGCTATCACTATACCGATCCTGACCAGGCGGCTGAATTTGTTGAACGTACGGGCTGTGACTCATTGGCTGTCGCCATCGGCAACCAGCATGGGGTTTATACGTCAGAGCCACAATTGAACTTTGAGGTCGTCAAACGCGTACGCGATGCTGTTTCTGTTCCGCTGGTTTTGCATGGCGCATCAGGGATCAGTGATGCCGACATTAAAACTGCAATTTCGTTGGGTATTGCGAAAATCAACATTCATACGGAGCTCTGTCAGGCCGCAATGGTAGCAGTGAAAGAAAACCAGGATCAGCCTTTCCTGCATTTAGAACGTGAAGTGCGTAAAGCTATAAAAGAACGGGCATTGGATAAAATTAAACTGTTCGGTTCTGATGGCAAAGCGGAATAATAATATGGATAATCTCGACGTTATTTGTATAGGTGCCGCTATTGTTGATATTCCATTGCAACCGGTCAGTAAAAATATCTTTGATGTGGATTCTTATCCTCTTGAAAGAATCGCAATGACCACCGGGGGTGATGCAATAAATGAAGCAACAATTATTTCTCGTCTGGGCCATCGCACAGCATTAATGAGTCGTATTGGTAAAGATGCCGCAGGGCAATTTATTCTCGACCATTGCCGCAAAGAGAATATTGATATTCAAAGCCTGAAGCAGGACGTCAGCATAGATACCTCTATTAACGTTGGACTGGTGACGGAGGATGGCGAGCGGACCTTTGTCACAAACCGTAACGGCAGTCTGTGGAAATTGAATATTGACGATGTTGATTTTGCGCGGTTTTCTCAGGCGAAATTATTATCACTGGCCAGTATTTTCAACAGTCCTCTATTGGATGGTCGAGCGCTAACAGAAATTTTTACGCAAGCTAAAACCCGGCAGATGATTATCTGTGCCGATATGATCAAACCGCGGTTGAATGAAACGCTGAATGATATTTGCGAAGCATTGAGTTATGTCGATTATCTGTTTCCTAATTTTGCCGAGGCAAAATTACTCACCGGGAAAGAGACACTGGATGAAATTGCTGACTGCTTTCTTGCGTGCGGCGTAAAAACGGTGGTGATTAAAACGGGTAAAGACGGCTGCTTTATCAAGCGTGGTGACATGACGATGAAGGTGCCGGCGGTCGCAGGAATAACCGCTATCGACACCATTGGTGCGGGCGATAACTTTGCTTCAGGTTTTATTGCAGCACTGTTAGAAGGCAAAAATCTGCGAGAATGCGCACGCTTTGCCAATGCAACGGCGGCTATCTCGGTTCTAAGCATCGGCGCCACCACCGGTGTAAAAAACAGAAAGCTGGTCGAACAATTGCTGGAAGAATACGAAGGATAATGAAGGCAAATGAAAAAGATACCTTTAGGCACAGCGGATATAACGCTTTCGCGAATGGGGTTGGGTACATGGGCTATTGGCGGCGGTCCTGCATGGAATGGCGATCTCGATCGACAAATATGCATTGATACGATTCTTGAAGCCCATCGTTGCGGCATTAACCTGATTGATACTGCGCCAGGATATAACTTTGGCAATAGTGAAGTTATCGTTGGTCAGGCGTTAAAAAAACTGCCCCGTGAACAGGTTGTAGTAGAAACCAAATGCGGCATTGTCTGGGAACGAAAAGGAAGTTTATTCAACAAAGTTGGCGATCGGCAGTTGTATAAAAACCTTTCTCCGGAATCTATCCGCGAAGAGGTAGAAGCCAGCTTGCAACGTCTGGGTATTGATTACATCGATATCTACATGACGCACTGGCAGTCGGTGCCGCCATTTTTTACGCCGATAGCTGAAACTGTTGCAGTGCTTAATGCGTTAAAGGCCGAAGGGAAAATTCGCGCTATAGGCGCTGCTAACGTCGATGCTGACCATATCCGCGAGTATCTGCAACATGGTGAACTGGATATTATTCAGGCGAAATACAGTATTCTCGACCGGGCGATGGAAAACGAACTGCTGCCGCTATGTCGTGATAATGGCATTGTGGTTCAGGTTTATTCCCCGCTAGAGCAGGGATTGTTGACCGGCACCATCACGCGTGATTACGTTCCGGGCGGCGCTCGGGCAAATAAAGTCTGGTTCCAGCGTGAAAACATGCTGAAAGTGATTGATATGCTTGAACAGTGGCAGCCACTCTGTGCTCGTTATCAGTGCACAATTCCCACTCTGGCACTGGCGTGGATATTAAAACAGAGTGATTTAATCTCCATTCTTAGTGGGGCTACTGCGCCGGAACAGGTACGTGAAAATGTCGCGGCACTGAATATCAACTTATCGGATGCAGACGCAACATTGATGAGGGAAATGGCAGAGGCCCTGGAGCGTTAAATACTCAACACGATTCACCTCTGTTTCTGTGAAAACTGTGATGAAAATCTGTGATTCAAACAGGTTATTTTGAAAGTAAACATCGGTTATGCGATAATTGCGCTAATGTGATGTAAAAAGATACAGGGGTGTAATCGTGGCGGCAAAAGACAGGATTCAGGCAATTAAGCAAATGGTTGCCAACGATAAAAAGGTGACAGTCTCAAATTTGAGTGGGATTTTTCAGGTAACCGAAGAAACCATTCGCCGCGATCTTGAGAAGTTGGAAGATGAAGGCTTTTTGACCAGAACCTATGGTGGTGCTGTTTTAAATACAGCGATGTTGACGGAGAATATCCATTTTTATAAGCGCGCTTCATCGTTTTATGAAGAGAAGCAGCTTATTGCACGCAAGGCACTACCCTTTGTCGACAATAAAACCACCATGGCAGCCGATTCCAGTAGTACCGTAATGGAATTGCTCAAATTGTTACAGGACCGTAGTGACCTGACGTTGCTAACCAACTCGGCGGAAGCGATTCATGTTCTGGCTCAGTCAGAAATTAAAGTCGTTTCAACGGGTGGGGAACTAAACAAAAATACACTTTCACTGCAAGGAAGAATTACTAAAGAGATCATCAGCCGCTACCATGTCGATATCATGGTAATGAGTTGTAAAGGTCTTGATATTAACAGCGGCGCGCTGGACTCTAATGAAGCGGAAGCTGAAATCAAAAAGACAATGATCCGTCAGGCGACAGAAGTTGCGTTATTGGTTGATCACTCTAAGTTTGATCGCAAAGCTTTTGTCCAGTTAGCTGACTTTAGTCATATTAATTACATAATAACTGATAAATCACCGGGTGCAGAGTGGATAGCATTTTGCAAAGACAATAATATCCAGCTGGTGTGGTAATTTAAGCACACATTGTCAATATTATTTGTTCCTGCGCCTGGAAATAAAATGATGATAAAGATGCGGCAAGTGAATTTGCCGCAATTGCTACCTTTTTTAGCAAATCCGAGGCACCCAATGGAACAATATGATCAAATTGGCGCAAGACTGGACCGCTTGCCTTTGGCCCGGTTTCATTATCGTATATTTGGTATAATAAGCTTTAGTCTGTTATTAACGGGGTTTTTGAGTTACTCCGGTAATGTCGTCTTAGCAAAGCTGGTAAGCAATGGATGGTCAAATAATTTCCTCAATGCCGCCTTTACCTCGGCATTAATGTTTGGTTATTTCATCGGCTCTCTTACCGGTGGGTTTATTGGTGACTACTTTGGGCGGCGCAGGGCGTTTCGCATAAATCTTCTCATCGTCGGTATTGCGGCAACAGGGGCCGCTTTTGTCCCTGATATGTACTGGCTCATCTTCTTTCGCTTCCTGATGGGAACAGGAATGGGGGCGCTGATTATGGTTGGCTATGCCTCATTTACGGAGTTTATCCCCGCGACGGTGCGTGGAAAATGGTCCGCGCGGCTCTCATTTGTTGGAAACTGGTCGCCCATGCTGTCTGCGGCGATAGGCGTGGTGGTTATCGCTTTTTTTAGTTGGCGGATAATGTTTCTGCTGGGCGGTATTGGCATACTGTTAGCCTGGTTTCTCTCAGGTAAATACTTTATTGAGTCGCCACGATGGTTGGCAGGGAAAGGGCGAATCGCAGGTGCAGAAAGCCAACTTCGTGAAGTAGAGCAGCAAATTGAAAGAGAGAAGAGTATTCGTTTACCCCCGCTTACTTTGAACCAGAGCAACAGCAAGGTTAAGGTAATCAAGGGTACCTTCTGGCTCCTGTTTAAAGGGGAAATGTTACGACGTACATTAGTCGCGATTACTGTTTTAATTGCAATGAACATTTCGCTTTATACCATCACCGTATGGATGCCGACCATATTTGTTAACTCCGGCATTGATGTCGATAAATCAATATTAATGACCGCTGTTATTATGATTGGCGCTCCGGTAGGGATATTTATTGCGGCATTAATTATTGATCATTTCCCTCGTCGATTATTTGGTTCCGCCTTACTTATTATTATTGCCGTGTTAGGCTATATCTATTCAATTCAGACAACAGAGTGGGCGATTTTAATCTATGGCCTGGTGATGATCTTCTTTTTATACATGTATGTTTGCTTCGCGTCGGCGGTTTATATCCCGGAACTTTGGCCAACGCATTTACGCCTGCGTGGTTCGGGTTTCGTTAATGCCGTAGGACGGATCGTCGCAGTCTTCACGCCCTATGGCGTTGCGGCATTATTAACACATTATGGGTCGATCACGGTGTTTATGGTGCTTGGTGTCATGTTAGTGCTCTGTGCGCTGGTTCTCTCCATTTTTGGCATCGAAACGCGGAAGGTGTCGCTGGAAGAGATTTCTGAGGTGAATTAAATCTTTCGTTGATGGCGTCAATTACCAGATGTATCACTGATGTGTTTTATCTGGCCTACAATGCCAGTACAGAATTGTAGGCCAGCGTAAAATTACTCCTGCGTTTCTTCCCAGTCTGCCAGCGTATATAGCGTTGCCCCAGCTGCTGACATTTCCATAAACGCGTGCGCACTGTCCTGTGGCTGGATATTTACGCCACGACAACCATCGGTAATCACGTTCACCTTATAGCCTAACTGTAAAGCGTCCAGCACGGTAAACTTAACGCAATAGTCAGTAGCCAGACCCATAACGATCAATTCATTGATTACATGAGCGCGCAACCAGTCATCGAGCGCAGTTTTCTGCCGACGACCGTTATCAAAAAAGGCACTGTAACTGTCAACTAAAGGATTTTCGCCTTTATGGAACACCGCTGCGATCGCTTTTTGCTTCAGTAACGGATGTAATTGTGCGCCTTCACTGTTCTGCACACAGTGATCGGGCCAGAAGGTTTGTGGCAAACCGTCGAGTTGGCCTGGCGTATAAGGCTCTACACCGTGCTGACTGGCAAAACTGCCGTGATTCGCCGGATGCCAGTCCTGACTGGCGATAACTGCTTCACCGCGCGACTGGCACCAGTCAATCAGGCGGTTAGCGACATCCACCGTACTGTCACCTTCCGGCACGGCGAGCGCGCCACCAGCACAGAAATCATTTTGTAAATCGACCAGTAACAGGGCGCGAGGGGGCATTGCAGTCTCCTTAATCATCCGGCGTCAGTTCGCCACGCAGGTTTTGGCTCATGGCCTTGCGAATGGTTTCAGTATCAAGTTTCTGGCTAAGCAGGTAATGCAGTTTGGTTAGCGTGGCTTCTACAGTCATATCTGCACCGCCAATAACGCCGGCATGGGCGAGGGCGTTACCGGTGGCATAACCACCCATGTTCACTTTACCGGACATACATTGTGTCAGGTTGACCACCACAATACCGCGATCGCTGGCTTCTTGTAATTCCTGCAGGAAGGCTTTGTTTTGTGGCGCATTACCCACGCCATATGAGCGCAGAATCAATGCTTTCACAGGTTGGCGCAGAAAATTGCGCACGACGTCAGCAGAAATCCCCGGATAAATCGTCACTACGCCAATTGGTTGCGGCGTGATTGGATGAACGATCAATTCCCCTTCGCCGTGCGGGGCGGGTGGCGTATTCAAACGACGAATATGGATACCTGCTTCCAGTAACGGAGGAAGGTTTGGAGAGGCAAACGCATCAAAACCATCGGCATGGGCTTTGGTGGTTCGGTTGCCACGATACAGTCGATTATTAAAAAAGAGAGTTACTTCGTTGATAGGATAATTCGCCGCAACGTACAACGCATTCAGCAGATTAATTTGTCCGTCAGAGCGTAACTCAGCCAGCGGGATTTGTGACCCTGTCACAATGACCGGTTTACTGAGATTCCCGAGCATGAACGACAGTGCAGAGGCGGTATACGCCATCGTGTCTGTGCCGTGCAGAATGACAAAACCATCATAGTCGTCATAGTGCGCTTTAATATCTTCAGCAATATGCTGCCAGTCTTCTGGCGTCATATCAGAAGAATCCATCAATGGCGTATATTCATGAATGGTGAAATCTGGCATCTCCGGGCGATGGAATTCCGGCATCAGCGCCAGTTGGCGCTGTAGATGACCTGACACCGGAATATAACCCTGCTCGGAACGCTGCATCCCGATGGTCCCGCCCGTGTAGGCGACGTAAATTGATTTCTTTTGCATGATATTGATATGAATGATATCGAAAGAGCAAAAGTATATACGTGAGGGGCAGCGAGCGCACCTGGATACTCTGTGGATATGAGAAAAGTCCGGCAGAACGGAGGGATTAGTGTCCCGCCGGAGAAAAGTGGTTAATCCTGCAACGCATAGGTTACGGTGGTGACTACGCGTACCGTTTTATTAATCGCCGTAGGATCATCTTCATCACTGCCACTGGCGAAGATCTGGAACACGCCTTGTGAGGCATCGCTAATTGACCCCACCTGGCTACCTGAGTCCGTTGCAAATTGTAATGCTGCGTTGCGTGCATCTTTGGTGGCGGCGGCAATCATCTCAGCGCGCAGTGCGCCAATACCATTAAAGCGATAGGCGACTTTGCTCTCAGCGATAGCGCCCTCCGTAGCGACTTGCAGTTCGTTTAATTTCGCGACGACTTTTTCGACAGCAGCAACATTATGGGTTTTTATCGTCACTGACCCGTCTGCGTTATAGCGTGGCATTGTGGGATCATCTTTCAGATAAAAGGAATCTGTTCGCTTGCTTGTCCATTGGCCCAGGGTTATCTCTTTCTCGTTAATCCCCTGAGCATTGAGTTCGGCAACAATTTTTTTCTGCGCGTCTTCCAGTTTCGGGAACAGTTCGCCGGGAATATTACCCTTAAAGTTAATCGCAATTGTTAATTCTGCCGTATCTGCGCGAACTTCTTTTTCAGAAAGCCCACGCACATTTACATAACGGTTATTGGTTTTTAAATGTTTAACACCATCGCCAACAAAATAACCACAGGCGCTAATCCCCAGTCCGAGGACGATAGCGGCAATTAAAGAGGGGGCCTTATTCACTGATGACTCCATATCAGATGCTAAATGAGCAAGGGAATGTAGTGGAGAGAGGGAGTGAAAGACAGTCCGATTCAGGAGTGTGGCCGACAGCATATCGGCCACATTTTTGCAGGACTTAACGCACGTTGGCGCAGGTCAGGCAAAACGCATAACGGTTTTGTGGGTCGTTAAACGCGGCCAGCTTGTCGCTTTCACTTTTAACGGTAGAGGCTACCGAGGCCAGCGGTGCAGGTAA
Organism: Escherichia sp. WS2035; assembly: GCF_046487065.1. Classification (NCBI taxonomy): domain Bacteria; kingdom Pseudomonadati; phylum Pseudomonadota; class Gammaproteobacteria; order Enterobacterales; family Enterobacteriaceae; genus Escherichia; species Escherichia sp. WS2035. Next base: position 89,130 of record NZ_JBJQKD010000020.1, read on the forward strand.
CATGGCCTGGAACGCATCTGGCAACATTGCCCGGACAGAACCAGACATGTTGTCCATCACTTTGTCGAAGAAGGTCGGTTCATCAACGTAGTATTCCAGATGCCACTGTTTCACTTTTGCCAGCTCTGCTGCTTTGGCGACCGCATCATCGAAATCCCCGAGACTATCGACCAGCCCGTTAGCTTTTGCATCCTGACCGGTCCAGACGTGGCCCTGGGCGATTTTATCAATCTGCTCCGGCGTTGAATGACGCGCATCAGCAACCAGCGTGATAAAGCGTTTATAGCCATTCTCAATGCTTAACTGCATCATCTGCTGCACTTCCGGCGGCAGTGCCCTGGTGATAGAAACATCCGCCAGCGGTGAAGTTGAGACACCATCAGTATGAACACCAATCGAATCCAGACTATTTTCTACGGTGGTGATCACGCCGAAGATACCGATAGAACCGGTCAGGGTGCTGGGGTTAGCCACAATGTAATTAGCTGGTGTGGAAATCCAGTAACCACCAGATGCCGCCATGCCACCCATCGATACAACCACAGGCTTACCCGCTGCCCGGGCTGCTGCCAGTTCAGCGCGAATCACTTCAGACGCGGTAACGCTGCCGCCGGGACTATTAACACGCAGAACAATCGCTTTCACTTTCGGGTCAAGGCGAGCGTCGCGGATTTGTGCCGCAGTGGTATCACCGCCAACATTCCCCTGAGTTTCCTCGCCATCCATAATTGCGCCATTAGCGAAGACGACACCGATACTGTCACCGGTATCTGCCGGCGTTTTCAATGCGTAATCGTAATAACTGATGGCGCGATAATTTTTATCAGTTTTACTCCAGCCGAACTCTTTGGTCAGAGTTTTTTCGATTTCGGCACTCGATGCCAGTGCATCGACCAGCTTGTTTTCCAGCGCATATTTCGCGGTATCGCCACCGGTTTTGGTTAAACCCTCAAGCAACCCTTGCGCGCCAGGGAATACCTGCTGAGCAGGGATCTGGCGGTTAGCGGCAACAGTATTCAGATAGTTTTGCCACAGCTCACCAATCCAGCGGCTGTCAGCTTCGCGGGCTGCCGGCGACATATCATCACGAATAAACGGTTCAACGGCAGATTTATACGTACCCACGCGGAACACATGGGTGGAAACTTTCAGCTTATCCAGTAACGATTTGTAGTACAGACCGTTGGTGGCAAAGCCGTGCAGATCAACCACGCCTTGCGGAGACAGCCAAATTTTATTGGCGAAACTGGCGAGATAATATTGCCCCTGGCTGTAGTTCTCGCCAACGGCATAAACCGGTTTCCCGCTGTCACGAAACTCTTTCAGAGCTTTGCCGATGTACTGCATAGACGGCTGGTCGCCGCCTGCGAAGTTTTTCAGATCCATCACAATACCGGTGATATTGCGGTCGTCCTTCGCCTGGCGAATGGTGTTGACGATATCAAACAGTGAGTTTTCCTGAAGACGATCGGAACTGGCACCAAGCAGCTGGCGGCTTAATTTACTAAACCGCTGAGAACTGTCGGGTTTATCGACGATCACACCAGAAATGTCCAGCAGCAGTGCGCCACGACTGGCCGTTTCTTTCGAATCACCACCACTGACCTGCATCCAGATCCCCACACCAACCAGCACGAGAAAAATAAAGAACAGGTTAAGTACCATTTCACGGACGAAATTCAGCAGACGCCACGTCCATTTAAAAAATCCGGCAATAAATCGCCAAAGGGTTCGCATGTATTCTCCCAACTTAAGGTCACACCTGTTTCAGGCGCAATAGATGTGGTTATCGTAATGACCCAACCGGCACTTGTCAGCAGGAATTGCGGACTGGGCTGTAACAAAATCCACTCTCGTGTTAATTTTGTGAATAAATATCATGACAGGAGTTAATCAAATGGATGCACTCGAACTATTGATCAATCGCCGTAGCGCCTCCCGCCTGGCTGAACCCGCGCCAACGGGTGAACAACTGCAAAACATCCTGCGTGCGGGTATGCGTGCGCCGGACCATAAGTCCATGCAACCGTGGCATTTCTTTGTGATTGAAGGGGAAGGGCGCGAGCGTTTCAGCGCCGTACTGGAGCAGGGGGCGATTGCTGCCGGTAGTGATAACAAAGCAATCGACAAAGCGCGTAATGCGCCGTTCCGCGCACCGCTCATCATAACGGTGGTGGCGAAATGTGAAGAAAATCATAAAGTCCCGCGCTGGGAACAGGAAATGTCTGCGGGATGCGCGGTCATGGCGATGCAAATGGCAGCAGTTGCCCAGGGGTTTGGCGGCATCTGGCGCAGTGGTGCATTAACTGAAAGTCCGGTAGTGCGTGAAGCATTCGGTTGCCGTGAGCAGGATAAAATTGTCGGTTTTCTCTACCTCGGTACGCCGCAGTTGAAAGCATCTACGTCGATAAACGTCCCGGACCCGACGCCGTTTGTGACTTATTTCTGATAATTGTCGCGAAACTGTCTGGATTGTGAGCAAAGGCGCAGGAATTCAGACACTCTCACTTATCACTTCATGGAATGAGGGTTACCATACCCGGATTGCATTGACAGGAGATGTCCATGAGCGAGAACTCGATTCGTTTGACCCAATACAGCCACGGCGCTGGTTGCGGCTGTAAAATTTCCCCAAAAGTGTTGGAAACCATCCTGCACAGTGAGCAGGCGAAGTTTGTTGATCCGAATTTGCTTGTGGGTAATGAAACCCGCGACGATGCGGCGGTGTACGATCTGGGCAATGGCACCAGCGTTATCAGTACCACCGACTTCTTTATGCCGATCGTTGATAATCCTTTCGATTTTGGCCGCATTGCGGCGACTAACGCCATCAGCGATATCTTTGCTATGGGCGGCAAACCGATTATGGCGATTGCGATCCTCGGCTGGCCGATTAACAAACTTTCCCCGGAAATTGCCCGCGAAGTGACCGAAGGTGGACGCTATGCATGCCGTCAGGCGGGTATTGCGCTGGCTGGCGGTCACTCCATCGATGCGCCGGAGCCGATTTTTGGTCTGGCGGTAACGGGGATCGTACCGACCGAGCGGGTGAAGAAAAACAGTACCGCACAAGCCGGATGCAAACTGTTCCTGACGAAACCGCTGGGGATTGGCGTTCTTACCACGGCTGAGAAAAAATCACTGCTGAAACCAGAACATCAGGGACTGGCGACGGAAGTGATGTGCCGGATGAACATCGCAGGCGTGTCCTTTGCCAACATCGAAGGCGTAAAAGCGATGACCGACGTTACGGGTTTTGGTTTACTGGGGCATTTAAGCGAAATGTGTCAGGGCGCAGGTGTGCAGGCGCGCGTCGACTATGACGCGATCCCGAAATTGCCGGGGGTTGAAGAGTACATTAAGTTGGGCGCAGTGCCTGGCGGCACCGAACGTAACTTTGCCAGCTACGGTCATCTGATGGGTGAAATGCCGCGTGAAGTGCGCGATCTGCTGTGCGATCCGCAAACTTCTGGCGGTTTGCTGCTGGCGGTCATGCCGGAAGCAGAAAATGAGGTCAAAGCTACAGCCGCCGAGTTTGGCATTGAACTGACGGCGATTGGCGAACTGGTGCCAGCGCGCGGCGGTCGTGCCATGGTTGAGATCCGTTAATTCAATGCGGTTGTTTATTGCCGAAAAACCGAGTCTGGCGCGCGCCATTGCTGATGTCCTGCCTAAACCGCACCGGAAAGGCGATGGCTTTATCGAGTGCGGTAATGGTCAGGTGGTGACCTGGTGTATCGGTCACCTGCTTGAGCAGGCGCAGCCAGACGCCTACGACAGCCGCTATGCGCGCTGGAATCTTGCGGATTTGCCAATTGTCCCGGAAAAGTGGCAATTACAGCCCCGACCCTCCGTGACTAAACAACTTAATGTCATCAAACGCTTCCTGCATGAAGCCAGCGAAATCGTTCACGCCGGAGACCCGGATCGCGAAGGGCAACTGCTGGTGGATGAAGTGCTGGACTACCTGCAACTGGCACCGGAAAAGCGCCAGCAGGTACAGCGTTGTTTGATAAACGACTTGAACCCGCAGGCGGTTGAGCGGGCGATCGATCGTCTTCGCTCCAATAGCGAGTTTGTACCGCTGTGCGTTTCTGCACTGGCGCGGGCGCGGGCTGACTGGCTGTACGGCATTAATATGACCCGTGCGTATACCATTCTCGGCCGCAATGCCGGTTATCAGGGTGTGCTTTCCGTGGGACGCGTGCAGACGCCCGTACTCGGACTGGTGGTGCGCCGCGACGAAGAGATTGAAAACTTCGTGGCGAAAGACTTCTTTGAAGTCAAAGCACATATCGTGACACCTGCCGATGAGCGGTTTACCGCTATCTGGCAACCGAGCGAAGCGTGTGAACCGTACCAGGATGAAGAAGGGCGCTTGTTACATCGTCCACTGGCGGAGCATGTGGTTAACCGTATTAGTGGTCAACCAGCTATTGTCACCAGCTATAACGATAAACGGGAATCAGAATCCGCGCCGCTGCCTTTTTCGCTTTCGGCGTTGCAGATTGAAGCGGCTAAACGTTTTGGTCTGAGCGCGCAGAACGTGCTTGATATCTGCCAGAAGCTGTACGAAACGTACAAGCTAATCACTTATCCGCGTTCCGATTGCCGCTATTTGCCAGAAGAACATTTTGCCGGACGCCACGCGGTGATGAATGCTATCAGCGTTCATGCACCGGATCTGTTGCCGCAGCCAGTGGTAGATCCAGATATACGCAACCGCTGTTGGGATGACAAAAAGGTCGATGCGCACCACGCCATCATTCCGACCGCACGGAGTTCTGCGATCAACCTGACGGAGAACGAAGCGAAGGTCTATAACCTGATTGCCCGTCAGTACTTGATGCAGTTCTGCCCGGATGCGGTGTTCCGCAAGTGTGTTATCGAACTGGACATTGCCAAAGGCAAATTTGTCGCTAAAGCCCGTTTTCTTGCTGAAGCAGGCTGGCGCACGCTGTTAGGCAGCAAAGAGCGCGATGAAGAAAACGACGGCACGCCGCTGCCTGTGGTGGCGAAAGGCGATGAATTGTTGTGCGAAAAAGGCGAAGTGGTAGAGCGGCAAACCCAGCCGCCGCGCCATTTTACCGATGCAACACTGCTTTCGGCGATGACCGGGATCGCGCGCTTTGTGCAGGACAAAGATCTGAAAAAGATCCTTCGTGCGACCGATGGTCTGGGGACAGAAGCAACGCGTGCCGGGATTATTGAACTGTTGTTCAAGCGGGGTTTCCTGACCAAAAAAGGGCGCTATATCCACTCCACCGACGCCGGAAAAGCGCTATTCCATTCGCTGCCAGAAATGGCGACGCGACCGGACATGACCGCGCACTGGGAATCGGTGCTGACGCAAATCAGCGAAAAGCAGTGTCGCTATCAGGACTTTATGCAGCCGCTGGTGGGGACATTGTACCAGTTGATTGATCAGGCAAAGCGCACGTCGGTAAGGCAGTTTCGGGGAATAATGGCTCCCGGCGGTGGAGAAGGGAAGAAAAAGGATTCGCCACGCAAGAGAGCGCCGAAAAAAAGCCCGCCATCAGAAGAGGCGGGCAATGGAGTGATAATATAAAGGTTCTTTCAACCATCTGATACTGAAGATTTTTATGGCCGGATAAGGCGTTTTGAACTGCACCCCAAATGTTGGACATAATCTGACATCTGAAGGTGCAGTTTATGAAACATTCATTTGAAGTAAAACTTGCCGCTGTAAATCATTACCTGGCTGGTCATGC
>NZ_JBJQKD010000021.1:0-60168 GCF_046487065.1 Escherichia sp. WS2035
GGCGATTACGTCTGGCGGCAGAGCCGCAGACTGGAAGACGGGAAGTTTCGGCCCTTACGGATGCCCGGAAAACCTTAGCGTACGATTTTTTCCGAATTCTGCGGGCTCCCCATAAAGGGTAATGGCGGAAGCCGGATACCCAGCCGCCAGAGAATACACAGAAGAGGAGGGGCATAATTGCTCCGCCACATCTTTTTGCTGTCCATCAGGGCAATGGCCCGGGCTTTTTTCTGCTCAAAGGTCACAGGAGCACCTCCGTTCCATGATGTAAACGTGACACAGCTTATTGTTATTGATTATTATTATCATGCTGTGGTTATGTTGTCATGCATCAGTACACTGACAAAAGTGCAAAAGAAAGGAAAACAGGCAGATGAACAGAAAATATTATTTTAATAATATGTGGTGGGGATGGGTGACGGGGGGATATATGCTGTATATGTCATGGGATTATGATTTTAAATACAGATTACTGTTCTGGTGTATTTCTCTCTGCGGAATGGTTTTGTATCCGGTTGCAAAATGGTATATTGAAGATACAGCTCTGAAATTTACCCGGCCTGATTTCTGGAACAGCGGTTTTTTTGCTGATACACCTGGAAAAATGGGATTGCTTGCTGTTTATACGGGTACTGTTTTCATATTATCTCTTCCGTTAAGTCTGATATATATTCTTTCTGTTATTATAAAAAGGCTGTCTGTAAGATAGACAGCCTGTCTTATATTTTATTTAAATACCCCAGAACTTATTCGCTTTTTCCACAAGCGATTCATCAATCAGCGCACCGGTGACAGCCATCAGTAAACCATACCCGATAATGCCTAAAGCGCTTCCGGTAAGAATACTGAAGACCAGTGCAACAAGAGCCGTTGCGGCATTGCCTGCTATAATGGCTTCTGTTTTAACAAAAAGAGGACGCCAGTTCTCTGTCCGGACACCCTTACCAAACTCAGTGATCCAGTCAGCAAGACTTGTAAATTTTCCTGCATATCCCAGTCCCCGACTGAATCTGTTCAGATTAGACGATATATCAGACAGCTTCACTGACTCAAGGGCTGCGGCAATCGCTGCACGATCTTTTGCATTAATTTTTTTGTTAATGTCAGCCCGGTACTTTTCATACGTTTTTAATGCCTCTTCAACATTACGTATTTTCTTCCCTTTAGCCTGCCCGGCCATCTCTCTGGCTAACTGCTCAGCTTTTGCACCATATTTTTCTGAAACTGATTTCAGGAACTCTGTTGTGAAATTAATTGCGTCTTTCGTTGCCTTCAGTTCATCCTGTTTTCTTTTCTCTTCCGCTATCTTCTGATTGATGCCGGCAAGCTGGTTACGGATATTCTCTTTTTCCTTCAACAGGGCATTAAGAGCGTCATTTGCATGCTTTTGCTCATTTGTTCTGGCACTGAGGTTATTTCTCGCAGAATTTACCGCAGATTCAGCAGAGGTGATTTTATTTCTGGCATCAAGCAATCTTTGCCGTAACTTATCCCATTCAGCAACTTCAGCATTATAAATTTTCTTGTCACCTTCCACATCCTCTGTCACCACCGGATTCCGGTCATTCAGAATATTGCGTTTATAGTCCAGACCGGAATGGGTCAGAAGATAATTCAGGTTTGCACGGTTATCGATGACTGCGCTGGTTGTGATTTTTATCGTACCGGCAAATCTCGGATCACCGCTCACAACAATAGAATGATTTGTTGATGAACGCCCCGGGAATTTTTCAGGGGAAACTATCGTTTTGCCGTCAAGCGTGTTTTTCTGTTGCGTCAGCTGTTGCTCAGCTCTGGTTAATGCATTACGGGCCGTGTTAAGCGATTCCGTCACTGAACTGAGTTTATTCCGGGCCTCTGAAATGGCCCTGTCATTCCGTGTCTGCTGCCCGAGCAGACGGGCCTGTTGTGCATCAAGAACGGCAAGGGCTGCCCCGCCATTTTTTTCCAGCTCTGACAACCGCGTGTCCAGAATACCTTTTCTGCGCTCGTATTCAGCAAGCATATCAGCGGCCTTCTTGTCTGCGTTCTGCGCATCCTTCTGCCGTTTTTCAGCCTGTTCGATTAACGACCTGGCCTCCCGGGGAGATATACGAAGAGAATCAGCATCAGCAAAGAGCATCCGGCTCTCTGTATGCAGCCGGAGGGCATCATATCCGGCGATTTCAGTACGGAATCCGTATTCTCTCAGCTCTGCCTGCAGGAGTCTGAACTCCTGTCGTGTAATATCAGCGGCATCTGCGTTTCCGGCACGGAGTGTTTTCAGTGTGTTTTCATCTTTTTCCCTTGCAGCAATCGCCGCAGAGAGGCGTTTTGCGGCTTCAGTACGCTTATTCTCATTCTCTTTCTGCTGCGCGCTGAGCGTCATTTTGTACGCTGTGATTTCCTTGTCCCTTTTTTCGATATCACTTCGGGTTGGGGAATCATCGACCCACTCGTTTCCGCCCCAGATGGTTTTGTTCCCGAAGGAACTCCATGCAGGCGGGGTACCATGAAAGACATCGACACGTGGAGGGTTTACATAAATATCAACGGCCATAATTTCATGGCCATCTGAATCATACCCCAGCGATTCTGCACCGGGATTTGTAATACGTACAGGGTCAGACATTCGGTATCTCCTTCATCCGCTGAGGAAAACAAATGAATTAACTGCTTACGTATGTGGATACATATACAGTATTAATTTATTAAGGAGAAAATGGCATGTCAAGATTTAATGATAGTGATTATCATTAACATGAAGTGATTTTACGTCTGGATAACGTAAATGATTGCGGTATACAGGCCAGGCGGTCAGATTTTCAGCCGTGCCTGTTCCTGCAGCAGTTCCAGATGATATGCAGCAATAGCGTTTACCACCCCTGCCGTCATCCGTGCGTCGGCGATCGCTGAGTGTGCCTGCCCTTCCCAGGTCAGTCCGGCCTGGCTGGCAGCACAGGCCAGTGAAATCGTGCCATAGCGGTTGGTGGCCCCATAATATCCTGCAGCCAGCTCCATCGCACAATATACCGTCAGTTCTTCCAGCCAGTCAGCCGGATCGCTATGTGCGGCAGCAGTCTGTTTCAGAATGCGGATGTCGAACCGGGCATTAAAGATAATTACTGGTCGGTCCCCGATTGCATGACGCAGTTGCCGCGCCACATCTGTCCATGATGGTGCGCCGCAGAGAGCCTGCTCGCTGATACCATGCACAGCGGCGGCCTGCGCCCCGATGGCGACCGTGGGCTTCAGCCTGGTTTCAAATACCACCTGACCGGACGCATCGGTCAGGCCGATTTCCAGAGCTTCCGCGGTATTGTCCAGTCCTGTCGTTTCAGTATCCAGAAAGAGCGGTGCCAGACTCAGCCAGTCATATGCCTGCCGTGCCATCCGGCCACTGGTGCTGTTAAGTCTGGATAAAACGGAAAGTCGCTGGCCAGCCAGAAGTTGTTTACTCGTCAGTGGGCGTTTCTCACGCATCGGAACACAGTCTGCAATTCGGTATACAGCGAACCTGCCACCATAAGTGTTTTTATACCACTTAACCGGCTCAGCACCGGGGGCTGGCTTCATTCTGAATTCATCGCGCAGCCGTTCTTTCGAGAAACACCTGTCTTCGGCAATCGCCTGCGCACGTCTGGTGGCCAGCTCATCATTATTCATGGTTCTTGCATCTCCGTCAGACCTTTTTATATCCGGACAGCCCCTCTATGGCCACTTCTGTGCAGTATGCAATACACGCAGGATATACACTTTTCCCCACTGGCTGTCGACCTCATAAACCAGAACAAAATGCGGGTGAATAACCAGTTCCCGGGTACCTTCCACACGACCGTTGCGGCCTTTATACGGCTGCCCGGCCAGGCTGCTGGCTGAATAACCAATCCGTTCGTCCAGTTCAATGGCGGCCATCAGGTTCTGCTCCGCAATGTACTCACGAATGCGCTTCCTGTCCTGGCTGGCCAGCATGGTCCAGAATATCTCCATCATTTACCGGCGACTTTCCTGCTCATTTCATCCCGCCATGCAGCAGCGGAAGATTCGACCATGTCATGGGGAAGCACATCGCCGCGCTCGAGTTGCTGACGTCCTGCCTCAACCTGGTCACGGAACCAGGTATTATGCTGCCGTTCCACGGTCTGGCGCATAAAATCCCGGATTAACTGAGAGCCATTACGGTCCATGCTTTTTGCAGCGGCCATAAAAGCATCCTTCAGTTCAGCGTCAATTCTTAAACTCATATTAACCTGTGCCATTTATCACCTCGTCATTACTACGTATATACACAGTATATAACGATTCAGATATCGTCACCAGAATATGCCGCGTCAGCGGCATGGAAGGCGGCACTCTGTTGTTGCATATGACACAGGAGTAAAACCGCCGAAGCCCGGCGTAAGCCGGTACGGACTGATAGATTTCACCTTACCCATCCCCAGCCCTGCTAGGCCATATCCGCTTTCAGCCATGATAAAGCTTCTGTGCGCGGTCGGAGTGGTCCCGACGAGGGTTTACCCGAAGTCGGGGCGTATCTCCGCGTTAGCGGGCCGTCAGGGCCGCTTACGAGCGTGTACTCAATACTTTCAGCGAGAAGACTGACAGCCATGATGGAGTATAGTTACAACATTCATAATTAAAAGCGACTCTGTTCCGGCCCGAAGGGCCGGGGCGGGGCCGCTTTTCAGTTATGAGGGAGGGGCTTTGTGGTTTCAGTTCTGCGCTGGTTCGGGGTTTTTCTGGAGGTTGGTTTTGTGTGTTGTAACTAAAGTGGCTCCGGTTGGGGCCCGCCGTTTACGGTGGGAGGTGCATATCTGTCTGTCCACAGGACAGGCAGTGAATAGGTTTTCTTTTTAAATGAATGTAATTAAGTAGTTTAAAGGAGATATAAACAGGTGTTTAAAAGATACATTGCACCCTGTAAGACTGGCGGCTGGCGCTTTATGACATGAACGGTTGTAACCTTATGGGGAAGTCCATTGTAGTTAAATGTGGATAAGCAAATTTCCCCGTCTGTGAGGCGTGTTTTGTATCAAAAACAGGAGGGACCGGATGCACCTGAAGGTGGATGATGAGGTTGTTTTTTGTATGCGGTGCTGTTTTTTTGTTCGCTGACAGGCTTCAGGCGTGCAGATGCCTCCGGTGCGGGCCGGATTATTCAGAGGAGGTCACTTTCAGGGGGAAGCTGTGGCCAGCCGGCTGTAATTACGGTTACGTGACAGAATCATGCGCTCTTTCACACGACGCTCCACTTCGCGTTTTACCGCCTCACGATTGGCAGTGAAGCGCCCTTCCGAGATTTCACGCGTCAGCTGCCGTTTCACCAGGGTGACGATATCCTGACGTTCCCTGTTCGCATCACGACGCGCACGGGCACGCTTTATTCCACGGGACTTAAGCTCTGTCTGGTAACTGCGGAAACGCTCACGCACAAAACGCCAGGCTTTCGCTATCAGTTCATCCATACCCAGGGTATCCAGTCCCTGCTTTTTACGCTGTCTGTTTTCCCATTCAACACGACTGCGGCGCGCAGCAACCACTGCATCCTCAGACACATCAAGGGCGGCAAATAGCGCCGGTGTGAACGTGATATCGGTCGGAATGTAGCACCCGATAAGCGGATCATATTCCGTCTGGTAGGTAATCAGTCCCAGCTCTGCAAGGAACGTCAGGGCTCGGGTGGCCCGGGTGATGGAGAGTTTTCCGGCAGCAGACTCCGTCGCCAGTCCGCACTCAATGGCCAGCGTAGTGATGGAGCACTGGACGCGGTTGGCCAGCGGGTCATAGTGAAAACACAGCCCCTGCAGCAGCGCATCAATAGCCCGTCGACGCAGCACCGGTGGCATGCGCCACATGAATGGCGAAATCAAAACGGGAGGTGAAGCCCACCGCCTTTTCCATCAGTTTTTCGCAGAACTTCAGCGTTCCGGCACCTTCACGGGGAGTGAACACCGGATTCGGGTTCTTTACCTGGCGGTAATACGTTTGGTGAAGATCAGTCACACCATCCTGCACTTACAATGCGCAGAAGGAGCGAGCACAGAAAGAAGTCTTGAACTTTTCCGGGCATATAACTATACTCCCCGCATAGCTGAATTGTTGGCTATACGGTTTAAGTGGGCCCCGGTAATCTTTTCGTACTCGCCAAAGTTGAAGAAGATTATCGGGGTTTTTGCTTTTCTGGCTCCTGTAAATCCACATCAGAACCAGTTCCTTGCCACCTTACGGCGTGGCCAGCCACAAAATTCCTTAAACGATCAGTAATCTAGCATGCTACGCCACAAAGTAAAGTCTTTACTTTAGTATATCCAGTCTCTGCAGTTCATCTTTGATGATTTTCTCAACGAACTGAGCCTGTGTTATCCCCTCTCTCTCGCAGTACTCAACCATGAGATCTTTCAGAGGATTTTTGACAAAAACTTTTATCTCTTTGTGTGTAAGACGTTTTCTTGCAACAGCGGCCATTTGTTTCTCAGAGTCAGTCATAGGCTTACCTCTGCGCACAAACCGCTTTTGACTCAATGAGGAAGTCACTGCATTTTCTGTCTGCGACATCTCGCCTCCTCAATACTCAAACAGGGATCGTTTCGCAGAGGATACTACAGTTTTTTGAAATCAGCGACTTGAGAATTGTGACGAAGATCTGTGTTGGCGCACAAATCAACGGGGATTACTGTCGTTTAATGTGATTTAAACTGTGAAATAGTATGGTTTTCAGTTATAGAAACGCCGGGAGCGGGGAAAACTTGCTTTTTCCCGTTTCCGGGGTTGGACAACTGAGCAACGCGAAGGCGTCAGCTACGATGTTCCGGGGACTGCTGATCAGCCCCTGTTGTATTCAGCCATTCTCCGGTCATCTGCAGCAGTTTTCTGGCATCGTGGCTTCTGAGCAACGGAATACCAGCCTGCCTCAGAACCTCTTCCAGAAGAATATCCCGGCGTCTGCGTTCCGGTCGTAAATGGCTGGCATCATCCAGCTCTACTGCTGCAACAATACTGAACGAACGCCGCTCAACGATAACCACATCAACATGCCACTGAGACACCATCCTGAATAACTGCCACCACTGGCGTGATCGTGGCCGGATATTCCCGTTCAGCTGGACGATATCCGCGACCCGTACCTGCGGACACAGATACCACCGCTTCATATCCACAATTCTGAACAGTCCTTTCATAAAACTGACTTCCCTTTCTGTCAGCAGCGTCTTCTGACGTTGCCAGCATTCACCGCTGGACAGTATTCGCTCTGCATCACCGGTCCGTATACCTGCCGCATGCAATTGCATCAGCAAAGGAGAATGCTGATTTACACTTCTGAGGATAATCCGGATAAGTAACGCTGCAATAATCAGAACAATAAGAATAAAAATAATCAGCTTCATTGTTTATCTGCTCCTGGTAATTAATTATTGCTGAATTATTACCTTACATATTTCCATATTTCTTTTGGTATACTGTCATATAACTTTCCGGTGATTAATTCTGCTAACCGGTGATCTGCTGCTGAATTAAATGATTCACGTTCACTGTTCGATAAACTGTCTCTGTTTTTATGAATAATTTTTTCCAGCGTATTGACTGATGAACATCGCCGTAACTGATACAGCCATTCCTGTTTTGTTTTTGCCATTTTTATTCCCGCTGAGAACAAATGAATGATAGGATTGCCATCGCTTTATTTACGGTGCCTCCATATCCAGGGGGGAACCGGATCAGCATCTGACCAGAGCCCACGTTTTTGTTGTCTGGCTTCGTTCTGAAGGACAGGCAGCACGGGATCTGTGTTGTACTGCTCATATACCCAGGCAGCCCCGGCCCGGACCATAAACTGATTAATATTCATTCCGTCTGGCGCATAAACCTGCCCGAGAATACGACCATAACGATCTCGCTGAAAATATGTGACGGTAACCGTTTTTCCTGCAACCAGTGATTTCATCATGTCTGTCGACCACCGGCCATAATCCTGTTTCTTTTCCGGCGCATCAATATTTACCAGCCTGATCCGCACCGCCTTCCGTGAGTCCATGACCTCGATGGTATCACCGTCCAGTACACGAACAACCCATCCATGAATATCTGCACACAATACCGGCCATGAAAAGATAAATAATACCAGTGGAATATATTTCCTCATGTTATTCTCCGTATCAGATAAATAGCACCTGTATTTCAGGCATCCTGAATATTGCAGCACACACTGAATAACACCTTATTTTGTGAAATTAATCACAAAATATAAAATCACGACTTAATACGGAAAAAACTCTGTGCTACTCAGAACTGTCCGGTCATACTGCCCGACCGGATATTAAAAAAAGCAAATCTCATGCATTATTCAGCCTTCTGAATCCCTGGAGTAATGAAGGCTGCTTTTTTCGTTACACCCTTCCCCGGCAGCGCCGGTGGCAGTGTTCAGCCCTTTTTCGGGCAAACTGCTGCCAGTCTGTCCGGGGTGCAACACCGGCAGCCCGTCGCCATGCTTCTGCCGCTTCCATCCAGCGTCCACTGACTTCCAGAATAACGGCCCGGCTTCCGGCACGCTGGTAACGCCAGACCTGACCGTTCCGTGAACTGTTTCTGAATCCATTCATCTTTATCACTCCTCTTTAACCCGCCAGTATTATGGTGTTAAATAATCTACTGAATTGGCTTCCTTTCGGGTACGGAAGTTATTTCCTTTTAAGCCTTATTTCCCTGCCTCCTCTCTCTGAGGGAGGCTTTTTTTATTTCTCATCAAGCACGGCCTGAAGTTCTGCCTTTATCCGGTTCTGGCGGCGGATTTTATCCAGACGCGCTGCCGCATACGCTTCCTCCTCCTGAGAAATATGCTCCGTCACATACCCTTCCGTGTCATACCGGCAGGCACCGGCTTTCATGGCACACAGATAGCTTTCTGAACGGGTGATGGCCTTCAGCGCCCTGCGCAGCTTTTTATGCGAGAGCGGGATATTCCGCTGTGCCACGTCTTCCAGTAACACGTCCCGGATACCGCAGGCCAGAAGCCGGGGCGTGTCACCGTCAAATAATCCCGGCCACCAGGGTTTCAGGGTGTTCACGGCCTCATCCAGCGTGGGCAGGTTCAGATAAATGGACAGCGCCTGTCTGGCCTGCGCTTTTTTTGCCGCCAGCTCCGCTTCCCGGGCTGCTTTCTCGGCCAGCTTCTGCTTTTTCACCTTCCATTTTGGTGGCGTGGTGACATTGATGATGGTTTTCCGGCTGCGGACAGGCGTCTCTCCTTCCGTTTTCCGCTTCAGTGTCAGTACCGGTCGTTTTTGCTCTGCCATGCTTACTCTGACCTTCGTGAAAATATGCCCTGCAGGCCGTTGAAACAACTCATCGTAACAGGAAGTTAATTTCAACGACCTTTAACGTATAAATACTGACAATTAAAGATATTGTTTAAACCATTGTGTCTGCACAGCTACTACACGTTCAAAAAACGCGCCCTCATAAATATCATAATGGCATGCATCAGCTTCCTCGTATAATTCCTTAGTACCAGAAGCAACAGCATCATATAATGCTCTTCCCTGTTCCGGTGGATTAACGCTATCCTGGCCGGCAATAACAACCAAAACTGGGCACTGGACGCTGGCTGCACTCTCTGCCGGTTTATATTGCAACGTTTCCATGACCGTAAGGAAAGGTATTTTTATATCCATTTCGGGATGCCGGGCTTTGATTTTCTCGAAGAATACCTTCGATTCATCATCACTTAGTACCCGTGTAACCCCCACAAACATCTCTTTCCCGGTGTTTTTCTTCTTCTCTGCCATTTTATTCAGCGTGGATAGAAAAGACGCTCTCTCCGATTCATTCATCTCTCCGGTAACCAGAACATCACCGTCAGCAAAAGCCAGCTGGCTGACAATACATTTTACGCGTTGGTCCTGCGCAGCTGCACTGAAGACATGCCCCCCTCCCAGCGATGTTCCCCATAACCCAATACGCTGATTATCAATACATTCCTGCTTTTCTGCCCAATTGATAACTGAAATAATATCTTCGGTCTGCATTGCAGGAACCAGACGCCCTCGTTCTCCATCACTCTCACCGAATCCTCGATAATCAAAAGTAATCGTTGCGAATCCTGCTTCTGTGAAGGCATTCGCAAAGCAAGGGAGCAGAACATTCCTGATACCGCAAAACCCATGGCATAAGATAATCAAAGGATGTTTTATATTTCCTTCAGGAACACGAAATGTCAGGGCAATACCTTCAGAGAGTTTGTGATCCGTAATTTTCATAAATATCCTGTGTTATGTTGTTTATTAATAAGCAGAATCAGCGTCAGTATCATACCAGTCACAACGCCAGAATGCCCAGCACAGCCAGATGACAGCCATAGAACGTCGGGAAAAAATCTCCGGGCCAGAAACGGGGTAATGATTTTCCTGCACGCGACACCAGACCAACGGTCAGCACCGTCATCACAAGACCAGCTACAGCCGCCGCATCACTGGAGGCAAGGTTAAGTGCCGGAATCACGGCCAGCAGGCATGCAACCAGCGCCAGACGTTCCGTTCTGTCTTCCGCCCGGTACAGCCGGTGACTGACTGCCAGCATCAGCAGCCCGGTAATGCCGTAACTGGTGCCGGACAAAGGCCCCCACAGTGCCATCAGGAGTATGGCCGCAGCAGTACGCCACAAGCTGCGCGTCTCACACCACGTCAGCACCTGTGCCGCCACTGCAAAGGCAAACAGGATATTCCCCTCATACCACGGAAAGCCGGCCAGATAATACGAGAACTGGGCAATCACTGCCCATCCCCACAGCCGGTTAATGGCCACCTGCCGGATATGCGCATGACGGGACAGATTCCGCCCCCACACCAGGGCAAACAGCGGAAAGGCTCCACGCCCGGCCAGAAACATCCACGTCTGGTCCAGATGCAGAATGCGGTTTGCATGGTCCAGTACCATCAGCACCAGTGCCACCGTTTTGATGATATCCCGCTGTCCGGGTGACCAGACCAGCAACGACTGCAACCAGGTATCGGTCCGGGCAGCCAGTGAATCGTTACGTGTCGTGTTCGTGTTATCCGTTGTCATCAGCGTTTATCTTCCTGTATCAGTCTCCGCCCAGGGTTTTCTCTTTCTGCAGGTCACGAACCATATCCCGCTCCATCTGCTGCAGACGCTCCTGCAGCAGGTTTTCCCGGGCAACCTCGCGGACCGCTTCCCGTTCCCGTTGTGGTTCACGCAGTACACTCTCCGGCAGCGCGGCTTCCCGTTCAGTTATGGCAGCCCGGTCACGCTCCTGCCCGGTAATCTCCCTGACAGCCTGCTCTGTTTTGCCGTCCGGCAGGTCAGGTTTGTTCTCTGCCATTTTACGGACAATTTCATCCGCACGGCGTTCCGTTTCACGGCGGATGGCCTCTTCAGCCTGCCGCTGTGCCAGTACCTCTGCCGTGATCGGTTCGCCATTTCCGGCTCCCGGCTGGACGCTGTTGTCCGGGATATCCCCCCACACGCGGCCACCGGTGATGGCACCGGGATTCCACGGACGGCCTTCACCGGCGATTCTCACCACCACACCGCTGTCGGGGTTATCACGGGCAATCCGGACGCCATCCTGCATGTTATCCGCCAGCAGGCTCTCGCCGTTACGGCTGCCCTGCAGGGCCACGAACTGCGCATCCCCGCTGCCTTTCACCCGGCCTTCACCACTGAATCCCCGCAGCCCGTTTCCGTCATCCGTGGTCAGCGGGTTCAGCCAGATACCGGCTGACTTGCCGTTACGGTCAAACGCCGGCAGTGCCACATACGGCTGCGGATATTTGCGCCCAGGTGCAATAAACCGTGCCGGACTGTCCCCCCCGGCAAGTCCCGCCTGACGAAGAACGGCGCGGCCTGCCGCCACGTCCCGCAGTTCCCGTGCCGTACTGAACAGCCGCTCTGCATTCATAACCTCCCGGTCAGACCCCGGCTCCAGCACATCGTGGGCAGTTCCTTTCTGTACGGCATTGTTGATGGCATCCGTCCAGCCCTGACGGTTATCGGTGTACACCTGCACATGCTGCTTCATACGCGACAGGGCCACGTAGGCCGACTCAAAGCCGGCCATCTGTTTCCGCCCGCCTTCCGTGCCTTCAAGCGCAATGGCAAAGGTTTCACTTGCCCCCTGCGCACCGTGGGCGGTGATGGCATAGGCCAGGTCAATATGTTGCTCTGCCCGCTCCTGACCGGGGCGAATCACCCGGGTCTGCTGTCCGTCCGACAGCGTGACACTGTCACCGGAAACCGCTGTCACCGTCCAGACGCTGTTGGCCACATAACCGCGCTCCCGGTCACTCTTCGTGAAGCGCATCCGGTCACCGGTTCCCACCCGGATGGTGTCCGGGGTGTACAGTGTGACGCCTTCAGCCACCGCCTCCCGGGGCGAAATCAGCCGCGTGTTACCTTCCGCATCCTCCAGGGTTATCAGCCCGTCATCCTTGCTGATACCGGCAATCCGGTGATACACACTATCCACCAGGGCAAGGGCATCCGGGTTATTCTCCCAGGTGGAGAGACGACGCAGTTCTCCGTCACGTATATTCGCTGTGTTCAGGACAGGCACCATGACCTGCTCTTTCCCCAGCTCACCGGCCTTTTCCCGTGCATCATGAATCATGCTGTTCAGTACGCGCCGGTCCTCATTCAGGTGTGTGACAATCAGCGTCTGCTCCCGTGCTTCCGGTGTCCTGCCGGTATAGTCGCGGACAATGGCTTCATACAGTGTCATGGGGATATCCGGGAAAGCCTCGCCTTTCAGCATCGCCTTCTGCTGCGCTTCTGCCAGTTTCGCTTCCTGGCTGTGACTGAACTCCGTCACGGAGTGCTCCGGTGCCCATGCGCCCTCCTGACGGGGAACCTGAGACGGTTTCACACTCTCAAGCCCGGACAGTGCCCTTTCCACATCCCGGTTAATCAGGCTGTATACCGCCTCCCGCAGTTCCGGCGTCTGACGCACAATCTCCTTCATGATGGCCACATCGGCAGCACTGCGCGTCTGCTGGAGACGGAAGGGCTGACCGGGCGCGATGGCCTGCAGCTGGTCCGTATCACCGCTGGCCACGGCACGACCACCACCGGCCGCAATCAGGGCGTATGCCCGTGCCATGTCGGTATTGCCCACCATTGAGCTCTCATCGAGCAGGAACAGCGTGTTGCTGAAATCCGGCGTTTCTCCGCTGCGCTGCAGCAGCTGCGTGTCATGCAGAAAGGACGCCAGCGTCTGTGCATCCACGCCGGCGCTGCGCATCTCACCGACCGCACGGTGCGTGGGCCCCAGCCCCACGACACGGGGACGTTCACTCTCCGGCAGCATGTTCACGGCTGACATCACCGCCCGGAACTGTGTGGTCTTACCCACACCGGCATAGCCCTGCACCACCGTGAAACGGTCGGACGTTTCCAGTATCATGCGGGTAGCGGCACGCTGTCCTGATGTCAGTTTCTCCATGAGTTCGCCAGGTACTCTCTCCATCAGCGGCGTGACCGCCTCCTTACCTTCGAGAATATGGCGAAGAATGCTCTTTTCTGCCTCATACGACGCACGGGAAACCAGCAGGCCTGTGCCATAGCCTTTTGCCACATCCACATACAGTAAATCACCGCGTTTTATCTGCGCATTGATTTCCCCTCCCAGTTCAGTAAAACTGGTTCCTTCTGCAGCAAACGACTTCACCTCTGTCAGCAGGTCCACCATGCTGAAGGCCAGGTTTTTACTTTCCACCACAGGAAGCGCCAGATGAATAGCCTGCTGTGCCGGCGTGTGAAGCCAGGCTTTCTGCAGACTGATAGCGGTTTCCAGCAATGTCTCACCGGCACGCGCCTTTATCTGCTCAGAAACCACCGTAAAGGAGGGATGGCGGGCAAGTTTTTCCGCAGTACGGGTTTCATCCAGTGAGGAATACAGCCGGACATCACGACCGCTGCGGGCCAGACCGTTCAGGGTGGCGTTGTCCATTGCCATCTGTGTGACGGAGGCAAAAACCTTCGCACTGTCGCTGACGGAATGCCCGGGCGTTTCCACCCAGCCGTTCTCCAGCTTCAGTGCCGTGAACGGTGAATCAGCCACAGGCAGGGTGGCCGGTTCAGCCCGCCCCGGCACAACAACCGTCATCGCATCTTCACTGACGGATGCCACCTGCAGGCGGTCACCGCCGGAGACGCGGAGTCCGGGAATTTTCCCTGTCACCCTCAGACGCTCGCCGTCTGCCACCGGCATTTTTTCCGGCCGGAACAGCGACCAGCTGCTGTCCAGAGAAGAAATACGCACCACCTGCGTTTCACCCTGCGCATCCCGCAGGGTCAGGCTGTGACTCTGCGCCGTCACCCGGTCTATCACATAGCGGTCATGACTGCGTGTCTCCGGGTTCCACTGCTCCATCACCATTCCCGGGCGGTACATATCCCGCAGATAACGGCTCCGGCTGTCCAGCCAGACCGGTGACAGTGCCGTCATGGTCACCTCCTGATGTCCGAGCACGCCCTGTGTTTTCAGCTCACTGCGAATGGCCTGTGTCAGTATGGCCTGTTCCCGTACCCCGCTGACCTGTGCCACGCTCTCTTCTCCGGCTTTCACGCTGGCCGCAAAATCTCCTGCCAGCCGGGCATAGCGGACATTACGGTCCGGTTCACTGATGATGGTGGCCGGTCGCTGTTCTCCCCCCTGCCAGCGATATGTGTTCACCCCGGCATCCTTCATGGCCATCAGCGCACTGCCTGTACCGGTTCGCTGCCCGCTGTCGGTTATCAGGACCTGTACGTTATGACGTGCGGCACCGTCCAGCAGGGTTAACGTCTCTTTCAGGGAGAGTTTTTCGCCCTGGTCAACGATAACAGTACTGCCCGGCGTGAAGGCCATGCCTTCCAGCAACTGACGACGTCCGGTTATCAGCTCACCGGACAGCCGTTCATCCTGCTTCAGGTTCATCTGCGAGCGACGGTCAGCAGCGATAATCTGCACCTCCCGCCCCTGCTCCCGGACCATCATGACCAGTTCAGCCACCCGCTCACGCTGCCCGGACACAATGGCCAGCGACGGACGGTCCTGTGCCAGAACACTGACCGCATCGCTGTAACCAGCCGTCCGGGGGACACTTTTCTCCGGATGTACGGTCACCCGGTTCTGTTTCATGATGTCACGACTGAGTGCCCGGACTGACAGCTCATCGAGCACATGAATCCCGG
Source organism: Escherichia sp. WS2035 (assembly GCF_046487065.1). Classification (NCBI taxonomy): domain Bacteria; kingdom Pseudomonadati; phylum Pseudomonadota; class Gammaproteobacteria; order Enterobacterales; family Enterobacteriaceae; genus Escherichia; species Escherichia sp. WS2035. The sequence goes on from NZ_JBJQKD010000021.1 coordinate 15,166, forward strand.
ACGTGAACAGCCCCTTCTCACGATCGAGGGGAATGAGCTGCTCACGGCTGATGGCCTCATCGATACCGGCGCGGGCCCGCTCAATCACACCATTTTCCGGCGGCAGTATGCCGACCGTTCTGGCCAGCACGTCCGTGTACGTAAACTGCACTTTTCGTTCACTTAATCCGGCAATGGCCTGTGTCACCGCCTGCTGCACATCCGGCCCCTCCTGTGAAACAGCCCCGGGCGCCTGCGTGCGGGTCTCCGCACGCTGATCCGCCGCGTCACGATATGCCCGGATGTCGAACCCGGTTTCCTTCAGCGTCTGCATCCATTCAGCCATTCTGACTTCAGGATCGACGTGCTGTTTGGATTTTCGCGTATCCAGTGCCGCCACATCCCGGGATTTCAGCGAGGCATCTTCCCCGACGGCCTCCCGGATTGCCTGTGAGCGTCCGGAAAAGGCCTCCACCGGTACGCCCGGCATCTCCCACATACCGTGCTTACCCACCACTTCGGTTTCATAGCCCAGCGCCTCAACCTGCTCTTTCAGTTTTTCCCGGTAGAGCCTGCCAAAGGTAATCTGATTAGCGTACACATTCTCAATGAACCCCGTTTTCCCCACTTTGTCACTGCTAAGTGTCTTCCATTCGCCGTTATGCTGCGTGACATTAGCCACCACCGCATGCGTGTGTAACTGTGGTTCCTGATCGCGACTGGTGTCGTGGTTAAACAGTGCCATCACCAGATTACCGGTCAGCACCGTTTCTGACTGTCCGTCCGTCATCACCCGTGTGGAGGCCAGCGCCTCCACCTGACGAACAGCAAAGTCCACGGCCTGGTTATGTGCATCAATCAGGCGCTTATCGCCACCTAACATGGCCATCATGGAGACACTTTTGGGGGCGGAGAAGGTCAGATCGTAGCCGGGACGATGCCTGTTACTGCCATCCTGCATGCGGCTTAGATCCGCTCCGTCCGGCAGCCTGCCCTCCAGAAGACGGGTAAAAACATCCTTATCGACACTGCCCTGCAGTCCCAGCTGTTCAGCCCCCCTGCCGGCCCAGCGTTCTCCCATGCTGCCCAGCACATAGTAATTATCCTTGTCGGTATAATAGTTACCGGCACTTCCGGCCGATCTGACCTGCGCGATACTCATCATCAGAAATCATCTCCCGGCTCAACATCCTCCCCGCGCTCCCGGTGCACATTAATGTTCACCTCTTCACGACGCTGCATCTGCTGCTGGATGTCCGGATGATTTTCCTGTTGCCATGCCTCATAAGCGGCCATATCCACCACTTCACCGGATTCACTGATCCCGGGTGGCAGTTGCTGTTCCATCTCTTCTTCCGGTTTCATTTTCAGCTCCTGCTCGATCCCCCCTGCCGGAACATTCACACCTGAATCTGACTTCTTATCGTTGATGGCAGGAGACACCGGCTGTTGCGGCTGTTCAGCCTGAGTCACGTCTTCTCCGGAAACAACCTCCGGCACATCCGGTTTGAAGAGGCTGGCCATCTGACGACCTTCTGCTTCCCTTGCGGCAAGTACGGCGCTCAGGCGGTTCTCCATTTCCGGGTTGATGTCACGCGGAATAAACTCAGGGGCAACCTTCGGACGTGCCTGATATTTCAGTGAGAGTTTTACTGCCGGATACGGTCCGGGCAGGGTGACATAACAGGTCAAATCCGGCAGAGACTGAATGTCGGAATAACTGACCAGCGTCTGGCGCTCCATATCCTTACCGGTCGATACCCCGTCACGTACCGGATCAGCACCGTAGGAGTACTGCTCGCTGGCTTTCAGGTGCTCTTTCTCACCAATCTCACCGGCAGCGAACTCTGCAATCTTATGGCTGGGAGAACGGAAAAAGGCACGGGTGTTCATGACGTCAAACAGCGTGGCAGCCGCTTTCTCACCGTAGATATCTTCCAGCTGGGCATAGGACTGGATACCAAACACATAACAGCCACCGAACTTACGGGCTTCCGGCAGGATCTCCACCAGGTCCGGCAGTTTGTGTAACGTGGGTAGCTCATCACAGAAAAACCACACACGACGGTTACGGTTTTCTCCCATTGCCAGCAGACCACGAATGGCAATGGACAGCCACATGGAGATCACCGGCTTCAGGGAGGCATGGGTGTCGGCATTCGACGAGATAAACAGCCAGCCGTTTTTCTGATCTTCCCGGACACCCCGCATCCAGTCACGGATGGTAAAAGACTCACCGTTATGCTCAATCCCCTGCAGGTAACGGATGGCTTTCACGTAGTTGGTCAGCACAGCACGGATGGAAATCGCCGTTTTCTCAATTTTCTCTTCCACCAGGTTGGCCGCCGGTGAATTACGCAGGAAGGTACGCAGTTTTTCGATTTTGATGGAAAGCAGTGTGTCCACCAGTTTGCTGTAGCTGCGGTTGGGGTCATTACGCATCAGGTACGCCGCTTCCGCAAAAATGGTACGTCCTGAACCCTGCCAGAACGGGTCCTCTTTTGTGCCCATCGGGATCAGCGTGTTCGCGGTATTATCAAAATCCGGCTGTGTCAGGCACTCCTTCCACAAATCCCAGGCGGCACAGCGGGCATCCAGCGGATTCAGGATTTTATCGATGGAGGGATCATAGTAACTTTTAACAAATTCCCCTGAACGGTCATAAATCACCACCATATCTCCACGCTGACGGGCGTAGTTGGCCAGACGACGGATAACTTCCGACTTACCGGCCCCGACCGTGCCGTGCAGACAGAAGTTCTGGATTTCGGAATCCCGGATAATCGGCAGGTCGCCAATCCGGATATCGGAGTCCTTGCCGTCTTTTTTCAGCATCCGGGCAACGTCTTTCGGGTTCTCCGTCAGCTGACGACCACCTGTGACTTCATTTTCGCTCTGTTGTTTACCCTGACGCCCCAGAATCCAGGAGACAACAAAGAAGGTAATCAGGCAAATAACCAGTGCCACAACTGTAGCCAGAACGAATGCGGACCATAGCTGCTCTCCGCACCAGATCATATATTTATCATGCAGTACCTGAGCAGCGTTCATCCGGAAGGTTTTGCCGTAATACTGGATCTCATATACCGGCTGGGACTTGATTAAATCCCGCATGCCTTCCAGCGTGGTACACCACCAGTAAATACAGCCGTTCACAAACGTCTGCCAGCTTATTTTTACCCATAAAACCAGACCAACGAGTATCCAGAAAAAAATAAACAGGCAGTAAAGCATGATATTGGCGATCTGGCTGAACATGCGGATACGCATGGACGCAATCTGACCGCCCTGGGTCATATCCTTTGCGTTAAAACTCATGATGATATTCCGAAGAAAAAAAGTCAGTCGGACTGATTATTAATGATGAAAAGATTAATAACCGTTAAATTCCGGCTTCGCCGGCAACACTTCACGGTCGCACAAAGAATTTGCACAACCGCTCAGTGTTTTCATATTTATTTCGGAAACGCCGGGGAGAAATAAAATTTATTTTATTTCTTTCCGGGGTTGGACAACGAGCAAAGCGAGGCGTCAGTCAGGAGGCCGGTCAGACCAGCCTCCGGAAGATAATCAGAGAATATTTGCGATTGATTTGGCCAGCTGGTCTTCGAGAACAGGCTTCGCCTCTTCAAATTTCAGGTTAACCTTGTTCGCATTTGAGACCACACGGGTCTGGTATTTATGCTGGTTACCTGTTTCAGTACTGGTCTGAATTTTCGCACCTGATGTGCCCTGACGCAGGGCGGCAACATTATCCGTTGTCACCGTTGCCTTAGTACGCTCTGCAATCTGCACATCCGTGATCATGGTATAGTTCACATCTTCCACCATCGCATCTGCAGCCATACCCACCAGACCGGCAGCAAGGCCCACACCGAGTGTGGCACCGGCAGAACTGGAATTATATCCGGTGATACCGGCACCTAACGCTGCACCAACTGCTGCGCCCTCATAACCACGGTTCAGCCATCCCTGAGACTCCCGCAGATCCATCTTATCGGCCTTCAGCACATTCGCCTGAATCCAGTAGTAGGCTTTATCCGGAGAAGTCACCACCTGATATCCTTTTGCTTTCACAGCATCAGCAATTTTGCCCTGCAGCCCACTCATGTCTTTATCAGACGTGTTTTTGATCTGCAGAAATACCGTGCGTTCGCTGGCGGGTTCAAGCCAGATGGTCTCACTCATCTGAGTCTTCACCTCAAGGTTACGCTTCTTGATTGCTGTGCTCATCGCACCACACCCTGAAAGGGCCAGAGTGGAACTGACCAGTGCAACCATCATCAATTTTTTTGTTTTCATCCAAAATATCCTTTTAACTAACAGACTCTTTTTTGAACAGTCCTATTACTGAGGCTATAGCTGAGAGATTATAACGATTTATATCTATGGTATACACCAAGAAAAATAATATGAATGTAATCATTAGTGCAAAAACATATAAGATAGAATGCATAAACGAAACCATAGAAAAAACAATCAAAAACAACAAAATATATGTCTTACTCTTAGAATACATAAAATTTATTATTTTTGAATCCTTTCTGAAACTATCAGGAATCGCAAGGTATAACATCATTCCATTTGTAATAGCCACAAAAAGCAGGAACCCCATCATTCCACTAGCACATATATCAAAGCCAACATCCCTGACATCACTTTTAACCGATACTAAACGCAGAAAAGTTGGCCATAATAAAACCCATAAAAACACATAAGTTCCCGGCTTTATGACTTGTAATAATGATGGGATATTAACACCCTCTACAGAGAGTACCTCCTTTAGTTTTTGCATCTCCATTTTTATATCATAGTGAGTGATCATAATGGCCCCTTCAATCGTTCTTTCTTATCATCCACCATCTGTTTTAATGCATCTTCAGACGGTGTTGGCATTAATTTCTGTCGTTTATTTTCTTCATTATATCTGTTGTTTTGTTGAATTTCTTCCTGTTTGTGATTATTTTTTAACTCTGAATATTGTCTGTCTACAATATTTTCTTCGCCATGAATACTATTCTGAGTATCTCCGATATTCCCTTTATATTCTGTGACCATATTATCAACCTGATGTTTTACATCATTACGGATATTACTGTCCTGCGTTCTTTGATCAATAATGGCCTGATGCCCCTGATGGTCAGCAATAATATCCTGGCTGCCACCACCCGAAGGTACGCTCTCCATTCCTTTACCAATATCCCCACGGGATTCACGCCAGGCATTATCAACACCAGGCTGCACCTGTTCCTGAACAAAAGACCATGCCATCGCCCGACGGCGTTCTGCAATCTCCGGTGAACTGGTGTTTGTCAGAATAGCTTCGGCATCCTGCGGTGCGTGTTTCATCACATACAGTGCAAACTGTTGCGACAAATCTTCGCTCATCTGCCCACTCATGCTTTCAGTACGGGATGCCATTTCAGCATATTCATGGCTGCGGGTCATATTCGTCGTGTACTGGTCGTAACTCTGTTTCGCTGAGTTCAGGGCTGCAGACAACTGGTCCACGCGGGAATCGGCATTATTGTCAGTATGGCTGCCGGATTCACTGACTTTGCGACTGGTAAAGTAATCGCTGGCCTCTTTAAAGTCCTTACTGGCTTTAGCATCGATATCATGGCGAGCATCATGGGTAGCCCTGCTGCCACTACTTGCTGAATGTGAGTCATCATCCGTTGCATCCAGGCTCCCCTTAAATCCACCTCTGATGCCTACCCCACCACCAACACCAAGAATTTTAGGTTTAACCCCCCATTCAGCATGAGCATCAGCATACATTCCACCAGATAGCCTGGTACTTGTTGATGCCAGTTCCTGAGTCGCCTGCTCATTACTGATATTATGCGCCTTCGCATAGCTTTCCACTGCACTGCGCATACGGCTGGCCATCATGGAGTCCTGTGCACTCATCGTGCTGTCAGCACCACCGGTGACAGAATCACTGCTCCCCCGGTTAGAACCAAACTGACTGAGCGTGTTCCAGGCACTGGCAATACTGCTGCTGAACCCATGCAGGGCACTTTCTGCTCTGTTCGATGCTTCCCGGGCCATTTCCTGTTGTGCCGCCGCAATCTGACGCGTTGCATTGATGCCGACCGGTAACCGGGACATCGCTCCGCTTGCATCCATCACCATATTACCGTCACGGGTCTGTGTGGCGGTTGCGCCACTGCCGGTCTGGTACATCATCTGACCAAACGACGTGGTGCTGTTGGTGCTCCAGCTGAAGCCGTTCACGTTTTCCGTCTGCATGTTGCCGTAGGAGTAATTACCGTCAACCACACTGCCTGCTGCACTGGCGGTCGGGCTGATAGCAGAGGAAGCGAAATGGCTGTACACACTGGAAAATCCTGCCCCGAGCCCCCTGACCATCATCCAGGATAATGGCGGGATCATCATGGAAAGATACCCGGCAGTGGAAGCCAGATCGGAGTATTTCAGCTGTATCTGTGAAATTTCCGAGAGCACCACCGGTGCACCATTCTGCTTTGCATAAAATGTCATGGCGCTGTTCAGAATGGCGTACAACATTGGCCATGACTGCAACCACATCAGGGCAAACACATAGCCTTTCAGGACGGACAGCGTCAGTTTGTTGAAGACAGCCGCCAGTACCAGGAGCGGGAAAATACCGATGGCGATCCCCGTCAGGATGGTCTGCGTCATGGGCAGTGTCCGCATCGCCACATGACCGATGGAGACATGTGCCAGACGTTGTTTCTCCATCGATGACGTGGTGGCCAGATTCACCAGGCTGGCCGAATCACCATTACGTGCGGCATAACTGGTGATCCCCTCCTTCAGCGCATTGATGGTGACATTCTGGCGGATGATCTGGCTGGCTGATTTACTTGAGCCATAGAAGTAACTGTAACTGTCGCCAATCAGCGTACTGAACAGCAGGTTAGGATCAGGGCGTCCGCCAAATAGCTGCTGGGCATAATAATGCCAGGTTTTTCCGCCACTCTGTGTGTCCAGATTCAGCTTGTCTTTCAGCGAAACCGAAGCGTCCTTACAGGTTACGAAATTATTATTGCTGTCATAAACGCCCCGCAGCGGGCTGGGGCGGGAAAAAATCAGCGTGTAGGGATCAGCGGAGGCCATCAGCTCCTCCAGCGTATATTTGTGGTTCAGGTAAATATCCCCCATCACGCAGTTCTGCACATAATCCTGGAAAAGATTGGTGATTTCCGGATTCCGGGACAAAAAGTCGGTGCTTTTTGATACCAGTTCTGCGCCAAACAGCATCCCCGTTTTGCTGTAGGTGACGCTGTCCGGTTGCGTGAAGATCATCTCGTAACTGGCCACCATTGCATGCCCGATACGGGTCGTCAGTGAAAGTGGCATCGCCAGTCCGACCGGCACATTATCCACCCGGTGAACTTTGACCAGGTCACTGTTATCAATAACCTGCACCGATGTGCGGACATTAACCAGCAGGCTGATAAGCACAAACACGGCCACCCAGCCCAGCAAATCCATCACGTTGTGCCGCTGTACCCACATCACGGCCACCGCGAGAACAGACAATGTGAGCGCAATTTTTTCAATGGAATCCCACGTCCTGGTTCCCATAAAGGCGGCAATGGCGTTCAGGTTATTCCGCAACCACTCACCACCGGCAATCACATAAACTTCATTCACAGCGTGCTCCCTCCGAAGTGATAGTTGTTCTGGTAACGACTGAGCATGCGGGCGGAAAGCTGCTGACGCATGTAGCTCATCTGACGATCGACAACCAGCAGCGCATCCTGCTGTACCTGCACCTGTGACTGAAACGCCGCAATCTGCCGGGTGGCATCATTCATGTTGTCGTTAATATGTTCGATAACTGCTTCGTCATAATTTCCTGTGGCCACCATCGCCCTGGCCTGCTGTATCAGCTCCTGAATGTACTGCAGCAGGATGTCGTAACCGATATAGTCCGTCAGCTGGTAAATCATACTGTTGGAAACACCGAGCATCTGCGGGTCAACCAGGTATTTGAAGACGGGGATGGTGGTACTGGAAATAAAGCCTTTTTCCTTGTCATCCAGAGGCGTGTCACTGACAGCCTTGTTCTGAATGCTGGCCAGAAGTTTAGTAATCTGAGACTTCAGTGCATTATCCCGGCTGATGGTCACCGGTGTGTCTGCCACCACTTTCAGGCATTTATCAGAATCGTTGCAGTGATAAATTTTTGCTGTGCCGCCTTCCATCATGGCCCGGATAATTGAGCGGTCAGTGGTTCTGGCTGACAAGGGTGTGATTTCGCCGTTAGGCCCAAACACCAGTGAGCCGGTCAGCGTCATCACAAACTCTTTCAGCTCTTTGTTGCCGTCAAACATTCTGTTTTTGGAAAGCGCATTCCACATGATGTTGATGTTTTTGGTCACCCGCTCCTTATCCTTGTCGCTGGCTTTATCCCTGACACTGTCAGATTTCCCGCCAACGGTACATCCCTGCCGGGAAGCCGCCCAGTCAGCAAAAATATTGCTCTCACCGGCAATGTCCTGACAGACTTTCTGCTGGGACACCTGCGTCCGGGGGAAGAGCCCGCCGATAATCCCCTGTGCAGCCTGGCAGGAACTGAGGTTCATACTGTTAATGTCGCTTGCCATTTTCTGCAGGAAGTCTTTTGCGGTTTTGATTTCCGGCACCGTTGTCTGCAGGGCAAGGTCAAAAAAGTAACCGGCAGCATTGCTCATAATCTGCTTAACAAAACGCTGCAGCTGCTCGCCATTAATAAAACTGAACGAGCCGAGATAGGCGTCGATGCCGCCACATCCGGCATTGATATCCGGCAGCGTCATGGAAATCAGCTGAACATTTTTGACCTGAGTACGGGCATACAGGGAGCCACCGTAAGCATAACCGGCGGCCTGCCCCTGCCAGACGCCCGGCTGTGTGGTATTGGAGGCGAAGCCCAGCTTGTTAAAGAACTGATTCATGTCGCTGTTCACATCCGCTGACGCTGCGGGTGTGACCGTCAGTAAAGCAGCACAAAGAACCAGAAGAGGTTTAATGCGTGGCATCATTCTTGCCCTCCCTTAATTTGTTCTCCCGGCGCATACGACATTTCAGCAGGAATATCCCGATATTTCCGTCCAGTCCTGCGGCTGTAATATATTTCAGACACCGAAATCCATCCCACAATTGCCCCCACAAAAAACACAACAGAAACAGAAAAGGTAAGGCACAGCGAAACGACAATTTCTACAGGGCTGGCGGGATAAAAAAGCCCCTGATGGATAAAGGGGATATTCAGGCTGACGATTATTCCCGTCGCGATGCCGGATATTCCGGCAATGAGTAACACCACCTGCTTATTTCGCACCTTTTTTTCCTCCGTACATCTGCAGAACGGTATCCATCCGCGCCATAAAACCGGCGGCATCCGTTGCCCCCTGTAAAAGCGGTAATGCCTCAAGCGTGTTGACGTTGACCAGGAAGGTGGTCGGTGTGGCCACCGGGATATTCGGGAAGAAGGTCTGCATCACGTCCGGTGGCACCGGTAATGCTTCCGGAAAGGCGGTATCCCCCTGACCATCCAGGGTGTAGGGAAAAACGGAAAAGCCGTACTGCTGTGCCAGCTGTTTCAGTACCGGGTCAAACTGGTGACAGTAAGGGCAATGCCCCTGCATAAACAGCACCACCTTCCAGTCGGCCAGGTTAACCTGCCTGCCGTTGCTGAGGCGGAACCAGCGGGGAGCCGGCTTTTCTGTCCTGGCTGACGTGCCTGCTGCCGGTTGTGCAGGCTGCGCGGCCATGCCCTGCGGATTCCAGAGTCGTTCAATTTCATCCCGGGTGGAGGCCTGCACGGCAGCGGCTGCCAGCAACAGGGTGAACAACAGTGATTTAATGAGAGACATGTCTGCCCTCCTGCTGCCCTTCCATCATGGCCTGTTGCCTGGCTTCCAGTGCCTCACGCTCTTCCCGGCTGACACGGGCAATCCATGCATCCAGCACCTGGTATGCGCCGAACAGCACAAGGATGGCCGCAATCAACTCCGCCAGAAAAAAAGCCATCCAGGGTTTGCTGTAAACAAGACGGGCGACGATATGAAACCAGACACCCAGGGAAAATACCCACATTCCCGTAATATCAAGCCGGGGTAAAGAGAATCTGCGTTTACTTATCATGTTAAACTCCGGTTATTATTTACATGAGAGTATTTATGTCTGTAATATTCGCGTTTGTGTGATATTAATCAGATCAACCTCATTATTTTGTATGGTTTTTATTACCGTTTTATATGACTTAGCCTGTCATAAGCCCCCTTATAAAAAACCACATCACTCCGGACCATACTGATGACAACATAATACAGATAAATATTCTTCTGAACCCGTCGAAGCTCGTAACGTTCGGTAATGAGCCAATAACCATTGGAACAACCATTGCTGCGCCCTGATTCATAATTGCACCACACAGAAACCAGAGACTGGCAGTCAGCACATATAAACACGCGATATTAATAACAAGGAAAACCAGTGAGCTCAGGAGAAACATTTTCCTGTCATTACGCTCAGAAAAGAAATAACCGGCAATAATGACAAATATTAACAGAACAACACCTGTAAACATTTTCAAACAATCTTCACTCATAAATCAAATCCGCGATTAAAAATTGGGTTTAAAATCTTCAGAAACGTTCAGGAATTGTTTTGCCAGGTCGTCCTGCGAAATAAAACCGTATGATAACGGGCGAACACTGCCCTGTTTCGGGTCAACCAGCATCATGGCCGGGAAATATTTCACGCCGAGGCGCTGCGCCTGCCCCTGGTCAGTCCGGGAATCCGGCAACAGCGGATTAATCACGCCATCCACGGAAACGGGAATAACACTCAGACCATAGGTATCCCTGAAGCCATTAATGACCTGCGCCAGCTGCCCGTCGATGGGGCCCTGCCCCCGGTAAAAGAACATGATGCCGTAGTGTTCAGCCAGTTTCGCAATGGCCTGTCGCTGCTGCACCTGGTCTGCCGCCAGCTGGTTCCGGACCGTGCCGTTGTAATGGCTGTACTGCAGGTTATAGTCCAGTTCGGGATGCGCCAGCATGGCTTTTTTGGCGCTCATGGTGAAAAGCCCGGCCTGCTGAGTCCAGTAATTCTGCAGCCGGAAATATTTCACAAAATTATCCACGCCGGGATACAGAATAGCTTCGTACAGCGCCCGCTTTGTTGCCGTCTGCAGTGCGGCCAGTTTCTGCATAATGTCCGGCTCCTGACGGGGGGCTGCAGGTACTGGTTTATTTTCTTTTTCCTTCGGATTTATTTTCTCGTTATACCACTGCCAGCCTGCATCTTTTCCTGACGCCGGAAAAATAAAGCAGCAGAGTAACAGTGGCAGTAATGCTTTATTCATCTTCATTCCTTTCATCACTTTTTCTTTCATCAGGTTTCTGCAGGTCAGTCAGGGCAGAAAAACAAAAATACAGAATAAACAGGAGCACACCGGAGTAAAAAATAACGAAAGCAGCAGCAAGTATCTCACCTGCAGTGGTTTCTTTTACCGTATCCCACGACCAGATAATTACCGGGGAAATGACAATCGCTGTAATCAAAAGCCGGATAAGAAAATCAATAAAACGGTTCGACGTGAATATGACTTTCATCATTTTCCCCGGTTATTTTCCCTACCTTACTGTCCTGCCTGTTTCAGCTGGTCAGCAATCTGCTCTTTCACTTTCTGCGTCAGAACACCACTGTCCGGGATTTTCTGGTTATTCATCAGGTCTTCGTAGAAGTTAGTGAAATCCAGTCTGTCGAACTGAATTTTCTGCAGCTCATCAACCGTAATCCCCCGACAGTCAGGATGCTTCGCACTGCCAAAACTGATACGCAGCTGTCCGTTGCGCCCCTGCTGCTGGACTATCTGCGCCAGCTTCGAATCAAACTGACAGTAACTGCGTTTTTTCTCCAGGCAGACACCCAGCACTTTCTTCGAACAGAACTCTCCGACACTGACGGTCAGTTTGTTTGATTTTGCTTTAGCCAGGGCTTTTTCATCACTGCTGCATTTGGCCAGCCCGATATCCTGTCCCCAGCCGCTGTCCTTACAGCAGTTGCTGTATCCGGCTGCAGCCTTCTTACAAAATTTCGCCTGACCGGTGAAAGCACGGACATCCACCCCGTTCAGCGCCGCAACATCCTTACCTGCTGCGGCCAGTGCCGCCAGCTGAGAAACGGCTTCGGCAAAATCATTACTCTTCCCGCTCTGAGCCTTATCGCATTCGCCATCGAGACAGAAGACGTCTCCCCCACAGACCATCACTTTCCCGGATGTTTTTGACTCACAGGAGTACGTGGCATATTCATGCAGACAGGCACCTTCTTCGGAGTAAAAGGTGCACTGGTGTGACACCAGGGTACAGGCAGGATTGTCGGCGTAGGTCTGACAGGTTCCCTTGTCTGCTGACTGTGTGACATACGTGTCCCGGTATGCCCAGCAGCTCTGGTACATGCTGTATGACTGACCGTCTTTCACCAGCGTCCTGTTCCCGCCAGCCTCCGTACATTCTGTTTTTGTCAGTTTCCCCAGCTCCTTGCTGAACGGGCAGCTTTCAGACCAGACAACATACGGGGTGTACGAGGCTTTTTTTACCCTGACAACCAGACGCAGCTTCATTGCCGTATGACGTTTGAATTTTGTATTCCCGACCCGGACGGGGTGAGATGACGTAAAAGCAACACCGGCAGTCAGTGTTTTCTGTACTGGTGTAAATGAGGCATCTGCTGAGTATTTGGCATTCCAGCTCAGTGGGGTTCCCAGTACTGTAATTGTCATAGGTACACTCTTCTGCAGGTAAGTACGACTCCAGCTGTAATGCGCATTGACAATTTCACCGGTAACGGGAGAGGTAATGGAGACAACATACTGACCATTCACTTCACGTGCAGGTAGCTGACTCATTTCATACTCCAGCGTCCGGGTTTCCCATGTGGTACTCCCCTGCAGCTCCATACGGGCAGTTCGTGTGCAGTACTGCTCCACCTGTAAATCCCGCTCACAGGTGTAATTCGTGTATTCACTCCGGCTAATCTCCTGCGCACTGCACTGCTGCCCGGTGTTTCCCACAATGCTGTCAGCCCGGTTCACCACATCCCTGCCGGTCTGGATAAACGGTGCATCCGGTGAAAGAATGTCTTTCGGCTTGTTCATGAATGACTCTGTGATGGTTTTTCCGGTTTCACCGGTCGCCCATTCCGTGGTGCCGTCATTTTTCAGGCCGCCATCCCCGCCGGCAGTCACGCCACCGTAGTATTTTGTCTCGTCCGGATTCGCGTTATAGCCGGGGATACTCTCCTGTGGCTTAAAGCCCTGAATACTGCTGCTTCCCTGCCCTTTGATCTGGTGAGCAAAATCAGAACCGGCCCGGTAATCACTGTTGCTGTCAGCCTGTGCCATGCCGGCAACCAGAGCCAGTATCAGAGGTAAAATACGTTTCATTTCCCGGAAACTCCTTTCCCTGCCAGTAAATCATGAGCCACCTGCCGGCAGTCACCCGTGGCGGCCACTTTCTCCAGCGCCTGGCCGACCCGCAGGTTTCCCCGGATGATGTCGTATCCCTGACTGCAGAACACCACCAGTGCCGGTACACTGCGAATGCCGTACTGTGAAAACAGCGTCGGGTCGATCTGAACACCATCAGTCGCGCCGTCTTTCACCAGGGACAGCACGGCTTCAGCGGTGGTCTTCAGGTCATTGTTCACCATGCCCCGCAGTGTGGCGGGTATACCGTAGTGCCGGGTTTCGCCCAGCATTCGTTTCAGCCCCTCTTCGGGAATGGAAAACGACACAAAATACAGAGCACCCTGCCGGGGTTTCCCGTCCTGCGAAGCCTGCTGTTTACGAACCAGCTCATCCAGGAAATGGTTATCTGAACGCTGAAGGGGGTTTTCCAGCACCTGCTTCTCCGCCCAGGCTTTCAGCTGATGGTCAGGTTTTTCACGCAGTTGTCTGCTTAAATTTTCCTGCTGCTTCAGGAACTGGCGGTTTTCAGGAGTGTTCACGTTTTCTGACGCCATAACCGCCCCGTTCAGCATCATCAGCAGTGCTGCCAGAGATTTCATACTCAGCTTCATCATTCACCTCACAGGAAGACACAGTTACGTTTACGCCACATCAGGTAGCCGAAGTTTTTCTTTGTATTGGGCGGATTTTTCCCGGTTTCCCAGCGGGTCACACTGCGCCCGAACGGGTGGCACTGTCCGCTGTCCGGGTACATATTCACCATCTGGTAACGCCAGCGTTCTTTGGGCAGGATTGGGGACGGATATTCATTACAGACGGCGTTATTTTTCCCGATGGTTTCCATAATCATGCCCTGACGGTGCAGCTTGAACGCCATGCGTTCACTGACCAGCAGGGAGGACTGCAACGGACTGGACTCATTACTCACCCAGCCATTGAACGGGTACATACTGCCCTGCGAACCGGCACACCAGAACAGAACATCGAGAGGCATATTAAAGGCGCTGGCAATGGCATCTGCTGCACAGGCCCCCTGTGCTATCGGATTGGCAAAGATGACAGCTTCCGGATTGAGAATGGTGGTCAGGCTGCTGTCCGTCCAGGTGGGGTCGATTTCAGAAAGATAAGCGATATCCAGGTCACCACCTTCCAGACAGCCCAGCGATGTGATGATGTTAAGCCAGTACGTCAGCGGGTATTTGTACCAGTGAACGTGATAGAACGCCCCGTTCACCTGCTTCTCATCCTTTTTCGCCGTTCCCTGTGCCGTTTTACCAAAAGCCGGCAGGCTGAAGCCCAGGTTAACCATGCATCCCGGTGATCGGGTGACGTCCGTCAGCGCCATCGGCTCCCAGTAACCAATGGCCAGCCCGATACGCCTGAACAGCGGCGGCGGTGCCGGACAAATCTGAATGGGCATCGACGGGTTCGCCGTGTCGGGGACCTTACCCTGACTGACTTTGATACTGCCCAGCGAGAGCGGGAAAATACAGCTCCAGCAGATATCCGTGATCGGGTTTACAAAACGCCCCTCACAGGCAGAATCCGCAGACGCTGCAGGGACATGACCGGCGAGAAGGAATAACATCAGCAGCCACAGGCTTCGCTTCATTTTCTGCCCTCCTCTGCCGGAATAAATTCCACCTTCAGGAAGCGATCGCCGGGAACGGCGCTCACCCGTGCCGGGACCTGATCAATGCCGAGGCGCTGGCAGAGCACACCGTTCTGGTCAAAGTAAACACGGCTGTCCAGAGACTTCTGCATCTCCGGGATACTGCCCTGCACGAGGATAATTTTGCTCTCCAGTGTGGGCGGCGTCTGGCGTTTCATCCAGGCCACCTGCGCCGGATCATCGCCATTGATGAAATACAGCGTCTGGTTAAAAGGAACATACTGCAGCGGATTCATCACTTCACCCTGACGGGCAAACACCCGCCCTTCGTTATCCCGGATATCCGCAGCCAGTCTGACGGACGGGTCAAACAACCGGCTGCCGTATTTCTCCGTGCGTCCGATACCGGGCACGGCAGGGGGCCGCAGACTGTTGCGGATCACCCGCTCCTTAAAGGCATCCATTTTCCGGCCCATCTCACCGGACTGCTCCAGTGCCGTCAGGCGCTGCATGATCACCGTCAGCATGTCCGGCTCCTTTACCGGCCACAGATCGCCCCAGGTACCAAGATCGGCGGCGGCCACACTCTGCCCCCATATCAGCAGGGCAATCAGCCCCCGGCATCTCATGGCTCCGCCCTCATTCGCCGGGCGATATCCTGCTGGATTTCCCGGGTGATATCCGGAGCCCCCTGTACCACGGCAGGCGACACCAGAATGACCGCGTGGTGTTTCTGCTGCCATGCCTGCAGGCTGGCTTCCAGTGCCGTGTTAAAACGCGCTGAAAGGGCTTTTGACTGTGCTTCTGACAGTTGTTTCTGACTGGCGCTGTCAAAAAACGCATCCACGGTCTGTTTCATGTTGAAGGCGGCAGTCACCGGTGCGTTCAGTCTGACAATGCCGTAACTGATGGCTGCGTTCAGTAACACCATTGCCAGGCATCCCGGCACCGTCCACCACCAGTGGCTGCGTCGGGGGGCTGTAACGTCAGTCGTTTTTTGCGTTGTGGTCATGCAACACTCCTGTATTTCTCATGTTCTTCCAGCCAGGCTTCCAGCGAAGCCATCTCCGGCCCTGACTTCTTCCACGCCAGCTGCCACACTGCCTCATGAATACTCAGCCCCTCTTTACGTTTCTGCTGCACAAACTCAAAATCCGGGCCGTCAGAGCTGTACATGGCGCGGCTTAACGGGTCCACAAACAGGCGGTGCCAGGAGGAATGGTTTTCCACCTGCAGCAGGAAGGAACTGAACCACTGATCTTTGGCCGCACCGAACTTACCAATCATGTCACGCTGCAGTGGCAGGAACTGGTCCGGATACAGCTGGTTGTATTTCGCGAACTCCTTCGCACTCTGTTTGAGGATAATTTTGTAGGAGGAGTTACCCCATGCTGCACGGGCCGCACTGGAGGCCTTGTCAGAGTCAAAGTCGACGATGTTCTGGGTGATGGTGATATAGGCACCGGTATGACGGCGGGCGGTACGGTAGCCTTTCTCAATAAATTCACCGACCTTGTGATTTTTGAAGTCCAGCAGACGCCAGCCTTCATCAATGACGTTCAGTTTCTTGAGGTTACGCGGCGTGCGGTACATCCGGTTCTCAATGTAAATGATAAGGCTGAACATCACCGCAACCAGCAGGGACGGACGGTCTTCCAGTCCGCCCAGCTCCAGCACCACCATTTTCGCATCATCCCGCAGGGACGGCTCATCGGAGTTGAAATACTGGCCATAAGTGCCGTTAGCAGTGTACTGGTCAAGCAGCACAATCATTTCGTCCAGACGGCTGCGGATGGTCGGTGACTCGGCATACTGCTCGCTGTCACTGGCGTTTTTCAGGAAATCCACCACGTCATCAATACGTGCCCTGTTCTCTTTGGCCAGCCATGATGCCCTGACTGCCTGCAGCAGCAGACCTTCATGCACTTCATCCAGGTTACCGTTGGGGCTGGCCATCACCGACAGCTGGTCACGGACACGCTCCGCTGACTGGTCAATATCGGTGATGTTCGCAAACGGGTTAAAGCGCAGGGTTTCACCGTCCAGATACACCCCGCCCATGTTCTCACACAGGGACTTGTATCCATCCCCCATGTCGAACACCACGGCAAAGCCTCCGGAGTCCAGCACGCTGCGGATAAGTGGCTGTATCAGCCCGGTTTTACCGGCCCCGGAGGTGCCACAGACCGCCATGTTATAGTTGGTGTTATTCATCCCCCGGAAGAAAATATCGATAAACGCCAGCTGGTTACGGTAGGTGGGTGCCAGCAGACCTGCCGGTGTCAGGGGGTTATCCGCCACTAACGGCATCAGGTTGGCCACATTAAAGCTCTCTGCGCGCTGTACCACTCCGGCCTCTTTCAGCTGTTTAAACAACCCTTTCCCGGCCATAAAGGGCAGACAGGTCAGGAAATTGCGCATGTGGTTAAAGCGCGGTGAAATCAGCTCAAAACCGTTTTTACGGAAGCTGTTCAGGATGTCCTGCTCCACTTCCAGTGCCGTTTCATTATTGTCCTTGCAGAAGGCTGTGATGTTGAGGAAGTAGGACACGACAGAGGACTGACCGGAGCCCAGCCGCTGACGCAGTTCCCCCCACTCCTTCGCTTCTTTCTCCACGGACGGAAACCATTTGGCATAGGAGGTCTTCGACTTTTTCTCCAGGTCCATGTACTTCAGGTTGGCTTCGCTGTGGGTTTTCACCTGGTCTTCCACCACCAGAGTCAGCGTCAGGATGAACGGGCAGGAGATGGACAACTCCGGGTTCAGCAGGTTGCTGTAGTTGTCGGCCATGTTCCACAAAAAAGCGATTTCCGGGTTACGGGCCAGATGGAAATTCAGGATGCGGGCCGTACTGTTCCTGCCGCTCTCACGCAGGCCCAGCGTCAGGTAATCAGCCCGGACTTTCAGGTCAAAACTGTCCTCCACACACTGATAATTCAGATCAGAATACGGGTCCAGCTGGCGTCTTTTCGGGTACAGGGAGTCCGGGTTATGGTTAATCATCTCCCCGACAATATCGATAAAGGCCTGTGCATCCACCGTCTGTGTGGTGATACTGGCCCCCTGTAACGACGCCCGGATGATTTTCACCAGGTTTTCCATTTCCAGAATGTCGGCCCGGCTTTTTTTCTTCGAAGGAGAACAGTACGAGATAAACACCCGGTAATGGCGCAGGGTCAGGGGCAGATTCATCCCCTCCGGCAGCGGAAACTGTGTCGCTGCCGCTTTCATATAATAGGCCCGGGTAATGGCGTTAAACCGTTCAGCCTGTTCACCTGACCAGGAGAACTCACGCAGCCCGTATTCAATCCTGTCACCAACCAGCTGACTGGACATCAGATGGATACACAACGGAATACCGCGCGGCAGTTTGGTGCGCAGCATGTGATCGAGGGCCTCCACAATGGACTCATTCGCCCCATTGATGGGAATGGCTTCCAGCATAAAGCCCATCGTGGTGTCATTCATGAACAGACCGGATTCCTGGTTGTAATCACGGTACGGCAGCAGACGGCTGAACTGCGGGAAGCTCATTTCGCCCAGAACTTCATTGGCCTTTGCGGATTCGTCAGGCAGTTTCAGTGCTGTGACGAGGGAGTTAACCGCCTGAGTGACGGCCTCAAGTGGGTTATTCACATGAATTCCTTAGTTGAAAAATAAAGCGAGAAATGCGGTAGCCATGAAGGGAATACCTGTAATTAACGCGCCATTTCCCGGCGCATATACAAAGATTTCTGTTTTCTGAATATCCACTCATGTTCATCCGGAATTAAATCACTATGTTCTGCGACTGACTTATGCATAATGTTTTCTCTGTCTTTCCTGATACGCCTGACATTCAACGCACAACGTCACACCGGGAAATATTTTCCGCCGGGCTTCCGGAATAGGATTTCCGCATGCTTCACAGAGATAAACAGGAATACCATGAGCATTTATTTTCTGGCGTATCCGGTTTATTCCTGTCATGGTCAGTTGTTCTGTCACTGAATATGCTTCATCGGCTTCATCACTCACGGAATATTCCTCCCGACATATTCTGACACGCTACCGCCCATCCCTTTTCACGCACAGGGCACTCGTTTTACAGGCAGATTTTGAATACAGAAAGCCCGCCGGCATTGCCGGCTGATATACAACTTCAGGGCCAGTTAATTAATACGTGGTTTTCCCCACGCAGACGGTTTAATAACAAAAAACACGCTGGATGGCTGATGATAAACATCCTGGTTATCAATATAAGGCGCTATCCATAATGCTGCCGTCTGCTCACCCGTTCTTAGCGGACGAGGAGGTGTTACCGGCGTAACTGAACTGACCGGAACAACCGTTTTCACTTCCCGGGCAGCGGTAAACAGCGGGCGAGGTGCCAGCAGTTTCTGCTCCGGATGTGCTGTCACCGCAGGTCTGCTGCCGGACGGAGTGGTCGCGGTGACGGTCTGCACCGGCATTGTCCGGAAGTTCCCTTCAGCCAGGCGCGGCAGTGATGCCGCAACCGGCTTTGCTTCTGAGGACCGCTCCAGTTTTTTGGCCTTCTCATTGGCCTGCTCCATCGTCATACAGGTATCGGATGTGGTGGCGTTACACTCAAATTCCGTACTGGTTCCGGCACAGCCGGAAAGTAATAAGGTCCCCAGCAGAGGAATAAAGAAAGAAATCTGTTTCATTGTCCCTCACCTTTCTCATCGCAGTTCACAAAATCCTTCTTCAAATCCCTGACCGTACAGGTTTTTACAATGTCAGGATTTTCAAAAACCGTACTCCGTGATGATTTATAAACATATGCCACAATGCGTTTCCCACCCGCATCAGGTTCTGGTGCACTGACTTCACATAACGGAGGTGTTATTCCGGACTCATACAGCACCGGATAATTTATTTTTTTGACGCTGCCATCAGAAACCAGCTTATTCATCGAAGGGTTCCTTATATTTCTGAATTCTTCATCACACCGACAGCAGTCATATTAAAATTGTCCGGCAATGACTCAGAACCGAATTTCTCCGGTGCAGGAAGTACGATTCTTGTGGCGCAGTTACTGAGAACAGCATGCATAAAATCATCTGACACGGTTTTACCCGGCACAGAGAGGGCTGTAATAACATTAATATTACGCATGTTCATTTTTATCTCCGTTGTTTCTGTTTGTTCTGTCATCAGGAAGATAAACAGGGCATTTCCTGATTTTTCCCGGCAGGGAAGCGTCTTCCGTATAAACTTCCTTCAGATGTTCATCTGCGGTTACCACCCGGATACATTTCATTTTTCCGGGTCGCACCGGATATTTCCCGGTGATCGCTGCCAGCGAGACATACATCAGTGCCAGTGTTGCCCATAATGCGGTGACCAGTTGCATCAGTGACCGGTCAGTCTCCCTGACATAATCTGCAGCATCAGCCGCGCGGTAATGGCAGATACCCTGTATTTCTGATCTGCCTGAAGAATCAGAGGAAGAAAACCAGCATTCACTGACCGGGAACTGTCCGGCAGGTGCTGTTTGTCTTACGAAGTTAATCTCCTTAACCAGTAATTTCCCCGGCGTGGTGTTGTCCTTCCATAAAACAAACAGAGTCATCAGGGCCATTGTGGCCAGTGGCAGAATGACGGTGTACTTCAGACACCAGAACAGTCCTCGCAGAACCCGGGCGACAACATACCGGGCGGCATGGCACGCCTGACGGGACGACATATTATTTGCCATCGTTGCCCCCTCCCTGGCTGCCGGACATAAACTGCTGCGGATTCAGGTTGCCCAGCTGCTTCAGCATCTGGTCAGTATTAAAGCCGTTAAGATGACTTTCAGCCGATGGCGGAACAGGAACCGGACTTTCCGGATTGTCTTCTTCCGCTCTGCTCTGCGTGCGTTCCAGCGCCATCTCTTCCACGGTTTTCAGCTGGAAGCCGTCCTGGAACACCACGGTCACTTCGTTGCCCGCACCAATCGGTATCACCGGGTGATACTGTTCGGCACGTTTGATGTAGTAGTCACTGAGCGTCTGTGCGGCTTTCGATGCGCCGCCACCGATACCCATTTTCAGGACATCACCAGCCCCGTAAGCGGCTGTGGCACCCAGCCCGACAGCCGGCTGGGAGGCGCGCTCCATTCCCTGACCAATACCGTCAACAAATCCCGCGCCCCATGCCCAGCCGAGGATTTTGCCGTTACGCATCACCACTTCGCCCTTGATACCGTTTTTACCCCGGAAGCTGACATGCCCCTTAATCGGCATATCAATAGTTTTGCCGTCCTTCAGGCAACTGATATTGCGGGTGCGTACAATGGCACGCTCACTGGACACATCCCCCCAGGCTTCCAGACCCACAAAACATCCCGTTGCGTCATACGTCTTGCTGTTCGGCATTTCCACCAGGCCGGTGATACGCAGCTGCATCGGCACCGTGGATTCATTACCGGTGACAGAGGCATTGGCATCCGCCCCTTCAATCAGCATGGCTTTCGCAAAACTTCCTGACGGAATGTACGGCAGTGATGGTCCCTGTTTTCCCTCATTACGGGTAAACACCTTACGCTGTATCCGGTTAGGCACCGGCACAGACTGGTACGTCACCTGTGGTGGTGGCGTGACACCATTCCCGGGATAAAACGCCGTCGGCGGTGGAACAGCAACGCTGCCCTGCGGCGGGAAGGATACGGGGGTGTTTCCTGGCTGTGGTTCGCCTTCCGGGCCGGGCGGTGAGGCAGGCATCTGCGGTACAGGCTCACCGGTCGCCGTGACGGGATTAGCACCCAGGGCTTTTACCTGCTCTGCCAGGGCGGCATTGTCCTGTCCCAACTTTTCAATACGACGCTGGTCATCACCGCGCTGTTTGTTCAGAACATCCAGCTCACGACGGATTTCCTCATACTGCTTCTGCATCTGCGCTGCCGTCACCTGCATCTCGGTGGTGGCATGCTGACGCACCTTGTCATCAAAGGTCGTATCCACCACACCGGTCATATCCGGCACAGGCTCCTGTTCAGCCACGGTTTCACCGTTACCGGACATGTCCACATCAGACAGATACAGTGCCCCACCAATCGCGGAGGCTGTACCGACAACCACAATCCCCAGCCACAGGTACTGCTTGCGTTTCACAATGGTATTGATACTGGCCATCAGTTGCCCTCCCCGTCACGGATGACATACACATCCATGCGCGCACCTGCCAGTAACTGGCTGGCAGGCTGGCTGAACATCACGGCACGGGTTCCCGGCTGCCAGAAGTCACTTTCCCGGATATTCAGGGCAGACAGCGTTTTATTTTCCACGGCAAAGCGGACCATCTTCAGGTGATTCCCCGTCCATACGGCATCTGCCACTGAAGACAGCCCCGCCGGGGCCTGCAGGGTTTCCTTTGTCACTGGGACCTGATACCAGCCTGCGGGTAATTTTCCGCCACGGACGGCCTGGCTGATGGTCACAAGCAGGGATTCGTAAGGCGTGGACGTTTCCCACGCACCGGCTTCTTCTCCGGTTCCGCGCAGGTCACTGACCAGCTGAATGGTACGCCCCGCGCCTTCACGGGGAACGGCCTGAATGGAAAGATTCAGACCACGTTCTGTTTCCAGAATGAACGTAAAGGGCTTTTTGTTGACGGTGGCAACCACCACACCGCCGGAGGCGGTCTGCTCATTATTGGTCAGGGCACCATCCAGACTGTTCACGGCGATAATCCGATCACCGGGAACGGTAAACAGATTCGGGCTGGTATTGCTGATGGCAATACTGGCCTGACCACCGTTCACCATTGGCACCACGGTGGGGGCCAGCGTACCGTTTGCGGCCATCACGCTGCAGGAAAAAAACAGGCTGCCGAATATTATTGCCGTATTATTTTTTCTCATCGTCTGTTTCCCCGAAATTATCCAGCCAGGTCACCCCGTTTTCCCGCTTCAGAATAAGGATGTAATGTTTGATATCAGTGAAAGGTTTTGAATCACCAATCCAGGTTTTAAGCACACCTCGAATTTCCACACGGCCATACTGAGGCCAGACACGAACACTGGTCTGGAAAAAGGCTGAGTTCACGTTATCGTTTTTAATACGCTTCGCTTCTTCAGCCAGAATAACTTTCATCTGGTTCTGTGCGCCCGGGCGGATATATTGCAGAAGCGCCTGATGTGAGGCATCGACGGTTTCTGATGAAACATTCAGACGGAGGGCAATAAATGACAGCGCCATCTGCTGTAAATAAGAGGCGTCGGCACTGTTCTGTGACACGGCAAAGGGGGCATTAAATGCCATTGGCGTCACGGCAGTGCGTTGCTCATTCTGAAGACGGTAGTTATTCATCCCCTGAATGACGTTAACAGAGAGGCTGAGAACAATAAGCACTGACATAAATATAAAGGCGATGGCCATTACACGACTGGTACTTAAACGGGCACCGTGTTCCATATAACAATCCTGGTATCAGTTCTATTTAATCCACTGCCGGAAACACGAATCGGGAACATTATGAAAAATACCGCGCAGCAGGGCTGTTGGCATATACCAGTAAATCAGGTCACGTAACCAGGAACTGCCCCGCCCTTTTTTCAGTTTTTTAATCCCGAAATAAACCAGAACCGCTGCACCAATACCGAACAGATATTTCGATGTTGTGATACCCCAGCCAATACAGATTGCTGCGGGGATCAGTTCATCCAGTGGCAGGCCAAACCAGCGGCTCTGGTTGGTCAGTGTTTCCGGGAAACGATATTTCTTAAGTTTATTCTCGTCTCCCGACATCGTTTTATTTCCTGTCAGAGGCCAACGACGGCCATACCCACAGCAATAAATACAGAGATGATGGCAAAACCGGCCAGGAACTTGACGTTTTTGGTCATCATGTACATGACAGCACCGACCAGAACTTCAGCCAGAACAACCCATTTAACAACACTGGAGTCCTTACCGAAGGTCGCCTTAACCGTGGTGTTACCGCTTGCCATCAGGTCCTGACCACTGCTGCCGGCGGCCATCGCCAGCTGCGGGAAGAACATCATCAGAACAGCAGCCGGGATCACTGCGCGAGCCAGGCGAAGCATATTCAGACGAGTGAATTTGGAAAAAAACGACTTCTTTTTGACGGGCGCAGAAGCACCCTGAACACTTAAAACAGCATTCATAAGTTACCTCAATTTCGGATAAATGAATAAAACTAGAGTGTATTAAATGTTATATCTTCCTCTTTATCTGCCTCCCTGAATATCTCCGAGTTATAAAAATCAGGAAACTTGATCAAATGATCAATAACTCTGTCTGCAGCCTCATCTGTTTTACACCATCCACTACGATTTTTGGCTGCAATAAGTAGCTGGTTAGTTTCATCATCCAGACGCATTGTCAGATACTTAACCAGCGACTTACCATAGATATTCCCTGCCCTGTTAAACTTTGGATAGCGGTGAAGATGATCTTTAAGTCTTATTACTGCCTCAAACGATCGACTTCTTCCGCTTCTGTTACTTGCCTCAATTAATAGACTTTCCACATCTACAGGTAATTTTAGTTTTACCATCTTACCTGTTGCAGAACGTGTACCAAATCTTTTCAATAACACCTCCCGCTGTTTATCTTCTGGTTACCACTTATGTTTGCAGAATAATCAGAAAAGGTAAATAGACGGAAAGTCTATATTTTATTAACACCTTATTAACGCGTATTTATGATACACATAGCTTTCTCGTATAAATAATAAATAAACTTTTTATTGTAGAGTAAGATAATTAACTCATCTTTATTAGAAACAGAGAAGTAGTCGCATATCAGAGATGCGTGTTTCTTTGATGTGGAGATGGATATATTTAATATTCTTGCTATAGCATTATGACTGATTCCGGTGCTATATAAGTAAAAGACATCATTTACATATGATGATACAGAAGAATCATCACTCATTCTTCTGATTATATTTCTGATATCATCACTGACAATCGTTTTTTGATTATAACTGTCTTTATGACGAACATGAGCAGCATCATAAAATTGCCACAGAATAATATTTCTGTGTCCATTAAGAAATGACTGGACAGATATTGTCCAGAATCTGTTCTGAATAAAAACATCCTCTACAAGATTAAGATGCGTATGCTCATTCCTATATGCTTCCATCTCTGTGACAGAGATCAATTCACAAAAATCTCTCTGCGACAGAAGCCATTTTTCAGCACTTTGATCTTGTGTAAGAAATGACTCATGAAACAGCGTATTGCAAAAAATAAATTTTCCAGTTTCGTCCCTGATACAGGCTGGATTTGGATAATCCTGAATAACTGCCGTCAGATTTTCCAGCAGATCTATTTGACGAGCATGTTTTTGTTGAATACGATCCATCGGATACATAGGAACCTCCTCACAAAGGATTCTATGGACAGTCGATGCAGGGAGTTCACGTCTCCCTGCATCGGCGATTTTCAATTTCAAATTTTAACGTGGCATTAACCACGTAATTAATATACTAATTATCTTTCGTACTGTCACCTTTTTAAATCATAAAAACTCTGATATTTGAACGAAGTCAAATTTCTTTTATTCATCATCATTTTTTGGAAAAAATCGTTCCATCTCAGATGATACCTTCTCCCTGATATCTTCAACCATATTGGCATATTCAAACTTTGGATTTCCGGAGACATGAGGACTGAGAGACTCAATACCCAAAATTTTCGCTACTGATGATTGTGTTTTTACAACGCATTCAAGAAGCAATTTATTAAACTCAGTCTGATTAAATGCAGACTCTTTACGCTCCATCTGAGCCTCATGTACACGAAGCCCCAGTTCAAGAAGCATTGAAGCTGTTGCTGAAAAACTGACATCTTTTTCCCTTGCCCCTTCCTGTCGACGCTTCTCAATAATCGCATTTATTTTTTCATAGGCATCATTGCTGATATACAGGTTCACCTTAGCCATTAGAGATTACCTTTTTTGAACATAAAATAAAGTTAATTTCGAAACACTAAAATTCATAATGCAAACAGGGACGCACCGCTAGCAGCGCCCCTAGCGGTATCCTATAAAAAAACACACCGCGCCGCTAGCAGCCCCCCCTAATATAAAATAATGTTTTTTATAAAAATAGTCAGTACCACCCCTACAAAACGGTGTCGGCGCGTTGTTGTAGCCGCGCCGACACCGCTTTTTTAAATATCATAAAGAGAGTAAGAGAAACTAATTTTTCATAACACTCTATTTATAAAAAAAAATCAGCAAAAACTTGTTTTTGCGTGGGGTGTGGTGCTTTTGGTGGTGAGAACCACCAACCTGTTGAGCCTTTTTGTGGAGTGAGTTAAATTATTTACGGATAAAGTCACCAGAGGTGGAAAAATGAAAAAATGGATGTTAGCCATCTGCCTGATGTTTATAAATGAGATCTGTCTGGCCACTGATTGCTTTGATCTTGCAGGCAGGGATTACAAAATAGATCCTGATTTACTGAGAGCAATATCATGGCAAGAATCCCGTTACCGGGTTAATGCCATCGGTATTAATCCGGTAACGGGATATGGCAGCGGACTGATGCAGGTAGATTCCCAGCATTTTAACGAACTGGCCCGCTACGGAATTAAGCCGGAACATATGACAACAGATCCCTGCATGAACATTTATACCGGTGCTTATTATCTGGCAATAGCATTTAAAAAATGGGGCGTCACCTGGGAGGCCGTTGGTGCATACAATGCCGGATTCAGGAAAACCGAACGCCAGAACCAGAGGCGTCTTGCCTACGCATCAGATGTTTACCGGATTTATACCGGGATAAAAAGCAGTAAAGGTATCCGGGTTCCGACCACGAAGAAATCACTTTCCCAAATGAACAGTGTGCAGAACAATTAATATTGTATACATTGTCAAATACCGGTTATGCCGCGACAGCGGCATGGAAGGCCACACACAAAAATATCATATGAGTGATAATGCTGACTGGCCGAAGCCCCGCAAAGCGGGAACCCATATTATATATATCCGGTAACTGCGTAGCCTCCTGCCAGACCATTTTTCGCGGGCACAATATTTACAGACTACCGAAAAGCCAGTTGATGAAATTGAGGCATATCAGACGACATAGCAATGCCGAAGGATGACAATATAAGTAAAGCCCCGAAAATTTTTCGGGGCTTTACCTATATTATCACGACTTCCACTCCCTGAACTGTTCGGCAATCATCCATAATGCTTTGTTGATTCTTATATCACCATCAATAC
Source organism: Escherichia sp. WS2035 (assembly GCF_046487065.1). Taxonomy (NCBI): domain Bacteria; kingdom Pseudomonadati; phylum Pseudomonadota; class Gammaproteobacteria; order Enterobacterales; family Enterobacteriaceae; genus Escherichia; species Escherichia sp. WS2035. The sequence goes on from NZ_JBJQKD010000021.1 coordinate 42,407, forward strand.
CTGTAATGGCTCTTGTCCTGGTATTTTTCCCGGAGGCACTTCGCCCCGATAATCCACCTTTTATCATATTCTCCTGAACCCGCTGCCAGGTTGTCCAGAGATCGTTCTGTTTATCCTCCCGACGACGGGGAGTAATTATCTGTTCAGGCGTCACCGGCGTTTTATTTTCATCTTCATACCTGACCATCAGTGCAGCTCTGCCAAATAAATGTTGCTCGTCACTGTTAAGATGAATTTCTTTCATCGCCTCCATATTATCAGTGACCTTATCAAAGACACCGAGCACTTCATACGCTCCCTCGATAACCTGCCCGACAATATCACCTTTATGTGGAACGCGGATTTCGCCAAAATTATTTCCGCACACCAGGCCATTTGTGCAGACAAAACGAAAAATTCCGGGGATCATCTGATAACTGGATGAACCATCATGTGAATTAAGCAGGATAATTTCAGGAACTTCCTGCCCGTTAATATGCCCTTCCCTGCGAAGACGTAACATATGTTTACTGTATTCGCGACGTCCCAAATCACGAACCCGACTCTGACAGGCAAAGAATGGCTGGAAACCTTCATCACGTAACTTATTGATGATATTGATTGTTGGAATATACGTATAACGTTCACTCCGGGACTCATGTTTATCACCGGAAAACACCGAAGGCACAAACTGCATTAATTCATCATCCGTTAAAGGACGTTCACGGCGGATGGAATTATACCGACCAAAACGGGAAGCTAATCGCATAACAGCTACTCCTTTATGAAAGAATAAATTTAATAAAAAATTTTTCCGCTTAATATCATCCCTCCCGATCTCCATTAACAAGATTGCAACAATCAGGAGGGATATTCATCACATCCGGTCAGCAGATAGCCCGGATATCGAGGCCGGTACGCTTAATCTGACGCAGGAACTGTTTGAAGTGATCGGCTTCCGCAATGTTGATATGGCGGAACTGCGTATCCACACCCCGGCTGAGCGCATAGCTATAGCTGAAGGCCATCTTTTCCGGGTGGCTTTTGCGATATTTTTTCAGCTCAGTCAGGCTGCTGAATTCCAGGACGTCCCACTCTTCCCCGGTGTATTTTTTCTTCCCGGCAACAAGAAGCGTGTACGACGCGATGTTAACGTGGATATTTCGGGTACTCATCCTGCTTTCTCCTCTCTCTGGTTTTCAGCCCCCATCATCTGTTGAGTTTCGGGAGCCGCGGTTTTGACGTTTTGCGGGGACCTGCCGTTTGTTCCCTCCGGTATTCACCATCACCTGTTTGAGAACCTTCGCCGCAAGGGGCATCACTGCCACGGCCTGACGCACCTGTCCTGGGCAGAACGCAAAATTTTTTACCGGGTTTTGGGTAAAAAATTTTGTGGGCTGTTCATTTACCCTGGACAGTCAGTGCGGCAGGTTGTGGCTGTATCAGCTCCCGGCGACAGGGGCTTAAACAGGTGAATGGCACCGGACACAACAACGGGCAGGAACCCGCCGCAACGACGTGAAGCGCGGTTTGCGAAACGGCGTTGCCCCTTACATCCCGGCGGCCTTTTGCCGGGATGCCGGGAGCGCAGGCCACGGCGCGACAGAGGCGGCGCGACCGGAACGGTCGCTGCAAGCCCGGGGTTTCGCGTCAGGGATGGAAGCCCGCCAGGGCGGAGACAGCTCCGCTGGCTCCGTTCACGACAGCCCGCCCCGCCAGGGGGACGCCCGGAAAAGGCATAAGCAGGAGAACAACAAAACAGACAATAATCAGGGCAGCAGTAATCAGAGTCAGAACAGGAGGAAAAAGAGAATAATCAAAGGGAAGGTGATGTGATTTCTGACAGGTCATAAACAGAGAAGGCGGGGGAAAAGAACGGGCGCCGCAGGCGCACGTTCATCCCCGTTCCCGGAGGGAAACGGCCTTCCTGGCAGTCTGGTTGTTCATGCCCGCACAATGCCAGCAAGGAGAAAGGGGCCACCGGCGAACCAGCAGCCCCTTTATAAAGGCGCTTCAGTGCAGTCAGACCAGCATCAGCCCTGAAAAGGCGGGCCTGCGCCCGCCTCCAGGTTGCTACTTACCGCTGGATTCGTAAGCCAAACTTGCCGTAACCTCCCTGTATCCGTCCTTCAGCCGGACTTCGCACAGACGATTCCGGGTCAGGAGTGTGAATATTAACAACGTGCAGCACACGATTAATACGCACCAGATAAGGGCGTTTCCCGGTAGTTTCATGGTTTACTCCTCCTTGCATTAAGCACGGTAAGAGGCCATACTGTTGTTGATCAGACATACAGGGGGCCTCGTGGGTTAATGAAAAATTAACTACGGGGCTTTCTGCCTTCTGCCACACAACACGGTAACAAACCACCTTCACGTCATGAGGCAGAAAGCCTCAAGCGCCGGGCACATCATAGCTCATATCCCTGCACGCTGACCACACTCACTTTCCCTGAAAATAATCTGGTCGTTCAACCAGTTCACGGGTAATCCGTGTGATTATTGCCGCATCACGCTGCCTCCCGGAGTTTGTTCGGCACCATCCACCGCTCCATCTCACGGACAGCATGACCGGCCTCTCTGGCTGCCAGACTGGCTTCCGCGATAACCTGCCAGAATGGCATATCCTGCCACTGCCAGCGTTCCATTCCGGCCAGTGACGGAAAACGCTCGCCCCACTGCCAGAACAGGGGTTCCAGGTCATGCTCTGCCACCCGGTCACTCCAGCGTGCATGCCAGCTTCCGACTGTTTCCGGTGAATGAAATGCCAGTTCGATTTCAGCCTGAGCAACCAGCACCTGGTACGCACGGGCTTTCTGCTCTGCCTCCCTCGCTTGCTGGCGGCTGTACTTCTGCATGACCAGCGCGGATTTATGGCGACTGCGTTCCCTGACACGAAACCGCACCGACGGGAACAAGCGTTCTGCTGCATCGCCGGGAAGGGGAAGGAGGCAGACCTCGCCCTGTGTTTCAATCAGCACATCGATGGCACACAGCCACTGAAGACGGTTGCCGTGCAGTTCTTCTGCGGTCAGGGACGGCATGAAAAATCGCAGGTCAGACAGCGAAATCCGGCGGCTTCCGTTCAGACAGCGGAAAAATGCTCCCGCATACGGATATTCCGCCAGCGTGTTTCCCTGATGGCGGCGTTTTTCCGTCTCCGCCACCGCCCGCCATGCGGCCTGTTGCTCTGTGCTGAGGGGAACCAGTGCCCGTGAACGTGCGTTCATACCTGACCTCCTTCCGCCATCAGGATATGGATGATGTCGTTAACGCTGTACCCCTGCGCATCCAGTGACGCCGCCAGTGCCAGTGAATGGCTGACTGCTTCCGGTGCAAACCGCCGCTGTACCTGAACCACCGCAAACGGCTCACCACCGGCATTCACCAGAACCAGCACCCAGACCTGGGAGACATCACCCGGTGAACATAACGCCAGGTGAAAACGTTCGTGGGCAGGCGTGAAACGGACCTGGACGGGGAAAAAGCCGCCGAACTCGCTGCCGTACTCGCCATTCATCGTCCAGTTGTCCGGCGCATCCAGTTCCCGCATCACGGCGTGTGTCAGCTCACGGCGTTCATCACTTCCGGCAGCCCTGATATCTTCATATTCCTGTGCGTTCATGGTCTGTAATACATTCAGGGTCAGTTCAGTTTTCATCACGGTATCTCCCTTGCTGCTGCCCCGTCTCCGGCGGGGCGGTGTGGTTGTTCATCAGGCGGCATCAGCCAGGTTATCGGTGCGTTCAGTGGTATCCGTCTGTGGATGTGGTGCACACATCCAGCCAGGCACCCAGCGGTTGTCTTTCATATGGTGCTCTGCATGTTCAGCCGCATCACCTTTCTTCATCTTCTCTGCATCCCGTGCGGCACCGGACAGTCCGGCATCATTCAGAGCTGCGATAATCTGCGGCTTTTTCAGGTGTCCGAAGAAGTTTGCTTTTGTCGGCTGCCACCAGTCACGCATGTGAAAACCGATGGCGCTCTCCAGCGTGTCCAGCGGGCTGCGTGACGTGTGACCACACTCGCGGGTCTGAACGCCGTGGATGCTGCACGCGGTGCAGAAACTGAGCAGGGATAACAGCACCTCCTGACTGAGTGACAGGAACGTCGTCATGTCCCGTGACCATCCCTCCGGTAACAGGGCCGCAAGACGGGCTTTTTCTGCCATCATCGCCATGAACGCGGCACCTTCCTTCCCTGACGGCGCATCGCTGGTCAGCGAATAATGTTTACATTCCAGGCTGATTTGTGCTGGTTTACTGTACGCTCCGCTGCCAAACACATTCAGGCAGAGCGTCCATGCCAGCAGTGCCAGGGATTTGTCCGGTTGCTGCATGAGTGCCGCCTGGACTGCCAGCGTGCGTTCGGAAGACATTTTCGTCAGCAGTGGCAGACTGATTTCCTCCACTGATGCTTTCTCCTGCACCTGTTCCGTGCGGTCAGCGTCGTCAGCCGCGTCATCCTCGCTGCGCAACTGCACACCACGCTGGACACACACATTACCGTAACGCCAGGACACCACCACACCGCTTCCGGTACGCATCTCCGGCGTCCACGCTCTGACCTTCGCCATGCAGCGCATCAGCTTCATTTCTGCTTCCAGCAGGTCGGATTCCTCACACTGGTTTTCCAGCGCGTCGTAACGCGTCATCAGTTCGTTCAGGCGTTCTTCTTCCGCCTCCGTCAGCACCGCGTCCGGCTCCGGCAGACAGCGGTATGTTCCGGCATCCTCACGGCACTCACCGACAGGCTCCATGCGTCCGGCGCACCATTCCCAGCCTTCGGCTTCCCGAAGGTGTTCAGCGACAGCCTGGAGTTTTTCCAGCAGGGCAGCATCGAGCGCCACGCGGTCGACATAACCGTCCCCGTCATCGCTGAACAAATCAGTACGCAGTTCGTCAGGTGAGAAAGCATCAGCCCCCACGAAGCGGAATTTACTGTTCCCCGCCACCGCCACTTCACTTTCCGTAATCAGATTGCGGATAACCCGCACATCCGGTTTTCCGCCCCATCCCGACTGACAGGCGGCTTCAAACACCTGTACCTGACGCGCGGTGTCGTTCTCCAGCGCCAGCGCCTGACAGTGTTCGGTAGTGATGCGGTCTTCTGCCAGCGCATCGAGGATGACAGGCGCAAGGTCAGCCAGTTTCAGCATTCGCTGGACATAGCGGGGTGAATAGCCCAGCAAATCACCGATTTGTGCAGGTGTTTTGCCTTCCTGCGCCATTGCGCGGAATCCGGCAATCTGTTCAGCAGGGTGCATATCCCGACGATGACCGTTTTCAGTCATTGATGCCGCCGTCGCCAGCTCCTGCGGAATGACCTTCACACGGACAGGCCAGTCAGCCGGAATGATGCCACGCTCTGCCAGCATGTTGAGTGCAGCCAGTCGGCGACCACCTGCGGCGACACCGTAACGGTCACCAGGCAGGGTATGCACGACCAGATTCTGCAACAGGCCAACGCCCTTAATGGACTCCGCCAGTTCGCTGACAGACTCCGCAGAATACGGCACCGTGCGCACATTCAGTGGTGATTTAATCAGTGAGGCCAGCGGCACGCTCACTTCCGCCGTCTGCGCCAGCAGGGCAGACAGGGCAGTCTCCTGCTCTTTTGACGGTTTACGGCTGGATTTACGCTCCGTTTTTGTCTTAGACTCTGTAACCGACATATATTTCTCCTTTGACCGGGATGGTTGTATGTCTGCCGGACGCATTCCCGTCCGGCACCTCTCTTACTTAAGAATGCCGAAATCACGGATGGCATGGTTCATCCAGTACCCGGCACCGTCCTCAAAATTCCAGGTACGCCAGACCATTGCACCGTTATTACGGACAACCAGGCGAAACTGTTCGCCGTGGTCATCCTCGATAAAGACGTTCCGGTACTGTGCGGCAACAGCTTCGGCATGTTTGCGGGTAAAAGGACCGTCAGGCAGCCCCTGAAGTATTCTGAAATATTCGCTCATCCTCATCTCTCCGGTGATGCCCCGCACAGGACGGAGCGGTTGTCACAGTCAGTCGTTCAGAACGGGTATCATCTGAAAACCCGTAATCGTCACTCTCCGGCGGTTGCGGCTGCGACTCCGGCTGCGTGGCCTTACGTCCACGGCCTTTCGTTTTTGCGCCTCCTTTTTTCGTACCGGCCTCCGCCTGTGGTTCCGGCTGAGACTGACCGCTGAACTGTTGCCCCTCTTCCGGCTGAGTCTGAGCACCTGCGACACGTCCCAGCATCTGCATGGTGCCCGTGGTCTTAACAAGAATTTCGGTGACGTAACGGGTGATACCGTTATCCTCCCAGCTACGGGTGCGAAGCTGACCTTCGATGTAGACCTGCGCGCCCTTGCGCAGATATTCACCTGCCACTTCCGCGAGCTTGCCGAACAGCACCACACGATGCCATTCTGTCTGCTCCCGCATCTCCCCCGTCTGTTTGTCACGCCAGCTTTCTGATGTGGCCACCTGCAGGTTTGCCACTGCGCCCCCGTTGGGGATGTAACGGACTTCCGGATCTTTTCCCAGGCGTCCTACGAGAATGACCTTGTTAATGCCACGAACTGCCATGATGTGTCTCCTTCTGTTGATGTTTTCAGCCCCATCATCTTTTGAGTTTCGGGAGCCGCGGTTTTGACGTTTTGCGGGGACCTGCCTTTTGTTCCCTCCGGTATTCACCATCACCTTTTTGAAAACCTTCGCCGCAAGGGGCATCACTGCCACGGCAGGAAACGACTGTCCGGGGGCAGACCGCAAAAGTTTTTGCCTGCTTTTGGGCAAAAAGTTTTGCGGGATGTGCATTTCACCCCTGGACTGGCGGAGACGGTTGTGGCTGTCTTTGCCCCCGGCGACAGGGGCTTAAACAGGTGAATGGCACCGGACATAACAACGGGCAGGGACCCGCCGCAACGACGTGAAGCGCGGTTTGCGAAACGGCGTTGCGCCTTACATCCCGGCGGCCTTTTGCCGGGATGCCAGGAGCGCAGGCCACGGCGCGACAGAGGCGCGCGACCGGAACAGTCGCTGCAAGCCAGGGGTTTTGCGTCAGGGATGGAAGCCCGCCAGGGCGGAGACAGCTCCGCTGGCTCCGTTCACGACAGCCCGCCCCGCCAGGGGGACGCCCGGAAAAGGCACAGGCAGAAGAAGAACAAGACAGACAGTAATCAGAGCAGCAGAAAAAAGAAAAACAGTAGCAGTAGCAGGAACATCATCAGTAACAGACAAATGACAGATCTGAAAAGACAGAAGCCCACAGCAGAATTTCCGCGTAATGAAAGGGGCGGCGCGTGAGCGCGGCCCCTTTCAGCGCCACCGGCGCGCGGTCTTTTCCCGGCGCGGGCAGACGAGCATTTATCCTCCCGCCTGCCCGGAGTCTTCAGGCACGCAGACGAATAATCATCGTCGGGACATCGGTATAAGCAAATGTGCCGCGCGGCAGCTCCTCGCGGACGTCAGAAAACGGTAACAGCTTCTCCTGCTGGCGTGGCCCGTTGAGACAGACGGCGACCAGCACGCCACCCGGACGCAACAGGGAAAAGGCCCGCAGGATATGCCGGATATCCTGCCCGTGGCTGAACGGCGGATTCATGATAACCCGGCTGTAATACTGCACCGGCTGCCATTCCATGAAGTCGCCACACTGAACCCTGACACCGTTAAAATTTTCCCGCAGATACCGGACCAGCCCGCTGTTGATTTCCACCGCATCACACATGGCTACCGGCGCGGTATCCCTAATCGCCCGCAGTATGGCCCCGGTGCCGGCAGAGGGTTCCAGAATGTGATCACGGTTGCTGATCCCCGCCAGCGTCACCAGGCGATCACAGACCGGGGCAGGAGTCACAAAAAGCTGAGCTTCAGCCCGGATTTCAGCAACCGGCGCGGCGTTATCCAGCCTTGCGCGCATCAGCCGGATACGTTCTCTTAACTGACTGTACATGTCATTATCTCCGTCATCCCCCGGGGATTTTCCCGGGAGGATATACCTTATTTCTGTGGGATTTCCGTAATCTTCATGTCGGTGATATACACATTCACCAGGCGGAAATTATTGTCCATTGTGCGGCGGTAACGATATGCCCCGTGGTCTTCTGCCTCTGCCACACTGCGCACGGCCTTACAGTCCCGGGGCAGGGCAGCCCACTGTGCCTTTGTCATTTCCCGGAAACCTTCTCCCGGATAGTTGACAACAGGCGGACGCTTAGCGGCCTGACTGGCGACGGCAGCCTCTTCTGCCGATGGTGCTTTGTAGTCCGTAATGCGATCGGGCGTCACTTTCATCGTGCCACTGTACCCGAGAAAACTGTAATTCGGCGTTGTGACTGAACTCACCGTCCCGTTGCTTTTGTTCACGCGGATGATGGTCAGCCACTCGCCCCGGCTGAAAACCTGTCCGCCCGGCTCAAAATCCTGTGTCCGGGTAACCACGCCGCCGCTTTCGTCCAGCATGGCACGCTCATAGATCAGGCGGTTCTGATAGTGGTTAACCCAGCGTTGCTGATGCTGAATCTGCCGTTTATGACAGCGGATCGCAATTTCGCGGGCCTGCTCCGTGGTGATGATGTCATCATCCAGGGCCGACCATAACGATCGACTTCCTTCATACTGGCTTTTTTCTGCCGGGCGCGGATACGTATCCAGCGGGAAACAGGCACTGATACGGTCATGACTACTGATGAGTTTTGCCATATTCAGATCCAGCGATTCAGCCCGCCATATCGTCAGATATTTCTGCGACTGCGCGATGGTCTTTTCAGCCTTGCGCAAATCAGCTTCGATTTTTTTGATACGACGCCAGCGAACGTCCGGACGTTCTTTATACTTCGCGTGAAGCAGTGCCGACCGCGCCCGCTCTTCCCAGTATTCCGCACGTTCAACGAGCATCACGGCACGTTTCATGCCGTTTTCAATACGCTGCGCATCACGACGGGCGCGGCGTTCGCTGTGATGCCCCACAAGAATGGGCTGACCGGGCGGGATCATCGCGGCCAGTCTTTCCACTTCATCAAGTGCCTGTGCGGATTCACTGGCCCGCTTTCCGCTGTATCCGGTAAACCGCTCCGCCCGTGCTTCCTGACGTTCAGCGAGCGTGCTGTCTTCATCCTCAATCTCTCCGGCAAGTGAGAGGAGCACGTCTTCCCGGCCCGGTGTCCAGGCTGGAGCCACAAACAGCGCCTGTTTTGGTGCCCAGCGAAAACCGGCATCATGCACTTTTTTATACGTCTCCGGGTCAAGACGTGACGCAGCATACAGGCGCAGTTTGTTGTCATCCGGTGAGTAGGTCGCGCGGTACATCTGCACAGGGCTGGCGGCTTCTGGGGCGGTCATGGTGATTGCTGCTAATGTCATAAAATGTTCTCCTTCCGTCTGTTGCCGCCCCTCGCGGGGCGGCTCACCTCATCAGTTAAAAGCGCGTTTCAGTTCAAGTGTGCGGAGCACCTGCCCGAAAGCCGTGTTTTTCATGGCGGGGATGTGTACACCACGTCCCCGGTGAAAACTCCGGGCTATGTGTCGCCCGAATGCTTTCAGCACGGGGTCAATTTCCGGCGCGGGGATGTCTTCGCGTCTGAAACGGGGATGACGGCGGGGCTTTACAGCCGCTGCGGAAGGTGAAACAATACTTACTGTCATAAATGAAACTCCTTATGACACAGGTTAGTGAAGCCGTGAAAATCGATTGCGGCGATTTCTACGGCGTGGATTAAGCAGGTCCCTGACCTGCTTTTTTCATATCTGCATCTGACGCTTTCCGGTGTTTTCCTCCTTCTGTTCCTGCGTTCTCATTACCTGCCAGCCGGATGACTGACAGAACAAATAAATGCGTATTGCCGGAGCCTGAAATAAATCCTGATTTTTAAAGAACATCACCCGTTGAGTTTCGGGAGCCGCGGTTTTGACGTTTCGCGGGAACCTGCTGCTGTATTCCCTGTGGTATGAACTTCACCCGTTTGAGAACCTTCGCCGCAAGGGGCATCACTGCCACGGCCTGACGCACCTGTCCTGGGCAGAACGCAAAATTTTTTACCGGGTTCTGGGTAAAAAATTTTGTGGGCTGTTCATTTACCCTGGACAGTCAGTGCGGCAGGTTGTGGCTGTCTCAGCCCCCGGCGACAGGGACTCATACGGGTGTGTGGCACTTGGCAGGCAATGAGCAGGGACCCGCCGCAACGACGTGAAGCGCGGTTTGCGAAACGGCGTTGCTCCTTACATTCCGGCGCCTTTTGCCGGGATGCCGGGAGCGCAGGCCACGGCGCGACAGAGGCGGCGCGACCGGAACGGTCGCTGCAAGCCATGGTTTCGCGTCAGGGATGGAAGCCCGCCAGGGCGGAGACAGCTCCGCTGGCTCCGTTCACGACAGCCCGCCCCGCCAGGGGGACGCCCGGAAAAGCCATAAACAGGAGAGGAACGGAAAGAAGAGGAAGAGGAAAAAGAAGAAGAACAATAACAAACACGGTAACCACAGAAAAATAACATCAGAAAAAACATTCCGGACACATCACTAACGGGAAGGGTAACGGGCGACGCGTCAGCGTGGCCCGCTTCCCTTCCGGCAGGCGTCAGCCTGCCAGGGGGGTTCGCGCGGGCTGACAGGCGGCCTCCACCGCCTGCCCTGTATCACCTGTTTCAGCTGCCCTGAAGGATATAGTGACCACCGAGGAAAACCGCCTGCTGATTCGTCACAAAATCGCAGATTTCATCAACAATCTGCGCGGTGGTGAGCGGTTTCTGCCCCATCTCACGACGCCGCGCATTAATCACGGTTTTGTAATTACGCAGAATTTCGCGGGTTTCCGTGCTGATATTCATTACCCGTTCTCCCCGTCCAGCGCCTGACGCATCACCCGCATAATCTCACGTTCTTCCCTGACAAATGCGTCACCGTCGCCCCCGTTCTCGCTCCCGACAGCATGGAGGCGATAAATTTCACTACCAGCCATCACCATCACTTTTTCCAGCAGCACCGCAGGGACTGTTACAAGGCGGTTTACGCGCTTTTCCTCCATCAGTTCATTGACAATATCGGAAACAACTCTGTCACATGCGCCATATACAAAAGCATCGTCCAGCCGCTGCATGACGGTTTCCAGCTCATCGTCTGACAGGTTCCAGTCCTGAGCCATATGGCGCACATTCCCACGGGTCAGCACCACGGCAAAAACGCATTCACTGTCCGGCACGTCTGTATCCAGTACATCGCGGATAATTTCTTTAACAGTACATGTTCTCGTCTCCTTTACAGGGGCGGCATTGCCGCCCCGTCCGTTAATCAGTCCAGCGCCGCGTAAATCGCGTTACATTCGGGGTGAAATTCGATGTGGCTCCACAACTGCGCATCACGCATCCGGTACAGGTGTGTCAGCCCTGCGTTACCGCTGTCGTGGTACAGCCACAACTGGCGGTTAATCACAAGGGAAGTCAGAATGATGCCTGCGGCATCGGCACTGACCGTGCGGTCAAACCAGTTTTCACCGTTAACCAGATGAAAACGGTCGCCATCCGGCATCATGTAACCGCCACCGTCCGGCAGGCGGATGAAGTGCCAGAAGCCTCCCTGATATTCCGGCATCATTTTTTGCGCCAGCGCGTACACATATGCTTCGGCATACAGAAAATCGTTGCCAAACAGGTAAGGCAGAAAAGACAGACGGTCGCACTCTTCAACATTCAGAGTGACAGGTTTCGCATACTGCATGGGATTTCCTCCGTTGTTCACATATTCCGCGACACCGGGCTGTGCCGTGCCTCCATAAAAGCCGGGCGATAAGGCGGGGATGCAAAGGGCGCAAGGGAAGCCGCAGCCTGACACACACGGCTGGCGGGAGTTGGAGGGTGAGACCGCGAAATCTGAGCGGGTAAACGACCGGAAAATCACGGCAGACGGGAAGGAGGGACCGGGTGACCGCAGCGGCGAAGCGTATCCTTATATCTTGAAGATGGCATAAACTGAATCTGTAGGTCTGGCAAAGCTCATGCAGCACGTGCGAACCCGAGGGTATTAAGCCCGCATGCAAGCGTCCCGCGCATGAGCTGAGTCACTCATCACAAATCCGTACAGTTGATTGAAACCAAATTCGTATCGTAAGGAAGGGTCATATGAGTCAACCAAATCTGCAATGCATGGGTATTGATGTTGCCAAACTATCGCTGGACATCGCCACCACCGACACGATTGAGCCATTCACTGTGGGTAACGATGAGGATGGTTTCGCTGTTATCACAGATAAACTGAAGCACACCAAAATTAACCTGATTCTCATGGAAGCTACCGGTGGCCTTGAAGCAGCCATTGCCTGTAAGCTTCAGTCAGAAGGATACGATGTGGTTGTGATCAACCCACGACAGGCTAGGGATTTTGCCCGTTCAATGGGATATCTGGCTAAAACAGATAAACTTGACGCCGCCATGCTAGCACAACTGGCCCTGGTCATTGATCGCCATCCGGACCGCAGTCGTTATATACGGCATCTGCCAGATGAGGCACGAGCAGTACTTGCCGCAATGGTCGTCCGTCGTCGTCAGTTGAACCATATGCTGGTCGCTGAGCGTAATCGTCTCTATCCTTCTCATCCCCAAAGCAGGAAGAGTATCGATAACATTATTGATGCGCTTCAAAACGAGCTCGACCGGATCAATGAGCAAATGAAACAACACATGACAGCATTCTTCCAGGAGCAGGCCAGACTGATAGGCAGCGTGAAAGGCGTCGGCGATATCACCGTCGCGTCGCTGATTGCCGAACTACCGGAACAGGGGAAACTCAATCGACGGGAGATTAGTGCTCTAACTGGCGTCGCTCCTCTAAACAGAGACTCCGGGAAAATGCGAGGGAAACGGACCACGTTTGGTGGCAGAGCCGGAGTGAGAGCAACGTTGAACATGGCAGCTCTGGTGGCTACGCAGTTTAATCCTGCCATAAAGCTGTTCTACCAGCGTTTGCTTGCCGCCGGAAAACCCAAAAAACTTGCTCTGGTCGCCTGCATGCGCAAACTCATCACCATTCTGAATACCATGCTCAGAAAAGGGGAAGAGTGGAACGCCTCATTTCAATCACAGGTAATCTCATGACTGCCGGTCATTTTACATAATGACAGAAAGAACAACTTATCCCGCAGGCCTGTTGTGATCCGCCCTCCCACGGACAAAGCATCCGCGATGTCAGTGGGGCCGCTGCTCATAGCTGCTGATAGTGCAGCTTTCGGCTGTTTTTGTACCAAATACGGAGAATTGCAAGATAGCGGGCAATAGCCACTTTTTTAACAGGATGTAAAGATGCTAGTTACAATATAAAGAAATCTATCAAGCCGCTAGTCAAGCGGCTTTGGTCGTTACTTGCCGCAGAGTGGACACCCACCTTGCATAGGGGCAAAGTTAATTGACTGCGATTTACGGATGCTTTCATTGACGGCAAAGCTCTCCATGCCCTCTTGCAGAGGTACTCTTCGGTTATCCTTATAAAAATGACTAAGAACCCGTAGGAACTCCTTTCGATCTTCTTCAGAAGCCTCGAAGTAAGCGTTAAGAATTTTTGCACTACTCATATGTTCTCCTTGTTAAAATTTCCCACAACCATCACAAACACATTTTCCCGGTTTCAAAGTTAGGGGAACGACATTACAAATATGGCATTTTTTTTTGAAGTAGAAACAGGACATACGGTTTGCATAACGAAGTTCTTTATCACTCACACACAAAGTTAAGTCTTCCTGCTCCCTTCGCTCAAATTTTTCCGTCAAATCGTCTATCAAAATTTCCAATTTGGCTTCGTCAAGCTTACCTATTTTCTTGCGAACACTACCAGCTAGGTTATAAATGGCTGTATTTTCCTTAACGGAAGCCATGCAATCACTATATGAGCGATCCCATCCGGAAACCAAAGACCACAGCGAGAACCCCAATTGCATGATACTTGCCACACCGGCAATTGTGATGCAAAGCGGCAGAAATGGAGCTTCAAGTCCGAATGATAAAACTGCACAACCTATCATCAGTGGAACAAAGACCCCAAGGAAGGTGACAACCTTACGCTTCCAGTCTAAGGATCTCATACGCCTATCAAAAATTCGAGACGTACCATATGAAATAAATTCTATGTGTGCCACTTCAGCACGAGTTTTCTCTTCATCCATAATCAATAAAACTTGTTATCCGGTGTTTTAATCTTTAATAAGACTGACCCTGCTCATATTATTTAGAATCATTTAAAATGTCGATGCCCGACACGAGAGATATCTCGCTCAAAACAGCCTGTCAGCGTAGTATCGAAGCGAGTCAGTTTTTTGCTTGAGATGGGCGATTCCATAATATTATCCCGTACTTTTTTCAGATAACCGCCTCCCATTAAGACAGTTGCTTGCATCAACGCCAGCCCGGCTAAGATGGAGGCACGGCACAGCCCGCACACGACTCGACGTCCACATAACTGAACCCCCACAAGGCCATGCTCCGCATGGCCGGGTAAAGCGGAGCCGGCGGCGACTTCCTTTGTGCTCTGTCCGGGGACCGGCAGGAAAAAGGCGGGGATTTTCCCCGCCATCGTCATCATTTCCGGATTTTTGCCAGGGCATCCGCCATGCTGCGGATTTCATCCCGTGCCTCCAAGAAAACTCCCGCAGAATATAGCGGTCAAACAAGCGGCGGGGCGGTTCACCCGGTATACGCAGCACATCACAGACCAAGCCACTGGCCAAGATATGTTCCACACACTCACTGGCAGGCATTAATGGAATCGTAGTCTCACGCTGATAATCAGATCGACAATACAAGTGAGACCGTGGTCCCAGACTGATTAGCAGACCAACAATACGAGTGGGACCGCGGTCCCAGACTGATTATCAGACTAACAATATGAGTGGGACCGTGGTCCCAGACCGATAATCAGACCAACAATATGAGTGGGACCGTGGTCCCAGACTGATTAGCAGACCGACAATATGAGTGGGACCGTGGTCCCAGACTGATTAGCAGACCAACAATATGAGTGGGACCGTGGTCCCAGACTGATTATCAGACCGACAATATGAGTGGGACCGTGGTCCCAGACTGATTATCAGACCGACAATACAACTGGGACCGTGGTCCCAGATATAATATTCAGGCCAGTTAGTTATGTTTTCTAGCCTGTGCTAAAGGAAATTAAGTAAAGACAGATAAATGTAGACTAAAACGTGCCGCATCAAAGTGCCGCTTTTTCAAGTTCCTTAAGAATGGCTTCAATTCTCTCTATACACTCAGTTGGAATACGAGATCTATCTAGGTTTAACACCATTTTATCGCCCTTGTACAACACTGTCGCTCCAGGAGCAAACTGATGTCGTGAGCTTAAGCTAGTTCTTGAGGCAGATGACGTTTTAAGCACAGACGTTAAAAGAGTGATGACTTCTTCAGCTTCAAATATCACTCCTGCTTTTTTCTGCTCGTGAAGGTTAGATGCCTGCTGCTTAAGTAATTCTTCTTTATCTGTAAAAGCTCTTTGAAGTGCATCACCTGACCGGGCAGATAGTTCACCGGGATGAGAAAAAAGAGCAACAACTGATTTAGGCAGTTTAGCTGTGTTGATACAGCGGGTAATAATCTTACGTGAAATATTTTCTGCATCAGCCAGCGCAGAAATATTTCCAGCAAATTCATTCTGCAATCGGCTTGCATAACGCTGACCACGTTCATAAGCACTTGTTGGCCTATAATCGTTACCCAATCTGGACAATGCAGCCATCTGCTCATCATCCAGCTCACCAACCAGAACTCGATAATCACTTTCTGTAAGTGCAGCAGCTTTACGACGGCGGCTCCCATCGGCAATTTCTATGACCCCAGACACTCTTCGACCGAATGCTGGTGTCTGCTGACCTGTCAGTAGAAAAGAAGGGATAAGATCATCCAGGGCGTCTTCGGTAAGCAGTTCCTGGTCACGTTCATTACCTGACCATACCCGAGAGGTCTTCTCAACACTATCTCCCCGGAGCACCTCAAGGGTAAATTTCACGTCCCTACCACATACAGGCAAAGTAATAGCATTGCCACGAGCCATAGCTCCTACGCGCGCAATTAACGAATCCACCATCGGTGCAGCTGGTGCCGATGACGGAGTATCTTCAAGCGGTTGAGTCTTAATCGTATGTTTTGGAATGACAGGCGCACGCTTCATTATCTAATCTCCCAGCGTGGTTTAATCAAACGATCGAAAATTTCATTGCAGACAGGTTCCCAAATAGAAAGGGCATTTCTCCAGGCACCTGTTGAAGAGCGTTGATCAATAGCCTGTTCAAAAACAGTTCTCATCCGGATCTGACCTTTACCAACTTCATCCGTTTCACGCACAACATTTTTTAGGACCATGCTTCCCCAGGCGTCCCGAATTTGCTCCTCCATCCACGGGGACTGAGAACCATTACTATTACTGTATTTGGTAAGCAAAATACGTACATCAGGCTCGAATCCTTTAAGATCTACGTTTTTGAGCAGATCACGAAGCATATCGAAAAACTGCAGAGCGGAAGTGTAGTCGAACAACTCAGCAGGCGTGGGGACAATCAACACATCAGCAGCACATACAACATTAATCGTGCCGATACCTAGGTTAGGCGCGCTGTCAATGACAATGACATCATAGTCATGAGCGACGGTTTCAATGGCCAGTCGGAGCATCAGGTGTGGATCGGTGGGCAATTTACCTTCATCAAATTTGCCCATTAGCTCAGTTTCAATGCGGTGCAGAGCCAAACAGGAAGGAATAATGTCAAGCCCAGGCCAGCAAGTAGGCTTTATTGCATAAGTGACATCGTCCTTTTCCCCAAGATAGAAGGGAAGGAGAGTATCCTCTGCATGAATATGAAGATCTGGCACCCAGCCGTGATACATCGATGCTGTTCCCTGGGGGTCGTTACCTTCCACGAGCAGAACACGTAATCCCTTCAGAGCCAGATCCTGAGCAAGATGAACAGAAACAGAGGTTTTGTAAACGCCCCCTTTATGAGCAGCAACTCCAATCACCGGCGGAAATACGTCTTCAGCACGTCGTAGTCTCGTACCAAACACGTCACGCATATGATTAATTTGTTCAATTGTATAACCAACACGTTGCTCAACCCGTCCTCGTATTTCCATATCCGGGTGCGGTAGCCGGCCTGCTTTCTCGGCATCCCTGATAGCCTGAGAAGATACTCCAACTAAATCCGCTGCTTCACCTATTCTCCAGCGTCGGGTGATTTTCCTCGCTTCCGGGCTGTCATCATTAAACTGTGCAATGGCGATAGCCTTCGTCATTTCATGACCAGCGTTTATGCACTGGTTAAGTGTTTCCATGAGTCTCATTCTGAACATCCTTTAATCATTGCTTTGCATATTTTCATTTAATCTTGCATTTTATTGCAAAGCAACAACAAAATTGCAAAGTAGTCAAAAAACCGCAAAGTTGTTTAAAATGAGAGCAACACATCAAAAAAGGAAACAGGAAGAGCACATACCTCAGTCAATAATTATCACTAGTACTCGTAGCCGTCGTGTAACCGAGCGTAGCGAGCTAACTGGCGAGGACGCGCGCTAACTGTTCACACTCAGTATCCCTAGCACCAAAATAACTATCTGATGGTCAAGGCGGTAATGACTCCAACTTATTGATAGTGTTTTATGTTCAGATAATGCCCGATGACTTTGTCATGCAGCTCCACCGATTTTGAAAACGACAGCGACTTCCGTCCCAGCCGTGCCAGGTGCTGCCTCAGATTCAGGTTATGCCGCTCAATTCGCTGCGTATATCGCTTGCTGATTACGTGCAGCTTTCCCTTCAGG
>NZ_JBJQKD010000022.1:0-56610 GCF_046487065.1 Escherichia sp. WS2035
CATCCGTAGCTCAGCTGGATAGAGTACTCGGCTACGAACCGAGCGGTCGGAGGTTCGAATCCTCCCGGATGCACCATCTCTTACTTGATATGGCTTTAGTGGCGGTATCAATATCAGCAGTAAAATAAATTTCCCGATGCATCCGTAGCTCAGCTGGATAGAGTACTCGGCTACGAACCGAGCGGTCGGAGGTTCGAATCCTCCCGGATGCACCATCTCTTACTTGATATGGCTTTAGTAGCGATATCAATATCAGCAGTAAAATAAATTTTCCCGATGCATCCGTAGCTCAGCTGGATAGAGTACTCGGCTACGAACCGAGCGGTCGGAGGTTCGAATCCTCCCGGATGCACCATATTCTCCGTAACCTTCAGCAATGAAGGTATCGAAGAGGTAGCGGTATTAACCGCAGGCACCAGGGAGGATAACGTTGCGCCAGCAGCGGCCCGAAGGGCGAACGCCAGTGAGTCATCCTCCCGGATGCACCATATTATCCAAAAAATTTCCTTCAAAAATATCTCATTTCTAAATAACTACTTTATCCATTTCCTGAATTTTCTTCTCCTTCTCCATCAGCGACAAAATCAAGCAATTACGCTAAAGTAGCGTCATATTTTTCGACTTGCGAGAAGACCATGTACGAGCGTTATGCAGGTTTAATTTTTGATATGGATGGCACCATCCTGGATACCGAGCCTACGCACCGTAAAGCGTGGCGCGAAGTATTAGGGCACTACGGTCTTCAGTACGATGTTCAGGCGATGATTGCGCTTAATGGCTCGCCCACCTGGCGTATTGCTCAGGCGATTATTGAGCTGAATCAGGCCGATCTCGACCCGCATGCGTTAGCGCGTGAAAAAACAGAAGCAGTAAGAAGTATGCTGCTGGATAGTGTCGAGCCGCTTCCTCTTGTTGAAGTGGTGAAAAGCTGGCATGGTCGTCGCCCAATGGCTGTAGGAACGGGGAGTGAAAGCGCCATCGCTGAGGCATTGCTGGCGCACCTGGGATTACGCCGTTATTTTGACGCCGTCGTCGCTGCCGATCACGTCAAACACCATAAACCCGCGCCAGACACATTTTTGTTGTGCGCGCAGCGTATGGGCGTGCAACCGACGCAGTGTGTGGTCTTTGAAGATGCCGATTTCGGTATTCAGGCGGCCCGTGCAGCAGGCATGGACGCCGTGGATGTTCGCTTGCTGTGAGTGAAGCGTTATCGCTTTTCTCGTTGTTTGCCAGTAGTTTTCTCAGCGCTACACTATTACCCGGCAACTCCGAAGTCGTGCTGGTGGCAATGTTGCTTTCCGGAGTGAGTCATCCCTGGGTTTTAGTTTTAACAGCAACAATGGGTAATAGCCTTGGAGGGTTAACTAACGTTATCCTTGGGCGTTTCTTTCCATTGCGTAAAACATCGCGCTGGCAAGAGAAAGCTACCGGCTGGCTGAAACGCTATGGTGCAGTCACGCTATTATTAAGCTGGATGCCCGTGGTTGGCGATTTACTGTGTCTGTTAGCGGGATGGATGCGCATCTCGTGGGGACCGGTAATCTTTTTTTTGTGCCTTGGTAAAGCGTTACGCTATGTTGCAGTTGCAGCAGCTACCGTTCAGGGCATGATGTGGTGGCACTAATTGTAGGCCTGCACATATGGTCACCATTACAGTTATGCTAATTAAAACGATTTTGACAGGCGGGAGGTCAATTTGATCCCGGACGTATCACAGGCGCTGGCCTGGCTGGAAAAACATCCTCAGGCGTTAAAGGGGATACAGCGTGGGCTGGAGCGCGAAACTTTGCGTGTTAATGCTGATGGCACACTGGCAACAACAGGTCATCCTGAAGCATTAGGTTCTGCACTGACCCATAAATGGATTACTACCGATTTTGCGGAAGCATTGCTGGAATTTATTACACCAGTGGATGGTGATATTGAACATATGCTGACCTTTATGCGCGATCTGCATCGCTATACGGCGCGCAATATGGGCGATGAGCGGATGTGGCCGTTAAGTATGCCATGCTACATCGCAGAAGGTCAGGACATCGAACTGGCACAGTACGGCACTTCTAACACCGGTCGCTTTAAAACGCTGTACCGTGAAGGGCTGAAAAATCGCTACGGCGCGCTGATGCAAACCATTTCCGGCGTGCACTATAATTTCTCTTTGCCAATGGCATTCTGGCAGGCGAAGTGCGGTGATATCTCGGGCGCTGATGCCAAAGAGAAAATTTCTGCGGGTTATTTCCGCGTTATCCGTAACTACTATCGCTTCGGTTGGGTCATTCCTTATCTGTTTGGTGCGTCTCCAGCGATTTGTTCTTCTTTCTTGCAAGGAAAACCAACGTCGCTGCCGTTTGAGAAAACCGAGTGCGGTATGTATTACCTGCCGTATGCGACCTCTCTTCGTTTGAGCGATCTCGGCTATACCAATAAATCGCAAAGCAATCTTGGTATCACCTTCAATGATCTCTACGAGTACGTGGCGGGCCTTAAACAGGCAATCAAAACGCCATCGGAAGAGTACGCGAAGATTGGTATTGAGAAAGACGGTAAGCGGCTGCAAATCAACAGCAATGTGCTGCAGATTGAAAACGAACTGTACGCGCCGATTCGTCCAAAACGCGTTACCCGCAGTGGTGAGTCGCCTTCTGATGCGCTGTTACGTGGCGGCATTGAATATATTGAAGTCCGCTCGCTGGACATCAACCCGTTCTCGCCGATTGGTGTAGATGAACAACAGGTGCGATTCCTCGACCTGTTTATGGTCTGGTGTGCGCTGGCTGACGCACCGGAAATGAGCAGTAGCGAACTTGCCTGTACACGCGTTAACTGGAACCGGGTGATCCTCGAAGGTCGCAAACCGGGCCTGACGCTGGGTATCGGCTGCGAAACCGCGCAGTTCCCGTTACCGCAGGTGGGTAAAGATCTGTTCCGCGATCTGAAACGCGTCGCGCAAACGCTGGATAGCATTAACGGCGGCGAAGCGTATCAGAAAGTGTGTGATGAACTGGTCGCCTGCTTCGATAATCCCGATCTGACTTTCTCTGCCCGTATCTTAAGGTCTATGATTGATACTGGTATTGGCGGAACAGGCAAAGCGTTTGCTGAAGCGTACCGTAATCTGCTGCGTGAAGAGCCGCTGGAAATTCTGCGCGAAGAGGATTTTGTCGCCGAGCGCGAGGCGTCTGAACGCCGTCAGCAGGAAATGGAAGCCGCTGATACCGAACCGTTTGCGGTGTGGCTGGAAAAGCACGCCTGACAGAAAAGAAAAAGGCCACTCGTGAGTGGCCAAAATTTCATCTCTGAATTCAGGGATGATGATAACAAATGCGCGTCTTTCATATACTCAGACTCGCCTGGGAACAAAGAGTTCAGAAAATTTTAAAAAAAATTACCGGAGGTGGCTAAATGCCGTTGTTAGATAGCTTCACAGTCGATCATACCCGGATGGAAGCGCCTGCAGTTCGGGTGGCGAAAACAATGAACACCCCGCATGGCGACGCAATCACCGTGTTCGATCTGCGCTTCTGCGTGCCGAACAAAGAAGTGATGCCAGAAAGAGGGATCCATACCCTGGAGCACCTGTTTGCTGGTTTTATGCGTAACCATCTTAACGGTAATGGCGTAGAGATTATCGATATCTCGCCAATGGGCTGCCGCACCGGTTTTTATATGAGTCTGATTGGTACGCCAGATGAGCAGCGTGTCGCTGATGCCTGGAAAGCGGCAATGGAAGACGTGCTGAAAGTGCAGGATCAGAATCAGATCCCGGAACTGAACGTCTACCAGTGTGGCACTTACCAGATGCACTCGTTGCAGGAAGCGCAGGATATTGCGCGTAACATTCTGGAACGTGACGTGCGCATCAACAGCAACGAAGAACTGGCGCTGCCGAAAGAGAAGTTGCAGGAACTGCACATTTAGTCAGTTTAAGCAGAAGAGGCCGGGCTGGTGAAAACACCGCCCGGCTTTTGTTACCTGTCAGTCATCCGATATTCCACGCTATGTGCTTCATCAGGTTGAGGAACTTCCAGCCTTGAGGCCATCCGCATCACGACCGCTTCAGGAACTGCATACTCGCGTCTGGCATTTTGCTGGTTCCATTGCGCCCATGGCACTTCCAGATAAACGATTTTTACTCGTGCGCCGTAAGCCGTAAACAGACTGATGAGCTGGCTGCGCAGCTGGCGGGTAATGTTCGTTGCATTCCAGATGAACGGCTTTTTCTGGCGTAAAAAAACGCGCGCCTCTTCTTTTGCCTGTTGCACAATACGCCCGGTGGCGGTTTTGTCGTCCGGACTGGCATTGATTCGCCGCCGCATATCATCAAGGCTGATAACGTCCATTCCCTGGCACTGTTCACTGATATAGCGATCTTTGCCCATACCCGGTAAGCCACACAGCAAAATAACCTCAAAAGGTTCAGCCTCCCAGGGAACAAAATCAGGAGAACTTTGCTCATGAGTCAGGTAGTGCCAGCGTGCGGAATCAGAAACGAACGGGCGCATTTTTCCCCAGCATTGTTGCTCATGGCAAAACAGCTCGAACAGATCGATGCGTTCCAGCATTGATTGCTGATCCGGGCTTTGGCGACCAAGCAGATCGGCACGAGCAAGCAAAGCGAGCAGACGCGTGTCGATGCGCATTGCAGCCGTGAGCAACAAACGCTCCGGTTCCGGACGTTCCAGTAACCATAGCGGTAACCCATGCAGACGCACCAGTGCAACAATTTGCTCGCGCAGCACGAACGGCGTTGGGATATCGCGCCATAAAATTTGTCGAGCCGTCAGTTCGCCCCGACGAGCATGACCAGGAGACTGAATACGTCCGTTTTCCTGCACGGTAGTGCTGCGCTTTTCAACATCATGCAATAACGCCGCCGCCCATAAAACTTCCTGCTGTTGAGCGGGGAGTTGCTGGAATTCTGGCAGAGTAATGAGGGCGTTAAGCACCATTTCGGTATGTACGCCGACGTCGCCTTCACCATGATGCTCAGGGTCTTGTGGCGTGTGATGCATCTCCTCAACCCAGCTAAAACGCTGACGTAGCGCCGACCAGCGTTTATCGTCGGTAAGTTGCCAAATCATGACTGTTCTCCATAAACGAACTCATGGGCCATCCGCGCCCGTTGCCAGTGGCGTTTCCAGTGCACAGTGGTTTTGACATGATTTTTGCGCACATACTTGAAGACGTTATGCGAAAAGTCAGCGACAGAAAACGCATCATGATTTCGGCTGACAATGCCTTCCAGCGTACAGGGTTGACAGGTTTGCGTATCCCAGGGATCGAATGTGCCGCGCGCATTGGTCAGCGCCAGAAAATCACGTTGCCAGCTTTTTTCATCATTCCCCGGCTGCGGGCCGGAGATTTCGGGAACGCAGGGGAAATCAAACAGAGCGGCGTAAAACTGCACCTCTTCCCAGCTCAGCCACATATCCTGGCAGCGAACGGCAAACAGGTAAAAGTCCTGTTCCAGCGCGCGGTATTCAATGGAATGAACGGCGTAGAGATTTTCACCAAACAACTCCAGGTTGCCGAGATCGTTTTTCAGCAGTTGCCAGCGTTGGCGAATTTTATAGGTCCATGCCGACTGCGTAGGCGTGGCATGGGAGCGGGCAAACACGCCGTAGCGGTTAAGGCAGTTATTTTCGCCATCGAGTTTTTCTGTGTGCACCAATTGCGTGATGGTCTGTAAATCCTGCCAGTAATCGGTGTTAATGCGGTCATCGCTGGTGGTGCCTGGAGAGAAGGGGTAATGCCAGGTTCTCCCGTATTTACGTTGGGTATTCATAATAATCCATTATTTTGTGTGTAATAAATGTACGCCCGCGAGGGTGCGAGTTTTGGGGTTAAAAGAAAAATGTGAGTATCACCCGCGAAAGCGAGGGCGAAGGAAAAAGAGAATTAACAACCTGAGCGAATGCTCAGAACCGGCTAATGGTGAATGGAAGAGTTTGGGGCGGCGAAAAGATACACCGAATGAGTGTATAAAACAACCGTTTGCAGAATGAGCAAATAAAAAGGGAGCCGCAGCTCCCTTTGGCAACCTTAGTGCGCACCGCCTCCGCCGCCACCTGCGCCAAATGGCGGTTTAGCAAACCACACCAGCCCCAGCAGGACGAGGAATATCCCGGCTGACATCCAGAAGATCTCATTGGCGGAAATAATCAGCCCCTGATTGGTTATCTGCTGGGCAATCCAGCCTGATGCCTGCTGTTGCGTCATACCAAGCCCTTCCAGTTGACTGTACATCGCCTGAGCATTCGGGTTGAACGGGTTTACCGACTCAGTCAACTGTGCATGGTGCAGCGACTCGCGGTTGGTCCACATGGTCGTGGTTATCGACGTGCCGATAGACCCCGCCAGCGTTCGCGTAAAGTTGGAGAGGCTCGATGCCGCCGCCAGTCGTTCCGGTGGCAAACCGGACAGCGTAATGGTGGTCAGCGGCATAAAGAAGCAGGCCACCGCAAAACCCTGGATAAACTGTGGCCAGGCCGACGCGCCAAAATCCATACCCGGTTCAAAGGTATAGGCACGCCAGTAGAAGCAGACGGCATACATAATAAAGCTGAAGGTTACCAGTCGGCGCATATCCAGTTTATGCGCGAAGCGGCCGATAATCGGCGACAGGATCACCGGAATAATCCCTACCGGCGCAGAGGCCAGCCCTGCCCACGTCGCCGTGTAACCGTAGACCTCCTGCAACAACTGCGGCAGCAGAACAATCGCGCCGAAGTAGAGCATATACGCGAGGCTGATACACAAGCAGCCGATGGTGAAGTTGCGCGACTTAAACAACGACAGATCGACTATCGGGTTATCGTCGGTCAGCTCCCAGACAATCAGGAAGCAGATAGCCACCACCGCCACCACGGTGAGGATGATAATTTCCTGTGATGAGAACCAGTCCAGCTCTTTACCGCGGTCGAGCATAATCTGCAGGCTGCCGATACCAATAACCAGCAGTGCCAGCCCCACGGCATCAATCCGCCGCCGTTCGGTGCGGGTTTCACGTCCGCGCAGAGTTTGCAGTGTCATCAACACCACCGCCACGCCAATCGGCACGTTGATGAAGAATATCCAGCCCCAGTGGTAATTATCACTGATATAACCGCCGAGGATCGGGCCGCAAATTGGCGCAACAATCACCGTCATCGACCACAACGCCAGCGCGATCGAGCGTTTGGCTGGCGGGTAGTTATTCAGCAATAGACTTTGCGAAAGCGGAATTAACGGCCCGGCGACAATCCCCTGAATCACGCGGAAGAAGATCAGCATATTCAGGCTGCTGGAGACACCACACGCCCACGACGCAATAGCAAAGGCGATGGTGGACCAGAGGAACAGTTTCACTTCCCCGACGCGCTTTGCCAGCCAGCCGGTAAGCGGGATCGAGATGGCATTCGCCACCCCGAAAGAAGTGATTACCCACGTTCCCTGGCTGAGCGATGAGCCCAGATTCCCGGCGATAGTGGGGATCGCCACGTTAGCAATGGTGGAGTCCAGCACCTGCATGAATGTCGCCAGTGACAGCGCAATCGTCATAATGACCAGTTGTGCGCCTTCCAGCGGTTTTTGCTGTTGCATCACACGCACCTCTGGATTAGCCAGCGTTAGCTTTTACGATATCGTCGATCAGTTTATTGACAGGTGCCAGGCTGATTTCACGCGCGGTGCTTACCGCGACCGGTGTGGAACGTACTTTGTTTGCCAGTACCTGACCGTCACGGTTAGTGGTATTGACACTCACCAGCGTGGATAAACCGATACGCAGCGGGTATTGCTCCAGCTGTTTCTGGTCCAGTTCAATACGCACAGGCAGACGCTGAACGACTTTGATCCAGTTACCGGTGGCGTTTTGCGCCGGAAGCAGTGAGAACGCGCTACCTGTGCCCATATCCAGACCAACCACTTTACCGGTGTATTTCACATCATCGCCGTAAATATCGGTGGTGATGGTGACCGGTTGACCGATACGCATATTGGCAATCTGCGTCTCTTTAAAGTTGGCATCCACCCACATATTGGTGGCTGGAACGACCGCCATCAGCGGCGTCGTTGGGCTAATTTGCGCCCCAGGCTGTACCGCGCGGCGGGAGACATAACCGGTCATCGGACTGACAATACGGGTACGCTCCAGCGCCAGCCAGGCGTTACGTACTTCGGTGGCAGCCTGTTGTACGGCAGGCTGATCTTCCAGTTTCGTCCCCAGAATCATCGCCTGATTGGCATTGTATTGTTGAATAGCGACGTCCAGTTGCGCCTGGGCACTGGTGACGGCGTCGCGGGCGTGTTGCAGCTCTTCGCGACCAATCAGGTTGGCATTGCCCAGCGGCACACGGCGGTTGTAGTCGCTTTGTGCTTTCGCGAGGGCGATTTTTTGCACCTCAATATTCGCCTGCAACTGTTTGCTGTTAATCATCAGCTGGTGGGTTTGGCGAACGCTGGAAGCCAGTGCAGTTTTGGCTTTTTCAAACGCCTGGCGAGCATCTGTCGGGTCGAGAGTGACCAGCACGTCGCCTTCTTTTACAAAATCGGTGTTATCGGCCCAGACTTTCGTCACGCTGCCAGACACCTGAGACATAATTTGAATCTGATTCCCTGCCACGTATGCGTCATCGGTTTCTTCGAAATGACGCAGTACCAAAAACCAATAAATCCCTATCGCTACGGCAATAATTATAAAGAGCAAGGTGAGAAGGAGGAGCAGACGCTTACGTTTGCCGCTCTTCTTTATCGGTTGCTGCGGGGTTTGAGTCTCCGCATTTGCGCTCATATTGTTCTCCACGATCTTCTTAACTCATCGGCTGAGCCGACCTGCTTGCCAAAAAGGCCAGCATGTTGCGATGCTGGCCGGTTATTTTTTCTTTTATAAATCTGGATTTTTGAGCGAGATGACGCGTTAGCTCATCGCTTCGAGAACCACACCGCCCTGTTCCATCTGGTCGAGACGGGAGAGCAATTTGCGGGTGATTTGCTCGAGCTGGTCTTTTTCTGTTGTGCTGAGCGCGGACCAGAGTTGATGCAGGCAGTTATGCTGCGGCGGTAAAACCTCGCGCAAAAACTCGTGACCTTTTTCCGTTAATTGCAGATGCAGGCAGCGGCGATCGTTATCGCTTTCACGACGTTCGATCCAACCGCGTTTTTCCAGTTCATCGGCAATACGCGTCGCGTTGGTACGGGATGATCCAAGAGCACAACTCAATTCAGAAGGCTGAATACTGTGGTTTTCCTGAGACTCCAGCGTAATCAACGCCATAAACAACGTCTCGTTAATCCCCTGAGCCTTCAGCATTTTATTGCGGTTTTCCAGCAGCTTGCTTTGCATATGCATGCAAAGACGGGTCAGAAGGATCTCCTGATAAGGAAAATCTTCGTGGCGGCTGGCGCGAAATTTTAGCATTTGTTCAATGGGCGTAAACGAACTATCCATTTGGGTATGACCTCATTAATTTCAGCCGATATAGTAACGACAGTGACAAATAAAGTAAATGTATTGTTTTAGAAAAATGATTCTTGTGGATTATATAATCGCCATCACTTTCCAGGCGAGCCCATAGGCCAGCGCACTAAGCAGTGTTGGGATGATAATGCTGCGTGTTTTATAGAAACTGGCACCCAGTACCGCGAAGCCGACCAGTGTGGGCACGAAACGGCGTGTATCGTGCATCACTTCTGGTGCGGTAGAGACAACCAGCAGAGCGCATATCGAGGCGATGCCAATGGTGTCGAGCAAAATACCTACCGCGCCACGTTTGGTTGGGCGGGCATTACCCACACGCAGGCGCAGCGGCAGATAGCGGAAGCAATAATTCGCCGCGCCAACCAGTAACCCAAGCAGCAGAACCTCATAGCTCATCGGGCGCTCCTTGCCAGAATGCCTGGATTAACGCAGTGAGGCAGCCACAGACAATGCCTGCCAGAATGGCGACGGGAATAGAAAATAGCGTTACGCCTGCAAGGGCACCAACTAACGCTGCGGTAACGCAAAGAGATTGTTTGCGCTGGAAAGAGGCGAGCAGGAAACTCATAAAGAGTGCCGGAAGCATAAAACCTAATGCTGCTTCAACGGCGGGATAACCTTGCAGCAAGCCGCTGCCGGAGAATGCCCCTATTACCGTACCAAATACCCACGATGACCATGAACTGAAGGCAATGCCGATCATCCAGTTTTCGCTCCAGCGGCGATTATTGCGTACCAGTTTTGCGGTTGCGGCGGCAAAAACCTCATCCGTCAGGCCAAACGCCCACAGGGCGGTTTTCGATTTTTGCAGACGCTGAATAATACGGCTACGCAGTGACGGGCCATACAAAACATGGCGAACATCCATTGCCATGACGGTCAGTGCAGCAACCCACAAACTACTCCCGGCTGCCAGCATCGCGGTAATGACGAACTGGCTCGCGCCTGCATAAATGATGCAGGAGAAAAAAACGCTTTCGAGAGGAGAGAATCCCAGACGGGTCGCATTCAGACCGAACGCAAAGGCCACCGGAATATAACTAATAACAATCGGTAAACTGTCTTTGCATCCTTCCATGAAGGTCGCCGAACCAGGAGCAGGCTGTGGAGTAGGGCTTTCCATAGAGTGTACGCTTAACGATTGTTAATATTATAAATAGACTGAATGAATATCTTAACCTTATCAGACTGATGGGCTTCTTAACACCCTTATAAGTGTAAAGCCACGAAAACGGTTGCTGATTGCTTAATTTGCGGCTTCCTGACGATGAAAACCTCGCCACCAGACCAGTAAGTTAACCAGGGCAATCGTCGCGCCAGCCAGACACACGCCAGCCCAACTGCCATGTTGCCAGGCTGAGGCTGAAATTAGCGAACCAGCGGCACCGCCAATAAAGTAGCTGGTCATGTAACCTGCGGTCAGGCGATTACGCGCATCAGGGTGTATTCGATAAATTACCGTCTGGTTAGTGATATGCACGCCCTGCACGGTGAGGTCCAGCACCAGGATGCCGATAATCAGCGCCAGTACGGAAGTGTGACCAAACCAGATTGCCAGCCATGAAAGTAACAGCAGAAGCAGACCGAAAGTTGTTGTGTGGTGCGATTTGCCCTTGTCGGCAAAACCGCCCGCCGGACGAGCGCCCAACGCTCCGGCAGCTCCCGCAAGTCCAAACAGACCAATTACACCATCGCTGTAGTTAAAAGGTGGAGCGGCAAGCAAAAAGGCCATTGAGGTCCAGAGAATGCTGAAGTTGGCAAAGGTCAGGCAGCCCAGCAACGCGCGGGTGCGCAGGATCTTATCGCTGATAAACATGCTGAAAACGGAACCAAGCAACTGTGGGTAGTTGAGGTGGGTTTCTGATTTCATTTGTGGCAGACCACGCCATAATGCCAGCGCCATCAGTGCCATTAACACCGAGGCAACCCAAAAGACGGTGCGCCAGCCGCCGAGGTTTGCCAGCAATCCGGCAACGGTCCGTGCGAGTAAGATCCCCAATAGCAGGCCGCTCATAATGGTGCCAACCACTTTGCCGCGTTTGTCCGGTGAGGCCAGCGTCGCTGCCAGTGGAACCAGAATTTGTGCCACGACCGAGAATAAACCGGTTAATGCCGTACCGAGGATCATCATCGCCAGTGACTGACTGCTGGCAGTGATTAACATACCGCCCGCTGCCAGTAAGGTCATCGAGACAATCAGGCGGCGGCGTTCAAACATATCACCGAGGGGAACAAGAAACAGCAGACCTGCGGCATAGCCCAACTGCGCGGCGGTAACAATAAAGCCCGCCGAACTGGCGGAAAGGGAAAAGTTACGCGCGATGGTGTCGAGCAATGGCTGGGCGTAATAGTTACTGGCTACCGCCAGACCGGTGGCGATAGACATCAGCACGATCAGCGCCGGGCTAAGCTCATGATTAGGTTTAGTCATTATTTTTGTTCATCAGGTGATGATTAAGCTGGAAATCAATAATAGCGGATGTTGATGAATATGGGATGAAAGATAGATTGTTGAAATGTGCGGTGTGGTTTGTAGGTATGATAAGACGCGCCAGCGTCGCATCAGGCATTGTGTACAGAGCGGCGGATGAGGCAAAAACGCCTTATCCGCCCGAATAAAAATTACTTCTGCGCTGCCAGCGCTTCATTCACCCAGCCATCGAACTGCTGCTGGTGGGCTTTGATCCAACCATCAACGTGGCCCTGAATATCGTCTTCTGAGGCTTTGCCGTCATGCATGATGGCGTTCTGGGCGTTAATATCTGCCACTGGTAACTGCATAATGGCAAACAGTTTCGCTGCTGCCGGGTTTTTCTCGGCCCAGGCTTTGTTGGCAACGATATGCATGGTACTGACCGGGAAGCCGTAATTCGCGCCATTCGGCAGTTTGGTATTGGCATTTTTATCGCCCGGCAGTGCGGAGAACGGCACCTGCAACCAGACCACATCTTTCCCCGGTTTCAGTTCGTTACTCACCCAGTACGGCGTCCAGGTGTAGTAAAACACCGGCTTACCCTCTTTGTAACGACTGATGGTGTCAGCCATCATCGCTGCGTAGTTCCCCTGATTATGCGTCACGGTATTGGTCAGTCCATACGCGGCAAGCTGGTGGTTGATCGCACCTTCGCAGCCCCAGCCTGGGTTACAGCCGGTTAAATCCGCTTTACCGTCGCCGTTGGTATCGAACAGTTTGGCGATCTTCGGATCTTTAAGTTGCGCGATGTTGGTAATTTTATACTGGTCGGCGGTTTTCTTATCGATCAGGTAACCTTGTGCCGCGCCGTTAACAAATACCCCTTCACGATAAAATTTCTTATCGCCACCGGCAGCTTCGTACATGTTGTCATGCAGTGGCGTCCAGTTCACGGCGGTGAAGGTTGCATCGCCGGAAGCAAGCGAGGTGTAGCCAACGTTGTAATCCACTTCGCTGGGTTTATTGACGGTATAACCTAATTTCTCCAGCGCGCGGCTGACCAGCAGCGTCTGGAAGGTTTCTTCGGTGATGGTGCTTTGAACTGGATTAACTGTAATGCCTTTGCCCGGCAGGTCGGCAGCAAAAGTTTGTGTAGAGATAAGCGTGGCAAACGCTGTCGCAAAAAGTACGCTATGTCGCATTGTTATTCCTTTTTTTGGCAGGGTGATATGCCCGGTGTTACCGGGCAAGTGCAGAGTTACTTAATGAATGGGCGGGTCAGCAGACCGACAGGGCCAGTGGTGTACCAGCGACGGTTGCCGCGACTACGTGAGTCGCGCCCAACGGCCTGCGTCAGGCGATCGAGGATAATGGCGAGGATCACAATCCCGACGCCGCCAACGGTGGCAAGCCCCATATCCAGACGACCGATACCGCGAAGTACCATCTGACCCAGCCCGCCGACGGCAATCATCGAAGCGATGACCACCATAGAAAGGGCCAGCATCAGCGTCTGGTTAACGCCCGCCATAATGGTTGGCATCGCCAGCGGTAACTGAACTTTGAACAGCATCTGGCTCGGGCTGGCACCGAATGAGCGCGAGGCTTCAATCAGATCCGCCGGAACCTGGTTAATTCCCAGAATCGTCAGACGGATAATCGGCGGCAGTGCAAAGATGATCGTCACCACCACGCCCGGCACGTTGCCGATACCAAACAGCATGACGATTGGCACCAGATAAACAAACGCGGGCGTGGTCTGCATGGCATCAAGCAGTGGACGAATAATTTTCGCCGCTCGCGGACTTCTCGCCAGCCAGATCCCCAACGGCAAACCTATGACGATACAGAACAGCAGGGCGGTTAACACCAGCGCCAGGGTAACCATTGCCTGTGACCAGGCACCGATTGCGCCGATGGCAATCAGCGAAACCAGCGTCGCCACGCCCATTCCGACCCCGGAAATCTGCCAGGCGATGAGAGCGAAAACGATAATCGCCACCGGCGCGGGCATACCCAGCAGCAATTGCTGGAAACCGTTGAGGATGTAATCAACCGGAACGCGCACGCCCTGAAAGACGGGACGAAAATGGGTAACGACCCAGTCGATCCCTTCAGTGACCCAACTGTCGAGCGGGATCAGAGTTTTATGGAACGGATCGAGAATATTAAAATGCTCGACGTTTGGCGCAGGCGTACTGGTCAGCCAGTCAGCACCACCGCCGTCAGTCGGTGCAGCAGCCGGTGTACCCCAGGCGTCTGCGGATTGTGCAGCACTGTCCGCCGCTGGCGTGGTATCCCACGGATTATTTTGATCAGCCATTATTTACCCCCTCACGATCTAAAGCGCGCAGCAGCATTCCTTTCGAAATGATGCCGACATACTGTTGGTCCTCGTCGACCACGGGCACCGCACAGGGTGCCTGTCCGACATGAGAGAGCAACTCGCTAAGAGGCGTTTGTGCATCGACCGCTAACGGCGCATCAATCAGCGCCGCATCAAGACCTTGCTGCTGCGTTAACGCGGCTTTAAGCGAATCGATAGACACAGCGCCGACAAACTTATTACCGCGTTCGATGACGTAGCCATATTCGCGATCTTCATCCTGCAATAATTTCAGTGCCGAACGCGGGCCGAAGCCGGGGGTTTTACGAATTAAGCCGTTCGGTGTACGACGAGCAATATCTTTCGCACTGAACACCTGGCTAATATCGACGCCACGGAAGAAGGTACGAACATAATCATTCGCCGGATTATTAAGAATTTCATCCGGTGTACCAACCTGCACCACTTCACCATTTTGCATAATGGCAATTCGGTCACCAATACGCATAGCTTCATCGAGATCGTGGGAAATAAAGACAATGGTGCGCTGATGTTTCGCCTGTAATTTTACCAGCTCATCCTGCATCTCGGTGCGAATTAATGGATCGAGTGCCGAGAAGGCTTCGTCCATTAATAATATATCCGGATTAATCGCTAACGCGCGGGCTAATCCCACACGTTGACGCATCCCGCCAGAGAGTTCATCCGGGTAGCTGTGGGCATAATTTTCCAGCCCGACCTGACGCAGTGCATCAAGGGCTTTTTCCCGGCGTTCTTCGGCATTAATTCCGGCCAGTTCCATACCGAACGCAGTATTGTCCAGCACGGTCATATGCGGCATTAAGGCAAAGGACTGGAAGACCATCGCAATCTTTTTTCTGCGCACCTCACGGAGTTCGACGTCGGATATTTTGGCAATATCCACACCATCAATCAGCACTTGCCCGCGGGTGGGTTCAATCAGGCGATTGAGAAGGCGTACCATTGTGGATTTACCCGAACCGGATAATCCCATGATGACAAATATCTCGCCTTCTTCAATGGCCAGACTGGCGTCTTTTACGCCAAGCGATAGCCCAGTTTTTTCCAGAATTTGTTCTTTTGAAAGTCCTTGTTCGATATATTTGAAAGCTCGCTGTGGATGCTCACCAAATATTTTATAAAGATTTTTAATTTCTAATTTAATTGCCATGCAATAGAAAGATTCCTGTTATTTGTTTATGTCGATACATTACCCAATGGAAATAGTCACTTTTTTCTACCCTAACATACTGAGAATCTGAGGCAACCCCTGATGGCAAATGTGGCATGAATATTGATGTGAGCAAATCGCCGGAATTTCCCATGATATAAGGGCTGAGAGCAAATCGAGAAAAGTTGATATTTTTTGTCAAAGATAGCAAAAAAACGCCTGAATATTGTGGTTTCAGGCGAATAATGCAACAGAGTATCAGTGTAGATCACCACAAATTATTTGCGTGATATAAAGCTATTTGGCGGGAATTATTTCCCTGCAGCGGGTAGTGATATTTTTGAAAATAACCCCCTCAGAAATTCCAGTCTTCATCTTCTGTTTCGACCGCTTTTCCCATCACATATGAAGAGCCTGAACCGGAAAAGAAATCGTGATTTTCATCGGCATTCGGCGAAAGCGCGGCGAGGATTGCCGGATTCACTTCCGCCATTTCTGCGGGAAATAGCGGTTCGTAGCCCAGATTCATCAACGCCTTATTGGCGTTGTAACAGAGAAACGCTTTCACATCGTCAGCCCACGGGGTTTCGGCGTACAGCTCATCGGTGTATTGCAACTCGTTGTCATAGAGTTCCAGCAACAAATCGAAGGCGAAACTCTTCAATTCTTCACGTCGTGCCTGGGAGATCTTTTCCAGGTTTTTCTGATATTTATAGCCGATGTAGTAACCGTGGACTGCTTCATCCCGGATAATCAGACGGATCAGGTCTGCGGTATTGGTTAGCTTTCCGCGGCTGGAAAAATACATCGGCAGCCAGAAACCGGAATAGAACAAAAAAGATTCAAGAAACACACTGGCGATTTTCTTTTTCAGCGGATCATCACCGCGATAATGTTGCTGAATAATCTGTGCTTTTCGCTGCAACGGCGCGTTTTCTTCACTCCAGGCGTAGGCGGCATCGACATCTTTGGTCTGGCACAGCGTCGAGAAAATTGAACTGTAAGAGCGGGCATGAACCGCTTCCATAAAGCTGATATTTGATAATACCGCCTCTTCATGGGGGGTGAGTGCATCGGGCATCAGCGAGGGCGCGCCGATAACATTTTGCAGCGTGTCGAGCAGCGTCAGGCCAGTAAAAACGCGCATTGTTAGTTGTTGTTCTACGACACTTAATGTCTGCCATGCAGGAATATCGTTCGACAGTGGCACCTTTTCTGGTAGCCAGAAATTGCTGGTCAGGCGATTCCACACCTCCAGATCTTTATCGTCAGATATCTTGTTCCAGTTGATGGCGCTGATACGTGAGAGTTTCATAGATATTCCTTAAAGTGCACAGGAGACGCAGCCTTCAATTTCAGTGCCTTCCAGCGCCATCTGACGCAGGCGAATGTAATAGAGCGTTTTGATACCCTTGCGCCAGGCGTAAATCTGCGCTTTGTTGATATCGCGAGTGGTGGCGGTATCGGGGAAAAACAGCGTCAGCGACAGCCCCTGATCGACATGGCGAGTCGCTTCCGCGTAGGTGTCGATGATCTTTTCTGCGCCGATTTCGTAAGCGTCCTGATACAGCGCCAGATTTTCGTTAGTCATAAACGGGGCAGGGTAGTAAACGCGCCCGGTTTTGCCCTCTTTGCGTATCTCTACTTTCGCCACAATCGGATGAATACTCGACGTGGCATGGTTGATATAAGAGATAGAACCGGTTGGCGGCACCGCCTGGAGATTCTGGTTGTAGATACCATAGCGCATCACGTCGTCGCGCAGCTGCGCCCACATCTCACGGGTAGGTAACGTAATACCGCTACGGGCAAACAGTTCGCCAACTTTCGCCGTTTTCGGCTGCCAGTTACTTTGCAGATATTGGCTGAAATATTCACCACTGGCATAGCGTGACTGTTTGAACCCGGCGAAGGTTTCACCGCGTTCGCGCGCCAGCAACATCGAGGTACGCAGTGCGTGCCAAGTGATGGTATAGAAATAGAGATTGGTGAAATCGAGTGCTTCCGGCGAACCATAAGCGATGCCTTCTCGCGCCAGATAGCCGTGTAAATTCATCTGCCCCAGTCCGATGGCGTGCGAGGCGGCATTTCCGGCTTCGATGGACGGCACGCTGCGGATATGACTCATATCTGACACCGCCGTTAAACCGCGTACGGCAGTCTCTACCGTGCGGGCAAAGTCGGGGGAATCCATGGTGTGGGCAATATTCAACGACCCTAGATTGCAGGAAATATCATGGCCTGTACGGGCATAGTCGAGATTCTCGTCATATTCTGAGGCGCTGTTAACCTGCAAAATTTCTGAGCAGAGATTGCTCATATTTATGCGCCCGGCGATAGGGTTAGCACGGTTAACCGTGTCTTCATACATGATGTACGGATAGCCAGACTCAAACTGGATCTCTGCCAGTCGCTGGAAGAAATCACGAGCGTTGAGGTATTTTTTGCGAATGCGTTCATCGGCAACCAGTTCGTCATAGCGTTCGCTGATGGCGACATCGGCAAACGGTTTGCCATAAACCCGCTCAACGTCATAGGGCGAAAACAGCGCCATCTGCGCATTCTCTTTTGCCAGATGGAAAGTGATATCCGGGATCACCACGCCCAGCGACAGTGTTTTAATGCGGATTTTTTCGTCGGCATTTTCCCGTTTTGTATCGAGAAAACGCAGAATATCGGGATGATGAGCATGTAA
This sequence comes from Escherichia sp. WS2035, assembly GCF_046487065.1. NCBI lineage: Bacteria > Pseudomonadati > Pseudomonadota > Gammaproteobacteria > Enterobacterales > Enterobacteriaceae > Escherichia > Escherichia sp. WS2035. The sequence goes on from NZ_JBJQKD010000022.1 coordinate 18,087, forward strand.
ATAGACTGCCCCAGCCCCCTGACGCGCGCCGAGTTGGTTGGCATAGGAAAATGCGTCTTCCAGCATTTTCATCACCGGAATCACGCCAGAAGATTGATTTTCAATACGTTTAATTGGCGCGCCCGCTTCCCGCAGATTCGACAGCAAAAATGCTACGCCGCCGCCGCGTTTCGACAGTTGTAGTGCGGAATTTACTGCCCGGCCAATCGACTCCATATTGTCTTCAATACGCAGCAGAAAACAGGAAACCAGTTCGCCGCGCTGCTGCTTACCGCAGTTGAGGAATGTTGGCGTGGCTGGCTGAAAGCGTCCTGACAGCATCTCATCGGTGAGCTGCGTCGCCAGTGTTTCATCGCCTTGTGCCAGCGTCAGCGCCACCATCGTGACGCGATCGGCAAAATCTTCCAGATAACGCTTACCGTCGAATGTCTTCAACGTATAGCTGGTGTAAAACTTCCATGCTCCTAGGAATGTCTGGAAACGAAAACCGCTGGCGTGCGCGTGGGCAAACAGCGTAATGACAAAATCGCGAGAGTAGCGATTAAGGACACTTTCATCATAGTAACCTTCGTTAACCAGCCAGTTCAGGCGCTGCTGCTGGCTACTGAAGGCCACACTGTTCGGACGCACATGCGTCGTCATAAAGGCGTCTACTGCCTGGCGATCTTTATCGAACTGAATGCGACCTGCGCTATCGTAAAGGTTAAGCATCGCATTCAGAGCGTGATAATCCATCGTTTCCTGCGTCAGGCGTTCTGCGGTTGTCGTTGCCAAAATTCAGTTACTCCTTTACGAACGTTTTCGATATCGCTTTGCGTACCCATGAGTTCAAAGCGGTACAGCCACGGCACGCCGCATTTCCGGGCAATCACATCTCCGGCGCGGCCATATGCCTCACCAAAGTTGCGATTACCCGAAGCAATAACGCCGCGCAGCAACGCCCGGTTATGCTCGTCGTTTAAAAAGCGAATGACCTGTCGTGGCACCGCGCCAGCCGTACCGCCGCCGCCGTAAGAGGGCACGATCAGGATGTAAGGCTCGTCTACCTGAATCCGTTCCCGCTCATTGAGCGGGATGCGCACCGCGGGCAGCCCTAAACGTTCGATAAAACGCTGCGTATTTTCGGAGCTGCTGGAAAAGTAGACGAGCTGGCTCATGCACTGGCCGCGTGTGGCGCTGGATGCAGACGATTGATCATGTCCGGGCGGAAACCAGACCAGCTAAGATCGCCTGCAATCACAACCGGCAACTGACGAAAGCCCTGAGCACGCAGCGCTTCTGCCGCTTCAGGAACGCGATCGACATTAATCATTTCAAAATCAAAGCCCCGGTTTTCCATCGCCCGTTTAGTGGCGTGGCACTGAACGCAATCGTTACGAGTGTAAATAGTAATGCGCATGATTCGTATTTCCGTTTAAAATGAAGATACGGCGCGATGATACGCGTCGGGTTGTCTCTCTGTTGATACAGAGATACTAGATGTAGTTGAAAAAAGATTCAACCACACAATATATAGCAAATAATGGTCAGGGTTACCCTGGGGCGAGCGTGACGGGGTAGGGGGATTTTTGTGATTCACCAGGCAAAAAGAAACCCCGAAGCCAGGCTTCGGGGTCAAAGACGCGTATTTATTATCATTTTTGCACTACGATTTGCGCATGCTTAACAGTGCGCCGATAAAAATACCCACCGCTGCCGCTGTACCCACACTACACCAGGGTCTTTCACGAACAAAAGAATCCGCGCAGCCAACGGCATCGCGCGCGGCTTGCTGGACGCGAGTACGACCATGCATTCGCGCCCTGGTTTCTTTCAGTAGAGCCTGCGCTTTACTACGAGCGGCTTCGGCTTCCCCTTTGGCGTCGCTGCCCCAGGACTTCAATACAGATTCGAGACTGTCAGCTAATTGATTGACATCATTCTGGATATCCTGCACGCCATCATCAACGTCGTTGCGGTTCGGTCGGTTAAACATATGATCCCCCATTAGAATTCGATGTAATTTTCAGTGTAGACCATAATTTTCTTAACTGAGGTTCATCGCGGCTTTATGGACTTTTCTGAAAGCGTTGTGAATGCGCAATCAGGTAAGGTAGGCCCGCGGTTGATAATAACGAGGATCAAATATGTATTTACGACCAGACGAGGTGGCGCGCGTACTTGAAAAAGTCGGTTTTACTGTCGATGTGGTAACCCAGAAAGCGTATGGTTACCGCCGTGGGGAAAATTATGTCTATGTTAATCGCGAAGCGCGAATGGGACGTACCGCCCTGGTGATTCATCCAACATTAAAAGAACGTAGTTCAACACTGGCTGAACCCGCTTCCGATATTAAAACTTGCGATCATTACCAGCAATTTCCGCTCTATTTAGCGGGTGAACGTCATGAGCATTACGGTATCCCGCATGGCTTTAGTTCGCGTGTTGCGCTTGAACGTTATTTGAATGGTTTATTTGGCGAAGCCAGTTAAAGACGCGACTGGCGATGCCAGTCGCGAAAAGAAGGGTCAGGCTTTTACCTGCTGGTAACGGCTGACTTTAAACAGTCGGCGGCAATAATCGAGGAAGTAGCCATAAACCGCCCCCATCAACATCGAAACAACGATGTTTGAACTGACTGCCGCCATAATCTGATGCCAGTCTGCGCCCACCACTAACAAGATCGCCACATACACCGGTGACTGGAACGTCACATAAGCCAGGATATCCGCCAGATTTTTTATCCAGCCTGACGGGCTAACTTTGCGTGCCGCGCGCATAAACAGATCGCGGTACATACCGTATGGCCATGCAATTAAGATGTTCACCGGAATCGCTACCAATCTGGAATAAAAAGACTGTTCGAAGCTCATTCCGGAGAGGAAAACTTCAATACACATGTTCACGACAGAACAGTAAACAACCATCGCGAACGTATCTGCAACTGCATGACGCAAGCGTGACTGCGGTGAGAACATGCTAATGCTCCTTAATAAAAGCGTAATGGGATGTTAATGGAGATGAAAGCAGTGGATCTCATTGCCATCTGCATTTTTGCATAGCGTATATCGCTGGCTATGACTAATCAATTAGTGAAAAATTTTTATTTAATCTGTTTTTGTAGATAAAATATTCCGTAACGGCGCGTTTTTTGTACATTGTGGATTTTTACATGCCGATATGATTTATTTTTAATTAAATCAATTGGATATGTGCTTGCCTTTATTTTCACTCATGAAGGTTTGGGGGTGAGGTAACGCTATAAGCGTAGAGAATTCGGTGTATGTAGTGACCGGGTCATTTTCAGCATTTTTTATGACAGATAATGTACATTGACAGCAGAAAGCACCAGTGATAGATGTTTTCTTTTATTCGGTTGAATTGCATTTTTATTCACTTTGGTTTTGTCAGGCTTGCGGAATTAGCGAGCAGAGAGAGCCGCTCTGTTCACCAATAACCGAAATTACTCATCAAAATGGCTAATATATAATCTTGAAATTATTCTGAGAGTTTCAGAAAATAACAGCTGAAATAATCTCGTGCAGGACTGTAAATAGATTAAATTTTGTGGAAATATAATAAGTGATCGCTTACACTACGCGACGAAATACTTTTTTGTTTTGGCGTTAAAAGGTTTTCTTTATTATGTCCGTAATGTTACAAAGTTTAAATAACATTCGCACCCTCCGTGCGATGGCTCGCGAATTCTCCATTGACGTTCTTGAAGAAATGCTCGAAAAATTCAGGGTTGTCACTAAAGAAAGACGTGAAGAAGAAGAACAACAGCAGCGTGAACTGGCAGAGCGCCAGGAAAAAATTAGCACCTGGCTGGAGCTGATGAAAGCTGACGGAATTAACCCGGAAGAGTTATTGGGTAATAGCTCTGCTGCGGCACCACGCGCTGGTAAAAAACGCCAGCCGCGTCCGGCGAAATATAAATTCATCGATGTTAACGGTGAAACTAAAACCTGGACCGGTCAGGGCCGTACACCGAAGCCAATCGCTCAGGCGCTGGCAGAAGGTAAATCTCTCGACGATTTCCTGATCTAATTACTGAGGCCGGATGTCGCTGCTATGGCGCGTCCGGCGTCGCTGCTCAAGCTCGTTGGTTCCACGGCATCTTATCTAACAACCTTGCCATTCCACAAAAACCACTAATTCCTGCAAGCAGTAACCCAGCACCAACAAAGCCGCTTAATAAGAAGAAAACGCTATTTACGGTATAACCCAGTACAACGCCGATTAATATTAAACCACCCGCGGCGATTTGCACCTGGCGCATTAACGGTAAGGGTTGGGATTTATTTACCGCTACTGGCAATCCTGCTTTTTTCCAGCCATCAATCCCATCTTCGAGTAAAAAGATTTCTGCGGGGGCGGCAATCGCTGCTAATTTATCAGCGTTATTACTGGTGCGTTTACCTGCCTGGCAGTGGAATATAATTTGCTCGCGACGTAATTTAGGCGGAAGACCTGACTGTTCCAGTACGGATAATGGAGCCAGATCTGCTTCAGGAATATGTTCACGAAGATATTCATCAGCATCACGAATATCGATTAACTTTGCGCCGCGTGCGATTAATTCTTGTGCATCATGCGGCGAAATGGTTGTCAAAGCCATAGTGACTCCTTACGGACAATAGACATTTTTCAGGGTGGCGATAATGGCATTTACCGCCTCATTTTTAATGGAATATAGAATGCGTTGGGCATCCCGTTGGCAGTCGATAAGCCCTTCGCCCCGCATACGAGCGAGATGCTGTGATGTCGCAGAGGCACTCAGTCCGGTAATGCGCGTCAGCTCTCCCGCGCTGGTGCCGGGGGAACCGCTAAGCATACACAGAATCAGCAATCGTTTAGGGTGGCTCATTGATTTCAATAAGGCCGCTGCCTGTTCGGCACTGGCCTGTAATTGTGCGAGTTCAGTCATAGTTGTTTAAGTATTTTCTAAATTAAGTAAACTCTAAACTAAGTGTGCAACATATACCAGCATCAGCAGCGTAAATGAGAGTAAAAGCGTACGCTGAAACTGGCAGGCTCCGCTAAAATTACTACGCTTAAGAGATAAAATCTCTTTTTAAACAATGAGTAATTTTCTTATAGGGAGTACATATGGGTTTCTGGAGAATCGTCATCACCATCATTCTGCCGCCGCTCGGCGTGCTGCTCGGTAAAGGGTTCGGTTGGGCGTTCATTATTAATATTCTGCTGACACTGCTTGGCTATATCCCCGGTTTGATTCACGCGTTCTGGGTGCAAACCCGCGATTAAACCTGTGCTCACCCCCGCGGCGTTAACGCGCCGCGTTCCTCTGCTACACTTTCTGAGTGTTTCCGTTAACGAATGAGGTAGCTATGGGTCTGTTCAATTTTGTGAAAGATGCCGGAGAAAAACTCTGGGACGCGGTTACAGGTCAGCACGATAAAGACGATCAGGCGAAGAAGGTGCAGGAGCATCTGAACAAAACCGGTATACCTGATGCCGATAAAGTGAACATTCAAATTGCCGACGGCAAAGCGACGGTCACTGGTGACGGCTTAAGTCAGGAGGCGAAGGAGAAAATCCTTGTTGCGGTGGGGAATATTTCCGGTATTGCCAGTGTCGATGATCAGGTGAAAACGGCGACACCAGCCACTGCCAGCCAGTTTTATACCGTTAAGTCTGGCGACACTCTGAGTGCCATTTCCAAACAGGTCTACGGTAACGCTAATCTGTACAATAAAATCTTCGAAGCGAATAAACCGATGCTAAAAAGCCCGGATAAAATTTACCCGGGGCAAGTGTTGCGTATTCCTGAAGAGTAGTTAATTGCCAGCCATCGCCTGCTGGATAATGGGAATTGGCGTCAGTAAATGCTGGCGCATTAACTCACTGGCGCGCGCGGTATCTCGCGCCAGTACCGCCGCAGTCAGGGTCTGGTGCTGATCGTGTTTATCTTCCAGCATTTCCACCGAAAGCACTGTTCGCCGCAGCCAGATAAATCGATAACGCGCTGCCAGATCAAACAACCGTTCACGCATTTGCAGCAAATAGTAAGAACCACAGCCCGCCACAATTGCAGTATGAAACGCCTGATGACGCAGATCCCACTCATCAAGCATTTTCTCACTGGCGTCACAGGCCTCAAGCTTACTGAGCAGATGCGCTTTTGCGAGAACGTCTGCCTCCCATTCATCGCCACCGCGGGCAATCGCCAGACTCACCAGCATCGCTTCCATATTGGCGCGGGCGTCGAAAATATCGAGCAGCTCCTGCTCTGACATAGACGCCACCCGATACCCTTTTTGATTCACCACCGTGACCAGTCGTTCTGCCACCAGTTGCGAAAGTGCTTCCCGCAACGGCCCAACGCCAAGTGCATAACGCGATGTCAGCAAACTCATCCGTAATTTTTCATCCGGCTGAAAATTGCCGCGAATAATATCGTTCTTCAGCCAGCGATAGCCATCCAGAGAGGTAATGGTCATGGTGTGACTCCTGATCATTATCAGCGCGTATTATGAATGGGTGTTTTTTGCCACATTATCAGCTTTTTCCAGCGAGCCATAATTGGCACGGTACAGATAATCCCAATCGCTAATAAGCCGGTGGAGATCACTTCTAACTGTTGCGCCGGGCGGAATAGCATCACTACCAACACAAAGGTAATAAAGCCGATGACCAGCCAGGTGAGCCACGGATAAAGCCACATCCGCAGGCGAATTTCGCTTCCTTCTGCTCGCAGAATTTTGCGCATCCGCAATTGTGAAACGGCGATGACTAAATAAACCAGCAGGGCGATAGCGCCGGAGCTGTCGATCAGAAATTTAAACACCTTCGCAGGCGCGTAATAGTTCACCACCACCGTTAAGAATGCCGCGCTGGTGGAGAGTAACACCGCTACGTACGGGGTTTTACTGCGGTTGATTTTACCCATTACCGCGGGAGCATCACCGCGACGGCTTAAGGAGTAGAGCATCCTGGAAGCGGTATACAGCGCCGAGTTCAGGCAACTGGTTACGGAAAGTAATATCACGCAGTCCATGATTAATTTCGCATGAGGAATATTGAGCAATTCCAGAACCGAGCGATAAGAACCAACGGCTTTCAGCCCTGGCATATTCCACGGGATTAATGCAACAACGACAAAAATAGAACACAAATAGAAAATAGAGATACGCCAGATAACCGAGTTGGTGGCGCGAACAATATGTTTTTCCGGCGTGTCGGATTCCGCGGCGGCAATGGTGACAATTTCTGCGCCCATAAACGAGAACATGGTGATCAACATCGCGCTTAATACCGCACCGAAGCCGTTGGGCATAAAGCCGCCGCTATCCCACAATCTTGAAATCCCGCTCACGTCGGCATACGGGTAAAAACCGCTAATTGCGACGGCACCAAGGAAAATAAAGGCCAGGATAGCGATGACTTTACACAGCGCCAGCCAGAACTCAAATTCGCCGTAGTTTTTAACGCTTAATAAATTACTGCCGGTTAAGGCGAGGGTAATGACGAGGGAAAATAACCAGATGGGAATGCCTGGAACCCATGAGTGCAGGATCATGGCGGCGATGTTGGCTTCAAGTGGGATAACCAGTACCCAAAACCACCAGTACAACCAGCCGATGGTATAGCCCGCCCAGCGGCCAATGGCTTTATCGGCATAGGTGGAAAACGAACCGGTATCGGGCGTGGCAACCGCCATTTCCGCCAACATCCGCATAATCATAACCACCAGTAATCCGGCGAACAGATAGGCCAGTAATACCGCCGGGCCCGCTTCGGCGATGGCGACGCTGGAACCGACAAACAGACTTGCGCCGATAACACCGGCAATAGACAACATGGTGACGTGGCGTGACTTCAGCCCGCCGCCTAACTCATGTGGTTGCGATGATTGCCCCATCCTGAATCCTCTCGAAAGTGTGTCACTTGGGAGAGCGCCCCGACATTTCCCGCGTCGGGTCACGCGTTTAATTGTTATTGGTTCTTTTTGCCGGAGAGCGGCTCCGCCTTATCCGGCCGACATAGATTTATTCCTGTTCACGTACAGATTGTCGGATGCGGCGTAAACGCCTTATCCGACCTGGATTCTCGTAGGCCGGACAAGCCGCAAAGCGTCGCCTCCGGCATGGTGCGGTGCTACAGCTTCGCCTCAGCAAAACACTGGCTGATGATCTCCAGACCCTGACGGATCTGAGCGTCTTCAATGGTGAGCGGTACAAGGATGCGCAGCACGTTGTAATACGGGCCGCAGGAGAGAAGAATCAGACCCTTATCGCGGGCGCGTGCCACGATCTCGGCGGTGAGTTTTGCGTCCGGTTTGCTGTGATCGCCATCTTCAAACAGCTCGATGGCGATCATCGCCCCCAGACCGCGTACGTCGCCGATCTCCGGGTGTTTTTCGGCTATCGCCAGCAATCCGTCTTTCAGCTTCTGCCCCAGAACGTTGGCTTTTTGCAGCAGATTTTCCTGCTCGAACACCTTCAACACTTCCAGCGCCGCTACGCAGGCAATCGGGTTACCGGCATAGGTGCCACCCAGTCCGCCCGGTGCGACGGCGTCCATCACTTCCGCGCGCCCGGTGACGCCCGCCAGCGGGAAACCGCCTGCGATCGATTTCGCAAAGGTGGTGAGATCTGGTGCCACGCCCATTTGCTCCATCGCAAACAGCGTGCCGGTACGCCCTGCGCCGCTCTGCACTTCATCGGCAATCAGCATGATCCCGTGCTCGTCACACAGCGCGCGTAAACGCTGCATAAAGGCTGGCGTCGCGGCGTAGAAACCGCCTTCGCCCTGAACGGGCTCAATCACGATGGCGGCGATATCTTCCGGCGCGGCGTCATTTTTGAAGATCCGGTGGATGCTGGCGATAGCGTCATCCTCGCTTATGCCGTGCAGCGGGCAAGGATAAAGCGCGCGATAAACATGACCCGGCATCAGCCCCATGCCCGCAGAGTACGGATTCACCTTGCCGGTCAGCGCCAGCGTGTAATGCGTGCGCCCGTGATACGCACCGCTAAAGGCGATAGTACCGCTACGTTTAGTGGCGGCGCGGGCGATTTTCACCGCATTTTCCACCGCTTCGGAACCGGTCGTAACCAGCAGAGTTTTCTTGGCAAAATCGCCCGGCACCTTCTGATTCATAATCTCGCACAGCTCCAGATACGGCTCGTAGGCCAGCACCTGGAAGCAGGTGTGCGACAGTTTTTTCAATTGCGCTTCCACCGCCGCAACCACTTTCGGATGCAGGTGCCCGGTATTGAGCACCGCAATCCCGCCCGCGAAATCAAGATACTCACGGCCTTCAACGTCCCACACCCGGCAGTTTTCCGCGCGGTCAGCGAAAATCGGGTGAATTTGCCCAACGCCACGGGGAATCGCCTGACTGCGGCGCTGCATTAACTCTTTATTGCTGATCATTCGCATTCTCCAGTTAAAGACCGATGCACATATATTTGATTTCTAAGTAATCTTCGATGCCATACTTCGAACCTTCACGACCCAGACCCGAGGCTTTAATGCCGCCGAACGGGGCCACTTCATTGGAAATAATGCCGGTGTTGATGCCGATGATGCCGTACTCCAGTGCTTCGCCCACGCGGAAGACGCGGCTTAAATCACGGGCGTAGAAATAGGCTGCAAGTCCAAATTCGGTGTCATTGGCTTGCGCAATCACATCGGCTTCATCTTTAAAACGGAACAGCGGGGCGAGGGGGCCAAACGTCTCTTCTTTCGACACTTTGGCGTTAGCCGGAACGTCTACCAGAATGGTCGGCTGGAAGAAGTTACCGCCGCGTTCATGTGCTTTACCGCCGCAAACCACGCGCGCGCCTTTCTCCAGCGCATCAGCAATATGCTCTTCCACTTTTGCTACCGCTTTTTCATCGATCAACGGCCCGATGGTGACGCCTTTCTCCAGCCCGTCGCCGATGTGCAGTTTGCTCACCGCCTGCTGCAATTTTTCGGCAAAGCGGTCATACACGCTGTCCTGCACATACAGGCGGTTGGCGCAGACGCAGGTTTGCCCGGCGTTACGGAATTTCGAGGCCAGCGCGCCTTCCACGGCTTTATCGAGATCGGCATCGTCAAAGACAATAAACGGTGCGTTGCCGCCCAGCTCCAGCGACACTTTTTTGATGTCTTTCGCGCACTGTTCCATTAACTGACGGCCAATTTCGGTCGAGCCGGTAAACGACAGCTTGCGCACCAGCGGGTTGCTGGTCAGTTCGTTACCGACCGCGCCCGCCGAACCGGTGACCACGTTAAACACGCCAGCCGGAACGCCCGCGCGAATCGCCAGTTCTGCCAGCGCCAGCGCAGAGAACGGCGTCTGACTGGCGGGCTTCAGCACCATGGTGCAGCCAGCCGCCAGCGCCGGACCAGCTTTACGGGTAATCATCGCCGCCGGGAAGTTCCATGGCGTGATAGCCGCGGTGACGCCAATCGGCTGCTTGATCACAATCAGGCGTTTATCGGCCTGATGACCGGGAATGGTGTCGCCATAAATACGTTTGCCTTCTTCAGCAAACCACTCAATAAATGAGGCGGCGTAGCTGATTTCGCCTTTCGCTTCAGCCAGTGGTTTGCCCTGTTCGAGGGTCATCAGGCGCGCTAAATCGTCCTGATGCTCCATCATTAAATTGAACCAGTTGCGCAGAATGTTGGCGCGTTCTTTGGCAGTGAGCGCACGCCAGGCGGGCAGGGCGCGGCTGGCGGCGTCGATAGCGGCGCGGGTTTCATCAGCGCCCATTTTCGGCACGCTACCCAGCTTGTCGCCGTTCGCCGGATTGGTGACGTCGATGACCTCGCCATTGTTGGCGTCCAGCCATTCCCCGTTAATCAACGCCTGCTGGCGGAATAAGTTACTGTCGTTAAGTTTCATCGCTACATCCTGTTTTCAAAGGTTATTAATTAAATGCGGCGTGTAAGGCATCCACACTACGTGCCGCTCGCAGCGTGCGTCCGGGGTTACTCTGGCTTGCCAACAGCGTTTGTACCTTGCTGACAATATGCGCACCAATAGGAATTGCTGATGTCGCTGCCGGGGAGGGCGCATTACAGGTGTGGATCGTGCGCGGGGTGGTGACAAACAGAAAATCGTCAATCAGCTTGCCGTCCGGCGATACCGCCTGCGCCCGCACACCGGGGGGCCAGGGCTGGAGATCGCTTAACGAAAGCCGGGGACAATACTTTTGCACCAGCCGCAGATAGCCGCTTTTGCACAGCGAGTTTTTCATCTCGCCCAGTCCTGAGCGTAGATGGTTTTGCAGCACCCGGCGAATCCCCGACGAGCCTAAAATCTCCAGCGTGTCACTAAATGAGAAGTCGCGCTTGCGGTAGCCTTCGCGTTTGAAAGCCAGCACCGCGTTTGGCCCGACGGTCACGCTGCCGTCGATCATGCGGGTGAGATGCACGCCCAAAAACGGCATTGCCGGGTCGGGAATGGGGTAAATCAGGTGGTTAACAATCTGGTTATGCTCTGGCGCAAGGCGGAAATACTCGCCGCGGAACGGGCAGATAATAAAGCCCGGTTCGAGGCCGAGCATTTTCACCAGCCGGTCAGCCATCAGCCCGGAACAACTAATCAGCGTCGATGCTTCATATTCACCGCCCTGACGGGTACGTATCACCACGCCGTTTTTATGCTCACTGAGGGCGCTGACTTCGGCGTTATAAATAATCTCACCACCTCTGGCCTGGAAGATTTTTGCCATCGCCGCCGTCACTTCGCGGTAGCTGACAATGCCGCTGGACGGCACAAAAATGCCGCCAAGCCCGGTGATATTCGGTTCACGCTCGCGCAGCTCCTCGGCGTTTAACCACTCGCGCTCGATCCCGTTTGCCGCCGTGCGTTTCCATAACGCATTCATCCGTTCCATTTCGAGTTCAGACGTGGCGACCAGCATCTTGCCGCAGTTGTCGTAGCGAATGCCGTTTTGATCGCAAAAGACTTTAGTGGCGCGGTTCCCCGCCAGGCAAAACTGCGTCTTCAGGCTACCGGGCGTGTAATAGACTCCGGCATGGATCACGCCGCTGTTGTGGCCCGTCTGGTGACAGGCAGGGCCGGACTCTTTTTCCAGCAACGCAATGCGGGCGTCAGGATAGATATCAATCAGTTGCATGGCGGTCGACATGCCGATGATGCCGCCGCCAATAATCACAAAATCATACATCCGCTCAATTCCTTTGCGCTTACTGATGCGTCTGGTAGTGGTGAGTGGCGTAAGCGAAATAGCCACGCTGACGCATCAGTTCACGGCGCAGATCCGGGTGCGGAGTAAAGCGGTCGCGACCGTGCAGCCAGAACAGGTTGTTAATCAACAGGAATTTGCCAACGGGAACGGGTACAGAAAGAGTGCCTTTACTGGTTTCAATGGCGTCCGAAAGCTCGCTCAACCACACGCCTTCTTCGAAGTCTTTCGGCTGGACAAACTGGTCGATATAGCGCATCACTGGGCGGCCCTGCTGATCGACATCGAACACCGGATGGAAGACATCTTTGCTGACGTTTTTGCTCGGCGGCGCGGCAAAGCGCATCGGACGGCGCGCCAGCGGATGGCGGAAAAAGAGGTCCAGATGTTCCCAGTCATCGAGATGCAGCAGCAGCGAGTTACCGCCCTGTATGTTTTGCTCGTCGATTTTCATCATCAGCACGTAATCAGTGATCTCTTCGACGTAAGTGCCGTCGTTGTGCAGCTCCATTACGCGGTGCGGCTGACGAAGATAGCTGTCTGAGTTATCAACATTTTTCACCACGAAACGCGCGTAATACTGACCGCTCATGGCATCGAAATTGGAACGGCCAATCAGATGCGCCACCGCCGTCGCCAGCTTCACCATCTCATCCGCCTGCGCGACATCATCGATACCCACCGCATTGATCAACAGCGCACCTTCAGCGCGGTTTAACAGGGTCTTCAACAGCAGCGGTTGCAGCTGATTCGCACACAGATCGTCGAGAATTTTGCCTACCTGAAAACGCAGAAACGATTTGTACTCCAGCGCCTGCACGGGCCATTCGGCAACCTGTTCGAGAAACTGTTTGGTCGTCTGTTCGGTGAAGGTGAGTTCCAGCAGACGCGGGGATTGCGCCGACGGGATGAGAGTGAATCCGCGATAGTCCTGGCCTGAATCGACAGCGTTATTTTGTACGGCGGTCAGTGCATTCATCAGAAGCGATCCTCTTATGAGATGTAGGGTGACATGGCGATGCTCATTTCGTAGCCATAATCTAAAAATATCTACATTTCTGAAAAATGCGCATAAAAGTTACATATTGTTTTCTTATTGTGATCAAAAACAGCAAATTAATAACAAGTAATGTGAGGGATAAGAATTGGGTTGAAAGGAAATGAATAATTAAAACAATATATTAAGTGTGCTTATACTCTTTTTCGAACTGGTGGCATTTGTTTAAATGCTATTTAAACTGCTTTTTCAGAGTTCAACTTACTGAGTTCCGTGTCGACTAATGTGAGTAAGATCAATCGCATCCAACCTATGTTACTTGATGGCATCGATAACAATATTAATGAACATACAGATTCCGGGAAGGCTGGCTATGGGGGCAAATTATTCTCTTTCTGGAAACGGGTAAATAACAGTGACCATTTGTCGAGAAGCTGATACTGAGCTGAGGGATACTGTATATGTCTGGACTGTAATTGGATGAATTCTATTCAGGGCGGGTCAGGACCAATAAAAAAGCCCGCATCAGCGGGCTTTAATGTCATAGGGAGTCGCGACTCCGTTGCGTATCCTTTTTTGTCTCCTCACCGTCTGGTCGGTGTCCTGCTGAGACTTATAACTTCCTGTTTTTGTTGGTGTAGTCCTTACACCGTCCAATCATTATTTGGTGGAGCTGGCGGGAGTTGAACCCGCGTCCGAAATTCCTACATCCTCGGTACTACATGCTTAGTCAGTCTTTACATTCGCTTGCCAGCTGCGGACGGACACGCCACTAACAAACTAGCCTGATTAAGTTTTAACGCTTCAACCCCAGGCAGGGCTTCCACGCGATCTCTTTTGGGTTTGACCTCTCTTGATCCCCGTCCTAAGAGCGGAGGCTAGGGAGAGAGGGCTCTAAGCAGGTTATTAAGCTGCTAAAGCGTAGTTTTCGTCGTTTGCGACTATTTTTTGCGGCTTTTTACGAGGCCAACCGCCCCTCGGCATGCACCTTGGGTTTCGCAAATCCCGTCGAATCCAGAATCAGCCCCAATGTGTAACGGTAAGTATACCAGATTTATGAGCAGCATGACTAGCCCAAAAGGCGTTATCATCCTGGAATTAGCGCCTGCATAGTATGATTTTTTTTCGATTAAGCAATGGGATGGCTACATCTGTGTCAGATTTGACAGTCGACAAGATGTTCATTCGCGCCACCGGATAGGGAGGCGCGGTGAGGATTTGATTAGTATCGCTTATATAGGTTTAACGATGGGCGTTTTTCATGATACGCGCTTTATCCACCTGCCATTCGCGTTCTTTGATATCTGAACGTTTATCGTGCTGTTTTTTACCTTTGGCGACGCCGATTTTCACTTTGCACCAGGCATTTTTCCAGTACAGGGAGAGCGCCACTACGGTATAGCCTTCTCGATTTACGCGACCGTACAATGAGTCCAGTTCGCGCTGGTTGAGAAGTAACTTGCGGGTACGGGTAGGATCGCACACCACATGCGTGGAGGCCACAGCCATTGGCGTGATGTTAGCGCCAAACAGAAATGCCTCTCCGTCACGCAGAAGGACGTAGCTGTCGCTGATATTGGCTTTTCCTGCACGCAGGGATTTAACCTCCCAGCCTTGCAGGGCAAGTCCCGCTTCGAACTCTTCTTCGATAAAGTATTCGTGACGGGCGCGCTTGTTAAGCGCGATGGTCGCTGAACCAGGTTTATGTGCTTTTTTCTTCGTCATAAGCGTCGTGAATCATCGGTAATCTGAAATCGAAAACACCCCATATCAATCCTGCGGGGGACAAGGCTCTATCTTAGCATGATCCCGATGTTACCCAGCGCCGGGATAGCGTTTTTTTTACAGCAGGATAAATGATATTATTTGTTGGATTTTTGTTGATGGAAATTGTTATGCCTCAGATTAGCCGGACCGCACTGGTACCCTACAGCGCGGAGCAAATGTATCAGTTAGTGAATGACGTTCAGTCTTATCCTCAGTTTTTACCAGGGTGCACTGGAAGCCGGATTCTGGAGTCCACTCCTGGGCAGATGACCGCTGCGGTAGATGTGTCTAAGGCTGGGATCAGCAAAACGTTTACAACCCGCAACCAGTTGACCAGTAATCAAAGTATTCTCATGAGTCTGGTTGATGGACCGTTTAAGAAATTGATAGGCGGTTGGAAGTTTACGCCGTTGAGCCAGGACGCGTGCCGTATTGAGTTTCATCTCGACTTTGAGTTTACCAATAAGTTGATTGAACTCGCCTTTGGTCGTGTGTTTAAAGAGCTGGCAGCTAATATGGTGCAGGCTTTTACTGTTCGTGCAAAAGAGGTCTACAGTGCCAGGTAAAATTGCCGTTGAGGTGGCTTATGCGCTACCTGAGAAGCAGTACCTGCAGCGCGTGACGTTGCAGGAGGGCGCGACGGTTGAAGAAGCTATTCGCGCCAGTGGTTTGCTGGAATTGCGTACCGATATCGATTTAACTAAAAACAAAGTCGGCATTTACAGCCGTCCGGCAAAACTCAGCGATATTGTGCATGATGGCGATCGGGTGGAGATTTATCGTCCTCTCATTGCCGATCCGAAAGAGCTTCGCAGGCAACGAGCAGAAAAATCAGCGAATAAATAACAGACAGAAAAAAGGTGCTCATTGAGCACCTTTTTTAACGTCTTTGAGAGCAACTTTATTATTAGTTACCACTCAGCGCAGGTTTGTTATCAATGTTGGTCAACACACCGCTACTGTTAAAGGTCAGCGTCAGCGTTTGCTGCGTTACACCTTCATGACCAGGTTGCTGGCGGAAGACATAGAACCAGGTATTTGTACCAAATGGATCGGACATCAGCGGTGTACCCAATGCGTACGCAACTTGTTGTTGCGTCATGCCAACACGTATTTTGGATACGTCGTTAGCGGTCAGATAGTTCCCCTGGTTGATGTCAGGACGGTAAACCACTCGCTCCAGAGTGGAACAGCCTGCGGTCAACATCAATAGTACTGCTGCTGCAGCAGTCAGCGTTTTACAGCGCATAGTGATTTGATTCCTTTTCGGGCCCGAGCAGTACGTGGCTCATCTGTAATATGCCGATGATAATAGACCTTTCATCACTTTAAAACCTTTTGCTTTCCGGTCTTACGGCGTTTTGCTGTTTACTCTGACCGTGAAGCAGGAAAAAAGTTTACGCCGCAAGCAGTTCTTTCGCATTCGCCAGTGTGTTACGTGTGACTTCACTGCCACCAAGCAGGCGCGCCAACTCTTGTAACCGCGCTTTTTTATCCAGGGATTGCATATGCGTTTCTGTCATCGCACCATCGGTTTCTTTGCTGACAAAATAGTGTTGATGACCATATCCCGCGACTTGTGGCAGGTGGGTAACACACATCACCTGAGTTGATTCGCCAAGTTGACGTAGCAGTTTGCCGACAACTGCCGCTGTTGGGCCGCTAATCCCTACATCCACTTCATCAAAAATCAGTGCTGGGGTTTCCATTTTACGCGCGGTAATGACCTGGATTGCCAATGCGATGCGGGACAACTCACCACCGGATGCGACTTTGGCAATAGGCTGCATTGGCTGACCTGGGTTGGTGGTTACCCGAAACTCAATACGATCAGCGCCGTCAGCGCCCAGGTGATGCTCGTCAAATTTAACATCGATCGTAAACTGCCCATGTGGCATAGAGAGTGCATGCATACTATCGGTGATCAGCTGTGCCAACTCATTTGCATAATGCTGGCGTTGCTGGTGTAACGCGCGCGCCGTTTCCAGTGCCTGCTGATGATGTTTCGTTACCGCCAGCGCGAGCGTTTCTTGTGAGTCGGCCTGATCGTCCAGTTGCTGCTGTTCTTCCAGTAGCGACTGGTAATACTGTGGCAATGCCTCAGGGCTGACGTGATGTTTACGTGCCAGCGAAATCTGTTTTGAGATGCGCTGTTCAAGTTCAAACAGTCGGTTGGGATCGAGATCCAGACGATCGCAGTAGTGGCGTAGTTCATCACTGGCTTCAGCAATCTGGATGGTAGCCTCTTCCAGCATATCAAGTACGCCGGACAGTTTGCTGTCCATGCCAATCAATTCGCTCACCAGTTGTTTAGCCGTGTAAAGTTGACTTTGCAGATTTGCGTCTTCACCGTCAGCCATTAATGCCAATGCATTCTGGCTGGTGGTCAGCAATTGACCGCTGTTCGCCAGACGTTTGTACTCTTCGTCGATTTGCTCAAACTCTCCAGGCTGCGGATTAAATTCGTTAAGTTCTTTTAATTGGTATTGCAGCAGCTCCGCACGGGCGGCGCGTTCCTGACTTAACTGCTGATGATGCGCGAGGTCACGGCAGCTTTGATGCCACAACTGATAACGTGCGGTCATTTCCTGGAGCTGAGAGGTTTCATTGGCATAGCCATCAAGCAGGAATTTTTGGTGCTCGGGTTTGGTGAGTAACTGATGAGCGTGCTGACCATGGATCTGAATCAGCAACTGACCCAGTTCGCGCAGTTGTGACAGAGGAACAGCTGTACCGTTGATGAAACCACGGGAGCGACCATCGCTGCTGATTACGCGACGAAGCAAACATTCATGCCCGTCTTCAAGCTGGTTTTCTTCCAGCCAACGCAGGGCCGCTGGCGTATCTTTCAGAGAAAAACGGGCGCACAGGTCGGCACGAGCAGCGCCGGTACGCACCATGTCGGCTTCAGCGCGACCACCGAGACAAAGGCCGAGGGCATCTATTGCAATAGATTTACCCGCGCCGGTCTCGCCAGTTATTACGGTCATGCCGCTATGAAAATCAATCTCAAGCTCACGAACGATAGCAAAGTTGCTGATGGTCAGTTGTGCCAACATAGTTGTTTTCCTGTATGAAAAACCATTACTGTTATTGTGTACAGTATAAACTGGTTTTATATACAGTAAAGAGGCTGGCGTAAAATTAGAATAATTTTTTTGACCAGCCGAGCTTGGTGCTTAATGTATTGAAATAACTGTAATCTTTCGGATGAATCAGATTCAGATGGTAATCACAGCGACGAATCAGGACATCTTCACCTTCCTGAATCGGAAGTGCTATCTGGCTGTCGCAACTGATTTCCAGGTCGTTACGGCGATGCGAAAAACGCAGACGGATCGTGCTGCTGCTGTTTATGACCAGTGGTCGTGCTGACAACGTATGCGGGAACATGGGCACCAGGGTAATCGCATCCAGAGAGGGTGTCAGAATAGGACCGCCCGCAGAGAGGGAATATGCGGTGGAGCCTGTTGGCGTCGAAATAATCAGTCCATCGGAACGCTGCGAAAACGCAAAGATCTCGTCGATATACACTTCGAACTCAATCATATGCGCTACTTTGCCAGGATGAAGTACCACTTCGTTAATCGCCGTGCTGATGCGTTTCTGGCAATCTTGCTGACAGACTTGCGCTTCCAGCAAAAAACGTTTCTCGCTGATGTAGTGGCCTTCCAGCACATCGGCTAATTGTTGCTGGGCGTTATCGGGATCAAGGTCAGTCAGGAAACCCAGGTTGCCACGGTTGATTCCAATAACTTTAATATCGTAGCGGGCGAGCGTGCGCGCCGCGCCCAGCATATTACCGTCGCCGCCAACGACAACCGCGAGATCAGCCTGTTGCCCAATCTCCGCGAGCGTGCCAGTTTTCACATTCTTCAGTTGCAGTTCGTGAGCGATTTGTTGCTCAACGATGACCTCGTAACCTTTTGTGCACAGCCAGCGGTAGAGCATTTCATGTGTTGTCAGTGCAGTGGGGTGCCGTGGGTGTCCCACAATGCCAATACACTTGAAATGATTATTCATTTTTCCGAGGTCCTTGTTGCGAAGATTGATGACAATGTGAGTGCTTCCCTTGAAACCCTGAAACTGATCCCCATAATAAGCGAAGTTAGCGAGATGAATGCGAAAAAAACGCGGAGAAATTCATGAGTAGTAAAGAACAGAAAACGCCTGAGGGGCAAGCCCCGGAAGAAATTATCATGGATCAGCACGAAGAGATTGAGGCAGTTGAGCCAGAAGCTTCTGCTGAGCAGGTGGATCCGCGCGATGAAAAAATTGCGAATCTCGAAGCTCAGCTGGCTGAAGCCCAGACCCGTGAACGTGACGGCATTTTGCGCGTAAAAGCCGAAATGGAAAACCTGCGTCGTCGTACTGAACTGGATATTGAAAAAGCTCACAAATTCGCGCTGGAGAAATTCATCAACGAATTGCTGCCGGTGATTGATAGCCTGGATCGTGCGCTGGAAGTGGCTGATAAAGCTAACCCGGATATGTCCGCGATGGTTGAAGGTATTGAGCTGACGCTGAAGTCGATGCTGGATGTTGTGCGTAAGTTTGGCGTTGAAGTGATCGCCGAAACTAACGTACCACTGGACCCGAATGTGCATCAGGCCATCGCAATGGTGGAATCTGATGACGTTGCGCCAGGTAACGTACTGGGCATTATGCAGAAGGGTTATACGCTGAACGGTCGTACAATTCGTGCGGCGATGGTGACTGTAGCGAAGGCAAAAGCTTAATTTCTGTTTTCGTAATAAATCACGGTCCAGCATGCGAATGCCGGGCCGTTTTTTTACTCCGCCACACTCTCGCGCAGCGGTTTTACAGGAAAAACTTTTACCTGCTTAATCATATTGTCCTGTACGTCGAGAATATCGATATCGTACTCGCCTATACGCACGCGGGTGCCTGCTACCGGAATCTCCTCCAGCGCTTCCAGAATGACGCCGTTAACAGTACGAGCATCATCTTCCGGTAGATGCCAGTTAAAGGCTTTGTTAATTTCTCGCACGTTGGCGGTGCCATCGATAATCACCGACCCGTCGTTTTGCGGCGTGACCTCTTCGGCAAGTGTTGGCGACATCGACGTGGTGAAATCGCCGACAATCTCTTCGAGAATATCTTCGACCGTCACCAGCCCCTGAATGTCTCCATACTCGTTGACGACCAGGCCGACTTTCTTTTTGTTGCGCTGAAACTTCACCAACTGTGTGCTGAGCGGCGTACCCTCCGGGACAAAATAGATCTCGTCCGCGGCGCGTAGCATGGTTTCTTTGGTGAACTCTTTTTTCTCCGACATGAGTCGCCAGGCTTCACGCACACGCAGCATACTGATGGCGTCGTCCAGCGAATCACGGTAGAGCACGATGCGCCCGTGAGGTGAGTGGGAGAGTTGGCGCAGAATCGATTTCCAGTCATCGTTGATATCAATACCGATAATTTCACTGCGCGGCACCATGATGTCATCGACGGTCATCTTTTCCAGATCGAGTACCGACAGCAGCATATCCTGATTGCGACGGGAAATTTGTGACCGCGATTCGTGCACAATGGTGCGTAATTCTTCTTTGCTTAAAGAGCCACTAACCACGATATCGGTTTTGATGCCCATCATGCGCATTAACATGCGGGTAATAGCATTCAGCAACCAGACCAGCGGCATCATCAAAATTTGCAGCGGAGCCAGCAGAAAACTACTCGGATAAGCGACTTTTTCCGGGTACAGCGCGGCAATGGTTTTTGGCAATACCTCAGCAAAAACCAGCACGACAAAAGTCAGCACACCAGTCGCAATTGCCACGCCCGCATCGCCGTACAAACGCATTCCAACAATAGTGCCGAGCGCGGAGGCAAGAATATTGACCAGGTTATTGCCGATTAACACCAGGCTTATCAGGCGGTCTGGCTTACGCAGCAATTTTTCGACGCGTTTGGCCGAGCGATTACCCTGTTTCGCCATATGCCGCAGACGATAGCGGTTGAGGGTCATCATTCCGGTTTCGGACCCGGAAAAATAGGCTGAAATGACCACCATGATGATCAGAATAATGATCAACGTAGTAGTAGAAATGTGTTCCAGGGGAAACTCCTTTTCTGGGTTTAGCTGATTAACTGCTGAAAAATTCGGCTGCCGAAGTAGGCCAGTGTCAGAATGACTGCACCCGCAACGTTAAACCAGACGACGCGGCGTCCACGCCATCCTTCATGATAATGTCCCCACAGCAGCACAATATAGACAAACCACGCCACGATAGAGAGCACGGCCTTGTCGATATTTTCCATGCTAAATAAGTTGTGCATGTAGAACAGGCCAGTGCAAAGAGTGAGCGTTAGCAGCACCACGCCAATCTGCGTGATATGGAACATTTTACGCTCGATACTCATCAATGGCGGCATTTCCTGGTTAAACGCCAGCTTCTTGTTCTTCAGTTGGTAATCAATCCACGCCAGTTGCAGCGCGTACAGGGCAGCGATAATTAGCGTGGCATAGGAAAAAAGCGATAAGCCAATGTGCACCAGCATCCCCGGCGTTGCTTCCAGATGGGTGATGTATTCATTGGGCATAAAGGTCGCCAGCGCTAGGTTGATAAGCGCAAAGGCATAGACAATGGGTAGCAACAACCAGCCACGATTGCGAGAAGCCACAATGGTCATTACCGTACAGATCATCAAACTGACCAATGAACCAACGTTCAGCAGGCTGAGGTTTTGTCCGCTATCACCGTCGGGCAGGATGCGGGCTTCCAGAGCGATTGCGTGGCAGACCAGCGCGATGACCGCAGAAATAATAGCCATGCGCCGCCAGCCGCCGTTTTTTTGCAGCAGACCGGGAACAATCAGCGCAAGACTGACGGAGTAGGCGACAAGCGCGAGCAGAGCAAAAACGGGCATAGTAATGTCGACAGTTTGAGCAATAAGAAAGAGAAGCAGTATAGCGTCAGGTGAACGCTGCTCCAACCGTTGCATAACAACAAAGACGCCTTCATGTTATACTGCGGCAAAATACTGATGATGTGTCGCGATTGCGGCCAACCGTTTCCACCCCAGGCGAGAGACAATGTTTGATAATTTAACCGATCGTTTGTCGCGCACGCTGCGCAATATCAGTGGCCGTGGACGCCTCACTGAAGACAACGTAAAAGATACGCTGCGCGAAGTGCGCATGGCGCTGCTGGAGGCTGACGTCGCTCTGCCGGTAGTGCGTGAGTTTATCAATCGCGTAAAAGAGAAAGCGGTTGGTCATGAAGTTAATAAGAGCCTGACGCCGGGGCAGGAGTTCGTCAAAATTGTCCGTAACGAACTGGTTGCGGCGATGGGCGAAGAGAACCAGACCCTGAACCTGGCTGCGCAACCGCCTGCGGTCGTGCTGATGGCGGGCCTGCAAGGTGCCGGTAAAACAACCAGCGTTGGTAAACTCGGTAAGTTCCTGCGCGAGAAGCACAAGAAGAAAGTACTGGTGGTTTCTGCCGACGTCTATCGCCCGGCAGCAATCAAACAGCTTGAGACGCTGGCAGAGCAGGTGGGCGTTGATTTCTTCCCTTCTGATGTTGGTCAGAAGCCGGTAGATATCGTTAACGCGGCGCTGAAAGAAGCCAAACTGAAATTCTACGACGTGCTGCTGGTGGATACTGCCGGTCGTCTGCACGTTGACGAAGCGATGATGGACGAGATCAAACAAGTCCATGCGTCGATTAATCCGGTTGAAACCCTATTTGTGGTCGATGCCATGACCGGTCAGGATGCGGCCAATACGGCAAAAGCATTCAATGAAGCGTTACCGCTTACCGGTGTAGTGTTGACCAAAGTGGACGGCGATGCCCGCGGCGGTGCGGCGCTCTCTATTCGTCACATCACTGGCAAACCGATCAAGTTCCTCGGTGTTGGCGAGAAAACCGAGGCGCTGGAGCCATTCCATCCGGACCGTATTGCCTCCCGTATTCTCGGCATGGGCGACGTACTGTCACTGATCGAAGATATCGAAAGCAAAGTTGACCGCGCGCAAGCTGAGAAATTAGCCAGCAAGCTGAAAAAAGGCGACGGCTTCGATCTCAACGACTTTCTTGAGCAGCTGCGCCAGATGAAAAATATGGGCGGCATGGCTAGCCTGATGGGCAAGCTGCCGGGCATGGGGCAGATCCCGGATAACGTCAAGTCGCAGATGGACGATAAAGTGCTGGTGCGTATGGAAGCCATCATCAACTCGATGACGATGAAAGAGCGCGCTAAGCCAGAAATCATCAAAGGTTCGCGTAAGCGCCGTATCGCTGCCGGTTGCGGTATGCAGGTGCAGGACGTTAACCGTCTTCTGAAACAGTTCGACGACATGCAGCGCATGATGAAGAAAATGAAGAAGGGCGGGATGGCGAAGATGATGAGAAGCATGAAAGGGATGATGCCGCCGGGATTTCCTGGTCGCTAAATGACCTTATGCGACAGAGTTATTAACTGCTGATTGCATTTTCTCCAGAAATCAGTAAAATTTTCGGGCTTTTAATATGACACCGGACTCCGTTCCTCGATGGGGTCCGGTTGTTTTATTCACACAAGAGGATGTTATGGTAACTATTCGTTTAGCACGTCACGGCGCTAAAAAGCGTCCGTTCTACCAGGTTGTTGTCGCTGACAGCCGTAATGCACGCAACGGTCGCTTCATCGAGCGCGTTGGTTTCTTCAACCCAATCGCTAGCGAAAAAGAAGAAGGCACTCGCCTGGATCTGGATCGCATCGCTCACTGGGTTGGCCAGGGCGCAACTATTTCTGATCGCGTTGCTGCGCTGATCAAAGAAGTAAACAAAGCAGCTTAATCTGTCACGGTGGTCATGATGAGCAAACAACTCACCGCGCAAGCACCTGTTGATCCCATCGTTTTGGGAAAAATGGGTTC
Source organism: Escherichia sp. WS2035 (assembly GCF_046487065.1). Classification (NCBI taxonomy): domain Bacteria; kingdom Pseudomonadati; phylum Pseudomonadota; class Gammaproteobacteria; order Enterobacterales; family Enterobacteriaceae; genus Escherichia; species Escherichia sp. WS2035. The sequence continues at coordinate 41,890 of NZ_JBJQKD010000022.1, forward strand.
GTCTTACGGTATTCGTGGGTGGCTCAGAGTGTTTTCTTCCACCGAAGACGCCGAAAGCATTTTTGACTATCAGCCCTGGTTTATCCAGAAGGCGGGTCAGTGGCAGCAAGTCCAGCTGGAAAGCTGGAAGCACCACAATCAGGACATGATCATCAAGCTGAAAGGCGTTGACGATCGTGATGCGGCGAACCTGCTGACGAATTGTGAAATTGTCGTGGATTCATCGCAGTTGCCTCAGCTTGAAGAGGGTGACTACTACTGGAAAGACCTGATGGGCTGCCAGGTAGTAACCACTGAAGGCTACGATCTCGGTAAAGTCGTAGATATGATGGAAACCGGATCTAATGACGTTCTCGTCATTAAGGCAAACCTGAAAGATGCGTTTGGTATCAAGGAACGTCTCGTACCGTTCCTCGATGGGCAGGTTATCAAGAAAGTCGATCTCACTACTCGTTCAATCGAAGTAGATTGGGATCCTGGTTTTTAAACCACCGGATAAACGGTAAAAGACGGCGCTATGTGGATTGGCATAATTAGCCTGTTTCCTGAAATGTTCCGCGCAATTACCGATTACGGGGTAACTGGCCGGGCAGTTAAAAATGGCCTGCTGAGCATCCAGAGCTGGAGTCCTCGCGACTTCACGTATGATCGGCACCGTACCGTGGACGATCGTCCTTACGGCGGCGGACCGGGGATGTTAATGATGGTGCAACCCTTGCGGGACGCCATTCATGCAGCAAAAGCCGCGGCGGGTGAAGGCGCAAAGGTGATTTATCTGTCACCACAGGGACGCAAGCTTGATCAAGCGGGCGTCAGCGAGCTGGCAACGAATCAAAAATTGATTCTGGTGTGCGGTCGCTACGAAGGTATAGATGAGCGCGTGATCCAAACCGAAATTGATGAAGAATGGTCAATCGGCGATTACGTTCTCAGTGGTGGTGAGTTACCAGCAATGACGCTGATTGACTCCGTTTCCCGGTTTATTCCGGGAGTACTGGGACATGAGGCCTCGGCAACGGAAGACTCCTTTGCTGAAGGATTGCTGGATTGCCCGCACTATACGCGGCCTGAGGTGTTAGAAGGGATGGAAGTTCCGCCAGTGTTACTGTCGGGCAACCATGCCGAGATACGTCGCTGGCGTTTGAAACAGTCGCTGGGCCGTACCTGGCTTAGAAGACCTGAACTTCTGGAAAACCTGGCTCTGACTGAAGAGCAAGCAAGGTTGCTGGCGGAGTTCAAAACGGAACACGCACAACAGCAACATAAACATGATGGGATGGCGTAAGCCCCCGAGATATCAGTTTACCCAGGATAAGAGATTAAATTATGAGCAACATTATTAAGCAACTTGAACAAGAGCAGATGAAGCAGGACGTACCTTCCTTCCGTCCGGGTGATACCGTGGAAGTGAAAGTATGGGTTGTTGAAGGTTCCAAAAAACGTCTGCAGGCATTCGAGGGCGTGGTTATCGCAATTCGTAACCGCGGTCTGCACTCTGCATTCACTGTTCGTAAAATTTCCAACGGCGAAGGCGTTGAGCGTGTCTTCCAGACTCACTCTCCGGTAGTTGACAGCATTTCTGTCAAACGTCGTGGTGCTGTTCGTAAAGCTAAACTGTACTACCTGCGTGAGCGTACTGGTAAGGCTGCTCGTATCAAAGAGCGTCTTAACTAAGATTTCGCTTAAGCGACATCCTGTTAAGAAGGGCTGGCCAATTGGCTGGCCCTTTTTTTGTCTGTTTGCTCGTGTTTTAAGGGGTTGTAATCACCACTGCGACGCGGCGGTTTTCGGCGCGGCCCTGGGCGGTCTTGTTACTGGCTATGGGATATTTTTTTCCTAAACCCTGTGTGATGAGATTGCTGCGCGGAATTTGTCCACCCATAGCCCATGCATCGGCCACGACATTCGCCCGTTTTAATGATAAGACTTCGTTGTAACTGTCTTCACCATAGTTGTCGGTGTGTCCATCCATACGGGCATGTGTTAGCCCTGTCGAGGCCAATTTGGCTGCCATGGTTTGGATTTGTTGCTGGCTTTCCGGGAGCAATTTGTAGTCATTTTTTGCGAACAGAATGGCATCTGATAAGCCCAGCGACCAGTCGCCGGCGGATTCAGTAAATCCATAAGATTGCATAGCGGCGACTTGCTCAGGAGTAAACTTTCCCTGAGGGGACTGGCAGCCAGTAAGTATTAGCGAGGTGAAAATCAGGGGGGCTAGCAGGTGCTTTATCATATCGATATATCCTTGTTATCTCACCAGTTTTTCGGCACGCTGGTGTTTGGCCTGATACATATTGTGATCGGCAAGCTCTTGTAAATTTTCCGCAGAGGCGTGCTCAATGGTCATCGCGTAACCAATGCTTAATGTCATGGTAGTTTGATGGCCATTATGAAGATCAAACGGGAGATTAAAAATTTGTGTCAGTGCTGAGCATATCTGCTGCACTTCAGATTCCGACTGTACATCATAGAGCACCATAGCGAATTCATCGCCGCCCAGGCGGTATGCTTTATGTCGCAGCCCGCCAAATTCAGCTAACCGTTTTGCTATTTCAATCAAGACTCTATCGCCCGTCGCATGACCCCAGGTATCATTGATATATTTGAAATTATCGCCATCAAGAAATAGTAACGCCGACGTTTTTCGGGCATCGGAATTGTTCATCAACGTGTTGATGCCGCTACGAAACGCTGCGCGGTTAGCCAGCCCGGTTAATGGGTCATGTAGCGCGGTACGTAGAAGCTGCGCATTTTTGGCCTGTAAACGAAGCTGCCACTCTTCCATTTCATCCAGCAGACTGTTGAAGTCGAGAGCGAAGCGGTGAAACTCAGCGATACGTTCTTCCGAAACTCGTCGGGAAAAATTGCGGTTAGAACGCACATCATGTACGACATCGGTGATATTTTTCAGCGCTTCCACCAGGCCATTGTGCAAATGGCGGGTGAGGGTAATTGCGATGCCTGATGCCAGCAGAATACAACCGGTCAGGACAGCGAGCGAAAACCAGATAAAATGGCTGATTGAACTGTCGCGAGCAGTTAAGCGTACTTCGCCAATGGTTTCACTATTGTGACGAATCGGCTGAATGATGGGGGCAGGGAAGAGCCAGTGGCTTATGAAATTGCTGAAAGTATCGCCTGGTTCCTTATGGGTGTAATGCCAGGATGCCAGAATATTTTGCTGCTTATCACGCACTTCTGCAGTTGAAAATTGGCCTTGCTGGCCCAGCGCTGCCAGTGTTTCAGTTGCTGCAGGGCCATCGGCAAAAACGACAGCTGCTTCCAGACTGTAAGTCATTGTTGCTGCTGTCAGTGCCAGGTTTTTTTGCGCGTATTGTTTCAGGGTTAGCACTGACGTCACGGAAAGCAGCAGCCAGATCAGCGTCATAGTGATAAATATGCTGGTCATGCTGATGTTGCGTAATGCTCTTTTAAACGTGGGGCGCTTATGAAGAGAATTATCGTTATCCATCATTTTTCTTCCGTGCGAGCATTAAGACATCCGGGTTGACCTTTACACCGCTACGCGATAAGGCATCCAGGTTTACGGCAAATCTGACGTCATTATTGTGGATGATCAGACAAAAGGCGCTACCAATAATGCACTCGGTATTTTGTTCGGCAATTAATAATAACGCCTTTGACGGATATTGTTCGGTTAATTCCATCTGGAATGTCGGTGACTCGTTGCCAAAATAAAAACCATTGCAGCCTGAAATTATCGCCTCTTGTTGAGTATGAATGATGACAGGCAGATAAGGTAAAGATGTAGCAGCATTTTCTTGTAAGGCGGTACTAAAACGTGAAGATGAAAAGATACATAACTTTGGTGGCCCTGATAGCCCAGGCCAGCGGGTGTAACTGACAATACCGGAAACCATCATACGCACGTTTTTCGCAACGTCAGAAGGTTCCTGAGCGAGTATTGGTGCTCCCGTCAGCAGGAGAATCAGCAGTAAGAACAGTCGGTGAGAAAAACGCATTCAGGGATCCTCACCATCTTCGCTCGAAATGCATCGATATTTTTTCAGAATGCTCATTAAAATATCATCCTTTCATGCGGTCGTCATCAATGTGAGAAATAAAACATAATGAGTAAAATCTCATGCTTAATTTATTTTGGGGGTAATTAATTTAATCGTATTGTGCTGGCATTTTCATCAGCCCCTTTTCGCCATACTTCATGCAGTTGGCTGGCATTTTCAACATTATTGCAGCTGGCAGGAAAGCTTTTACCAGAAAGCCCCCGGGCATAAGTAAAATCGGTCTGGCAAGTTTTCTTTTGCCCTTCGGCATATCCTTTAAGGTATAGACCGCGATCCGCCTGTGAATCGCTAAATGCATCGTCATCTTTAATGGCGCTGCCCGATATCGCATCTTCCATACCAACATCATACCAGTCGGTGCTGGTCAAGGTTGGCGCGTGAGTATAAGGATCAATCTGACATCCGCTAACCAGTAAAGCCAACAAGGGGGCGATAAATTTTTTCATCATTTCTTTCTCCTTTTTCAAAGCATAGCGGATTGTTTTTAAAGATGGTGTAAATTTATATATACAGAAATAAGGGTAAAAAGCGCGAATAAATTGCTTACGTAAAGAAATGTGTACGAAATATGGATTGAAAACTTTACTTTATGTGTTATCGTTACGTCATCCTCGCTGAGGATCAACTATCGCAAACGAGCATAAACAGGATCGCCATCATGCAAAAAGACGCGCTGAATAACGTACATATTACCGACGAACAGGTTTTAATGACTCCGGAACAACTGAAGGCCGCTTTTCCATTAAGCCTGCAACAAGAAGCCCAGATTGCTGACTCGCGTAAAACCATTTCAGATATTATCGCCGGGCGCGATCCTCGTCTTCTGGTAGTATGTGGTCCTTGTTCCATTCATGATCCGGAAACTGCTCTGGAATATGCTCGTCGATTTAAAGCCCTTGCCGCAGAGGTCAGCGATAGCCTCTATCTGGTAATGCGCGTCTATTTTGAAAAACCCCGTACCACTGTCGGCTGGAAAGGGTTAATTAACGATCCCCATATGGATGGCTCTTTTGATGTAGAAGCCGGGCTGCAGATCGCGCGTAAATTGCTGCTTGAGCTGGTGAATATGGGACTGCCACTGGCGACGGAAGCGTTAGATCCGAATAGCCCGCAATACCTGGGCGATCTGTTTAGCTGGTCAGCAATTGGTGCTCGTACAACGGAATCGCAAACTCACCGTGAAATGGCCTCCGGGCTTTCCATGCCGGTTGGTTTTAAAAACGGCACCGATGGCAGTCTGGCAACGGCAATTAACGCTATGCGCGCCGCCGCCCAGCCGCACCGTTTTGTTGGCATTAACCAGGCAGGGCAGGTTGCGTTGCTACAAACTCAGGGGAATCCGGACGGGCATGTGATCCTGCGCGGTGGTAAAGCGCCAAACTATAGCCCTGCGGATGTTGCGCAATGTGAAAAAGAGATGGAACAGGCGGGACTGCGCCCGTCTCTGATGGTAGATTGCAGCCACGGTAATTCCAATAAAGATTATCGCCGTCAGCCTGCGGTGGCAGAATCCGTGGTTGCTCAAATCAAAGATGGCAATCGCTCAATTATTGGTCTGATGATCGAAAGTAATATCCACGAGGGCAATCAGTCTTCCGAGCAACCGCGCAGTGAAATGAAATACGGTGTATCCGTAACCGATGCCTGCATTAGCTGGGAAATGACCGATGCCTTGCTGCGTGAAATTCATCAGGATCTGAACGGGCAGCTGACGGCTCGCGTGGCTTAAGAGGTTTATTATGGTTGCTGAGTTGACCGCATTACGCGATCAAATTGATGAAGTCGATAAAGCGCTGCTGAATTTATTAGCGAAGCGTCTGGAATTGGTTGCTGAAGTGGGCGAGGTGAAAAGCCGATTTGGACTGCCTATTTATGTTCCGGAGCGCGAGGCATCTATGTTGGCCTCGCGTCGTGCGGAGGCGGAAGCTCTGGGTGTACCGCCAGATCTGATTGAGGATGTTTTGCGTCGGGTGATGCGTGAATCTTACTCCAGTGAAAACGACAAAGGATTTAAAACGCTTTGTCCGTCACTGCGCCCGGTGGTTATCGTCGGTGGTGGCGGTCAGATGGGACGTCTGTTCGAGAAGATGCTGATACTCTCGGGTTATCAGGTGCGGATTCTGGAGCAACATGACTGGGATCGAGCGGCTGATATTGTTGCCGATGCCGGAATGGTGATTGTTAGTGTGCCCATCCACGTTACTGAGCAAGTTATCGGCAAATTACCGCCTTTACCGAAAGATTGTATTCTGGTTGATCTGGCATCAGTGAAAAATGGACCATTACAGGCCATGCTGGCGGCGCACGATGGCCCGGTGCTGGGGTTACACCCGATGTTCGGCCCGGACAGCGGTAGCCTGGCAAAGCAAGTTGTGGTCTGGTGTGATGGACGTAAGCCGGAAGCATACCAATGGTTTCTGGAGCAAATTCAGGTCTGGGGCGCTCGGTTGCATCGTATTAGCGCTGTCGAGCACGATCAGAATATGGCGTTTATTCAGGCTCTGCGCCACTTTGCTACTTTTGCTTATGGGCTGCACCTGGCAGAAGAAAATGTTCAGCTTGAGCAACTACTGGCGCTCTCTTCGCCGATTTACCGCCTTGAGCTGGCGATGGTCGGGCGACTGTTTGCTCAGGATCCGCAGCTTTATGCCGACATTATTATGTCGTCAGAGCGTAATCTGGCGTTAATCAAACGTTACTATAAGCGTTTCGGCGAGGCGATTGAGTTGCTGGAGCAGGGCGATAAGCAGGCGTTTATTGACAGTTTCCGCAAGGTGGAGCACTGGTTCGGCGATTACGCACAGCGTTTTCAGAGTGAAAGCCGCGTGTTATTGCGTCAGGCGAATGACAATCGCCAGTAATAATCCAGTGCCGGATGATTCACATCATCCGGCACTTTTTCATCAGGTTGGATCAACAGGCACTACGTTCTCACTTGGGTAACAGCCCAATACCTTCATCGAACGGGTGATTTCCCCTAACTCTTTCAATGCTTTTTGCATTTCCGCTGATTCAAGATTGGCCTGAATATCCAGATAAAACATCTCTTCCCACGGATTACCGTGAATCGGACGTGATTCCAGACGGGTCATAATTAGACTGTGGTTGCGCAGTACCAGCAACGCTTCAACCAGTGCACCAGCTTGTTGTCCGGTCGCCATTAACAACGTCGTTTTCGCCGGAACCTGGTCAGAAACGTTAATGGCTTTACGTGCCAACACCACAAATCGGGTGAAGTTTTGTCGCTGATTCGCTTCAATACGCTCCAGTACCTGCAAACCGTACAAAGTGCCGCCAGCTTCGCTTCCCAACGCAGCAACATGCGGTGATTTTGCCTGTGCAACCTTTTCCATTGCCGCAGACGTACTTTCGGTATATTCAATCTTCCAGTGCGGATAACGATTAAGGAATTTGCTGCATTGCTGGAACGGCTGCGGATGGCTGTAGACCGTATTGATGGTGGATAAATCAGTAGTGCCGGAGACCAACAAACAATGATCGATAGTTAACGTCATCTCGCCAACAATCGACAAACTGGTATGTTGCAGCAGATCGTAAACGTCGTTTATGGCACCGGAGCTGGTATTTTCAATCGGTACGACGGCATAGTCGGCCTGGCCGGTTTCCACCTGATTAAAAATATCGGCAAATTTGGCGCAGCCACTTTCAATGAATTGCTCAAAGTGACGGGCAGCATACTGGCGCGCCGCAAGATGGGAATAAGAACCTTTGGGGCCGAGAAAAGCGATGCGTGCTGAGTGCGGATTAATTTTATTGAGATGTTGCTGGAGTAAAGCCTGCTGAGTTAATACGGAATCTTCAATGATGAGCTGGAACAGGCGAGTAATGTAATGGGCGTCCAGATGGTGCGCTTTACCGAGCGTAATTAATCTTTCCAGCAAATCGCGTTCACGATCAATATCACGTACCGGGCGATGCGAAAGCAGTTTGGCTTTTCCCACCTCGACGACCAGTTCGCGTCGCTCTGCCAGTAATGCTAATAATTTTTCATCCAGCGCGCTGATTTTTTCTCGCAGCGCCAGTAACGGGTTTTCCGATGTCATAGTGTTGCCTTTTTGTTATCAATAAAAAAGGCCCCCCGATTTGGGAGGCCTTATTGTTCGTCTTCGCATTCTGTTTCACACGACGAAACGCCTCCCATTCAGGGGAAGGTAAAAAAGAATGCGAAGAAAAACGGTGTGTGTTTCATGTTTGTTTCCTTAAGTGACTTTAGTACAGTACCCGTACTGTTTTCACGCTGTCAACAAAAAACGCGCCCGAAGGCGCGTTGGCGATACACTCAATATAAAGGACTACTCTTCTTCAACTTCTTCGACGAAGTTGGCGTCTTTCACCGATGTTGCGGCACGACGTGCTTCGCCTTTGTGCTGCAGTTTATTGAGCTGCCGTTCCAGCTTGTTGATCAATTCGTTAATTGCGGTGTACATATCTTCATGTTTACCACTGGCAACCAGAACGCCGTTAGGTGTATTGATTGTGGCGTCAGCAACAAACCCTTGTGGCTCTTTGGACAGAATGATATGTGGATTAATCAGATGTGTTTGCCATTTTTCCAGTTTGGCGAGACGGTCTGCGACATGTTGGCGGATGGCCGGAGTAATTTCCATTTGTTTGCTGGTAATGTTCATTGTCATAAATTTTACCTCTTGTCTTCCCGTCTTGGTGAATTCAGCATAACGTTCCTGATGTCAAAATGTGTGATGGAAATCTCATAATTTTGTCACTTTTTGTCAACGAATCTTTTTTGTGAGAAATCGCAGGAAGAGGTGTTTTTTTACTTGAGGAATATCTCAAAGCGGGCCATATTTGATGAGATCGATAGTGACTAAATCGCTTCAGTTTCACAACTAACAGAATAAAAAAACGGCAGCTCAAGGCTGCCGTTTTGTGTTTCAGGTTTCTGTTATGTATTGCTGCTGTTTGCGGCGATGATTTTCGCTACTTTTTCAGCTTGCGCATTCATCTGCATCTGACGGTATGCATTTTCCATCAGCGGCAGCGCATCACGCGTAGCCTGGGTATCCGGATAGTCGCGCAACATGCCTTCTACGCGGTTAACGACAGCAACCCATGCACCACGTTCTGTATAATACTCGGCAACGGAGTATTCATATTTCGCCAGACGATCTTTCAGGAATACCAGACGTTTGGTGGCATCGGTGGTGTACTGACTGTTCGGATAGCCGCGCACCAGTTTGGAAAAGTCACTAAACGCAGCTCGTGCATGTTGAGGATCGCGATCGCTACGGTCGACGCCAAAGAACCCTTGCAGTGCACTGTCATCGAGCGCCATATTGGTCAGGCCACGCATGTACATGACATAATCGATATTCGGATGGGTCGGGTTAAGGCGAATAAAACGATCGATGGCAGCCTGTGCTAACGGCAAATCGGCGTTTTTATAGTAGGCGTAGATGAGATCCAGCTGCACCTGCTGCGAATACGGACCAAACGGATAGCGATTATCTAACGCTTCCAGTTGCGTTATTGCCTGTCTCCAGTTACCGTCCTGCAGCTTTTGTTGTGCAGTCGCGTAAATTTCATTTGGCGGATTATCAGGTACTTCTTCCTTTGACCCCGAGCAACCCGCCAAAAACAGGCTTAGTGTGGCGGCTGCCACCAGATATTTCATGCGCGTCATGACGTTTTGACTTTCCTCAAAATGTAATACGGGAGATTCTCTGTTCCTGCTCCCGGTTAAGACCAGCTACAATAGCACACTATATTAAACGGCAAAGCCGTAAAACCCCAACGATAAACGAAGAAGCAGTATATATGGCACAACGAGTACAGCTCACTGCAACGGTGTCCGAAAACCAACTCGGTCAACGCTTAGATCAGGCTTTGGCCGAAATGTTCCCGGATTATTCACGTTCGCGGATAAAAGAATGGATCCTCGACCAGCGTGTGCTGGTTAACGGCAAAGTGTGTGATAAGCCGAAAGAAAAAGTATTGGGTGGCGAGCAGGTTGCCATCAACGCTGAGATTGAAGAAGAAGCGCGTTTTGAACCGCAGGATATCCCGCTGGATATCGTCTATGAAGATGAAGATATCATCGTTATTAATAAACCGCGCGACCTGGTGGTACATCCTGGCGCGGGTAACCCGGATGGCACGGTACTGAATGCATTGCTTCATTATTATCCGCCCATTGCCGATGTACCGCGTGCGGGCATTGTCCATCGTCTGGATAAAGACACCACTGGCCTGATGGTTGTGGCAAAAACCGTTCCGGCTCAGACGCGTTTAGTCGAATCTTTGCAACGGCGTGAAATTACACGTGAGTATGAAGCGGTGGCAATTGGTCATATGACCGCTGGCGGTACAGTAGATGAACCAATCAGCCGCCACCCGACCAAACGTACTCACATGGCGGTACATCCCATGGGTAAACCGGCGGTCACTCACTATCGCATCATGGAACACTTCCGTGTGCACACGCGTCTGCGGTTGCGTCTGGAAACCGGACGTACGCACCAGATCCGCGTGCATATGGTCCATATCACTCATCCGCTGGTGGGCGATCCGGTTTATGGTGGACGTCCGCGTCCGCCAAAAGGTGCTTCGGAAGCGTTTATCTCCACGCTGCGTAAGTTTGACCGTCAGGCGCTTCATGCAACCATGCTGCGTCTTTATCACCCGATCTCCGGCATCGAAATGGAATGGCATGCGCCTATTCCACAAGATATGGTGGAGCTGATTGAGGAGATGCGCGCCGATTTCGAAGAGCATAAGGATGAAGTGGACTGGTTATGAGTAAGCTGATTGTCCCGCAGTGGCCGCTGCCAAAAGGTGTTGCGGCTTGTAGCTCTACCCGTATCGGCGGTGTGAGCTTACCCCCGTATGACTCGCTCAACCTCGGTGCCCATTGTGGCGATAACCCGGATCACGTTGGGGAGAATCGCAAGCGACTTTTTGCTGCGGGCAATTTGCCTTCTAAACCGGTCTGGCTTGAGCAGGTACACGGCAAAGACGTGCTTAAGCTTATTGGCGAACCTTATGCCTCAAAACGAGCAGATGCCTCTTATAGCAATACGCCTGGCACGGTTTGCGCAGTGATGACTGCCGACTGCCTGCCCGTGCTGTTTTGCAATCGTGCGGGAACGGAGGTCGCCGCCGCTCATGCTGGCTGGCGTGGACTGTGCGCAGGCGTGTTGGAAGAGACGGTTTCCTGTTTTGCTGATAATCCGGAAAATATTCTCGCCTGGTTAGGGCCGGCAATTGGGCCACGTGCGTTCGAAGTGGGGGCGGAGGTTCGCGAGGCGTTTATGGCAGTAGACGCCAAAGCGAGTACAGCTTTCATTCAGCATGGTGATAAGTATCTGGCGGATATTTATCAGCTTGCCCGGCAGCGTCTGGCGAGCGTTGGTGTTGAACAAATTTTCGGCGGCGACCGTTGTACATATACGGAAAATGAGACTTTCTTCTCTTATCGTCGCGACAAGACCACCGGTCGTATGGCAAGTTTCATTTGGCTGATATAACCTAAAGAATCAAGACGATCCGGTACGCGTGATTTTCTTTTCACATTAATCTGGTCAATAACCTTGAATAATTGAGGGATGACCTCATTTAATCTCCAGTAGCAACTTTGATCCGTTATGGGAGGAGTTATGCGTCTGGATCGTCTTACTAATAAATTCCAGCTTGCTCTTGCCGATGCCCAATCACTTGCACTCGGGCACGACAACCAATTCATCGAACCACTTCATTTAATGAGCGCCCTGCTGAATCAGGAAGGGGGTTCGGTTAGTCCTTTATTAACATCCGCTGGCATTAATGCTGGCCAGTTGCGCACAGATATCAATCAGGCATTAAATCGTTTACCACAGGTTGAAGGTACTGGTGGTGATGTCCAGCCATCACAGGATCTGGTGCGCGTTCTTAATCTTTGCGACAAGCTGGCGCAAAAACGTGGTGATAACTTTATCTCGTCAGAACTGTTCGTTCTGGCGGCACTTGAGTCTCGCGGCACGCTGGCCGACATCCTGAAAGCAGCAGGGGCGACCACCGCCAACATTACTCAAGCGATTGAACAAATGCGTGGAGGTGAAAGCGTGAACGATCAAGGTGCTGAAGACCAACGTCAGGCTTTGAAAAAATATACCATCGACCTTACCGAACGAGCCGAACAAGGCAAACTCGATCCGGTGATTGGTCGTGATGAAGAAATTCGCCGTACCATTCAGGTGCTGCAACGTCGTACTAAAAATAACCCGGTATTGATTGGTGAACCCGGCGTCGGTAAAACTGCCATCGTTGAAGGTCTGGCGCAGCGTATTATCAACGGCGAAGTGCCCGAAGGGTTGAAAGGCCGCCGCGTACTGGCGCTGGATATGGGCGCGCTGGTGGCTGGGGCGAAATATCGCGGTGAGTTTGAAGAACGTTTAAAAGGCGTACTTAACGATCTTGCTAAACAGGAAGGCAACGTCATCCTGTTTATCGACGAATTACATACCATGGTCGGCGCGGGTAAAGCCGATGGCGCAATGGACGCCGGAAACATGCTGAAACCAGCGTTGGCGCGTGGTGAATTGCACTGCGTAGGTGCCACGACGCTTGACGAATATCGCCAGTACATCGAAAAAGATGCTGCGCTGGAACGTCGTTTCCAGAAAGTGTTTGTTGCCGAGCCTTCTGTTGAAGATACCATTGCTATTCTGCGAGGCCTGAAAGAACGTTACGAGCTGCACCACCATGTGCAAATTACTGACCCGGCAATTGTTGCAGCAGCGACGTTGTCTCATCGCTACATTGCTGACCGTCAGCTGCCGGATAAAGCCATCGACCTGATCGATGAAGCAGCATCCAGCATTCGTATGCAGATTGACTCAAAACCAGAAGAACTCGACCGACTCGATCGCCGTATCATCCAGCTCAAACTGGAACAACAGGCGTTAATGAAAGAGTCTGATGAAGCCAGTAAAAAACGCCTGGATATGCTCAACGAAGAACTGAGCGACAAAGAACGTCAGTACTCCGAGTTAGAAGAAGAGTGGAAAGCAGAGAAAGCCTCGCTTTCTGGTACGCAGACCATTAAAGCGGAACTGGAACAGGCGAAAATTGCTATTGAACAGGCTCGCCGTGTGGGTGACCTGGCGCGGATGTCTGAACTGCAATACGGCAAAATCCCGGAACTGGAAAAGCAACTGGAAGCCGCAACGCAGCTCGAAGGCAAAACTATGCGTCTGTTGCGTAATAAAGTGACCGATGCCGAAATTGCTGAAGTGCTGGCGCGTTGGACGGGGATTCCGGTTTCTCGCATGATGGAAAGCGAGCGCGAAAAACTGCTGCGTATGGAGCAAGAACTGCACCATCGCGTTATTGGTCAGAACGAAGCGGTTGATGCGGTATCTAACGCTATTCGTCGTAGCCGTGCGGGGCTGGCGGATCCAAATCGCCCGATTGGTTCATTCCTGTTCCTCGGCCCAACCGGTGTGGGGAAAACTGAGCTTTGTAAGGCGCTAGCGAACTTTATGTTTGATAGCGACGAGGCGATGGTCCGTATCGATATGTCCGAGTTTATGGAGAAACACTCGGTGTCTCGTCTGGTTGGTGCGCCTCCGGGATATGTCGGTTATGAAGAAGGTGGCTACCTGACCGAAGCGGTGCGTCGTCGTCCGTATTCCGTCATTCTGCTGGATGAAGTGGAAAAAGCGCATCCGGATGTCTTCAACATTCTGTTGCAGGTACTGGATGATGGGCGTCTGACTGACGGGCAGGGGAGAACGGTCGACTTCCGTAATACGGTTGTCATTATGACCTCTAACCTCGGTTCCGATTTGATTCAGGAACGCTTCGGTGAACTGGATTATGCGCACATGAAAGAGCTGGTGCTCGGTGTGGTTAGCCATAACTTCCGTCCGGAATTCATTAACCGTATCGATGAAGTGGTGGTCTTCCATCCGCTGGGTGAACAGCACATTGCGTCGATTGCGCAGATTCAGTTGAAACGTCTGTATAAACGTCTGGAAGAACGTGGTTATGAAATCCACATTTCTGACGAGGCGCTGAAACTGCTGAGCGAGAACGGTTACGATCCGGTCTATGGCGCACGTCCTCTGAAACGTGCAATTCAGCAGCAGATTGAAAACCCGCTGGCACAGCAAATACTGTCTGGTGAATTGGTTCCGGGTAAAGTGATTCGCCTGGAAGTTAATGAAGACCGGATTGTCGCCGTCCAGTAAATGATAAAACGAGCCCTTCGGGGCTCGTTTTTGTCTATAAGTTAGACGGAAAAGACTATATTTAAGATGTTTTGCCTGAAAAATGAGCGAACGATAAAGTTTTTATATTTTTCGCTTGTCAGGCCGGAATAACTCCCTATAATGCGCCACCACTGACACGGAACAACGGCAAACACGCCGCCGGGTGAGCGGGGTTCTCCTGAGAATTCCGGCAGAGAAAGCAAAAATAAATGCTTGACTCTGTAGCGGGAAAGCGTATTATGCACACCCCGCGCCGCTGAGAAAAAGCGAAGCGGCACTGCTCTTTAACAATTTATCAGACAATCTGTGTGGGCACTCGAAGATACGGATTCTTAACGTCGCAAGACGAAAAATGAATACCAAGTCTCAAGAGTGAACACGTAATTCATTACGAAGTTTAATTCTTTGAGCATCAAACTTTTAAATTGAAGAGTTTGATCATGGCT
>NZ_JBJQKD010000023.1:0-53846 GCF_046487065.1 Escherichia sp. WS2035
CTGGTTTGGTCGATCAGCGCCTGCGCCCGATCCGGCACCGCCGCATCCAGCGGGGTGATTTTCAGCCCTGACTCGGTGAGGATGGCATCGGGCAGCTCGTTGTCCTTGGCCTGGCGGGTGACGGTGGCCAACTGCTCGTCCAGCAGCTGCAAACGCTCTTCCAGGTACTGGTCGCTGTTCGGGTTGATCGCCAGGGGCAGGGCCTGCTCGCGCTTGAGTGCGGCGAACTTCTCGGCCGGCAGCAGGTAGTCGTCGAAGTCGCGGAACTGCCGCGAGCCCTTGACCCAGATGTCGCCGGAGCGCAGGGCGTTCTTCAGCTCGGACAGGGCGCAGATTTCGTAGAATTTCCGGTCGAGGCCTTCCGGGGTGATCACCAGCGGCTTCCAGCGCGGCTTGATGAAGGCCGTGGGTGCATCGGCCGGCACCTTGCGCAGGTTGTCGGCGTTCATCTCACGCAGGGTCTGCACGGCTGCCAGCACGCCTTGCGCGGCCGGCGCGGCGCGCAGTTCCAGCACCTCCAGCAAGGCCGGCGTGTAACGGCGCAGGGTGGCGAAGTTCTCGCCGACCAGGTGCAGGTGGTCGAAGCCTTCCGGCCGGGCCAGCAGCTCGGCCTCGCTGACGCTCTCGGTGAACTCGTCCCAGGGAATCACCGCCTCGATGGCGGCATAGGGGTCGCTGCCGCTTTCCTTCGCTTCCAGCAGCGCCTGGCCGATCCTGGAGTACAGGCGCACCTTGTCGTTGATCGCCTTGCCCTGCTTCTGGAACTGCTGCTGATGCTTGTGCTTCGCGCCGCTGAACAGCTTGACCAGGATGCGGTCATGCAGATCGACCAGCTCATCGATCACGGTCGCGGTGCTCTCCAGCACCACGGCGGCCAGGGTCGCGTAGCGGCGCTGCGGCTCGAACTTACCGAGGTCTTTGGGCGTCATCTGCCCACCCTCGCGGGCCAGCTTGAGCAGGCGGTTCTGGTGGATGTGCCGGCCCAGGCCTTCGGGCAAGTCCACCAACTGAAATGTCTTCAGCCGCTCGATGTGTTCCAGCATGTGCCGAGAGTTGGGTTTCAGCGGTGCCTGGCGCAGCCAGGTCAACCAGGTGATGCTGCTGCCGGCCTTGAGCTTCAACAGCTCGTCCAGCTTGGCCCGATGCGAGTCCGTGAGTGGTTCGACCAGGGCGCGGTAGACCCGCCGATTGGCTCGCGCAATGGCTTCCGAGCAGGCCCGGTCAATCACGCTCAGCGCCGGCAGGATGCGTCGTTTCTGCCGTAGGCTCTCCAGGGCCTGACCGGCCAGCAGCAAGCCTTTGTCGGTCTGCTGGGCCAGCTCGGTTAGCTCGCGCACCAGGGCGCGGAAGTCGGACAGGCCGAACGGGGCCAGTTGCAGGTAGGTGCGCAGTTCCTGGGCATGCTCGCGACGGGTCACGTCGCGCTCGCCGTACTTTGCCCAGCTCGCCGGCTCGGCCTGGACTTGCTTCGCCACCCACAGGATGACCGGCTCGGGCAGCTCGCTGTCGGTTCCCAGCGCGTAACCGGGGTAGCGCAGCAGGCAGAGCTGCACGGCGAAGCCGAGGCGGTTGGCGTCGCCGCGTCGCTGGCGGATCAGCGACAGGTCGGAGTCGTTGAAGGTGTAGTAGCGGATCAGGTCATCCTGGCTTTCCGGCAGCGCAAGCAGGGTGTCCCGCTCCGTGGCCGAGAGGATCAAGCGACGCGGCATGTGTCAGTCGTCCGTGCGGAGGTACTGGTAGAGGGTTTCCCGGCTGATGTTGAACTCGCGGGCAAGCTGCGCCTTGGGCTCGCCGGCCGTCGCTCGCTGCCGCAGGGTAGCAGCCTGCTCATCGGACAGGGCTTTCTTGCGGCCCCGGTACGCGCCACGCTGCTTGGCCAAGGCGATGCCCTCACGCTGCCGCTCGCGGATCAGGGCGCGCTCGAACTCAGCGAAGGCCCCCATCACCGACAGCATCAGGTTGGCCATCGGCGAGTCCTCGCCAGTGAACACCAGGCCCTCCTTCAGGAACTCGATGCGCACGCCGCGCTGAGTCAGCTTCTGTACCAAGCGACGCAGGTCATCGAGGTTGCGGGCCAGCCGATCCATGCTGTGCACCACCACTGTATCGCCTTCGCGGACGAAGCTCAGCAGCGCTTCGAGCTGGGGGCGCTGGGTGTCCTTGCCCGATGCCTTGTCGGTGAACACCTTGCTCACCTGGGTTTGTTCCAGCTGGCGTTCCGGGTTCTGGTCAAAGCTGCTGACCCGGACGTAGCCGATGCGGTGCCCCTGCACGATGTCTCCTTGGTTGAAGGCGGCTTAAGTGCACTTTCTGTTCCGTTGTGCCTCAAAGCCCATTTCTGTCAGGCTGAAATCTATAACCTTCGCGGGCATGTGTCAAAAAATGGGAAAGCAGACTCTATTCTGACGAAGCGGCGCGGCCCTGCCTGACATCAAGTTAGGGTATAGCCTAGATTGACATGCGCGATGCAACCCTTAACTTGCTTGCACCTATCGTTTCCATGCTAGCTTTATCGTAACGCTCAAGAAATTGGGCTTAATGCCGAAAACAATAAAATAAAACAGCCAACCCTTGAGGTTCTTATGCGCCAGAATTTACCAGTGACGGGTCGAAACTTAGAACTCCCAAAAGATGCCAATATTCTTTCGACTACCTCCCCTCAAAGCCATATCACGTACGTTAATCCTGACTTCATTAAAATCAGTGGTTTCACTGAGGAAGAACTATTAGGCCAGCCTCACAACATCGTAAGACACCCAGATATGCCGCCTGCTGCATTTGAGCATATGTGGAGTACATTAAAATCTGGCCGCTCATGGATGGGGCTAGTAAAAAATCGCTGTAAAAATGGCGACCACTATTGGGTAAGTGCTTATGTAACGCCAATAGCTAAGAATGGTTCGATTGTTGAATACCAGTCTGTAAGGACCAAGCCTGAACCTGAGCAGGTTTTGGCTGCGGAAAAATTATATGCTCAATTGAGAAGCGGGAAGGCCGCGAGGCCGAAATTGGCTGCTAGCTTTTCCGTGAAAATACTCTTGCTCATATGGGGTAGTATTATATCAAGCGCAATGGCTGCCGGCATGCTTACTGATACATCAATAAGCAGCTTATTGTTAGCCACTTTAATGTCAGGAAGCTTAAGCTCTGTTAGTGTTTTGGCTATTCTCTCTCCTCTTGGAAGACTGGTTGAAAGAGCCAAGAATATTTCCAATAACCCATTAAGTCAATCCCTCTACACTGGGCGCACCGATGAGTTTGGCCAAATAGAGTTTGCTTTACGAATGATGCAAGCTGAAACAGGCGCCATAGTAGGTCGCATAGGTGATGCATCAAATCGGCTTAGCGAACACACCCGAGGCCTACTAAAGGATATTGAGTCAAGCAATGTACTTACAGTTGAGCAGCAGGCAGAGACAGATCAAATAGCAACGGCAGTAAACCAAATGGTGGCAAGCATTCAAGAGGTTGCGAGCAATGCACAGCATGCTGCAGATGCGGCCGGAAGAGCAGACACTGAGACGGCATCTGGCCAGCGTCTGGTAGCCCACACAAGCCAGTCAATCACTGCCCTTGAAGGTGAAATTAGGCAAGCCACTCAGGTTATTCATGAGCTTGAAGGTCAAAGTAACGAGATATCAAAAGTTCTTGACGTTATACGAGGGATCGCCGAGCAAACGAATTTGTTGGCACTCAACGCAGCAATTGAGGCCGCGCGTGCTGGTGAGCAGGGGCGTGGTTTTGCTGTTGTCGCCGATGAGGTTCGCAGTCTTGCTGCTCGCACACAGCAATCGACAACGGATATTCAAAGCATGATCAGCGCTCTACAAGAGCGAGCGCAATCCGCTGTTACAGTCATGGAGCAAAGTAGTCGGCAAGCGCACACGAGTGTAGCTCACGCAGAGGAAGCAGCTACAGCTCTTGATGGAATTGGCCAACGCGTTAACGAAATTACCGACATGAACGCGCAAATAGCGACTGCGGTCGAGCAGCAGGGAGCAGTAAGTGAAGACATAAACCGCAGTATTATCAATATACGCGATGCTGCTGATACCAATGTACAGACCGGGCAGAATAATTTGCAAAGTGCGAAATCTGTCGCTCAGTTAACTAGCGCTCTGAGCGAACTGGCAAAACAGTTTTGGGAAAAACGAGGATAACGCTTTTCAGTATCTCGACAGGGATAACTTACTTTACCATCGGTTATCCCTTTTAGCCGCACAAATTTTAGCCATGGCTTTTCAGGAAGTCAGGGCTATCAGAATGGCCTTAGAAAGCCTAGTCAAAGAGCTGTCACGAGAACACCGTTAGCTTAGCGTACGATTTTTTCCGAATTCTGCGGTTCCCCCTTTATGCCGTTCTGGCAGGTCACGGTGCTGACGGGGGGCTTATGGGGCATTTCCTGGGGATGTGCAATGTGGTTTATCTACTGGGGGCGCAGGAAAGTTAACCGGCTGCCACCATGGGATGATGTGTAAACCGTGCACAGGCGTGTTCTTACGGAGCGGCACTTTCATTTATCTGTACGCGAACCTCCATTCCTGCATCGTGACAGGCCTGCAGCCACTGCGCCACTTCCAGCGGATCGCCCTCCCGGCGTACCACCCTGCCTTCTTTATTCCATAACTGCAGACAGGTGCTGCCGTCGAGATGCACCACAAAATCCCCACGGCAGGCCTGATACGTTATGCCGTTCAGCTGCACCGCCAGATCAGTGGCAGAAGTGCCATCTGCGGGCAGACCTGCTGCCGGGACCAGCGGCAGTACGACGACTTCTGCCGCACGCTGTTCTGCCCGGAGGCGGTCCTGTTCTGCCAGCAGCAGAGGCTGTGCCACGGCCCGGCCGGCGTCCGTCAGCTCCACTGCCAGCTGCAGGTTCGGAGCGCGCAGGGTACGCAGCCAGCCGGCATCCTCCAGACGACGGCAGGAGGCGCGCAGGTTTGGCCCGTAGACTGGGGCTTCCCCGCTTCGCTCCAGCACCCGTTCTATGTCCCGCGTCAGCACGGGTCCTGGCCGTTTTTCATCAAGGGCAGCCAGCACAATCAGCATTCTTCGCTGCAGTGGCGACGGTCGGCGGCTCTGAGTCATTTCCAGTCATCCTCCGGCCAGATGAGCTTTCTGAGGCGCTGATGGTCGGCGTCAATGATCTCCTGTCTCTTTATGGCATTCATTGAGGCATAGCCATTTATGGCCAGTTCATGCCAGAAGATCAGCACAGCTCCGGCTTTGGCTGACTCGCAGAGATAAGTTACGCCCTGGCTGTCCAGATTGCATTCCCGGATGCGTTTTTCCGCAAACCGGGTCAGTTGTTCATAGCTGAGTGAAAACACCCTTTCTTCATCCATCCTGCACGCTCCATCTGATAATGTTCTGACAAATAAAAATCATATCCCGCATGATTTGTGTGTTATTTATTATTAATAATATCAGATATGGTTTTATATAAGTTGCTTAATTATCATATTGTATGCCCGTTCCCCGCCGCGCAGATCCGGTTTCCGGCTGAAGTGGATCCAGACCTGATTTGTTGCTGAGTATCGGTAAAAGTGCGGCTTATAAGCTATTCTGAAACATAGCAAGTGAATCTGGGCTGTATAATTCCGGCAAGTGTCATCTGTATTTAAAGGACGTGTGAGTATGAAATTTATGGAATGTGCTGTCCGGGATGTGATTTATGGGACCAATGTCCGTATTGTCAAACCGGTCAACATTTATGAATGTGAACTCAGGGACAACGTGTTTGTCGGCCCCTTCGTTGAGATACAGAAAGGCTGTGTCATTGGTAGTGGAAGCCGGATACAGTCGCACACGTTTATTTGTGAGAACGTAACACTGGGGGAGAACTGCTTCATTGGTCATAACGTGACGTTCGCCAACGATCTGTTTCGTTCAGGAGCACCAGATCCGTCACCGGATAACTGGATCAGCATTACCCTGGGGGATTCGGTTACTGTTGGCAGTGGAGCCATTATTCTGTCTCCGTATATATGCAGCGGAGCTGTTATTGGTGCGGGTTCAGTTGTGGTAAAACCGATTGAGAACAAAGGCATTTATGCAGGAAACCCGGCAAGACTGCTCAGAATATTATGAAATAAATATCCTCCGGCATAGCCGGAGGTTTTTCAAATGCGCCTATAAGGCTCTCTTACCAGCCGCGCCCTAACAGGCGCACACGATCTGACATTTGCATCCAACTTCGTTCATCGATATCGCCAGGGGGAAAGCCAGTATAATGAAATGTATAACGAGAGTTCTGCATACAGGCATTACGGTAAGCGCCACCACTCCAGGGGTTCCAGATCCCCCCAATTCGGGTATTCTTCTCAAACAGAACCACGGAGTGACCTGCTTTAATCGCATTACGGGCAGAAATGATGCCGGCAGGACCCGCGCCGATGATTGCAATATTCATACGTGTTTTTTCCTGCGGTTGATAAGTGTTATTACAAGCACTGGTGCAGCCAGAAACAGTGTGACAATATTGGCGATCAGTACGGCAAAATCAGATCGCATAATGCCATACGCTATCCATGAGATTACACCTGTCAGGAACATGATATACATAACAACGGAGATACCTTCGGTATTGCGTGTCCTGATAGTTTTTATGCTCTGGGGAGCGAACGCAAACGTTGT
The DNA here is from genome assembly GCF_046487065.1 of Escherichia sp. WS2035. Lineage (NCBI taxonomy): Bacteria > Pseudomonadati > Pseudomonadota > Gammaproteobacteria > Enterobacterales > Enterobacteriaceae > Escherichia > Escherichia sp. WS2035. The sequence goes on from NZ_JBJQKD010000023.1 coordinate 6,637, forward strand.
GAAAAATGCAGCAAACAGCCCGGTTAAAAGAATGGTATCCATATCAGAATGCCTCAATTATTTCCTGTATATGAAGGCCGGATGACAGGTCCGCCAGCTTAGGAGACGAGTGACCATATTTAATAAGAGCACACCAGTCGTCATGAAGATGAATAAACGAATCAGACCAGAATGGAAGCTCCCGTGGTGGATCAGGCAAGCGTTTCAGAGCGTCGAAGCCAATTGTTTCCGTATTCGTATCATTAAATAGAATCAGGAGCAGGCGATTTTCATGGTGGGTTGAATATCTGATTTCACCATTTTCAAATACAAGCTGTATATGCAGTCCCAAATTATGATCTGTTTCCGATTTACTGGCATGAACTCTGAAATAAGCTCCCTTTTCTGAACTGCCCATTACATAGCCGTTATCATCCACTTCAACCTGACCATCTGATTTTGTACCCACGTGTCCCCTTTACCGTTTTGATCCCATGAACCACTACCGGGCTTTCCCCTATAAAACAAAATAAATCAAGCAGATGACAGGATAGATCGCCCAGAGCACCGCTGCTTTTGCTCTGTTGTGCGGAGTCTCGCCAGGTCAGGTGATGGCGGGTCAGTGCAGAATTTTTATTAAATTCTGCTGAGAAGAAATGCAGTTCACCTAATTTCTTCTCATTTCTCAGACGCATTATCATGTCGATGACGGGGTTATATCGGTAGTTAAAAGACACGATACTGCCTTTTGGAGCAATCTCCTGTAGATATCGTGCAGAGTTGAGATCTGTTGAGAGGGGTTTTTCACACACAAACGGGAGCTGTTTGTAGCGAAGCCACTCGTTCAAATCAATTCTCTTGACGTGGGGAAATCCGTTTTCCAAGCGGACCCCTTATAGGGGGTTGAGGGCCTCCTACCCTTCACTCTTGACTATGTTAACGATAATCATTATCGTTAGTGTTTGTGTGGTAATGGGATAGAAAGTAATGGGATAAAAAGTAATGGATAGAAAAAGAACAAAATTAGAGTTGTTATTTGCATTTATAATAAATGCCACCGCAATATATATTGCATTAGCTATATATGATTGTGTTTTTAGAGGAAAGGACTTTTTATCCATGCATACATTTTGCTTCTCTGCATTAATGTCTGCAATATGTTACTTTGTTGGTGATAATTATTATTCAATATCCGATAAGATAAAAAGGAGATCATATGAGAACTCTGACTCTAAATGAATTAGATTCTGTTTCTGGTGGTGCTTCAGGGCGTGATATTGCGATGGCTATAGGAACACTATCCGGGCAATTTGTTGCAGGAGGAATTGGAGCAGCTGCTGGGGGTGTGGCTGGAGGTGCAATATATGACTATGCATCCACTCACAAACCTAATCCTGCAATGTCTCCATCCGGTTTAGGGGGAACAATTAAGCAAAAACCCGAAGGGATACCTTCAGAAGCATGGAACTATGCTGCGGGAAGATTGTGTAATTGGAGTCCAAATAATCTTAGTGATGTTTGTTTATAAATAGTATTATTTAATATAAGAAAGAACAGTTATTGGACAATCCACACAGAATGATATTTCTTCTTGGTGGATTGTCTATCTTCCATTCCACCTCCAACAGATATCTGAGCATAACGAGGAATTATAACAGGAAGAAATATTCCTCATACGCTTGTAATTCCTCTATGGTTTAAATAGAAATAACTCTATCAACAGTTCTCAACGTTGTTTCTCTGTGTGCAATAATTACCCTGGTGATATTCATGTTTTTTATGGCAACATTCACGAAATGTTCACTCTCTGAATCAAGAGCACTGGTTGCCTCATCCATAAATAATATTCCTGGTTTCCGGTATAAGGCTCGTGCAATAAATATACGCTGTTTTTGACCGCCAGAAAGACCTTCCCCAAGTTCACCTATTAATGTTTCATATCCCATTGGCATATTCATTATAACATCATGAATATGACTTGCTCTGGCACATTCTACCATCCACTCTTCATCCATTTCCTCTGCAAAACCACAGATATTTTCACGAATTGAGCCTGAAAATAGCCGGTCATCCTGCATAACACAGGCTATCATCCGGTGATAATTATTTATTCCAATTTGGCGTATATCTATACCATTTATCAGTACCCTCCCGCTATCAGGTTCAAATAGTCCACATAGTACTTTCATTAATGTGGTTTTTCCCGCACCGGAAGCACCAGTTATAGCCACACTTTCCCCCGGAGCTACAGATAAACTCAGAGCACTGAATATCGGTGCTGACTGACTGTCATAACGATAGCTTAAACCATTGGTTTCCAGGGATATTGGCCCCATATCAGCAACGATTTCAATTTCAGGTTTCTTTTCCTCCTTTTCATGTAATGCAATATCTGCAATGCGCTCATTGTGCAGACTCATTATTCTTAGCTGAAGAAGAAAACTGGTCAGAGAGGCAACTCTTTCCGAAAACTGCCCACGAAAAGAACTAAACGCTACAAACATTCCTATTGTCATCTGATTATCGATCACAAGGCCTGCTCCCAGCCATAAAATTACAATCTGATCACAGGCGGTAACAAAGGTATTTATTCCTCCGAAGAGCAAATCCATCCTGGTTAGCTTAATACCCGAATTTATCGCATCTATTTTCATATTAAGCCAGTGTGCCCCCCGAATTCCGACCATCCCCTGGATTTTTACCGTGGCAATACCATATAATGTTTCCATAAAATAGGAGGCGGCACGGGCCTCCCTGACAAGACATTCTTCTGATATCTGTCGGTAATTGCCGTATGTCACCAGACGAATAAAAATGTAAATTGTGGTAAAGCAGAGAACTATCCAGGTGAGATATCCTCCGTATAACAGCATCATCACACAAACACCGACAACCATAATGCTGTCCATTATGAACCCGATCACACTGGTGGTAAATGTGGCCCTCAATGTGTCAAGGGAGTCAAAACGTGACTGGATATCACCTAATTTTCGGCGTTCAAAAAACGCCAGCGGTAGTCTGAGAAGATGATCGAACAGCCCCGACTGCCACTGTACATTGATGAGCGTGCTCATAACCAGTGAAGACCATGCGCGCAGCGTACTCGTTGCAGCTTTGAGTAATATAAAAAACATAAGAGCAGCAGAAATTAGCGTCAGTAGCCCTCTGTCCCCCGCAGGAATAGCATGATCCATAACCAGCTGTGTCCCCACCGGCATTAGCAGATTGATTGCTTCAATTACAACTGACAGACAGAAAATTTTCGCCAGCGTTCTTTTAATACCGTAAATACTGTTAATCAGTGAACGAAGACTTATGCGGGTCTGCAGGGTTTCCGACTGGAATTCACTTCCGGGCCAGACCTCAAGTGCAACGCCTGTAAAATATCGGCTCATTTCCTCCCGGCTGATATATCTTATGCCCCTGGCCGGATCATGCAGTACATAACGGTTACGCTTTACGCTGACCAGAACGACGAAGTGACTGAAATCCCAGTGGAGAATACACGGCGTTTTGAGGACTCGAAGTTCATCCAACTCCAGTGAAAGAGCCCGGGTGGCCATCCCCAGTTGCTCCGCTATTCCATTGATTCCTGCAAGGGTTGCTCCACGGGCAGAGAGATTAAACTTCCGGCGAAGATATATCAGGTCAATATTCTTACCAAAATGACCGCATATCATTGCTAGGCAGGCCAGTCCACATTCAGCGGTCTCCGTCTGATGAATAACCGGAACACGACGTTGCCAGCGCAAATCAAGCAGATTTATAATTTGTCTGAAATTCCTGTTAGTCATTGATCGGTCCTGTTGCACTGTGTTTCATGTCATAGAAAGGAGAAAGCATCCACTGGTAAATACGCCTTTTTTCCAGAAATAGTGTACTTTCGGCTTTCATTCCATTTTCCAGAGGGAGGTATTTTTCGTCATACCTGATTATCTGCTTTTCAGGCGTCGCAATGACTTTATACCAGGGAACAGAGGCACCCGGCGTATTTTGAGGTGCTCCCTTATAGGTCAACATTTCCTGTGTTGACGCAGGAGTCCTGGATATAGTTTTAACCGTAGCAGAGAACTGCCCAAATTTTTCTGAGGGGAAGGCTTCATAACGAATATTCACTTTGTCACCAGCCGAAATATAAGGAACAGCATCATTCGGGACCCAGAGAATAAGATAATAGTTTTCAATGTTCTCAGGAATAACCTGCAGAAGGCTGTCTCCGGTATTGACCATTTGCCCTACAGTGACACTCAGGGAGTCAACTTTCCCGTCAGACAACGCCCGGATAATGATTTCGCCTTCCACATCAGTGTTAACCAGTTCTTTCTGCAATTCGAGTCGTTGCAGTTCCATCTGATAGATACGATTATCAAAATCTGCTGCCTGAGTCTGAATCTGACTCTCCAGAGTGGTTATCTGCAGGGCATTTTGTTCATTTTGTCCGCTCAGACTGAGAAGGTTGTTTTGTTGTTGATAATATAATGCAACTTGGTTAGTTAATTGATCTTTATTAATCAGTCCTTTTGACTGATAGTATCTGTAATTCTCCATATTATTTTTCATTATTTTTATCCCTTCCTCTGCACGCTGTATAATGTCTGATGAGCGACGGAACGCATCTGTGTATTGCAGACGTTGTTTTTCCAGGGTATCTAGCGTTATTTTTTTACTTTCTTCCAGACGGGAAATAATGTTGTCCACACGAACCAGCTGGTTTTCTATATCCCGGCGATGATTATCAGTGACAATACCATTGCGTGTACTTTTACTGATGTCAATCAGATAAACAGGATCCCCTTTTTTTATCAACTGCCCTTCATGAACAAACTGCCTGACAACAAATCCCTGTACACCTGAATATATATTGACAGCTCTTGGCCAGGTTGTGACCTCACCACTGACATTAACACGGCGGCTATAGGTACCAACAATAATGAACATCAGAAATGCCGTAATAAACACAATGCTTCCCAGCATGATTAACCACAGTGGTATTCCGGGAAGTAATATTGCCCGTCCCTGCCACTTCATTTTTCTGTTTTCTAAAGCATCCTGGCGAAACAAATAATGTCTCCTTGCATACTATTAGTTTGTTGTTTATCTGGATTAATGATGGAAAATAAATCGAAAATTTGCATTATATGTTTCAAGGAAAATCATATAAACATACAGCATAGGAGAGTTATCAGGATAAATAATCATATAATGCTGAGAACAATATTATAAACAATAGTCTTTTTATTTATGATGAAAGAATGTCATTATTTATTAAATGACAATAATCTAACTGATTTAGGTTATTGTCAGAGAATATTAAAGTAACATAACTCATTCATCTATTTCCTAGTTTCTCTGTATATTAAAAGAGAATGGTAATCATTATCATGTTAAAGTGTCATATCGTTTACATAAAGTCAAGATATATCAGTGTGGCAAGCCTAGCAGGATTCTCTAGGGAAGGGCAGGCATACTCAGTGCATAGCTGATGCACGGATGACGGCAGGGGGGAGGAGGCTGGTGACTTTCGGACGACTGTAGCGGCTTACATCGGGCTTCGGCGGTATCATATGAAACAGCGGAGTGCCGCCTTCCATGCCGCTGGCGCGGCATATCCTAGTGACGATATCTGAATCGTTATATACTGTGTATATACGTGGTAATGACGGGGTGATAAATGGCACAGGTTAATATGAGTTTAAGAATTGACGCTGAACTGAAGGATGCTTTTATGGCCCTGCAAAAAGCATGGACCGTAATGGCTCTCAGTTAATCCGGGATTTTATGCGCCAGACCGTGGAACGGCAGCATAATACCTGGTTCCGTGACCAGGTTGAGGCAGGACGTCAGCAACTCGAGCGCGGCGATGTGCTTCCCCATGACATGGTCGAATCTTCCGCTGCTGCATGGCGGGATGAAATGAGCAGGAAAGTCGCCGGTAAATGATGGAGATATTCTGGACCATGCTGACCAGCCAGGACAGGAAGCGCATTCGTGAGTACATTGCGGAGCAGAACCTGATAGCCGCCATTGAACTGGACGAACGGATTGGTTGTTCAGCCAGCCTCCTGTTCTCCCTTTCTTTTATCAGTGTACAGGTGCATGACAACATAATCACGGTATGATAATAATAATCAATAACAATAAGTTGTGTCACGTTTACATCATGGAACGGAGGTGCTCCTGTGACTTTTGAGCAAAAAAAGCCCGGGCAATTGCCCTGATGGACAGCAAAAAGATGTGGCGGAGTAATTATGCTCCTCCTCTGCTGCGTATTCTCTGGCGGCTGGGTATCCGGCTTCCGCCATTGCCCTTTATGCCGTTCTGGCAGGTTACGCTGCTGATGGGGGGCTTATGGGGTATTTCCTGGGGATGTGCAATGTGGTTTATGTACTGGGGGCCGTCAGGAATGGTAGCAGGTGAGGCCATTATTATAAGTATCACGAGTGGTTTTTTGTTCGGACTGCTCATGGCCTCTTTCCACTGGTGGCGCAGGAAAGTTAACCGGCTGCCACCATGGAATGATGTGTAAACCGTGCCGGCATGTTTTTACGGGGTGATGCTTTCATTAACCTGTACACGAACTTCTATTCCTGCATCATTACAGGCCTACAGCCACTACGCCACTTCCAGCGGATCGCCCTCCCTGCGTACCTCCCCGCCTTCTTTATTCTATAACTGCAGACAGGTGCTGCCGTCGAGGCGCACCACAAAATCCCCACGGCAGGCCTGATATGTCATGCCGTTCAGCTCCACCGGCAGATCAGTGGCAGAAGTGCCATCTGCGGGCAGACCTGATGCCGGGACCAGCGGCAGTACGACGACTTCTGCAGTACGCTGTTCTGCCAGCAGAGAGGCTGTGCCACGGCCCGGTCAGCTTTTGTGAGTTCCACAGCTAGCCGCAGCTCAGGGATTAAGATTCAGGTAATTTACGGAAAACAAGTGATTTCCGTACGGGAGAGAAGGCCTAACGTATATTATCTCAGAAATGACTATGAATCCCCATATATTGCCAATTATACAGTAAATGATTATCATTATCATCTACTGTGTGCAACTGATGGTCTGAAATAGCGCTTTTAGGAGACAAGATGCAGTCAGCTAGTAAATTAATCTACCGCGGGAAGTTGCTTGGCAGTTTACCCACTGTGGGCGAGATTCATAAAGAAATCGCAGTATCGGAAGAAACCGTAACATGGATCTCTCTGCAACGAGATATTATAGCGAATATTTTGCTGGGAAAAGATCCTCGCTTACTTGTGATTGTTGGTCCATGCTCAATCCATGACGTTCAGGCCGCAGTTGATTATGCGAAGCGATTGTTCGTATTACAGAATAAGTACTTATCGAAAATGTACATTGTAATGCGCACTTATTTTGAGAAACCTCGAACCCGTAAAGGCTGGAAGGGAATAATGCACGATCCTGATCTAAATGGAAGTTATGATGTTGAGAAAGGGATACGATATGCTCGCCAGTGTTTGTCTTCAATCACAACGATGCGTGTCGCAACCGCTACAGAATTCCTCGATCCTTTTCTTACTCCCTATATTGCTGATTTAATATGTTGGGGTGCTATTGGTGCCAGAACCACTGAATCACAAACGCATCGTCAACTTGCGTCTGGTTTACATTGTCCAGTTGGATTTAAAAACAGTACTGATGGAAATATTAACTTAGCTATTGACGCTATTATTGCAGCCCGTGAACAACATATTGTATATATGACATCTTTAACAAATAGTATATCTACACTATTAACCGATGGCAATCCACATGGACATCTAATATTACGTGGAGGTAGAGAACCTAACTATGGTTTGTCTGATATAACTAAGGCAGTGAAATTAATGCATGATGAGGGTATTAACCATCGTCTGATAATTGATTGTAGCCATGGTAATAGCGGTAAAGTGGCTAAACGGCAAATTTCCGTTGCACGTCAAGTTATAGATAATCGGAAAAAAATACCAGGATATGTAGCTGGCATTATGGTGGAAAGCTTTTTACAAGATGGAAAACAATCCGATAGTTTTCCGCTAGAGTATGGTCAGTCTGTTACTGATGAATGCATATCATGGCAACAGACAGAACAATTATTATCAACTCTGGCAGCACAGCTTTAACTTCAACTATTGCACATATATTGCTTTTAAAGGGGGAAAAATGAAATTACTTAGTTTAAGACACTCAATTAGTGTTATCAGAGAAGCAGATATTTTATCTCTACAGTTTATGATTATATAAAGCGCTATCGTAGCCGCGTATTTAATGGTCTTAAAATATAAAACAATTGGTTACTATCTATGGCAAACTCCTGAATTATGTGTGTGAACCAGGAGTTTCTCAGGAATTTCCTCACAATGTGGCACTATCACTGTCACCTTTTTCTCCTTGGAAACCTCCAGGGATGCCCCAAAGTTTCGGTCAGTTTTTAGATAGGTAGCATTCCTCATTAATAATGAGGACACCGAGGGTAGAATCTTAACTCCGTGTTAATAGAATAAAAAACAATCATCAGAACTGAGTAGGGAAAGCGAATCATGATGTATGAAGTTTCACACACAATGTGAATCAAAAACGCACGTAGATAATCCGATAGTGCTGCCTGATACGCTGAAAGAAATTGCTCGCAGGAAGATCTGATTATGCTGATTCGTCGACCACAGGCCCTTATATACATAAGCAGCGCCCGCGCCTGAAATGCAGGTCAGAAACAATGTGAACACTATCCGTGAGAAATTGTGACAAAATTCCCGATGATCGACAAGTGCAATGAAATAAAAAACATATGTTATATATCAATTTGATATTTATGAAAAATCGATATATTTATCTTGTGAGGGATTGCTTTTTTTTTGCTAAATGATATTAATTATCATTCTTATATAAAAACAATAATGGCAGTAAAAAATATCTGGCAAGGATGTGAGCTTAACGATCAAACATTTTAAGTTAGGCATTTATTAGGGAATAGGTATGAGAATTAACAAAATCCTCTGGTCGCTAACTGTGCTCCTGGTTGGGTTGAATAGCCAGGTATCAGTAGCCAAATCCTCCGACGATGATAATGACGAGACTCTGGTGGTGGAAGCCACCGCTGAGCAGGTATTAAAACAGCAGCCGGGCGTGTCGGTTATTACCAGCGAGGATATTAAAAAGACCCCTCCGGTAAACGACCTTTCAGATATTATTCGTAAAATGCCTGGCGTCAATCTTACCGGCAATAGCGCCTCGGGCACACGCGGTAACAACCGCCAGATCGATATTCGTGGTATGGGGCCGGAAAACACCTTAATTTTAATTGATGGTGTACCGGTGACGTCACGTAACTCCGTGCGTTATAGCTGGCGTGGAGAGCGTGATACCCGCGGTGACACCAACTGGGTGCCACCGGAACAGGTTGAGCGTATTGAAGTGATCCGCGGCCCTGCGGCGGCGCGCTACGGTTCGGGGGCAGCCGGGGGGGTGGTGAACATCATTACCAAACGTCCCACCAACGACTGGCACGGTTCGCTGTCGTTATACACCAATCAGCCGGAAAGTAGCGATGAGGGCGCTACGCGTCGCGCCAATTTCAGCCTTAGTGGGCCTCTGGCTGGTAATGCTCTTACCACGCGTTTGTATGGTAACCTGAATAAAACGGATGCTGACAGTTGGGATATTAATTCTCCGGTCGGTACGAAAAACGCAGCCGGGCATGAAGGGGTACGTAACAAAGATATTAACGGCGTTGTCTCGTGGAAATTAAATCCGCAGCAGATTCTCGATTTCGAAGCCGGATATAGCCGCCAGGGGAATATCTATGCGGGCGATACGCAAAACAGTTCTTCCAGTGCAGTTACCGAAAGCCTGGCAAAATCCGGCAAAGAGACGAACCGCCTGTACCGACAGAATTATGGCATTACGCATAATGGTATCTGGGACTGGGGACAAAGTCGCTTTGGTGTTTATTACGAGAAAACCAATAATACCCGCATGAATGAAGGATTATCCGGCGGTGGTGAAGGGCGTATTTTAGCGGGTGAAAAGTTTACGACCAATCGCCTGAGTTCCTGGCGAACCAGCGGCGAGCTTAATATTCCTTTGAATGTGATGGTTGATCAAACGCTGACCGTTGGTGCAGAGTGGAACCGCGATAAGCTCGATGATCCTTCCTCTACCAGCCTGACGGTGAATGACAGTGATATCAGCGGTATTTCTGGCTCTGCTGCGGATCGCAGCAGTAAAAATCATTCTCAAATCAGTGCGCTGTATATTGAAGATAACATTGAGCCGGTTCCTGGCACGAATATCATTCCCGGCCTGCGCTTTGATTATCTCAGCGACTCCGGCGGGAACTTCAGCCCCAGTCTGAATCTTTCGCAGGAATTGGGCGATTATTTCAAAGTCAAAGCAGGGGTTGCCCGAACCTTTAAAGCCCCAAACCTGTATCAATCCAGTGAAGGCTATCTGCTCTACTCGAAAGGCAATGGCTGTCCAAAAGATATTACATCAGGCGGGTGCTACCTGATCGGTAATAAAGATCTCGATCCGGAAATCAGCGTCAATAAAGAAATTGGGCTGGAGTTCACCTGGGAAGATTACCACGCAAGTGTGACCTACTTCCGCAATGATTACCAGAATAAGATCGTGGCCGGGGATAACGTTATCGGGCAAACCGCTTCAGGCGCATATATCCTCAAGTGGCAGAATGGCGGGAAAGCTCTGGTGGACGGTATCGAAGCCAGTATGTCTTTCCCACTGGTGAAAGATCGTCTGAACTGGAATACCAATGCCACATGGATGATCACTTCGGAGCAAAAAGACACCGGTAATCCTCTGTCGGTCATCCCGAAATATACTATCAATAACTCGCTTAACTGGACCATCACCCAGGCGTTTTCTGCCAGCGTCAACTGGACGTTATATGGCAGACAAAAACCGCGTACTCATGCGGAAACCCGCAGTGAAGATACTGGCGGTCTGTCAGGTAAAGAGCTGGGCGCTTATTCACTGGTGGGGACGAACTTCAATTACGATATTAATAAAAATCTGCGTCTTAATGTCGGCGTCAGTAATATCCTCAATAAACAGATCTTCCGATCTTCTGAAGGGGCGAATACCTATAACGAGCCAGGCCGGGCTTACTATGCCGGAGTTACCGCATCATTCTGATCGTAGTGTTTCAGGCGTACTGCCCGCGTAAAAGCGGGCAGTGTTTAGTGGCTTAACTCATGACAACCTGCTGTGTAATTTGCGTTTTCACCACTGATATCTAACAGTGCCTGGCGAAAGGAGGCATTGAACATCGGCCCGTGTCCTAGGTTGGGGAAATCCCAAAATACGGCATTGACGCCTTTATCTTTCAGTATAGTGAGGGTGGTATGAATTTTCGACAGCACCCCGACAGCATGCGTTTCCCGGTTATCACCCTGTGTCGCCGAGCCTTCCATTATCGCCAGGTGTTTGGCGCAGAATTGCAGAGGCTCAACCGCCGTAACGCGGCTTAGCAAAGCATCATAACCTCTGCCCAACGACGGGCTGGCGCTGTAGTACGACCGGAAGTAAGAGGAGGACAGCCAGGAATCCAGCACGAAGAGGCCGCCGTAGGAGTGCCCCCATAAGCCGCGGCGTTGCCGATCGATATTCAGTCCCTGTTCCACTTTTGGGGCAATACGCGTTTCCAGTAACTGGCGGAAGTTGTTGCTGCCACCACTCTTACGGCTAAAACGCCCTGAGTGGAGATCTGTTTTTCTGCTTTCTGCTGCTGGCGTATAGTCGTAAGCCCTGCTGTTGAGATCGAAAGGGAGGTTGGTCTGATACCCGACAGCCACGATCACTGGCGGTGTTTTTTCTGACAATTGTTTGAGCAGTTCGTCATCCAGGCGATCCATAACTGCGTTACCGTCAAGCATATATAAAATCGGGTAACCCGATGCCGGTGCGGTTGTATTCGGCACGGCCGTCCATACCCGATAATGGCGTGTGCCATCGACAGAGTCGAAAGAGGTGACGCTGAAATGGTAAAACACGGAGCCTTTATCGGCTATATTCGGCCCCAGTGGCCGCATATCCGGCTTCGCATAAACTTGCGCACTACAGATAAGGGTGAGGCAAGAAAGATGAAAGAAAATCGCTTTATGCGGGCGTGTTGAGCGATACTCGCGGGCATACATCTGATGATTATTCCTTTTCCGCAGGTGACTATTTGATTTATTCAGGAAGTCTGTACCGTTTCCTGAAAGTGTTTGTGGGTCAACTCAACCCTGTAGTAAACCAATCCCGTCAATCAGTGCACCGCGCCACCATGCGTAATCGTGACCACCGGTGTAGATTGCGCAATGGCTTTCGACGCCAGCGGTAATCAGCCGCTGGTGAAGCTGCTGAACGTGAGGCACTGTCGAACCTTCCAGCGATCCCACGCACAGGCTGATACGTACGCCCTGCGGTGGGGCAGAAAGCAGATGCTCACTCACCCATGAGGTATCGGTTTCGCTGAACAAGCCTGGTCGACTGGTTCTTTCTGGCGTCCACCACATTGAAGGAGAGTGGCTGAGCACCAGACCGAACGTTTCCGGTGCGTAACGAGCCCCCATTAGCGCACTGATCCCGCCGAGGCTCTGCCCGGCCAGCACTGTGCGCGAACGGTCTGCCCACTGACGCTGCGGTTGTTCAGCGCGAATCATCGGCAGCAGATGTCCGGCGATATCCTTTATCAGTTTGCTGCGCCCGCCGAGTATCTCAGTGCGTTCATGTTCATTAATGTTGTCAATGCCCAGTACAGCCACGGGCACGATGCGCCCATTATTTATGGCGGCGTCAATTGCCGCGCATACGCCAAGGTGATCAAACCAGGTTTCACCATCGGGCAGCACGACCAGCCCGAGGGGCTGAGAAATATCAACATCCGGAATATAGAGCCGAACCTGGCGAGATTTCCCGGCGATAATGCGCATGGAGGTAAGCAGTTGTCCGGTGTGGAAGCCGCCGTTCCATTCCGACAGGGCGGGAGCTTTATCAAGTGTCAGCACTGATTCCTTTGCGTTTCCCCGAACGTTGATCTCCGGCATTTTGTTTAGCGGATCGGCCTTTCCGGCAAGGGTGGCAAAACGGCCTCCGGACAGTGCAATCGTCTCAGCCGTAGTGCCGGGGGGGATTTCCAGCAGCGAATAGGAGCCGCAGTAACTTGCGGGTAAACGCAGTGTCAGTGTCCAGATATCCGTTTCGGGAAGGGCGCTCATCATTCCTTTTTCTACGTGCTCTTTATCCGTCACCCGGTTCAGACGCAGATAAACGCCCTGCAGAGGATGTCGGGCGCGCCACAGAAAGGTCACTTCTCGCTCATCTTCCGCTCCTTCGACTGGCGTCACAAGAGGAACATTCAGCGACTCAGCTTCGCGCCAGAAGTCAGTAAGGTTAGCAATGTGGCCCGCTGCCAGTTGGTTGCGCAGGCTGGCGATAGCAGAGAGATGTTGTTGCATGTTCAGCATTCATACTCTTTAAAAATTAAGGATGTCAGTATAAATAATTAAAGCGGCTATTCACGGTACCGCCGCTTCTGACTGTGTTTTTAATACATTACGTGTCCAGTAACTATCCCGGGGTTTCCTCCTTCATGTTGTGCTGGCGATGGAGAGCAGTACTGCTGACGCTGTCATGCCATAAGCGGGTATAGAGGCCGCCCGCAGATAACAGCTGTTCGTGGGTTCCGTATTCCGCAAGTAACCCCTTATCAATAACGGCAATCAGATCGCAGCGTTGCGCGGTGGTCAGACGATGTGCAACAATCAGCGCCGAGTGCTTCCCGGCATGCACGACATCTGTTAACGATGACATCAGTCGTTCTTCGGATGTGCGATCCAGACATGACGTGGCTTCGTCGAGCAGCAGGATGTGGGCATTCGCCAGTTGCGCGCGGGCCAGCGCAATCAACTGGCGCTGACCTGCGGGCAGATCGGCTCCGCCGTTATTCACCGGTGTCCGGAATCCCTGCGGCAGATTGCACACCATCTCATACAGCCCTGCCCGCTGTGAGGCAATTTCAACGTCTTCATTGGTGGCGGATGGCCGTGAATAACGAATGTTTTCTGCAATATCACTACTAAACAGTGCTACATCCTGATCGACAAGCCCAATCTGGCGACGATACTCAGTGAGCGAGGCATCATCGAGCATTTGCACACCGATTCTGATGTTGCCGTGCGTGGGGAAATACAACCCGGCAATCAGCTTAATCAGCGTCGACTTACCCGCACCGCTGCGACCGACGACCGCGACAACCATTCCCTCTGGGATCGTCAGGGTAAGTTTGTTCAGAGCTGGCTCGTGACTGTCGGGATAACTGAACGTGACCTCATCAAGATGCAGTGCACCGGTGACAGGGAGGACCGAAGAGGACCCGAGGTTCTCAGTGCCTTCTGTCGCCAGTAGTTCATCAATATGTTTGCCGCTGGCTGTCGCCTGCTGCCAGGCGTCGACAATCCCTGATAACTGCTGCACTGGCCCATAGAATTGCCCCAGCAACAGGAAGAAAGCCGCCAGTACCCCGGCAGTCATTTCTCCAGCGGCGACCTGCGAAGCTCCCACTAACAGAACAGCGGCATAGGAGGCCTCGGTGCAGAATGTCAGGAACGGAAAATAGACTGCAAGGTATTTTTGTGCTCGCACACGGGTTGCGCGGAAACGCTCCGATAACGCGCGCAGCCGGGCGCCCTCCAGTTCCTGCTGACCATGCGATTGCACGACACGCAGGCCAGAGACTTTTTCCTGCAGGGTGCTGTTGACTTTGCCTATTTCCAGCCGTGCCTGTGCATAAGCAGGGGTACTGAGGCGGCGATAAATCATGGTTGCCAGTGCGGCCACTGGCACTGCGCTTAATGCCGTCAGCGCCAGGAACGGGTCGAGCCAGAACATGGTGGCGGCGATTGCGAACATCGTCACCAGACTGGTGGCCGCACCGGCAAGGCCGTTTTGCAGAAAGCGGGCGAGAGAGTCCACATCAACGGTCATGCGGGTAAGACGCGAATCGGCATGCTTTTCATGCCAGGGGAGTCCAAGACGCAGCATATGGCCGAAGCTGCGCAAGCGCACCGAATGCTGAACTGATTCCGCCGCTCTGGCGGCGAAGACCGTCTGCAGAGAATAACTGCACCAGCCCACAATGACCAGGCACAGGGCGAGCAGGGCACAGAGGCCGATGATCGACATATCGCCTGCGGCGACACCGGAGTCAATGCCGTGCTGCAACAGTATCAGTACCCCTACGCCTGCCGCAGAATCGAGTGCGATCAGCAGAGCGGCGATGACGAACATCCACGCCACAGGCTTCAGTAGTGACGTGACTTTGCGACCTTTACCGGCCAGCGCCTGCTGTACTGCATTTTCCGGTACGCGGGTCATACGGGCGACAAAACCTTTATCCCCCGTATCCGTTACATCGTCTTGTGTCGCTGGTTCAGCCGGCCACAATTCGTTGTGGCTATTGTGGGACGTGGCCAGAAAATCGCTGTCGCCGGTCATCAGTGCGCGGAACGCCGGACAGCGCGCTTCAAGTTCTGCCGGGGTTCCGGTATCCACCATACGGCCCTTATCCAGCACCACAACCCGGCTGGCTAGCTGAAGTGTTGAACGCCGTCGGGCAATCACCAGCAGCATATGCCCTTCGTCAGCATAGCGACCCAGCGCGGTATTAATCTCCGCTTCCGTAACAGCATCAACCGCTGAGGTAGTATCATCCAGGATTAACACGTCCGGTGCAGTAATGAGCGCCCGCGCCAGCGCTATTCGCTGCCTCTGCCCGCCGGAAAGATTCGTACCCCGTTCGGTTAACAGGCTATCGAAGCCTTTCGGCAGGGCGTTAATAAAATCGCTGGCTCCTGCAGCAGCTGCCGCACGGCGAATGTCGTCCGCCGTTGCCTGAGGGTGGCCATAGGCGATATTTTCCGCCACCGTACCGGCAAACAGAAAAGCATCTTCAAATACGATGCCTACCCGGCGACGAAGCGCCTCCAGTCTGATATCGCGAAGATTTTGTCGGCCTTCGCTGGTGTTGAGCCATATCTTTCCGGAGCAGGGATCATAAAAACGCGCCAGTAGCATCAACAGGGTCGATTTTCCTGAACCCGATGCGCCCACCACCGCCACGGTTTCACCGGCGCGCAGGGAAAAGGAGATATTGCTGAGGATATGTCTGTCGCCATGGTGGTAGTCAAAGCTCATATTCTCCAGTTCCAGTCCGACAACCTGACTGTTAATCGACTCCGTCCCGTCCTCCATCTGTGAACGGGTGTCGATCAGTGCAAACACCCGCTCCACGGACGCCTGAGTGCGCTGTGCGATAACCAGAAACGATGCCAGTACGCGGGTTGGCCCGGTCAGCATCGCGAGGAAGCTGGCGAATGCAACGAAGGTACCGAGATCGATCCGCCCGTGCATGACCGACCACCCGCCGTAGCACAGCAGGACGATTTGCCCGAGCACCGGTAGCGCCAGCATGGTGGCCCCAGGCATCGCCTGCGAGATAACCGCACCGATGCGTACACGCACAATCTGCCGCGACTGCCTATCGAGCCAGTGCGTTTCACGCATCTCTGCCACACAGGATTTTACCACTGAGATCTGTGCCAGCACCTCGCGTATATGTTCGGTGAGATTCGCCAGTTGGTCCGAGGCCAGCCCGGTTTGCGCGAAGACCCTACGACGCGCACGAAGCGCGGTGATCGCCAGGCATACCAGTACGCACACGACGATAAGCGTCATGGCAGGGGACATCCACAGCATCACGGCAATGCCGGCAATGTAATAAGTGAACACTGCCAGCGGCACCGGGCACATCTGCAGCAGGGTATGCACCTGCTGCAGATCGCTGTTGGTCCGTGAAATCACCTGCCCGGTGCGCAGCGCATCCTGGCCTGCGCCGTCAAGTTTCTGAATACTGTCGAATACCCGTCCTCTGAGGGTATGCTGCACCCAGAGTGAGAGCATCCCGGCATAACCACGGCGCACATAGTTACCGATGAAATCAAAAAAAGCGATCAACAGTAACCCGCAGGCCAGCCACGGCAGGCGGGCCGGATTGCCCGCCAGTGCGTCATTCACAGCCTGTCTTGTCAGCAGTGGCGTCAGCGCAGCCAGCAAAATAGTCGATACTGACGCTACCACCACGATGACACTAAGTTTCTTACGTTCCCAGCACACGCGCGCTAGGCGAACTATCCATGACTGAGCCGGTGTGGGAGTGTGATTCGCAGGCATTAAGCCTCCTCCGTCTGTAAAATACGATCCACTGGCCGGATCGTTCCGCAAAAAAGCCAGCACGCTCCGGTCCCGCATTGTTATGGATGCATGACTCCTGGATGGGTGCTGGCATATGATTATCATGAAGGTGTAGTGGTTACCCTTTCTGTACCATTGTGATCAGGCTTTTCGCCACTTCACCTGGGCAGGGTTGCGCCGCCATTTCCGCTGCTACCTCTTCAGAGGCTTTGCGAAGTGAGCGATTGTTGAGGAAAGCATTGATCATGTTACTCGACAGGCCGACGTCGCCAGGGATAATCCCGCAGCCGCGTTCGGCAACAACGCGGGCATTTACCGGGCGATCGGCTCCCTGGCCGAAGACGATTTGTGGAATACCAGCGTGTAGCGCTGTCAGGGTATTGCCTGCTCCGCCATGATGAATGAAACCATCTGCGCCGTTGAGGAAGACACCCATGGGTATCCAGTCAACCAGGCGAACATTTGACGGCAGCGAGCGCAAATCGGACCGCGCATTGGCTGAAATATGCAGGATGATCTCGGCATCGACCTCACTGGCAGAATCCATAACCCAGGCGATTAGATCAAGGCCGTCAACCATCGGTTTGACAGTGCCGAGACTCACCAGCAGACGTTTACGCTCGGGCCTTCTCTCCCACCATGGTTCCCACACCGCGCCACCGTTATACGGGACGTACTGCATCGGAATAATGGGTTCACCGTCGTTTTCCAGAATGCTCATACTCGGCGGTGTTACGTCGATCCAGGCCATATCACGTGGTGTGGCCCCCACATTGTGGCGACGATAGGCGTCCGTGAGCGAACGCGTTACACCCTTGATATGCCAGGGGGTATGGCCGAAGCCTACGGTTTGCATCACGACCGGTATATCATATTTGGCGGCAATCAGCGGCCCGATGACTCCGAGCGGAGGGTAGATGATGAGGTCAGGCCGCCAGTGTCCGGCAAACTCCACCAGATGGTCGGCCATTTCTTCGCTGAAGAATGAGAAGTTGCCCATTTGGGTTCCGATATTACTTTTTTTCCGCTGTGCCTCATGGTGGCGGTAACCAGCTTCGGAATCCAGACCGGGTGCGGCGTCAAACACCACCAACCCGGCCTCTGCCGCTTTTTGTGCGAATTGTCCTCCACTGGCGATCAGCACTTCATGACCGTTAACGCGAAATGCCTGCGCCAGAGACAGCACAGGATACAACAGCCCATAGAGAGGCGGGCCTACAAACAAAATACGCATGAGAAAATCCCTCTCCGCTTGACGATCTAAATCAGGCAGTCGACGCACTCATATGCCAGCAGCAGGACACGACTTTTCGTTAAACCTGCTTTACCAGATGCTGCGCCATTTGTGCTTCACCAGCGTTATGGACAGCTCAGTCAGAGACTTTTCCGTGACATACACAGGTGAAC
Organism: Escherichia sp. WS2035; assembly: GCF_046487065.1. NCBI lineage: Bacteria > Pseudomonadati > Pseudomonadota > Gammaproteobacteria > Enterobacterales > Enterobacteriaceae > Escherichia > Escherichia sp. WS2035. The sequence goes on from NZ_JBJQKD010000023.1 coordinate 25,273, forward strand.
AGGGAACTCCGTATCCCCACTTCCATTAACGCTTACGCGCCATTGTCCTGTTGAACAGCCCAAATGGCGTCGGACAGCTACGCCGGGATGTTCTGACGCATTTGTGCAGTGTTAGACCGAACAACGAATCTGGAAAGAACCGTGATTTCTTAGACACACGATGCATCATCCTGATAGTCTCGCCTTCGCTGGTCTGTAAGTAAAAACGCCGTTGTACAGGCGATGTTTGTTCCCTTTCAGCCTTACCAGAAACAACACAGACACAAATGCTAATGATAATAATTACCAATATCATTTAACTATTGCAACGGTAATTAAAACTTAATAAAAAGGGAAGCTCCCAGAGGGCTATCTGGGGATATTTAAATTGAAACCTACGCTGCTACAGACCGTGGAGAATATCTTGCAAACGCTGAGCATGCTGTTCCAACTCACCGGAAGGCTGATAGACGTTAAGGCATTGGTGAGCGGTTCTGCCGTCGCCAAAAATGTATAGAGAACTCCGACCAGCAGCGTTTCATCCTCTGTCTATAGCGCAAGCGTGTCGAGAACTACTGCTGATATTACGCTGTTGGCGAATAATCCGATTTTTGCTCCTGACCAGGTGAGTTTTTTCGGCTTTTCGCTGCCAGTATCAGGCTTTCACGTCATCATTTTGGATACGTTATTTCACTAAATGGTCATTGTTAGGGAAAAGAGAATGTGTGACTAGGTCGTTTAGCGTTGCTTTCCATCACACTCTAGCCAATTCACAACTATGGGCGGTTCTCGACGATTCCAGGTCAGGTTGACGGGACGCTAGTGGTTTCAAAGCTTGGTCAACAGATAACGATTGAAAAAGTCATGATCTTACTGAAGTTGTGCGGATAGTGAGTAATGCCGCGAGACGAACTGGCCGGGAGATTGATGGAACTTTAAAAATTATCTCTTAACGCATTTACGAATGCAAAAAGTCTATTTTTTGGTTAGCGGAGAATTTGTTAAAAGAATCCAGCATAGTGAATCCCCCTGCGCGGCTGTCTCTTGATCAGATCTCCTGATAAAGAGACTTCATCACCAGCCTCAACCATATCCTGAAGTCTGAACCAGCCATCCCACATATCTACCCAACCGGGGCGGCCTGTGCGTTTGCTGTGTATGGGTCCACCACATATTGCAATTTTTGTTCTCTTTTAAAATATATTCCACGGGCGTCGTTAGTGCGAGCGCCTTGTGGAGTCTTTTGCTGTTATACAGCGCCAGATATTCCGCCAGTTTCAGGTTAAACAACGCCAGATCCTCAAAGAGTAAAATTTCATTAAATTCAATGAATTGCTCTCTTAATGCCCGGTTAAAACGTTCACAGATAGCGTTCATTTTTGGCGTGTAGGGATAGGTCCAGAGGTGTTTGATGGCGGCTTCCTGCAGCGTTTTGTCAAAGCTTCCCAGGAACTCTTTCCCGTTATCTGTGATGATCTGGCTGATACCGACAGGGAACAGCCGGGCTGCACGGCTGAAAAAGTGATTGACGATATCACTGTTGAGCGACGGCACAGCCAGCGCCAGTACATAATCGCTGTGTTCGTCGATCATGGTAATGATATAGCGACGCATTTCACCCATTCTGAGCTCAATGGCGTCCATCCCAATGAGCTCTCCTGTCTTTACCGGACGGTAGTGCTTTGGCCTGCGGGGGGGTGGTGGTTCGCTTTTTGACAAGCAGAGCCTTACCCCGCGAGCTCAGACGTACTGGTATCATCCGCATTTTATCGTGTGCGGTGGCGATCATTCTGCCGATGGTGGAAACACTCGGGCAGGTCTGATGGCGTTATGCGCACCAGGGCTTCAGGCGAACAAAAATCTGCTCTTTACCGAGGTTCGGCAGCTCTGTCCTGAGGCGTCGAATCTCTTTCAGCACATCGGGATGCCAGTGCTTTTTTCGTCGCACCAGAGGTGCCTTACTGTGCGGGATTAGCCCCTCAGGTCCTCCCTTGATCAGTAACTGACGCCACCAGTAAAGCGTGCGGCAGGATACGCCAAAGGCTTCAGAAGCTGCAGAAATACCGTGTTTATCCCAGAAGTGCAGAGCCTTCATTCTCATTGTTGCTATATCAGCCATCACTGAAAGCCTCAACGCATAATCGGCTGCTTAGGATAGCCAACCTCAGGTGCTGCATTTGCATAGTGCAATCTCCCCTTACTTATCCGGAGGCAATTGCAATATCTCTGTGAACTTACACTGTGTATCATCAGGTTATTATGTGAGCTGGTAAATCAGATTTTGCATGGACTGAAATGATGCTGTTATTTAGGGACAAAGAACCGACTTTTTCTCTTGCCTCCTCGCCAGTAATGATTAATGGGAATGCTTCCTCTGGGGAGGAGGACAGTAGAAAAAAGAACCCGCCAGCAAAAATATTGGGGATGAACAGCTTTCGCTACTCAGGTTGTTGGCGGGTAAATTTCCTCATGAAATAAGAATGCTACGCGCTCTTTTTAATGAAAATGATAATCACTGTCAACTAATTGCGCATATTTTCTTCATACATGATTGATAAAGGTGATTCAGACTATCAGTGTTTTGCTGATGGCCTTTTTGTCTTTAGAAAACACCAGCCAGGCTGGTTGGTTCAGTTAAGCTTTCAGCTTCGAGAATTTTATGAAAGCTATTGATTTGTTAAAATAAATCACAGTCTGGTGACTGCAAAAGTTAAACGAGAAATCAAAAGGTGGCCCAAATCTGAAAATGAAGCTCTGCGTGATGATGTTGCCGCTGGTCGTCGTCGGTTGCATATCAGATCAATCTGCCCATCCCCGCGTGAAGCCACCACCGCCTCGGGCGTGGATAATGCAGCCCCCCCGACTGGCAGACATCGCTGAACAGGATTATTTCCTCCCTCAGAGAGAGGCTTATCACTATGCAAAAACAACTGTAGGGAGCCCAGAAGTATATTAATGAACAGTGCAGATGAGCTCCCCATATCGATGGGCAACTATTGTGAGCAATATACCCGGGCTTCCAGCGGAGTATAGATGCCAAAAGTGATAAAACCGAGCAATCCATTTACGAATGTTTGCTGAGTTTCTGTTTTAACAACATTTTCTGCACCGCCACAAATTTTGGCTGCATCAACAGTTTTCTCTTGTCCAATTCCCGAAACGAAGAAATGATGAGTGATGGTTTCCTTTGGTGTTACTGCTGTCGGTTTGTTTCCAACAGTAAACGTTTGTTGAGCACATCCTGTAATAAGCATTGCCAGAGCGGCAGAAAATAACATTTTTTTCATCTTATTATCCTGCATTGTTAAAAACGGCAGAATCCTATGTGATAATAATTAAACGATAGCTAAATGAACGAAAATTAAAAGTATAAAAGTGGTTACTCAGACTTGGTAGGTACTCAGAATCATGGGAAATGAATAAACCGCTTCATCTGTCCATTACTCTTTTAGGTGTGTTGTATTGTCGCCATATTCCCCGCATTAACCATGACAGTAGCCCGACGGAGAACTCCTTCTGCAAGAGTATACGGGAATAATCAAAAACGATGCACATCAAGTGGTTCGGGTTGCTGTTTTACTAGTTTTCGCCACAAAAGCCACTATTTTCCCAGACAATATATCTCTGTCTGGGTTACATAACGTTTGTCCGTTTATTTCCTTACTGATTGAACAGACCTGATTTCGTATAGTGTAATGTATGTAGCATACAGCAACAGAATATCTTATCTCTGGCTACGGTGTATCGTACAGAACGGGCAAAATGCGGCGGTTTCTCCACAAGCATGTGGAGAAACATTCTGCCTCTAGGATTCGTGCACCTTAGACTGGCCCCCTGAATCTCCAGACAACCAGTATCACTTAAATAAGTGATAGTCTTAATACTAGTTTTTAGACTAGTCATTGGAGAACAGATGATTGATGTCTTAGGGCCGGAGAAACGCAGACGGCGTACCACACAGGAAAAGATCGCAATTGTTCAGCAGAGCTTTGAACCGGGGATGACGGTCTCCCTCGTTGCCCGGCAACATGGTGTAGCAGCCAGCCAGTTATTTCTCTGGTGTAAGCAATACCAGGAAGGAAGTCTTACTGCTGTCGCCGCCGGAGAACAGGTTGTTCCTGCCTCTGAACTTGCTGCCGCCATGAAGCAGATTAAAGAACTCCAGCGCCTGCTCGGCAAGAAAACGATGGAAAATGAACTCCTCAAAGAAGCCGTTGAATATGGACGGGCAAAAAAGTGGATAGCGCACGCGCCCTTATTGCCCGGGGATGGGGAGTAAGCTTAGTCAGCCGTTGTCTCCGGGTGTCGCGTGCGCAGTTGCACGTCATTCTCAGACGAACCGATGACTGGATGGATGGCCGCCGCAGTCGTCACACTGATGATACGGATGTGCTTCTCCGTATACACCATGTTATCGGAGAGCTGCCCACGTATGGTTATCGTCGGGTATGGGCGCTGCTTCGCAGACAGGCAGAACTTGATGGTATGCCTGCGATCAATGCCAAACGTGTTTACCGGATCATGCGCCAGAATGCGCTGTTGCTTGAGCGAAAACCTGCTGTACCGCCATCGAAACGGGCACATACAGGCAGAGTGGCTGTGAAAGAAAGTAATCAGCGATGGTGCTCTGACGGGTTCGAGTTCCGCTGTGATAACGGAGAAAAACTGCGAGTCACGTTCGCGCTGGACTGCTGTGACCGTGAGGCACTGCACTGGGCGGTTACTACGGGCGGCTTCAACAGTGAAACAGTACAGGACGTCATGCTGGGAGCGGTGGAACGCCGCTTCGGCAACGAGCTTCCGGCGTCTCCAGTAGAGTGGCTGACGGATAATGGTTCATGCTACCGGGCTAATGAAACACGGCAGTTTGCCCGGATGTTGGGGCTTGAACCGAAGAACACGGCGATGCGGAGTCCGGAGAGTAACGGCATAGCAGAGAGCTTCGTGAAAACGATAAAGCGTGACTACATCAGTATCATGCCCAAACCAGACGGGTTAACGGCAGCAAAGAACCTTGCAGAGGCGTTCGAGCATTATAACGAATGGCATCCGCATAGTGCGCTGGGTTATCGCTCGCCACGGGAATATCTGCGGCAGCGGGCTTGTAATGGGTTAAGTGATAACAGATGTCTGGAAATATAGGGGCAAATCCACAATTTCTTAATATAAAAGATCCATTACATTGCTCTGCAACTATAACTGCGTATTACCGTGAAGGAGAACGGTGAGTAACGGCGTTTTTCAAGGCCATTGTCAACGACGGATGAAAAGTGGAATCCTCTGCTGGGATTCAGCTCCTAATGCTACAAATCTCATTGATGGCTTGATGTAACTTCACATATGGTTTCAGCCTCAAAGAAATCATTTTTATTAATTTTAACGAAGGGTTGGACAAAATGAGGAGGTATTAGCTTTGTTTTATGACGCATTTCCGAAAATTTCCGTGCCATATAGTGAGCATCTTCGCAAGCTTCCATAACAATAGTTGTGTAGGAGGAATTAGTAAGGAATTCGAATAATTTCGAGCACTTGGATTCTGACAGTTAAGGACTCTGCCTGTTGCATCTTGGCAGTGGACGTTGAATGAATTTTTGCCTAGATAAATACCAATCAAAGATGACGTTATTCATAATGGTTCTCCCAAAAAAACACCGTCAGCGTACTGCTGCAGGGTAGGGTGATCATCTAATAAAATCCAGTATAACTGGATAAGAAAGATACTCCTGGTGAACTGGCTCCGCCACACTTACCAGGAAACACTATTCCCTGGTCGAACTTATCCTCCGGAAACACCTCTTTTAAGTGGTTTGAAGTTTTTCGGAATATATCGCACACAGAAAAATGCGGATATCACAGACAGACTTCTGTCGGTTCCAAATAGTGCAGACCCAAAAGCTATGTATCTTAGTACAGAACGGGTGCCCGACATCCTCGGAACGGATGTCTTTTAGATACGACAACAGGGTGAATAGACAGGAAAAATAGAATGATGCAGCTCTCTTTTTTACAAATGACTGACTCTCTGATATCTAGAACAGATAACGCTCCCGGAATATACTTTATCTAGGTGCTATCACTGATACGAAGAGACATATTCGAATAAAAATACAACAACTAGCAATCTGTAATTACTTTCAGGAGGTCACACCTCCCACTCCTGTTCAGAACAAATCTTCCCCCGGAGATAAAAATGGTGATAATTATGCTGATGGAGACTAAATACCAATAAGTCCGGTGCGTTCTGTGGCAGGTTGAGACCTCACAGGAAAAACGACAACAACTCCCGTCGACGTTATGCGATTCAATCCGGATGCTCTTTGTACCACCAAGCGCCTTCCTCGCTAACTAACTGGTGTACTGCTGATATGGAAACAACATCTGTCATCATTCTCAATGGCTTCCTCGGCGCAGGGAAAACCACTCTGCTGAAAAACCTGCTCATACAGGCACACGAAAAACAGCTTTCAGTCTCTGTCATAGTCAATGACATGAGCGAACTGGATGTGGACGGCGTGCTGATCGCCAACACAGATATTGTAGATGCAAAAGACAATAATTTCGTAAGTATCACCGCAGACAGCATCAGCAGCCCCGCAGGCCTCAAAAAGATGGATCTCGCAATTAACCACCTGCTTGATCACAACAAGCCGGATGTGATGCTGATTGAAACCTCCGGAAGCAGTCATCCGCTTCCTCTGGTCAAATACCTGCGTCGCCATTCACGTGTACGCCTGAAGGCGTTTTTAACACTCGTTGATACTGTCATGCTCCATGAAGATTACAATGATGGGAAAAAACTGATCCCCACTCTTCAGGAAAATCTCCGGCATAACAAACGCGGCCTGGAGAATTTGCTGGCCGAGCAAATCATGTTCTGCAACAGGCTGCTGCTGACCAGAAATGACCGCCTGCCCTTTGACATTATCTCCGCTGTGGCAAAAGCCATACACCCACTTAACCCCTCCGTGGATGTGCTCGCGGTATCATGGGGAAATATTGAACTGAGCACATTACTGGCGATCCCGGACTACAATTTTGACCGTGTTGAGTTACTCATCAGTGAACTGGAAGCACTTGTAGGAAACATGGATACTCCGTGCAACAATGAGGAACTTATATGGCGCGTCATCAGGGACGACAGGCCATTCCATCCGCAAAGATTATGGGATACCTGTCACCGCTTTATGGGCATGGGCGTTTATCGCAGTAAAGGTTTTTTTTGGCTCCCCGGGAGAGATGATCTTGCCCTGCTCTGGAATCAGTCAGCAGGAAGCATCAGTCTGGCGCTCATTGGCTACTGGAAAGCTGGAGTACTGGAACATACTGACAATAATTTAACTCGTGAAGAACGTTCAGCGCTACAGCGACACATCGACACAGCCTCTGGGCGATTTGGCGATCGCTGCTGTCAGTTGACTATCATTGGCAATGCCACTGAAGTTAATGATTTTACACATGCCTTATCCCTTTGCTTGTTGACTGAAGAAGAAATTCAGTGGTGGATGTCGGGTGGAGTATTCCCTGATCCATGGCCACAGAAAGTTACCCGCCTGTCCTGACAGAAATTGCATTCATATCAGGCTTCCTGTTGCATCTGGTGCAGGCAGTGGCCCCAGAAGGGCTCTCCATACCATCTCGTATCATAGCCGGGGGAGAGCTGAAACACACGTCACGAGAATAGTTGCATTATAGTGGGTATGCAGAGTAGCTACCTGGGAGGTCTTTCGACCGCTGACTCTGACTACCGGGTTAATGAAACACGCCAGTTCGCTCGGATGTTGGGACTTAAATCGAAGAACACGGCGGTGCGGAGTCCGGTGAGTAATGGAATAGCAGAGAGCTTCATGAAAACAATAAAACGTGACTACATCAGTATCATGCCCAAACTTGTGGTCTGTTTTTTATGGAGCAGTTTGTGCTCAGTACTCAGAAAAAATATTTTAGAGCCTGTAGAGCAGATGAATGCGTGGATTAGGGGAGCGATTAATAAGAAAAAGAAGTGGAAATAGAAGCAGTAAGCTTCATGAAGTAAGTTAATATTCAATGTTATTTAACATAAGATAGATTGTGCGCACAAACATTGTAGAGGCTCAATGCTAATGTCTATTTGTGGCTCATTAGGAATGTCCAGGCTATAGTTTCTCAGATCCCTATGTCTAGACAACGACTCACTTTTTCCTGATGAGGAGTTTTCTATGGCTATAAATGACGCCGGAATGTTCACCGTGAAAGAAATCAATCGCCTCAAAATCCTTCAGGATGTCATCGATCGCAATATCCGTCCTGGACAGGCTGCCGAAATGCTGGGCATCACGCCACGTCATTGCAGCCGTCTGCTCAAACGTTATCGCCAGTATGGGCCGCTTGGCATGAACAACCAGAGTCGTGGCCGCACTGGTAACCGTCTGTTGCCAGCGTCACTGACAGATCAGGCACTCAGTATAATCCGGGAGCACTACCGTGATTTTGGCCCCACGCTAGCGCGGGAAAAGCTGGAGGAAGTTCACGGTCTGGTCCTTGGAAAGGAAACCATCCGACGTCTCATGATAAAGGCCGGACTCTGGATTCCCCGCAGACAACGCGCACCGAAAATTCATCAGCCTCGTTACCGGCGTCCTTGTACTGGCGAGCTGATACAAATTGATGGCTGCGACCACCACTGGTTTGAAAACCGGGGTCGACCCTGTTCTGCCCTGGTCTATGTTGACGATGCCACCAGTCGCCTGATGCACCTGCTGTTTGTGAAATCTGAGTCCACATTTACCTATTTTGAAGCTACACGTGGCTATATCGAGAAATACGGTAAACCGATGATCCTCTACAGCGATAAAGCCAGCGTATTCAGAGTCAATAATAAGCACGCCACCACCGGCCCCGGCGAAACCCAGTTTGCCAGGGCCATGCGCTGCCTTAATATTACTCCTTTGTGTGCTGAAACCAGCCAGGCAAAAGGCCGCGTTGAACGTGCTCATTTGACACTTCAGGACCGACTCGTTAAGGAGCTCAGGCTTAAGGGGATCTGTACAATAGAAGCGGCCAATGCATTTGCAGAAGGATTATAACCGGCGCTTTGCCAAAGAACCCTTGCATGATTTTAACGCGCACCGGCCGCAGGCATTAGACGATGACCTTGATGCAGAATTTACCTAGCGAGAGCCTCGCCGGGTATCAAAAAATCTGACTGTACAATACGATAAAATGCTCTATCTGATTGAGGACAACGAGTACAGTCGAAGAGCCATCGGCAAGTATATTGATGTCTGGCATTATCCTGACGGACATAAGGAGCTGCGACTAAATGGCGTGCTGCTGCCCTACTCCACCTATGACCGGCTTTCTGAGGTTGATCCCGTCGCCATTGTAGATAACAAGAGACTTGGCCATGTGTTGGATGTTGCCCGTCAGGTCCAGAGAAAACGGGACAATAATCGCTCACAATCGTTACCTTGTTCTGGTGATGAGCCTTCCCGCAGACGGCACGCCCCTAGCATCAACAAATCTCAGCGCTCACTGAACGAAGATGACCTACTTGAAGCCATGATAAAGCTTCAGGGAAGCTCTGAGGCCATCTTTGGTAAAAGGTGAACTTGGCGGAAACCTCGTACTAACTGACCAACGGCGATGTGTGCGCTATCTTTCGGCTATTGCAATCAAAGCCAGAGAAGATTTCTGAGAAATGCAAATAACTTCAATGATATTATATACAAAGGAAACCGAGGTAAAATTCGGGTGTCACAGAACCCCGAACCGCTTCGCGGTGCAAAGAGCCAAACAGCAAGTATCACAGAACAGCATGTAAAAAAATCTTGAGGCTATTTCATGGCAATTATTAATATTTATTCTAAGAGACAAAGAAAAATTCGTGGCGAAGTAAATGACGTATATCAATATAACAATATTCCACATGCACTCAGGGTGCAAATAATTAAAATAATAACTGATTCTATCGGCTTCCCCTCTTCTAATGAACGCTACACATCGTATAGAAATGAAGCTGACAAAGTATATGCATATATCCATGAGATACTTTCTAAGGAATATGGTGTTTTTTCTTTGAAGGAATTTGCAAAGAATGACTTTGACGCTCTTGTCGACTTTTTCCTTAAAGAGAGAAATACAGAGAAATGCCTAGATTTCATAGAAATATGCTTCCAGATACTAGTGAGCCACGTTGCGAAAAACCATTATGAATTCAAAGACATAACAAGTCAAAGTCCTGGAGATGCAGTTATTGAACTAAATGAAAGGTTTAGAGAACATGGGGTTGGTTATCAGTTTGAATCTGAAGAGATAATAAGGATAGACTCTCAATTGATTCATGCTGATGTCGTAAAGCCAACCCTGATTCTTTTAAGTGGAGAACCCTTGTTTGAAGGCGCCAATGATGAATTCCTTGCTGCGCATGAGCATTACAGGCATAAGCGTTATAAAGAATGTCTAAATGATTGTCTGAAATCATTTGAAAGTATAATGAAAGCAATACATGATAAGAATAACTGGAAATATAGTCCTAATGATACAGCATCAAAACTAATAAATAGCTGTTTAAGTCAAAATTTAATTCCGGCATATTTACAAAGCCAGTTCACAAGTCTGAAAACAATGCTGGAAACAGGAATTCCAACCATCAGAAACAAAAATGCAGGTCATGGGCAAGGAGCTGATATTAAAGAGGTTCCGGAAGAATTGGTAAGCTATATGCTTCATCTTACTGCTACAAATTTACTATTTCTCTTAAAATGCGAGAAGAACATTAAGTGATGGTTCGCATAATGACGTTATGCTAAAGAGGCCGCTGCGGGAGGGATTTTCGCAGCGGCCTTTTCAATATATGGACATTTATAATGAGCCAGTGATTAGACATTTTCACTGAGCTTTGACAAACATTGTAGCATATGGATATGATCTGCACAGCATTCAGCTTCCAGAATCCGTACACTTTTCCACTCACACAGCTTTCTCAAAATACAGCCTATTGCTCTACGCTTCTCTCTGTAGAACACCTGTCTTCGGTATTTTGGCGCAAATACTATGTGATATTTACAGTTCCATCGGGTGTGCGCTAAGCTCTTTTCGTTCCCCATTGGGACCCCCTTTTGATTTCTTGTTTGACACTTGCAGTTGCCAGACCGCAAGGTGTTTTAACAAATCAAAAGGGGTTTTAATAACTGGCTCAAAGCTGAAAGCTTTCCGGAACCCCCAGCCTAGCTGGGGGTTTTCTATGCACAAGAAAACGGCTCCCTGTTGTAGAAGCCGTTATAGTGCCGCAGTTTAAGGAGCGGTCAATTGATCCTTAATTGCTCGGCATTACGCTATGCCGGTGGATATTTATCGAGTTTGATGACTGCTTTGATGATCACTTTTAAGAAAAGATATTTACACAGAATGGTAAACATGCTCGTGACACGCAATACTGCTCTGCTGAAGTGAATAGCATTGCGCTTAACAGTGATTTTTTGTTTTCAAGAGCAGGTAAAGCTCAAATGTCAATGGCTATGGTGTTTTCAGCTGTGGCTATTTTTCACTCCTTATTGCTCCTGGTTGTCCCCAATTAGACTTAAGGAAAGGTTGATGCCCCGCCAAACTCAAGATAAATTTTTGCTAGATTCTGCAACTGATTGAAGCGGTTTTCATCCAGTCGCAGCTCCGCCTGACGACGTTTTTCCTGAGCATCAAGCCAGAATGAAATACGTACTGCACCATGCCGGTAACGAACTTCGTTTAACCACTCTGACTTACGTGCAAGTTCCAGTTCTTCCCTGAGTCTTGTCTCCTGAAGCAGCAACTGGTTACGAAATGAAAGCGCGTCCTCTATACTGCTCATTGCCTTATAAAGTAGCTGTTTAAACTCCAGCACTCGCTGTTCGTAATCGTTACGGGCAATTTTTACCTCTATGTCCCGCTGTCGCCACTCCAGGAACGGTAGCGTCAGGTTAGCGCCTACGGAACCGACCGGATTATGCAGTAATGCCAGTAGCGAAGCGCTGCTGGTACCCAAAGCGCCTGTCAGGTTGAAGGTGGGGTAATATTCGCTACGCTTGATATCAACCGTAGCTAGCGCCTCACGCAACTGCCACTCTTTAGCACTTATGTCAGGCCGGCGCATCAGTATGCTGGCAGGAATATTCGCATTGACCTTAGGCAGGCTTCCTTTTGGCAGCGTTGTGGGCTCGACTATCTGGCAACCGGGCACGGTGCCGAGCAAAACGGCCTGCTGATTGAGTAGCTGTGAATGTTCTCGTTGTAGCCCTGTAAGCTGGTTCTCTTGCGTGAGCAGGTTTTGCTGCGCGTCAATCACATCCAGCGACGAGATATTTCCTGCACGATAGCGAACCTCGGCCAGACGCAGCGTCTCTTTTGCATAGTCAATACTCTGCTGGAGGGTGGTAATTTGTTGATTTACAAAACCGATACGCCAGTAATTATTGCTGGCCTCTGAAAGCAGCATCAGGCGCGCGGAGCGAAAATCTTCTTCACTGGCATGGACTGCCCACTCAGCAACATCACGCTGACGGGCAATTTTTCCCCAGAGATCCAGCTCATAGCTGGTGCCAAGGCTGGCAGAACCGCTTTTTGCCCAGCCGGACGAGTTATTCAGCTGTTTTTTTCCGTCCATACTCAGTGCCGCCTTTAGTGCAGGAGTATTGGTGATACCTGTTCTTTCCGCATCCAGCTGCGCCCGATGTATCCGCAGTGCAGCTATAGCTATGTCGTTATTACTTGTCATCACCAGGTGAAGCCAGTTATCGAGATTAGGATCGTTAAATTCTTCCCAGTCAAACGGGGATGTATTTCCGTCCACATCGCCCTTGGTCCAGTTGATGGGATAGTTCACTTCGGGAGCGCGATAGTCACTTTTCAGCACGTTTGTGCAACCTGAACAGAGTGCGGTGATAAGGCATAAAGTCAACGATGATAAAATTTTCATATATTATTCGCTGGCCAGTGAAATAACCGGGTCCATCCTTGCTGCCTTGCGGGCTGGGAGATACCCGAAGATTATGCCGATTAAGGTTGAGCAAAAAAATGCAGCAACAGCAGCCTGCCACGAATATATAGCTGCGAATATCCCGTCCGCCAGAGCGTTAAAGAGCGCACCTGTGATATACGACAGTGCAATACCGAGTGCGCCACCAATCAGGCAAACCAATACGGCCTCAATAATAAACTGTTGCATAATGTCGCTGCGTCTCGCGCCAACCGCCATTCGTACGCCAATTTCATGAGTTCGTTCCGTTACAGAAATCAACATGATGTTCATCACCCCGATACTGCCGATCATTAGTGAGATACATGCGACCATAAGAATTAAAATACTGAAGGTCATTGAGGTGTGTTCGATAGACTTTCTTATTTGTTCAAAGTTATAAAGCTGGAAGTCTTTTATGCCGTGACGCCGGGTTAATAGTTGGGAGATAGCGCTGATTGCAGCCTCGTTATCCACATTGTCTTTTAGCCTGACGCTAATACCGGTCAGAACTGGTTTACCCACAATACGGTACATCACCGTGCTGTAAGGCATCCACACAGTAATGCGATTTGATGCATCACTACGGTTGTTACTTTTAGCGATGCCAACCACTCGTGCTGGTACAGAACCAAGAAAGACTATTTGCCCCAGAGCCTGTAACCCTGTGTTGTCGAAAATGGCCTTACGAGTATTCTCATCGATAATAACTTCCTGTAGAGCGTTGCGATCGTCTCTAAAAGTAGTCCCTTGCAACAACTCAATACCTTTTACCCGGAAATGTTCCCGCCCAACGCCGTTAATGGACGCTATCGCAGATTTACCCAGAAAACGAATGTTGTCTGAAGCGCTAACTTCCGGGCTGACGCTATCGATAAACCCTTGCTTCGCCAGTGCATTTGCGTCAGCAGGTACCAATGTTCTAATACTCTCAATGCTGTCATCGAACAAATCCTGCCCGGGATAAATGCTGACCACGTTTGTCCCCAGACTTTTAATCTCTTCCAGTGTTTCTTGCCTGGCTCCTTCACCCAATGCCACAACAGTGACAACGGAGGCGATACCAAAAACAATCCCGATCATGGTAAGCGTGGTGCGTAAGCGATGCGTCTTCATCGCTTTTAGCGCCATTTGCATCGATTCACGCGTTCGATCGAGCAGTGTTTTCCAATAGCTTTGCCGGATTCTGTTGGTTTTTGGTAGTGTTTCCGTCGCAGATACGCAACCTCCACTATCAGCGATGATTTCGCCATCACACAGCTCAATGATTCGCTTTGCGTGCCGGGCGACCTTCATATCGTGGGTCACCATTACTACAGTATGACCACGTCGATTAAGTTCATTCAGAATGGCTAACACTTCTTGCCCGGATTGCGAATCCAGAGCACCAGTTGGCTCATCCGCCAAAATTATCTTTCCACCGTTGATCAGTGCTCGGGCAATACTGACGCGTTGCTGCTGACCGCCTGAAAGTTCGCAAGGTTTATGATGCTCACGTCCTTCCAGTCCCAGTCTGCCCAGCAACGCCGTTGCACGTTGCCGACGGCTGTCGCGTTCGCTGTTGGCGTAAATGGCCGGGATCTCCACGTTACCAAGTGCGCTAAGATCAGGTATCAAATGGTAGCGCTGGAATATAAAGCCAATGTGTTCCCGGCGCACTCTAGCCAGCTCATCGGGTGAAAGACAGGCGGCATTTTGTCCGTCGATGTAGTAATCACCTCTATTGGGTACGTCAAGGCAACCCATTATGTTCATTAAGGTTGATTTGCCTGAGCCAGAGACTCCAATGATTGCCACCATTTCTCCAGCAACGATTGTCAAATCGACATTTTTCAGGACGGTCCGCGTTTGATCTCCGTTGCCATAAGTTCGGCTAACCCCTTTTAACTCAATAAGTTTTTTCACAGCATAATCCTTTCTTCGGGCTCTTTCTTATCCGGCAGCGACAGCACGACATTTTCTCCGACATTTAAACCTTCGAGGATCTGAATATCCACGCTGTTCGTGATACCAGTTTTCACATTCCGGGGTTCCAGCCTGCCATCTGCTGCCAGCACCAGGACCTGTTGCTTCTTCCCCTCATTTCTGTGCACTGCCTGAATGGGTACCAGCAGTGTATTTTGGGCTTCATCAGTAATCAGGGTAACCTGAGCAGTCATGGCAATACGAAGTCGATTTTCTGGGTTAGGCACATCGAATAGAGCATTGTAATAAACGGACGCATTTGAAGTTCCGGAGCCTGATGCTGAAGTGTTGCTGGCGAGAGAGTCATCTTTCATTACCGATTCTGGTGCCAGTTCAACGGCACGCAGTGTTGCGCTGTAGTGCTTGTCCGGTTCGGAGAAGATAGAGAAGCGGGCTTTTTGCCCCACAGAAATACGGGTTATATCAGCCTCGGAGATCTGTGCTTTAATGGTCATGACATCCAGACGAGCGAGTTTAATAATTGTTGGGGCACTCTGGTTTGAGTTAACGGTTTGCCCTTGCTGAGTGACAATGGCAATAACAATTCCATCCATTGGCGCTACGACTCGCGTATATTCAAGGGCAAGCTTTTTCTTATCTACTTCTATCTGTGCCTGGACCAGTTTGGCATTCAGAGAATGTAATTCAGCGCGAGTGGTCGCAAGCATTGCCTCCGCAGACTCAAAATCTTCGTGTGAGCTGGCATTTTCTCTTAGCATCCGGAGCTGGCGTTTAAAACGCAGTTCAGCCTGTTTCAGGAGCGCCTGCTTGGATTGAAGTTCTGCTTTCACTTCGTTGAGTGCAGCTTCGGCATTACGCAAATCGTTACACTGAGGTAGGTCGTCAATTTCGGCAATCAACTGCCCTTTAGTCACATGGTCGCCCTGTTTCACTTTCAGTGATTTTAATTGCCCTGATACCTGTGCCCCTACGTTTACCCGTTCAATTGCATCAATACGGCCTGTCGCCAGAACAGAATTTTCTATATCGCCTTTGCGCACCGGGGCAGTAATATATTCTGGCACATCAGAGCTTCTCAGAAAGGTGAACAAAACGGTGATAATAATGATCAACAGTGTCAAGGTACAAATGATGGCGCGGTGAGAAATATATTTCATTAACATTGTCCATGTTTTCCATAACAATGAAAGTGGTATTCTGGGTTTTCTTAGTTAATGCCCAGCATCTACTGGAAAAATATACTTATTTGGAATTAATCATAATCAAGATTATTATTTATTTGCGTAAATTGGGCTAACCCCCTCTCGCTTTGTTTCAACAGTATTACTAATTACCGGGAAAGCCTGACAAGATTTCGTATTAAGGTGTTATCTACGCCCATTATACTTTAATACATCAAGTAATTAATTCACTAACCTCTCTTTCGTTTCACTGGACTTTACGGCTGTAAAATAGCTTTTATCTTGCAGATGAAAACTCTGCTCAGGAAAGTGCCTTTAGTTCTAATGGATGGTGAGTTTTACGCTTGTCTTTGTAACCAGGAAGAGAGGCGTAGACAGTAAAGTTCCTCGCTCCCTCATCTTGGCATTCGGTGAACTATAGACAAGAGTCAATAAACCAAACTGCAACAACATAGTCATTTTGGGAGTAAGATTATTAGTCTTAACGTCTCATATAGCTGGTATGAAGAAATTTTCATGTATACTTGATAAACGTATCGTCAACAACCGATAAAAAGTGAGCCATTTATATCTCCATCAATGATCTAATATTGAATCGCCACGGGTAGT
Source organism: Escherichia sp. WS2035 (assembly GCF_046487065.1). Classification (NCBI taxonomy): domain Bacteria; kingdom Pseudomonadati; phylum Pseudomonadota; class Gammaproteobacteria; order Enterobacterales; family Enterobacteriaceae; genus Escherichia; species Escherichia sp. WS2035. Next base: position 41,935 of record NZ_JBJQKD010000023.1, read on the forward strand.
CTTACTCCTTCCAAGTTGTTGATAATAATTGTTTTTATATTCTATTGTTGACATCTGTTCGCAGGAACCATGCCGACGCTTATTGTTATAAAACATTTCGATGTTCAAAAATATCGTTGGAGGCGTTTTCCCGCGTTCCGAAGAGCTTTTTCTTTATCCGTTCACGCTTCAGTAACTGGAAAAAATTCTGCAAGCGTATCGTGGTAATTACTGCGACGGAGCATACACTCCTCCAGGTCTTATGATTTCAGGAACGACTGTCATTCATGGCTTGTTTACTGACAACCAGCATCGTTTTTGGGGATTACGCCGCTATACAGGTGTGGTGCGGTGATGTGACCTATATCTGGACGGGTAAGCCCGGCGGGGTGATGTTCCACAGCGATACGAGCAGGCAGTTCCGGCAGTTATTGTGGCGATACCAGATCAGGCAGAGTATGAGCCGGCGCGGAAACTGCTGGGATAACAGCCCAATGGAACGCTTCTTCAGGAGTCTGAAGAACGAATGGATGCCGGTGGTGGGTTACGAAGCTTCTGCGAGGCCGCTCACGCCATAACGGTCTATATCGTTGGATATTACAGCGCACTAAGACCGCACGAATATAACGGTGGGTTATCCCCAAACGAATCGGAAAATCGATACTGGAAAAACTCTAACTCGGTGGCCAGTTTTTGTTGACCACTTCACACGTTCAATGTCGTTGATGACTTTAACTATGAGGCGTTGTCGATTGAAAACAATCTGAATCTGCCAGCTTCACAAGTGGTAGCGGTACTCTGTAGGTGAACCGCCCCGGGTTTCCTGGAGAGTGTTTTATCTGTGAACTCAGGCTGCCAGATCATCGTTTCCGATGGAAGCATAATAAGCTTTTTCTGCTTCTGCCGGAGGAGTATGGCCCAGCCTTTCCAGCAATCGTCGATTGTTATACCAGTCCACCCACGTGAGTGTGGCCAGTTCCACTTCTGCACGGTTTTTCCAGCTCTTACGGTGTATTACCTCCGCTTTGTAAAGGCCATTGATGCTCTCCGCCATCGCGTTGTCATACGAGTCGCCTGTACTTCCTGTTGATGCCAGTAATCCGGCTTCCTTAAGCCGCTGTGTGTAGGCCAGCGATACATACTGAGAACCTTTATCACTGTGATGGACTGTGCCGGACGGTCGACGGGCCCATAACGCCTGCTCCAGAGCATCCAGCACAAATGTCGTTTCCATAGACGATGAGACCCGCCACCCCACGATGTATCCGGCAAACACATCAATGATGAACGCCACATAGACGACCCCCTGCCATGTGCTGACGTAAGTAGAATCAGCCACCCACAACTGGTCAGGACGTTCTGCCACGAACTGACGGTTTACGCGGTCGCCTGCGACAACGGCTTTCCGGCTGATGGTCGTACGGACCTTTTTACCACGGAGAACACCGGCAAGTCCCATAACCGCCATGAGACGTGCCACAGTGCATCTGGCCACTCTGATACCTTCCCGTAACAACTGACGCCAGACTTTACGCACACCGTATACCTTGTGATTTTCATCGTATACGCGCTGTATCTCTTTCTTCAGCCAGTCATCGCGCTGCGCACGGGCACTGCGTTTATCCGGATGATGTCGCTGTTGCTGACAGTGGTAATACGTTGACGGGGCAATATGCAGTTCGCTGCATAGCGGTCCGACCCCGTACTGCTCACGCAGCTTATCCAGCAGTGGCATCATTTTTTCCAGAGGCGGTCGAACTCCGCCTTCGCAAAATAAGCGGAAGCCTGGCGAAGGATATCGTTACTGCGGCGCAGTTCACGATTTTCACGTTCCAGCTCTTTCAGACGCTGACGTTCAGCGGTGGTGAGCCCGCCATCACCGCCTCCGGTATCCCGCTCATGCTGGCGTACCCAGACACGCAGAGTCTCCGGTGTACAGCCAATCTTTGGGGCAATGGAACAAATTGCCGCCCACTGTGAGTCATATTCGCCCTGACTTTCCAGAACCATACGAATCGCCCTCTGACGGACTTCGGGGGAAAAACGAGTATTTTTAGTCATCCTGTTTACCTCTTTCTCAGGGAGTTTAGTCTCCAGGATTCCCGGGGCGGTTCAAGGATTGCGGAAAACCATGTCTATCCAGCTATGATTCGCATAGATTATGGCCAGGATTTTTTTTATCCAACACGGACGTAATGCGCAGAAAAACATGTAGTAAAACTGGAGATTACCCAATCAGGTAAGTTGGCGCAGAACGCTTTTATCGAGAGTTTTAACCGGACATACCGAACAAAAATACTCGGTTTTTGTCTGTTCAGAACGCTGGATGAAAAGCGGGAACTGGCGGCAAACTGGTTGTCAGAATATAACAGTGAACGCCATATCAACTACTTAACCATATGACACTGGAAGAACATCACTAACGCCATTATTTGGTCACGATCTCAAAAGGTGCATGGAACTAAAACGAGTCTGTTTACAACGCAAGATGGGTTATGTTATAAAGTAACATAAATGAGTTGGTAAGCATAAAGTAAAGAGGATAACTTATAGTGCTCCCCTTATTTAAAGCATTTTGTTTTTTTTGTATTCTATTGTTAGGCTCAGTATTAATTCGGGGTAATAATAATCTTATTTCACCAGTGGTTAGACAAGAATTTTTTTTATCGAAAAAAACAACCCCATCCTTTTATCAGAAAATTGATGCGTGCTTTAGCAACGTTAATCTTGACTTTACATACAAGTCTGTTGATTACTCAGCATCTACCATTTTGCAATACATTAGAAGATTAATAAGAAAGCTTTACATTAAATAAAAGAGATGCAATTATCAATAAAATAAGAATATCTCGTTAAGAAATATAGCAATATATATGATATTTCAGGAAATAAGTAATCATACATCTATTGATTTATAAAGTATTATTGGAAGGAAGTGTTACATGAACGATTTACGCACTCCCCTCCATTACACTAATAAACACCACCGACTTGGTATTTATAAATTTTCTAATAAAAGCATCATTTTCACTGAAACAAAATAAATATCAATCACTAAGATAATTAACTTATCTGAACAAGTAATCACACTCATATGTTATTAGTTTTCTTATTAATCAGAAAGGAGGGATTTATAAACCAGCAACTTTTTTTGTAGGTGGAGCCACGGTTGATTTCTGATATCAACCACCTGAGTTTATTTTCGTCGAATGGTAATGTCTTGTCGCACAAACGCTATCTGAATAATTAACTGTAATGGCGTTATTGGTATATTTGCCGACATTAACGCTAATAAAGACCCTGATTGCTTCATAATCGCAGGATTTGGCCATTTTGTCTCCCTTTAGATAAGAGTTAACAAAATAACCCCAGGAAGAAGGTACCGGTTTCCACGTTACAGACGTTCCCGGCATAAAGTGTCCGACCAGGGCCTTATTCGCAGTTACCAGCGCCCTGTATGCCCTGATATTTTCTGGAACATGGATGACCGGGGCAGTAATCATACCGGGTTTGACTGACTCCCCTGATATTCTGACATAAAAGGGAATAAATAAAGCGACATGTGGCCACATTGTAAACAAACGTTAAACAAAACAGCATTTTTCAGTTGACTACTACGAGTAAATAAAAAAATATTTATCAAAAACAAACGAGTGGAATGGAGTTAACTTGTCTATGTACTTAAAGATTCTTGCTACTGCACTCTCAGCTCCTGTAGCGTTTGCTGCACTGGCTTCTGATACTGGGCTTTCTTTTACACCGGAGAAAATCAGTACGGAGATTGATTTTGGCACTTTAAGTGGCAAGGCCAAAGAACGGGTTTATCTGCCTGAAGAAAAAGGGCGCAAAGCCAGCCAGCTGGACTGGAAATACAGTAATGCGCCAATTGTCAAGGGGGCATTTAACTGGGATCTGTTACCCAGAGTATCTGTCGGTGCCTCAGGGTGGACAACATTAGCTGGTCGTGGAGGCAATATGGTGGACAGGGACTGGCTGGATACGAGCAATCCCGGAACCTGGACTGATGAGAGTAAACATCCGAATACCCGTCTAAATTTTGCTAATGAATTCGACCTGAATATTAAGGGATGGCTCCTGAATCAACCAGACTATCAGTTAGGTCTTATGGCTGGTTACCAGGAAAATCGTTATAGCTTTACAGCAAAAGGAGGCTCTTATATCTATAGTAGTGAGGGAGGCTTCCGGGATGAAACGGGATCATTTCCAGATGGTGAAAGAGCTATAGGCTACAAACAACACTTTAAAATGCCCTATATAGGGTTAACCGGTAATTATCGGTATGATAGCTTTGAGTTCGGGGGGAGTTTCAAATATAGCGGATGGGTGAAGGCATCGGATAATGATGAGCATTACAACCCTGAGAAAAGGATCACCTATCGTAGCGATGTAAATAATCAGAACTATTACTCTGTCTCACTACATGCTGGTTATTATATTACACCTGCAGCTAAAGTTTATGTCGAAGGAACATGGAACCGTATTACTAATAAGAAAGGTGATACTTCTCTGTACTCCAGAAATTTGAATATATCTGATCACACCAAAAATGGTGCAGGCATTGAAAGCTATAACTTTATGACCACAGCTGGTCTGAAGTATTATTTTTAACCTGAAGCATGCCTGTTTTTAACTTTTTCATGACACTTTAAATATGATAAACAAAAGGCCAGCACTTCTGATGGTGGTCTTTTGATTTTTTATAATATGTGGAGGGTATATGTGCTCAACGATAAAAGTGTTTCTGTTAACTCTTGTATTTTTAAAGATGCTGCCCTGCCACTCTTCATGCATAACGACACAGTGTTATCGACATAAAAATAATTGATAAGCGATGTTAACAATATGAACTTTATTATAATTCTATTACTCGTCAATAATAAGAAGACCATCCAATAAAAACACACGCAATAACCTGAAGGATTCTGCCGTATAAAAATAAACATTGTTTTTACATTTAATCTCTCTTGATTTTGTTTAATCATTGTTTATGTAAGATAATTTATTTTTATAATGATCACATGAAAACAAAAGAGGTTAGATATGAAATTATTATTACTTACAGGTGCAACAGGATTTCTTGGTGGCGCGGTCCTGGATAAGCTGCTGGATAACTGTAATAATATAAATTTGCTACTTTTAGTACGAGCACCTACTCCACAAGCGGGACTGGAAAGAATTAAAGAAAATATGCGTAAATTTAATGTTTGTGAGGAAAGGTTGCATGCATTAACTAATGATAACATCTTGCCTGGGGATCTAAATAATCCGGAAGCCTTTCTCATGGATCCTCGTCTTGATGAAGTCACTCATGTTATAAACTGTGCGGCTATAGCTTCTTTTGGTAATAATCCTTTTATATGGAATGTGAATGTTACAGGTACACTTGCTTTTGCAAGAAGAATGGCAAAAGTGGCAGGACTGAAACGCTTCCTTCATGTTGGTACTGCTATGTCTTGTACACCTCATACGGGGTCGCTAGTTAAGGAAGAGTCTGCTTCATCAGAAACAGGTGAACATTTAGTAGAGTATACGCATTCAAAAGCAACAATAGAATATCTGATGCGTAAGCAGTGTCCTGATTTACCTTTGTTGGTTGCCCGACCATCAATTATTGTTGGCCACAGTCGTTTAGGGTGCTTACCTTCAACCAGTATTTTCTGGGTATTCAGAATGGGGTTAATGTTGCAAAAATTTATGTGCTCTCTGGATGATAAAATAGATGTTATCCCTGTAGATTATTGTGCTGATGCATTGCTAATGTTGCTTGAAAGCTCGTTAATTAATGGTGAGATTGTTCATATATCAGCAGGTAAAGAAAGTAGTGTGACGTTCTCTGCTATTGACGAAGCTGTAGCCCGTGCTTTGAACTGTGATCCTGTTGGAGACAGATATACTAAAGTCAGTTATGACATACTGGCAATGAGCCGTCATGATTTTAAAAATATTTTTGGTCCCTGTAACGAACGCCTTATGTTAAAAGCCATTCGTTTATATGGAGCGTTCAGTATGCTCAATGTTTGTTTCAGTAACGACAAGCTACTGAGTATCGGAATGCCTAAACCGCCAAAGTTTACTGATTATATTAAATACTGTATAGAAACGACAAAACACCTTTCAATTCAACAACAAATGGAAGTTGATTTTAAATAATATTTATCATAATCAGAATTATTGTTGGTGTTGCACTCATAATATATAAAAACGCCGAGGATATGACTTTGTCAATTAAAAATATAAAGCGCATTATTACGGCCTGGAAACCATCTACATTCGAAACGTACAAAAAAACTTTTGAAAAATACGGTGGTAGTGTAAACATGCATCCGGATGTTGTTTCATACTTTATGATACATCATGACTGGAAGTTTGATTTTTTTCACTATGAAAAAGATGGTGATATCAAAGGCTCATATTTTCTGTGCAATGGAAAACAAATTGGGATAATGGCAAGAAGGTCTTATCCTCTTTCATCTGATGAGGTATTAATTCCTTTTTCCCCACATGCAAGATGTTTTTTTCCGGATAAAACTAATAAATTATCAATTATAAATAAACAAAATATTATCAATGCAACATGGAAAATAGCCAGAAAAAAACAAAATTGTATTATAAAGGAATCTTTTTCACCTAAATTTGAAAAAACTCGCCGAAATGAAATCCAGCGATTTATCAGGAATGGCGGAGAGATTAAGTGTATAAGCCAGTTATCCGATAAAGAAATATCCAGCTCTTATATATCACTTTTTCATTCCCGGTTTGGAGGTACCCTACCTTGCTACGAATATGATAATCTGTTAATGTTTATTTCTCACTTACGAGAACTTATGTTTGGCCATGTGCTATTCTGGGATAATAAACCGTGTGCTATTGATATAGTACTGAAATCTGAAAGCTCATGTAATGTTTATTATGACGTTCCAAATGGTGCAGTTCTGAATGATGAGAATTGCATGAAACTAAGTCCGGGAAGTGTCCTTATGTGGCTGAATATAGATAAAGCGCGAAGGTATTGTCAGGATAATAATAAAAAGATGATATATTCTATCGGTGCATTCAGACCTGAATGGAAATATAAACTACTATGGTCTGTTCCCTGTAAGGTTGGTAAATGCTTATGTTAGAATATGTATAAAGGTAAGTAACTATATAAGAGCGTCCAGTCTGCAAATACTCCTCTAAACATGGAGGAGTAGATTTATAATATCATAACATTTACTAAATCGTTTTACATTAATTTCAAATTTGAAATTAATGTATTTTGATAACTATATATTTTTGATTCCGAAAACAGACATTTCTTTCTTTGAGTCAGGGCTTACACTCAAAATATTAATATTGTTTGTGTGAAGACATATTATTCAATAACGATGGTGAGAAATATCTGTACTTTTTCGCATAATCTAACCATTTACTTAATTGTTCATTCTGTGAACAGAATCTGTTTGTTATGTATCAGGTTGATGATGTGATTAAGCAGTCTGAAACCAGAGGAATATGGAGTCAGAAATTTTCAGTTGTCTTTTAAGGGCGTCTGCAGGATTTTTTCTCCGTTTCTGCCTGTCCTGGCATTACCCCAATTCTCCCAAAAACAGTAAACCAGCCCTCAGCCCGCACCATGACTGGCTTAAGACGGGATCCCAGCGGCAAAATGCGCCTTTACGTATTTGGTTTTACCCGCAATAATGCGTGATAATCAAACAAAAGGATCCGCGCGCTGCGATTTATTGTCGTGGAAGGATCCGGGCGTTCAGGTCAGAATACCTGTATCCATAAACAGTGCGTGTGCTACGTGAAAAATAACTCATGAACAATGTCATTCCCCTGCAGAATTCACCAGAACGCGTCTCCCTGTTACCCATTGCGCCGGGGGTGGATTTTGCAACAGCGCTCTCCCTGAGAAGAATGGCCACTTCCACGGGGGCCACACCGGCCTACCTGCTGGCCCCGGAAGTGAGTGCCCTTCTTTTCTATATGCCGGATCAGCGTCACCATATGCTGTTCGCCACCCTCTGGAATACCGGAATGCGTATTGGCGAAGCCCGGATGCTGACGCCGGAATCATTTGACCTGAATGGAGTAAGACCGTTTGTGCGGATCCTGTCCGAAAAAGTGCGTGCGCGACGCGGACGCCCGCCAAAAGATGAAGTGCGCCTGGTTCCGCTGACAGATATAAGCTATGTCAGGCAGATGGAAAGCTGGATGATCACCACCCGGCCCCGTCGTCGTGAACCATTATGGGCCGTGACCGACGAAACCATGCGCAACTGGCTGAAGCAGGCTGTCAGACGGGCCGAAGCTGACGGAGTACACTTTTCGATTCCGGTCACACCACACACCTTCCGGCACAGCTATATCATGCACATGCTCTATCACCGCCAGCCCCGGAAAGTCATCCAGGCACTGGCTGGTCACAGGGATCCACGTTCGATGGAGGTTTATACCAGAGTGTTTGCACTGGATATGGCTGCCACGCTGGCAGTGCCTTTCACAGGTGACGGGGGGGATGCTGCGGAGATCCTGCGTACACTGCCTCCCCTGAGGTGACGGCATACGCGCTTCCTTATATAAGCTGTGGTCAGCAGAACAGACATAACATAAGCTGGAGCATGTATATAAGCTGTAGTGAGTAAGTCATGTTTTATGAAGGGAGCAATGCCTCAGCATCAGGTTACGGGATCACTTACGTAAGGGACAGGCAGATGGCAGCTCAGCTACAGACAGCACTGCAGGAAACAGAATATAAACTGCAGTGAGCAGACCACTCACTGCACCGGTTAATATAAGCTGTAGTCAGTAAAGGAGCGCTCTTCACTGACTACAGTTTATGTTCAGCGGGATTTGAAGAGTTTTTCCAGGTCATCCAGCGTGATGCCCAGTTTCTCAAGCAGGGCAAGCTTCTCCGCCATCTCCGGACTGACTTTTTCCGCAGGTGAAGGTTGCAACGGATTTTCCTTACTCTCGTCATTCGGCGCTTTTAACCGGGGACGCCGGTAGTGAATACAGAAGAATTTTGTCCGCCCCCGCTGGATCTCCGTGTAATCAAGATATCCAATCTCGCGCAACTGCTCCATTGCCCGTCTGACCGTCTGGTTCTGGGAAAATACAGGAGACTTCAGATTGAGGCGTGCACGCAGCCGCGCCAGCGATATCGGTGCCGGATCCCGGGGCAGGCTCTCTATAAAGGTGTAGAGTGCCTGGGCGGACTCCCGTCGCTTCAGGGCATTAATCGCCTTAAGCTGGAGAAGGACTTTTCTGTCAAACTGGTACAGTTCAAACAGGCGGGGATCGGCCTGTAACTGCACAATATCCCGCTCAGTATCGTAGTAAGCTGACTGTACCAGATGGGTGATATATTCCCGGGTGTGCTTCTCATCGGTACGGGAAAACGAAATCACGGTACCGGCAATGCGCTTCAGGGAAGGGCTGATGCGCTCACGCAGCCTGCGGGATGACTGGCTTGAAGGTATACCACACAGTTTTGCAAACTCAACAAAAGGCAGTTCAACTTTGTCACCAATCACGTTATGGCGGGCAAAGGAATGAATGATCCCCACCCAGGTCTTGAAATCATTATCCATATCCAGGCGGGGGCCGGTGATCTCAACCTTATCGAATCCCTCAGCACGGGCCAGGGAAAGACGTGTCAGCTCTTCCGTGGCATCAGTACGTGACAGTGTATTTTTTTTACTGTTCTTCAGTGATTTAAGGGTCGGTACAAAAACGCCCAGACGCATCAGCGCCACAGGTTGTACGGTGTTGTTATTGTTTGGTGTCAGTGTCACCAGCTCACCGGAGGACTTATCCACCTCGCCGAACAGTTTTTTGATGTCTGAATTTTCGTTTTCCAGAAAGCCTCCAGCCTGTGGACAGTAAAAGAATAAACAGAAAATCGTGTGTCAGAACTCCGCTAACTGACTGAAGAAAAACCTGCAGCCTGTATTTAACAACTGAGTCTGGCATACTGACCATAGTTTATGTCATTAACTTACTTCAGTATATGGATTACTGAATACAGCTTATCATTAGCATGTTACAGTTTATCAGTAACATGCCACAGCTTATGTGATCGTGGTCCCGGCCCATGAGTGACAAGGTTTGCAGCGATATGGGGATCTTTAATGGATCCTTTGTTGATCATTCATGGATCTGTTTACTGGATCGGGCCTCCGGATATGTGGATAAATCATTCCAGAAGGACAGCGCACACAACCGTTTTATGAAAGGGCTTCAGGGCGTACCTGCTCCCTGTAACTACAGATACATTGCGCTTCCTCGCCGGTTCGCGGGCTTCGCCCGGTCACCGGTCTGCGGCGAGCACTGTTTTTTCTGATGTCTGTCTTTACAGGTAATTTTTGACGGAATCTGCCGTACTTCCTGAGCGTACGGTCATATCCGAAGTACACTTCATATGTGTGTTTCAATGCCAGGGATTGTGTATACAAACTACAGGTGTCAGCGCCAGTGATATAAGACGGTAATTCACCATTTGGATTGTCCGCTCCACCCAACATGTTGTTTCCTTAAGGTTCTCACACCAGAAAGGACATCAACATGCTGAGCAGAGAGGACTTTTACATGATAAAGCAAATGCGCCAGCAGGGCGCGTACATTGTCGATATTGCGGCTCAGATTGGTTGCTCTGAACGGACGGTCAGACGCTACCTCAAATACCCTGAACCGCCAGCCAGAAAGACCCGCCACAAAATGGTTAAGCTGAAACCGTTTATGGATTACATCGACATGCGCCTGGCAGAGAATGTCTGGAATAGCGAGGTTATCTTCGCGGAGATTAAGGCAATGGGTTATACGGGCGGACGTTCCATGCTGCGTTACTACATCCAGCCCAAACGTAAAATGCGTCCGTCAAAAAGAACAAGGAGAGAGTTACCGGTTAAAAGAGAAACGTAAAGCTGGAGTGCTGACCAAAAACACAACGCCAATCAGTGATGATGAAATGGTGCAAAGCGGACAGCATCAGTAACGAAAGTATTTAGCGGGCATGAAAATGGCAAATAACGGTCAAACATCGTGGCGTTGACATAGTCGCAGTTTTGGTGAACGAATCACAGACAAAGATGCCATGCACCAGGCTGTTGTTCAGTATGCAGAGCGGGCCGCAGAGAAACTACGTGGGGAGCGTCAGTATTGCCGGCAGGTGACGACATTTGTACGGACATCCCCCTGAACCCTGTTACAGCAATGCCGCTGTGGAAAAGCTTTCATTACCCACACAGGACAGCCGGGACATTATTGCCGCCGCATGCAGAGCCTTAAACCATGTCTGGCGTGAAGGGTACCGCTATATGAAGGCAGGAGTCATGCTGGCTGATTTCACACCATCGGGTATAGCGCAGCCGGGATTATTTGATGAAATCCAGCCCCGTAAAAACAGTGAAAAGTTAATGAAAACACTCGATGAACTGAACCAGTCGGGAAAAGGGAAAGTGTGGTTTGCGGGGCGAGGAACCGCCCCTGAATGGCAAATGAAACGGGAAATGTTGAGTCAGTGTTATACAACTAAATGGCGAGATATTCCCCTGGCCAGGCTGGGTTAGTTCAGTCATCTCCGAACATATTTTCAGCGTTTCTTCTGGTCTGGTCTTCACCGTCATTTCTCGACAGACTCTGCTCTGTAAGGGGAGTACTGCAATCCACAGACGTATGGAGACCAGATTGTTTTTCCAGTAATTCAATCAATTTCTTTTCAACCGAAAAAGCAGGTAATGACTCCAACTTATTGATAGTGTTTTATGTTCAGATAATGCCCGATGACTTTGTCATGCAGCTCCACCGATTTTGAGAACGACAGCGACTTCCGTCCCAGCCGTGCCAGGTGCTGCCTCAGATTCAGGTTATGCCGCTCAATTCGCTGCGTATATCGCTTGCTGATTACGTGCAGCTTTCCCTTCAGG
>NZ_JBJQKD010000024.1:0-50139 GCF_046487065.1 Escherichia sp. WS2035
TACCGGACCGCACACCAGGTTTGGTTTATCCGTGGGTTTGCCTGCGGCTTCCATACGCTTGCGCCAACGCCATTTCATCGCCATCCCGCCGAGCATACAGGCCTCGGAAGAACCAATGGTGTTGGTGCCAACGGCCTGACCATTTTTCGGTGCAGGCGCATGCCACAGATCGGCAACCATGTTTACGCAACGCAGATCGATTGCTGCAGATTGCGGATATTCTTCTTTGTCGATCCAGTTTTTGTTAATGGATAAATCCATCAACTTATGGACATTTTCGTCGTCCCAGGTCTGGCAGAAAGTGGCCAGGTTCTGACGAGCGTTGCCATCAAGATATAATTCGTCATTGATAATCTGGAATGCGACATCATCACGCATTTCGTGCAGCGGAAAACGTTTTGATTCTGCGATAGTGGAAATAGACTTCGCACCAAAACGTGAATCGAGTAGTTCCGACCTTAAATCCGTTACTTGCTTCTTATCCATTTTAAACTCCTTAAAATGATTGGATCGCATTAAAAAAGTAGGATTTATCGATAAAGTAAGCAAGTGCAAAGGACTCGGTTTTAAATAACAAAATCCTAATGTTATTTATCGCGAGATATTGCGTGAATAATGTATTTTTATTAAAAAACAACATAATAGAGAATTCTGTGTGGAGGTAAGGTGTTTTATGCTGTTATTTTATGTGTTTTCTATCGTCTCCTGAATTATCACGTAAAAATCAGACCTTATAATATCATTATTGGTACACGGTTATTTACTTTGAACACATTTATAAAATTATTACATAAAAATAGCGAATATTGATGAAATCCCCGCCAACGATGTGTTGACGGGGCTGTGATTATTTTGGCAATAATACTCCGGTATAGGTATTCACCGGATGAGAAAGATATTGTTTAACAGCAGTGTTAACATTCTCTACCGTCATTTGTTTCAACAATTGCTCCTGCTCAGTCCATGCTGCAGGATCGTCATATTGAATAAGACTATTTACAATGGTGTTCGCTAATTGTTGAACGCTACGCTGTTGGATATCGAGGCTGCGCTGAACGTTTTGCTGGTATTCGTTCAGTTCTTGCTCACTGATCCCTTTGGCCAGACGCTTAACCATCACTTCATTCGCTAACGTTAACAGTTCATCATGTCGTTCTGGTTGACAAGTAAAAGCCAGCAAATGACTGATATCTTTGGCCTGAGGATCAACCGAGAGGCGAGAAGAAACGCTGTATGCCCCGGATGCCTGTTCACGAATATTAATGCGTAGATCTTTTGCCAGTGCGACGTTAAAAGCATCGAGCGCCATACGCGTCGCCAGATTAACAGGAGTCCGGGAATTATAACGCTTCCACTGTGAAACCTGTGCCACTGGTTCATTTTGTTCTTTTACAGTAACCGATGCGTTGTCCGTCGCGCGAGTTAATGGTTTACCTGCGGCTAATGGCGAATCAGAGTGTTTGATTGATCCTAAGTAACGCGTAATTAACGCCACGAGTTTGTCTTCTGCGACATTACCGACAATGACAAACGTGATATCCGCTGGAGATGAAAACAACTGGCGATCGGCAGCCAGTGCATCTGCGGCAGTAAACTGTGCAATCTGATTTGCTTGCGGTAATTTCGTGCGGTTATCAGCATAGCGCGTCTCATACATCTGCTGGGCGAATTTCTCCGCTGGACGCTGGTCGAGCGTTTTCAACGCCTGAATTTGAGCATTTTGTAGCGATGCCCAAATATTGTCGTTAATCGTGCTGTGGGGGAGCGTTATTAATTATTCTCCATTTGTTTTGCAACATCCATAATGTGGTAAAGCGGTACTCTGTTCTTAGCTAACTCCACCATGGCGTTCATATAAGGTACCATGGTTGAAAAAAGGATTTTATAACCTTCGCAAAAATAGGAAACAGTCTCATTGTTTACTTTAGTAATACGATGCTTAGGGCAACCACCATTGCAGATAGGTTTATATACACATTGCTGACATTTCGCTGAAATCCGTTTTTTTTGCGCTGTCAGTTGTACACTGTTCATCGTTTTGAGTTCCGATTTATTAATGTTTCCAATTTTGTACTGTGGATAGACAAAATGGTCGCATTCGTAAATGTCTCCATTACTTTCAACAACCAGATTATCCTTGCAGGACTCCTGGAAAATACAACTGGTATGCCCATTCCCCAAAAAACGGCTGACAAAGCTTTCAAACTGACGGATGAAAATTTCACCCACATCGTTTTTAACCCATTGCATAAAAATGGTTGACATAAACTTGCCATAAGCCGTGGGAGGCACAGAAAAATCAATGATACGGAATGTGTTCTCACTATGACCACTGAAATCAATATTCGGCGTCCCGGTTTCGAGCAATTCGATAAATTGCATATGTTTACTGCCGATAGATTTTAAAAAATGATAAACCTCAAGAGGGTAATGGACATTAATGTTATTAATAACGGTTAACGTATTAAACTCTATTTGATATGATTTCAGACGCTCGATGGCTGCTATCACTTTTGCAAAAGTACCGTTACCTGAATTACTGCGTCTGTAACGGTCATGTAGTTCTTGGGGGCCATCGATCGAGATACCAACCAGAAACTCATGTTCTTTGAGAAAGGCACACCATTCATTATTCAATAAAATGCCATTCGTTTGTAATGCATTAAAAATACGTTTTTGGCCTGCATAGCGTTGTTGATAGTGAATAACTTTACGGAAAAAATCCAGGCCAGCCAGAGTGGGTTCACCGCCTTGCCAGGTAAAATAGACCTGATTGCCAGACGCTGCGATATATTGTTTGATGAACTCTTTCAGAGTGCTGTCATCCATCCATTTTTCATGAGTAAACTGCGACTCTTTTTCAAGGTAAAAACAGTAATCACATTTGAGATTACATTGAAAACTGGAGGGCTTGGCTGTAACGTGCATCGCTATCTCGCTCAATAAGGCGGCGGAAAAATCCGCCGCATAAAGGTTTAGTTATTTCGCTTCGCTTAGTGCTTTCTTGATATTGTTAAACTTCTCCTGATTTACCTCGCTAAGCGGTGGCTGGCTGTTATCGATAAACTCTCTTACCACGCCTTGCATCTCTTTAACGACCTGCGGATTGGCGGCGGCAAGGTTATCTTTTTGCTGTAGATCCGTCAGTTTGTATAGACCTAACTGATTATTTTCTACTGTATAGACAAGCGAATAATCGTTATTTCTCACCGTATAAGAGAATTGGCTTAAGTCCTCGGTGTTGGGGTTATGCGGGTAATCGTCTGACTGATGGCGGACAAATTTGTGGTAATTATCCCAGAATGGAATATTTTCCTCATCAAACCAGTGAGAATAAGATGTTATCCAGGTCAGATTTTTATGTGGCTCGCCTTGTTTCTTATTTTGCAACCAGGGCAGCAAGGAAACGCCATCCAGCTTAAGGTCTTTTGGAATGCTGATATCGGCTGCATCAAGAGCTGTCGGGTAGAAATCCATTGCGGAAATCAGCTTGTCATAATTACCGGGTTGAAGTTTTCCTTTCCACCACATAAACATTGGGGTGTGAGTACCGCCAGGATAGGTCTGACTCTTATAGCCTTTTTGCGCCCCGTTCAGCGGCAGAGGACCATCGATAACTGCACCATTATCGGAGGTAAAGAGAATAATTGTATTGTCATACTGTCCATTTTTCTTCAGTTGTTCGAGAATGCGTTTTACACCCTGATCAACAGAATAAACGGAAGCGTAGTAATTATCTGCTGTTTGACTACCGGTATTAAATTGCTTCTGATATTGCTCCGGAGCAGGATTATCATTTGGCAGGTGCGGAGCATTATAAGCCAGGTAAAGCATAAAAGGCTGGTCAAGTGTTTTGGCACGATCAACAACGCCAATTGCTTCATCGGTTAACTGATCGCTGATATAACCTTTTGCGGGGACGCGTTCACGGTTTTTGAACAGTGAAGGGGAGTTGTAATATGCCGTTCCTGCAGCATGGAATCCCATAAAGTAATCAAAGCCACGGTTTTGCGGTTGCCATTCTTCCGCAGAAAAGGTAGTGAAGTTGTCATGATAGTCACGCGTTTGTTTATCTTCCGGCACCGGCACATTACTGATTTTTGATAAGTGCCATTTACCTACTGCTGCAGTGTAATAACCATGATTCTGGAATAATTCAGGCAAGAAAGTTTCTGTTAGCGGAATACCATCCTGAGCATCAGTATTGGAATAGACACCAAAGCGGGCGGGCGCTCGACCGGTCATTATTGCGGCGCGGGAGGGGCCGGAAACACCGTGCGCCACATAGCCGTTAGTAAAACGTACGCCTTCATCCATTAATGAAAGGAGCGTCGGCGTTGATTTTTGCGCAGCTTCAATGGCTTTATCTATCCCTATTTTGTAGGTATCGACAACTTCACGATTTTCCATTGTTTTTGGGTCAAAAGATCCCTTATCAAAAGGAAGTTGTCCATAACCAAGATCATCCATGGTCAGTACGATAATATTTGGCTTTCCTTTGGTACTGTATTCAGTCGGCGTAAAGTCTGAGAACGCAACGTTTGTTTTGGTTGCTTTCAGCTTTACATCATCTGCCGCATGAGCAGCAAATGCAGCCATACCAGATGCCAGTATCAAAGATATCGAGGTACTTACGACACTTTTCTTTAATGCAGACTTCATAAATGTTCCTCTTCTTATTGTACTTAATTCCAAAGTAATTTTACGAAGAGAAATAAGTGAATGTAAGTGAAGTTAGTCACATAAAGAGATAGCAGATTTAGCTAAAAAAAGGGAAATAACAGTCCATAACGCGTTGACATTACTTTCTGTTCTACTAAGTAATTTCTCGCCGATAAACAACTAATCTATTGATATTTAATAAATTATTGTATTTCACTGACAAATTGCCGAGCTGAGATCATAAATAATCATGCAACAGGTTATGAAAATGCATAAATATGTGATGGCTGTCACTTATTTATTTCAAGAAATATATCGCCTGGAAACAACGCGGGGCAGGGAATGGCTGCCCCATTTAATTCTTACGCAGCGTGTGTGGTTGACTACTCGTTAGCAAATAATCAACTAGCTAAAGCATTCATCGTGTTGTCCGTGTTCATACCCGTGTGCCTTTGACAACGGTACTCCTTAGAAACTCTCTTCGGACTGTTGCCGAAATGTTTGCGAAACGCATAAATAAAATAAGATGTACTGGCATAACCGCATTGTTCAGCAATTTTATTGACTGAACCTTCTACGCGTATCAAATTTTTCGCGTGCTGCATTCTGGCATCTAAAAGAATCTGTGAGAATGTCGTTTGCTCTTGCTTTAGTTTTTTCTTCAACAGGCTTTCACTGATGTACAGGCAGTCACAAATATCTTTCAGCTTCCATGGGTGCGCCAGCTTCATGTTGACAATATTTCTTACTTTCCCGGAAACGGATAGCACACCGTTAGTTAATAGTGTAATGAAACCTTTGCATGCGGCAAAAATAGACAGGCAAGAAAAAAGCAAAAGCTCTGAAAAATTATGATGATTGCGTTCTTCCGAGTTGAGATAAGCAATCATTTCATTAAGCAATCCAGTCGGTACATTTGAAGCACGTAAAAACTTCGCAGGAACAGGCATCGTCACTGTCTGGATGTTAGTGCATTGTAGATATTTTTTAATGGTATTTTCATTAAATCCGATTTCTTTGAAATGCCGCTCATAAGGTTCAAAATGCGTGCGAACAGCGTTATCTACCATCAGGATCTCGCCGTCAGAGAAGGCGTAATCTTTATCTAAAATGTTAGCGTTGAAGGCATGATGAATAAATATAACAGAACAAACGAGCGACATTTTATCTCCTTAAAATAATAAAGTTTTTATCGATACTTTTTTAACATTTTTCATGTATAATTTGCTGTTTATTTTCAGTCTTGCAAACTATTGATAATGAAATGTGTAAGATCTCTTGCCATGCGACCCATTTCTGAAATGCCCAGCTGATCAATTGCCGAAAAAATGGCTATCAACGTAAGTGTCAGTAACAAGACAACCACAATTACAGACATGATTTCTTTATAGTTGTCTCTTTGCGTGATTTTGTTTTTCACTGTGGTCGCATGCATTTCAAATGTGTTTATTTAGCGGATAACGTTAAAAATCGTTAATCAGTATGATTAATATAACAGGCTGGATAAAAGAGGAAATAGGACTGGCACTTCAGTACTGAGCGGAGTTTCTTACAACTGTAGGCAGAGGTTTATATCTTATAGTGTGTAGTTTAATTTAATCCATGTGAGCAAATTGCGCGATAATAGTCAATGAGGAATTCTTCTGCTGTGCGGATGACAGCAGAAGAAATGAGGAGGAGAATTAATTTGATGGTTCTAATTCAACCGGAATACTTTTATAGCCAGGAATGCCACTTAATGGATCGTGGTTATCAAGTGTTAGCATGTGATTCGATTCTGGGAAATAGGTCACCAGTGAGCGGTCAGCCATAGGGTAAATGACCACTTTTAATCTATCCATGCGGCGTGAGCTACGTTTACCGTCTGGCGTGAGTGCAATAAGATTAACTCTTTCGCCGTTTTTTACACGGCAAATTTTAGCTTGTTTAGCACTCATAAAGACCACATCTCGTTGACCGAATACACCTCGATAGCGATCATCCATACCATAAATCGTCGTGTTGTACTGATCGTGGCTGCGTACTGTCGCCATGACCAGCTTACTGTTAAACGCTGAAGAAGGATCTTCTAACAGCCCTTTGCTGGTAATGAAATTAGCCTTACCTGACGGCGTCATCCAGCGCCTTTCAGCAGCTGCGTTTATCAGGTGAAAACCACCAGGATGACGGATGCGCTGGTTATAGTCGGCAAACTCTGGCAGCACAGCTTCAATGTCATTGCGAATGCGATCATAATCTTCCACCAGATACTCCCAGGCTACCACGCTCTGGGGTAGTGCTGCCTGCGCGATTCCCGCGACCACTGCACA
Source organism: Escherichia sp. WS2035 (assembly GCF_046487065.1). NCBI lineage: Bacteria > Pseudomonadati > Pseudomonadota > Gammaproteobacteria > Enterobacterales > Enterobacteriaceae > Escherichia > Escherichia sp. WS2035. The sequence goes on from NZ_JBJQKD010000024.1 coordinate 6,972, forward strand.
CTCTGATTTCAGCATTACACCGGCGGGTTTTAACACACCACGCGAGGCATGAACCATCGACATTGAATCCTCAACGGTTACCGCCTGCGCACCGCTTTTTTGCATGTCAATCTCGCTACGTCCCAGAACCGGCAGAATATAGCTATGCCGTGCGGTCAGCAGATGAGAGCGGTTAAGCTTAGTGGCTACGTGTACCGCCAGATCTAATTGCGTTAACGGTACAGCGCTCGCTTCCCGATCTGGCATTGCCAGTGCAAAGTTGCCCCCCATGCAGATCAATGCTCGAGCTTGCCCCGTACATATAGCTTGCATGCTGGCTATTGCAGCATGTCCAGGTGCATGAGGTGGGGTGAAGCCATAGCGCTCACCCAGGCGAGCCAGAAACTCTGCAGACGGTTTCTCGGTGATACCGACGGTTCGGTCGCCCTGTACATTAGAGTGACCTCGTAGTGGGCAGATACCCGCACCAGGCTTGCCAATGTTACCTTTCATCAACAGCAGATTGACCAGTTGCTGTACGTTCTGGGTACCATGTTCGTGCTGAGTGATCCCCATTCCGTAACAGATAATGGTTCGTTCGGCAGCGGCATATGCATCAGCAAGTTCGGCGATTTGTGTCTGACTTAGTCCAGAAATACGTTCGATATCTTTCCACTCGGAATTGAGCACGTCACGGCGTAGCTCGTCAAAGCCGACGGTATGCGTTTGAATAAATTCGTCATCCAGCAATGAGGGCCGACCTGCGGCGCTTGCAGCATCATCGCGCTCAATTAACAGGCGCATCATCCCCTTGAGCAACGCCATATCGCCACCAATGCGCACGTTATAGTAGGCACTGGCTAACTGAGTCTCAGAGTTCGTCAGCATTTCAAACGGGTTTTGCGGTGCGGTAAATCGCTCCAGGCCACGTTCCTGTAGAGGGTTGATAGCGATCATTTTCGCTCCCCGTTTCACTAAAGCGCGCAACGAAGTCAGCATGCGAGGGTGGTTTGTACCAGGGTTATGCCCAATGCAAATGACTAAATCGCATTTCTCAAAGTCTTCCAGCAACACGGTCCCTTTACCCACACCGATACTCGCTGCCAATCCCACACTGGTCGGTTCATGGCACATGTTGGAGCAGTCGGGAAAGTTATTGCTCCCGTATTCACGGGCAAAAAGCTGATAAAGAAAGGCAGCTTCATTGGAAGTGCGCCCCGAAGTATAGAATTCAACCTGATTGGGATCACTATAGCTTTGAAGGCGAGCGCCAATTTCGTCGAAAGCTTGTTGCCAGCTTAATGGCTTGTAACAGTCGCTGACGTCATCATATTTCAAAGGCTGAGTGAGACGTCCCGCAGCCTCAAGCTCGTGATCTCCCCAGGTAAGTAATGATTGAACCGTATTCTCAGCAAAGAAAGAGGCATTTACCTGCTTATCCGTGACTTCCCAGGCGATTGCTTTTGCGCCGTTTTCACAAATGTCGAATGACGCACTGTGCTTAGGATCTGGCCATGCACATCCCGGACAGTCAAAGCCCTCTGGCTTATTCATGTCAAACATGGCAATAACATCCTGGCGTATATCCATCTGCTTACGTACTGCATTCGCTACGGATTTAACAGCACCCCAACCACCGGCAGCTCCCTGGTAGGATTCAATTTTTTTCTTCATCTGCTTATCCTGTGTGGAAATGAATTATTAGGATTTGTAATAGCGATGATGCACAATATATACATAGGGTTTATCGTCAACATGGATATATAAGAGTAGGGGACTACTCTCTTACTATTTTTACTCTATTATCGTTAAATAATAGAGTAGTATAAATACGATAAGTTAAGCATCATCTCTCATAGGGTTTAAATTAACATAATTCTCAATATAAAAAATAAGACTCTGGCTTCAATTGTGCGCGGATTTTCTTACAAGTGTAGGATAATAGCCTTCACAAAATAATTATCCGCGCAATTTTCGTGAATGGAGCGCATAGACTAATGTCAAAATCACAATTATTCATAGATAAAAGTGACACCAATGACTGACTGGACGGCTCCGGCTGCAACCTTATTTCCTGTTTGTCCATAGGTTGCGCTTAAACCCAGAGGTACTTTGCTTTTATTTACTGTCCCCAGGGAGACATTTTCTCCTGTTGCCAGTGTTTTTCCATTACGCATCAGAGAGACACCCACGCCCGATGCTTTTGTTGCATCTGGTGCTGTGTTAGCAAACACTTGTCGGGCACTGTCAGTGGTGGCACCCGAAAGATAAAATGAGAGCTTTTGTTCGCTAGAGCAATATACACCAAGGGGTATTTCTGCGCTTCCAGGAAAGTCCGGGAGATTCACGGTGACATTACGACTATCAACGGTGCAACCGCCTGTTGGCATAACAACACTGTTATTTGAAATAATATTCCACGTAAAATTACGTGGATTTCCGCTTCCTAACGTGGCAATTTTATACATATGAATACGGGCAATAACTTCCCCTGATTTTATGACAACTCCACCGGCTGCTCCGACTGGGGTAATATAGAGTTTTAACGGTAATGGCATCGGTGTCTTATCACCAATATCCAATACGTTGGTATTTGTCGTCAACGGGAAGGGGTAGGTCACATTATTCCAGTACAGTGATCCTTTATATGACTGTAGGGAGCCTGCGAAAGCTGATCCTTGTACCAGGTTTATATGATCAGTGTCGTACCAGCCGCCGTAATCATTCCAGCAACTTATATGCTGAGACAAGTCTACAACCAGATTCTGGCCCGGTAGTATTACAGGATCGAGATTAACATAAACAGAGGTTGTACCTGCTCCAATACTTGACCCGCCATCGACATTACAACTAAAGGCAAAAACTTTGCCTGCCATTAATAGAAGATAAATACCGAACAGGACCTTTATACTGAATGTTTTACCCATGATATATCCTAAGGTTAAAAAATTGATTTAAAAAGGAGGCAAATAAAATCAAATTGATGTTATTGCCAGATATAGATCACATTGATTAGCGCCTCGATCGTTCCCTGGCTTGCGTTTCCATTCACCGTGATAGCTCTTGCCTTAAGTGGAAACTGTGCATTACGAGTGATCTCATCAACAATAACCGTTTTGCTATCGCCATTTTTTAACGTCGCATCCTGGTCATCCCTTAGCTCTATCTGAATATTTTCGGCAGTACCTTCATTTTTGTAATAACCCGTATTGTCAGTTGAACCTGTCACGATTGCCGTCACTGCACTTGTTTCAATCGGACAATCGGTTAATGACAAAGTAATATTGTGCCAGCCAGATGCAGAACCAGGTTGTTGCAGATTGCGTGTATAAAGATCCCCGAGATTAACGTTAGCTTCTTTGGTTTGAATAGTGCATGGTTTAGCGACTACCCGACCATTAACAGTGATAGTGACATCGGCGGCCTGGAGAGTTGCTGTAAATAACGTGCAAAACGTAGCTAACAGGAACCTCTTGTGAAGTCTTTTCATATCTGACTCTGATTATTGAAATTCAAGGGTAAAGGTTGCCGAAGCGCTCACCAGTCCTGGATTGACGGACTTCTGAGTTGACTTCAAACGAGCGGAGTAAGGCAAAATATTGTTCTGTTCTGGTACCAATGGGATCCACTGCATCCCGGTATGAAGGTCATTCAATTTCACCGGACGCATATTTCCGTCCAGTATTTCTATACCCAAACCGGAGGCCGTATTGCTTCCTTCATCCAGTTTCAACAGAGTATTATTTTCTGCATCCTCAATACCGTTAAATGCAACCCGCACCCCCGTTGTCCCTTTGCTGCATTCACTTAACGTAATCTGAAAAGGGACGGCAGGACTTGTGCTACCGGTCGTTGGAAATTGTCTGGCACTGTTTTTTTGGAGATCTACGGTAAAATTAAGCGAATCCGATGAGACTGTGCAGCCATAATCGAGAACGCGCCCGCTAATTTTAATAACGCTATCTGCGGATAAAGCAGAATAGGTGGTTAACCCCAGACATAAACCGAGGAAAATAACGTTATTGTATTTCATAATCTATTGTTCCTTAGCGACAGATTGCTGTCTGCTGGTTCAGCAAGGTTCCAGGAGAGACTGCAGGAAGCTTGTAATCGACAATACAGTTTGAGTTTTTATCATTGCCCCATGAAACCTGTAATTTCCCTGACTGTGGAAGTCCAGTCAGATAAACCTGACCATTTTCCGCGACAATGCTGCCATTTTTATTCTCTCCGTGAGTGACAATTGCACCGAATGGAACGCTTTTATTACCGTACTTCAACGTCATTAATACTTTCCCGCCGATTTGTGCATTAAATGTTGCTCTGGCAATAGCACCGTGAGTTGGGATGACAGTGACTACGGTTTCATCCAGTTCAACATTATCTGCAAGGGAATTCGCGTTAAGAGCGACACGATTTTCTCTATATTCTGTCGCAAATGGTAATATGGCATAGCCACGCCAGTCGGTATGAATTCCGGTCTGGTTCTCTATTTTGACATTATCAGCGCCAGGAGCCTTAACCAGAACCATTGTGTCGCCCAGCGGCTGTCCAAAGGTGATGCCATCAGCATGAGCAATAATCCCACCACTCATTCCGTAATAAATCTGGCTGCTGTCACCACTCCGACTGTAACCGACATTCGTATTACCGTAAGCTCCACGATAATTAAGAGAACTGTAACCACTGGTGCCAGACGATGTATTACCCCCTTGGGTGTTACCGACCTGAACGCTATAATTCAGGTTATTATCCGGCAGCAGAGTGCCATAAACCCCTGATAGGTTGGTCATGCCGCCTTTCAAATCGTTTGACATACTGTAACTGGCGTTTGAATTACGAAATGCCGACTGACTGTCTGTACGCATCCAATGACTAAAGGGAACATTAAGTGTAAAAGCGAGTAAATGATCCCGATCGTTTTGCCATATATTATTGGAATAGCTGTAATTCAGCGAAGTCGTAATATCACCAAACGGCACATTTAATCCAAATGATATTTGCTGGTCGCTGCGTGACGTGTTCCAGTAACTTTGGCGACTGGCACTGAAAAATGTCGTACCGTAATGTCCAAGCTGCTGAGAGATGCTTATTTGTTCCTGACCACGCTTACTGTAGAACAGATTAAAATAATCAATAAATAGTGTCTGCTCACTGGTGTCTCCGGTAGGAGGCTTGACGGTGTAACCACTCATTCGACTGTATGCACTGTCGGATAAGTTATAAAAACCTTGCGTAGAATAGCGATATCCTGCGACCTGGATATTGGTTCCCGTCTGGTAGAAGGATTTGCTGTAGACGGATTTAACCGATTGTCCGCTGTGACGGGTGTCATCTGCAAGCGTCGTATTGGCCTGCGTGATATCGAAAGAAAAGGCACCAAAAAGTCCTAAATCTTTACCAATACCAAGGTTGAAGGCCTGATAATCTTCTGCAATTTGCATTCCGCCATAAGGTGTCCAGTTTCCTTTCAGACCATGCATCAAGCTTGCTTGTACGAACTTGGGGGAGCTTTGCAGGTTATTCCCACTACGATATTCCCCCATGGCAAGTGCATAACGCGTATATCCAGCACGTTGGAGAACCGGAACAGACGAATAAGGAACATATAATGTCTGAATACTGCCGTCTGCCTCTTTTATGGTTACTTGCAGATCACCACCATTGGCCGCAGAGTTGATATCATCAATAGTAAAAGGGCCGGGTGGGACAGTAGTCTGATAAACATCGTATCCATTCTGTTTTACACTCACTTGTGCGGTGCCACGAGCAATACCATGAATCACCGGAGCGAAACCATGTTGGCTATCGGGCAACATCGCTTCTGTTGAATTTATTTTAAGGCCACGAAAGTTCACACTGTCAAAAATATCGCCATCGGTATAACTATCACCCACTGTTAACCGTGAGCGTAACGGAATAATGTCACGTTCAGCCGACGTATTGATATGCTGCCATTTATTGCTGTCAGATGAATTGCTACTCCCACTGTTATAACTCCACGTTGAGTTATCGCGCAGTCGCCAACTACCAATGTTGATGCCACTCTGTAAATTCAAATATGCATAGTTGGATTTTCCTGCATTATGGTTACTACGGTTATTAATAGAATTACCATTAAAACTATAGTTTAGTAGCCCGGCATTTATTCCTTCTTCCCACAGATCAGGAGAAACATAGCCGCGAGCCATTCTGCCGACATATATTTGCGGAACGGAGAGTGACAGATGTTGCTGACCAACATCAAACTCAGATGATGCGTCAGCCAAACGATCCTGAAGTGGTGTGCATGCGCTGTTGTCCGGCACATGTTTATCTGCCGAATGTTCCTTGTTGTCTAATAATGCTGATTTTTTTATGCCAAGACTGACAAGAAGGTCTGTACTCAGGCATGGGATGAGATCTGCGTTATTATCATCTGCAATAAAAGTAATATCCCGACTAGCCATAAATTCGTCGTTCAAATAAATGTCGACCCGATATGTACCAGGTGGGGCCTCGCGTCCCTTAGTAAAGGCAGATAAATCGACAGATTCAGCAAGGTCATTGCTTAAAAACCGTGGATTAAAATAATACTCTGCGTCAACGGGAAAAACCGCAGTTGCTAAGCCAAGGGCAAAGGTAAGCCGTGCAAAGCGAGGCAGTATTAACACCTGATGCATACGATATGCCTTAAATGCGGCACGAAAGGCTGTCATTTTTAATCCCGATTGAGTTTATTATTAATTAGGTCACTGGCTTACTGCATGGTTGCCTTAATAAGCGGAGTTAATGCACCGTAATCATTGATTGTCTGAAAACTGATATCCCCGGTTACAGCATGCGGGATATCCACCGATACTTCACCTTTTGGCGGCACCATGGTGTTTGGGAGATTGCTATTTCCTGCTTTCATATTTGTTACGGTAATGAAGTAGGGCGTTGGATTAATAAGAGTGAGTATGCTACCGCTGCGACGAAACCGAAGCATTGCAGGCGCTTCTTCAGGTGCCATTGCCAGATGCGTGGGGCGATAAAACATTTTTATGCGGCTAATAATTGCCAGCTGTAATGTATTCTCATTCTTCTGGTCTTTTTCCATAGCAGGGATAGCTTTAACATTAACCCAGAACAGGCTTTCACGGTCGCCTGGTAACTGATGATTAGTGGCGTTGATTATCCGAAGCGTATTCTCTTTTTTACCTTGCATGGAAAAAAGCGGTGGGGTAATGACAAACTGGGTATCTTTCTGGTCACCCGCATTTTCTATCCATGACTGAATGAGATAGACACTGGCAGGATCATTATTCGTGACAGGCAATAAAACCTGTTTCTGGTTTGCCGGATAAATTACCCGCGTCGCACCAAGTGCGACAGCTGCGTTGGCAATGGTGCTATGGCAAGCAAAGAGAAATAAAAGTAACACTGTCGCCATAAAGGAAACAGAGTAGGGGGTACGCGTAGTTTGCATCTGATGCATTCTCCATGTGTTAAGAGGATAAGCGGGGAAACCGTTACATCAGACAATCGGTAAATATTGCTAATACATTGGCGAGTCGCCGGGTTTCCAGACTTAATGCGTTTGTAATAAATGTTGGTTCTCTTTTGATAGGAAAACCTTGCTACCAAGTAAATATTTTAAATAACAGCAAGTTTAACTACTGTTGTTTATTGATCGTTTAGATATTATGTGATTTTTCATACCGCTCCAAAATACAAACCATTTTTCATTAATAATGAGATGAACATTGGTGAATTTCTCGGGTGTGCGTAGCCATGCCACACACACCCTGTTTCAATTTCAGATGACGCATAGTCACCTTAAGAGTGAATTATAGATATTGAACTTTGAAGGTCGCATCAGCATTTGCAGTACCAGCTACTGACTGCCCGAGAGCAATATAACGAGCCTGGAACGGCAGTATATTCGTGCCATCAATCAAGTCAGTTTTAGCGCTAAAAGTAGCACCATCAAGTACTAATACCTCCCCTGTACGGTCCAAAATTTGGATACCGACATTTTGGGCAGAGCCTGCCGCTGAACTCTGCAGCGCTAATGTATCGTCATTACTGGTGACAGTAGTACCCAGGAATGCAACAGCTGCATTACTGGAAACATTGGTATCACAATCATTCAGCTTGATATTGAAGCCAACGGCGGAGCTGAGGTCACCCGCTTTAGCCAGGCGAGAAGAACGAACCTGACCCAGCTCAACCGTTTGGTTCATTGATTCTGAATCAATCGCACAAGCGGCATTTACCACTTCACCTTTAAAATGAATTACACCGCCATTAACAGTGGTCGTTACTGATTCATCACCCTCGGCTGCGCTTACCGCAGCAGACGACATCGCCAACACAGAAACGACAATAATACCGACATGTTTGAGTTTCATAATTCTCCAAAATTTATATTTAAGTAGCTGAATAAAGAGAGTTAACAATTAAGTTATTCTGTTATTGCTTATAAAACAAGAATCATTCTTGATTGGATGTTGCCCTGAGAATATAGTTTCCATGGTTATTACATTTCACGAAGAATGATAATATCTTTAAATTACAAGGACACCTATTCACAACAATTTTATTGCTGCACTTGTTGTAGAGAGTATTTGTAAAAACATTTTATGTCGCTAAATAACATGACGATTTCATTATGCATGTTATTTATAAACAGCGACTAAACAGAATATTATTGCGAACAAGGGAAGTGTCAGGAAAGGTCAAGAGGTACTAATAGTTTATATGGCTATAAACATTAGCTATGGTTAATGTTTGCCTGGTGAAACTAACTGAATCCCATGAATAATGCAGTAATTAGTAGTGCTTTCATATCTGATACCTGTTTTAAACGATATATTTGGAAGTTGACGAATATCGGAAATAGCTTCCTCCATCAGCTGTAGTCACTGTTCTCTGTATTTCACATTGCATATCAACACGATATGCTGAGATTAGCTAACTTGAGATTAAAGATAATTACACGGCGCTATGAATTATATTCAGAAGCGTGAGGGATATAGTGCCATCAAAGCGCTGGCTGCTGTAAACAACGCAATTATCCAGCTCATGGTCTATGGTGTGCCATCACTGAACAGAGGTTGATTTTTCTACCGAAACGGGAGGGAAGTCAGAAATCACAACGTATTGATTTATCTGTGTGTGGATGTGAATGGTGAAGTAAAGGACCTTCATAATCAATTTAACATAATATACATTATGCGCACCAATATAAACCAAGGGCGAATCCAGTCGTTGGCGGTTCATGATTGTTCTGCTCATTAACAACGACCAAAACCCCATATCTTACTTAATACCGTATTCTCGGCTTAACCGATCGTGCAACCTCAACACATTGGTTTCAACTGCCGTCACCACGTTCTCCGGAAAATCTGTCGGTAATGAAGTCTTCACGTTATCCAGTGCTGCCGGAATCATTCTGGCAAAGTCACTCAGGATTTCATGCATCTGCACTTCCGGGAATTTCAGCACCTTTGCTGTCGCCAGAAAATGTCGCGGATAAATTTTATCGATTGCCGTTTTTTTGCCTTTGGATGCGTTAAGCCCCATTGCCAGTTTGAGATCGCTGATGTGTATTCCCGTACCGCCAAGGACCGGAAATGCCGAAATGATGTCGTAAAATGGTGTGAGCCGATAACTGCCGCCAGCCTGAATAAATACGGAGAAGTTTTTTGCATGGCCATCCGTTGCGCCAATCAACCACTGGAAGACCTGAAACTTCATAAAATCATAGCGATCTTTCAGCGCCTCGCTGGACCCCATCAAAAAAGCCATAATTTGCGCGATACCGGGGCCTCCATCTGATTCATATTTCACCGATGAAGGTAAACCGAATGTCTGGCACATATCCTCCTGTGGCAAGCGAAGTAAAACCGTTCGCTCAGTATTCCAACGCCTGTCAAAACGTTCGACCGCTAACGCGCGCACCCTTCCCGCTTTAATGATTTCTGCGTCCGGAACATTCAACCCGAGTTCTTTCGCCAGCAGCAAACAGTAATACTCATTATCAACGCTTTGGCTAAGATCGAGCGTCGCATTGGGCTGTCTGATTTCGCCAATCGGCAATTTGATAATGTGCGTCGTTGGCGTTATTCCCTTCGGAATGCACCAGTCATTGCCTATTCTGAGCAGCGCAGTCTTCTCCTGTGCGCCAGCAACCGAGATGCGAAAGTCATTTTCTTCTCTAATCATGCCTAACGGGATATCTGCTTTATAAGCCGTTAATACTTCTTCAAGTCTGGCTTCAGTAAGCTTTTCCCATGCCATTATCGGACACGTTACGGTTTCATCTTCGGGGATTAACGTCACGGCACCAACGCTGTCTCGCCCTATTTCTGACAATAAATCAAACGGTTGTCTGGATTTAGCATGATAACGTTTAACGATCCGGTCACGTACAATCGGGCTATCGGGTAACAGGTTATCGAAGAAGTTAAATACGGCATCAGAGGTGATATTCCCCCTCTGCAATGGCAGCGAAAGTGACAACGGTCTGGCATAACGGCTGGCTAACCACTCAGCTGCATACTTAAAGGTGTGCGCGCCGTTGGCTAACTTCGTTAACTCGCCTACCCGCTGGTTGTTCATCCAAGTGACTAGTTTAGGCATTACCACTCCAGATCTTGCTGTTCTGTTGCTTCTGGCGAGGCATTTTTCGCGTCGCATAGCGTCATTGAGAGTTCAAGCGACTGTAAAATCTTAAAAAATGTCGTGAGCGAGGTATTGTCAGGATTGTTTTCGAAATTGGAAATTGTCGCCTGCTTAATGCCGATTTTTTTCGCCAACTCGCTCTGCGTCCAGCCGTTTTGCTGGCGAACCAGTTTCATTGCATTCGCCAATTGCGTTGGGCTATAGATCTTCTGAAAGCTCATCATGTCATACGTCCACAGCAAATTTATCCGCTTAAGGGGATATTATCAGTTTTATCCTTTAGTGAGGATAAAGTCAATCTGGAAACACATCTTATCCGCTCTACGGGATAAACGCTGCGATATCCGCGATCGCGGATAAAAAGGAGGATTTAAAAAAGCACATCCTAATGCGGTGGCTTCTTTGACTACCGGAATCTGTAATCTTAATGACCGGGCCGCGTAAAAAACGTCTGTTCAATGGGGTGATGCCGTGAGGCGAATTTATCAGTTTTATCTACAATTGGGGTAACGCGCTGACGGGAGTAAAAAAATGTCTGACTGGAACCCCTCTTTATATCTGCACTTTGCCGCTGAACGATCGCGTCCGGCGGTGGAGCTGCTTGCCAGGGTGCCGCTGGAGAATATCGAATACATTGCCGATCTTGGCTGTGGCCCAGGTAACATCACCGCCCTTCTACACCAACGTTGGCCTGCTGCCAGGATAACGGGCATCGACTCATCTCCGGCGATGATTGCTGAAGCGCGCAGTGCTTTGCCAGACTGCCTGTTTGTGGAAGCAGATATCCGCAACTGGCAACCGGAACAGGCACTCGATCTGATTTTTGCTAATGCCTCACTGCAATGGCTGCCCGACCACTACGAATTGTTTCCTCATTTGGTTTCGTTACTTAATTCGCATGGTGTGTTGGCAATACAGATGCCAGATAACTGGCTAGAGCCAACCCATGTGCTCATGCGCGAAGTCGCCTGGGAACAAAATTATCCGGATCGCGGGCGTGAGCCGCTGGCTGGCGTTCATGCTTACTACGATATTCTGAGTGAAGCCGGATGTGAGGTCGATATCTGGCGAACCACTTACTATCACCAGATGCCGTCGCACCAGGCGATTATCGATTGGGTGACCGCCACTGGATTACGTCCGTGGTTACAGGATCTGACCGAGAGCGAACAGCAGCATTTTCTTACGCGCTACCATCAGATGCTGGAAGAGCAATATCCCCTCCAGGAGAACGGACAGATATTGCTGGCATTTCCGCGTCTGTTTATTGTTGCCCGCCGTACGGAGTAATTATCACGTCAGCTGGTAATGGCGATCGGGAAGAATTTTCGCTGGAATTTCTGCTTCATCATTCATCTGTAACAGGTCAATTTCAATAGCGTTGCAGATGGCATCCAGCGGTAAATCATTGTTTTCAGTACCGAAGGGATCTTCCAGTTCTTCCGCCAGACAATCCAGCGAAATAAAAGTGTAGGAAATCAGCACAGAGATAAAAGGCGTCATGTAATGCAGGTCCACGACCAGCGCAAACGGCAACATGATACAAAACAGATACACGGTGCGATGCAAAATCAGGGTGTAGGCAAAGGGAATTGGCGTATAGGCAATGCGCTCGCATCCTGCCAGGACCGCTGAAATATCATTAAGCCGATCGTTGAGGCTAATAAACAGGATATCTGAAAGTTGTCCATTGCGTCGCTGAACCGCCAACCACTCCCCCATTATTAACAAGATGCGGTTAGCTGGAGAGTTAGAAGCCAGTACACGCTGAAGATCTTCAGTCTTGAGATAATGAGCCAGCACTTCTGCCTGTGGCTGTTTGCGTAATGTCATGCGTAAACAGTGGGCGAAGACGATTTGCAGCCGGGCAAACTCCCTTACACTTGCCGAATCCGGTAATGTCGTTTTTACCTCGCGCAGTAACGACCGCGAGGCAATCATCAACTGCCCCCAAAGTTTTCGCGCTTCAACGTAACGGGCGTAACCGGCATTATTACGAAAACCAAGAAAAATGGCGATGGCGACACCGAGAATGCTGAACGGTGCGAGGGTGAATTTAATGCCCAAATGCGTGTACCAGGGCAGCATGAAAATAACAGCGATCGAAAAGAGAAAATTGAGTAGTAAGCGCGAGGATATCTTGGATAATACTGAACCGTGCCAGACAAAAATACGGCGCAGCCAGTGTTGTTGTGGACGAACAATCATGGTTATCTTCAGGCGTGGAAAAGTCGCCCTATTAAACGTGATTATGATCACATTCTCAAGATACTACTTACAAATTACCTACAAGATTACAACATTAACAGGTGCTGCATGTGGCACCTGTTAATGATAAAGGCATATAGAATGTTGTAACTAATATAGCGGAATAAGAAACCCGGTCGAAACCGGGTTCAGAGTATTAGCACAACGGGCGTACAGCTTCGCGCATCCCTTTTTCGAGAATCGCATCCAGGTCATTAGCAACCTGCTCGACCAGACCAGGCACTTGCGTCAGGTCCTGCTCCCAGTGGTCTTTTTCTGCCAACACAATCGCTACCAGTTCCTGGGTCCCGATAACACGGTCACGATACTGGCTCCAGAGTTGCTGATAACGTTCCAGCCAGTGTGCATCGTCCTGTACCGGATATGTTTCTCCATTACGCACACCGCGATAGAACGCAATCAATGCCGCTAATGCGAAAGTAAGGCGCGCCGGAAGTGTGCCGTTTGCCTTCTGCCCTGCCAGCAGCTGCGGCAGGATGCGTGTGCGGAACTTGGTCATACCGTTGAGCGCGATAGACAGCAGTTGATGCTTGATGTACGGGTTACGGAAACGTCCGGTGACTGCACTGGCGAAAGACTCCAGCTCATCGCGTGGCAAATCCAGTACCGGAATAATTTCTTCGTAGATGGCTTTTTCAACGAATGCGCAAATTTCAGCATCGTTCATCGCTTCACCTACGGTATCCAGCCCTGCCTGGAACGCCACCGGCACCAGCGCGGTGTGCGCACCGTTGAGGATTGCCACTTTGCGTTCTTTATACGGTTTAATATCGTCAACGATCAGCACGTTAAGCGGATATTTGTCCAGACGAAGTTCAGTCGCTAAGGATTTCGGCCCCTGAATCACAAACAGGTAAAAGTGTTCAGCGGTGTCGAGGAAACCATCGTGGTAGCCCAGTTCTTCTTCCAGTTTAGCCACTTCATCACGCGGATAACCGGTAACGATACGGTCCACCAGCGTAGAACAGAAGCTGTTAGCCTGATCCAGCCATTGAATAAATGCTTCAGGCAATGCCCACTCTTGCGCATAGCGCAGCACCAGTTCACGCAACGCGTCGCCATTATAGTCAATCAACTCACACGGGATGATGATCCAACCTTTATCCAGCGCACCGTTGAAATGGCTAAAACGTTCGAACAGCAGACGGGTCAGTTTTGCCGGATAACTTACCGCTGGCGCGTCATCGAATTTATCGCCCGCATGGTAGCTGATACCCGCTTCGGTGGTGTTAGAGAAAACAAAGCGCATTTCCGGGTTGTGAGCCAGTTTCAGGAATTCATCGTATTCACTATAGACGCTGATTTCACGATTAACCGAGCGAATCAGACGCGCGTCGCTGACCGCTTCACCCTTCTCATTCAGGCCACGGATAATGGTGGTATACAGACCATCCTGCGTGCTCAGTGACGGCGGGAATGAAGTTTCAATCGGACGAACAACGACCACGCCAGAATTCAGATCGGTGTGCTCATTCAGGAGATCGATTTGCCAGTCAACAAAGGCGCGCAGGAAGTTACCTTCACCAAACTGAATGATACGTTCTGGATACTGTGCACCGGGAAAATCGCGACGATTTAGTGTTTTCACAATGGGTTCCCTTCTGATTAGTCATACAACCTGTTTGAATTGGTACGACAGGTTAGCAAACTTTAATACGTCGAACCCCTGTTTTGATCAACTCCTGATGATTAATGAGCAGTTTTATGAGAAAAGTGTGGCGCGGATCATGGTTTAATCGAGGAAACAGGCCTTTTCTTGGATCATAAAGTGGTAGAACACATTGCATTTAATTCGCTCTGAGTAAATAAAGATGTCAGACAACTTCCTCACCGTAACGCATAGTGCTGGTACGGTTGCGCCCATCTTTCTTCGAGCGATACAGACACGTATCGGCTTCGACCATCAATTTATTAAAGTCATCGGTCAGCGTTCGGTACGATGCGCAACCACTACCGACGCCAATACTTACCGTGAGATAAAGCGTTTTTTGTTGCCAGGTGAACGGTTGCAGTTCAACGCCTTTACGGATTTTTTCCGCCATTAGCAGGCCATCGACAGGATTCACAGACGGCACTGCAACAGCAAATTCTTCGCCGCCCATTCGCGCCACCAGCCCCTTATCACCGACAATCTTCTGAATATGCTGGGCAAACACGCTTAACACTTTATCGCCACATTCATGTCCATAGTTATCGTTAATGCTTTTGAAATAGTCGATATCAAGCAGCATGACCGTCAGATGTTGTGTCTGTTTCAGCGATGGACTTTTCAGCGCCTCATAAAGACCGGACCGTGAGTAAACCTGGGTCAGAAAATCAAAATCGGCTCGCAGCGCAACTTGCTTCATTAGCGAATTGATCGCTGCCACGCTAAAGGAAACCATAATTGGGCATATCGCCATCGTGGCAATACCGAGACGTGCGGAGAACATTTGCGGAATGGAGAACGGCGAACCGACCGAGATATCAATCACCGAATTTGCCACCAGTACGACTTCCACAGCGCCGGTGACAAAGGTCAACAGACATGTTACTTGCGGCGTATAGCGCACTGCACACCAGATTAATGCAGGGAGCGGAAACGCCAGACTCCCCGCTCCGCCAATGACTACCGAGGCAATAACCGACACAATAAGCGCGATAGCAGGCATCATCTGCTCTGCTTTAAAGCGCGGCAGCACTCCAGGAATTGCCAACGTCAGCATACAAGGCACGATCAACACGCCCGTTGAGAATTGCTCACTAAACCAGTCGGCAAGCAAAGGCCAGAAATCCAGAGTATCAATACTGACCGAACCAATCGCCCCGACAATAGCGCATAATAATGCGGCAAGCAGACAGTAATTAAATAACCGTAAGGCACTTACTGGCTCATACTTATTTTTTCCCAGACGCTTATCCCGCGCGACCAGTAAGGCGACGGTAACAATAAACATCATATTGGAGAAATTGATAGCCAGTGAAACCAGCCCCCATTCGGTGGTTATGGCATCATAAACCAGCATCGCCACATAACTGATCGCATAGTAATGCAGTCGATTAAGCCAGACATAGCGGGCAAACACCCCCGCCATTACGCCATTCAGCGGCCAGAAAAGAGAAAGTTCGTGAACCAGCCGTAACTCTGCACCAATAAAATAGAACAGCGTGGTTAGCACAAAAATAGCGATGCTATTACGTAGCAGATGACCTTCCTGGAACAAACGGAAAGTTGAAATGGGCTGTACATGCATTAATTATCTGTCCATACAATTGCGGGTGGCAATTATCTCAACGCAATAAGTAAATTCTTAGAAAGGATAGCATGTTCGCTGACAACGGCGGCAACTAAAGATACCTAATGAATGCCATTTTATCGATTTCCGTAATTATCATGGCTGATTCATCTGTATAACCAGCCAGTGATAGATTACCGTCACAATATAACGTTGTTGCTCCTCACTTAACGCTTCCCCCTGAGGAATGTTATGCCACTTAGCCAGACAACCGCGACAACAGGTCGCGGTGGCGTGTTGAGCGATAAAAACCGGATGCCCGCGCATGGGGGTTTGCTTACCGTCGTTAGCCGGTAATGCCGGAGCAAGACGTTTAGCGACAAAATCTGCCGCATGTTGTTCAATGACTGGCGCGCCTTTCTCCAGACAATACTGACGCTCTTTCACACCCAAACGAAAGCGAGAGCGAAATTTTGAACGGGATAAACGCGCGAAGAGTGGATCGAGAGACTGCATTAATAAACTGAACGCCCTAATTGTTTCGTCAATTGTTCAAGGACGGCAATGCCCGCAAGCGAGTTACCGGCATCATCCAGTTCCGGACTCCAGACAGCGATGGCCATTTCATGCGGAACAATCGCCACAATACCGCCACCAACGCCAGATTTTGCCGGTAGTCCCACCCGCCAGGCAAACTCCCCCGCGTTCTGGTACATACCGCTGGTCGCCATCAGCGCGTTAATTTGCCGCGCCTGCATTGGCGTCACCACAGGTTCATCAATATGAATAGCTTTCCCCTGATTCGCCAGAAAGACAAACGTCCGGGCCAGCTCTACACAGCTCATTTTCAGAGCGCAGTAATGAAAGTAGTTTTGCAGAACGGTTGTCACGTCATGATGGAAATTGCCAAACGACTTCATCAGCCAGGCGATAGCCGCATTTCGCGCGGAATGTTCAAATTCGGAACGCGCTACCACCGTATCGTAGGAAATATCAGACACACCACTTAAGCCGCGCACGACTTCCAGCATACGTTGCCGAGGTGCGCTTAATCGCCCTTGCAACATATCGCAGACCACCAGCGCACCGGCATTAATAAACGGATTACGCGGAATACCCTGCTCCATTTCCAGTTGCACTAAAGAATTGAATGGTGATCCAGACGGATCTTTGCCGACGCGTTGCCAGATTTCCTCTTCGGAGTAATGACGCATGGCGACAACGAGACTCAGCACTTTGGAAATAGACTGAATGGAAAAACGTTCTTGCGCGTCTCCGGCCTGAAAAAGCTGTCCGTCAACGGTACAGATAGCAATCCCCAAGCGGGAACCGTCTACCGTAGCCAGCGCCGGAATATAATCCGCGACTTTACCCTGACCAATGAGCGGCCGCACTTGCCGCAAGATGTTTTCTAAAATTGCATTATCCATGGCGACTGCCACTTTCTACTCCTGGACCGCAGGTCTGAAAAGACCTGCGAGTATATCAGAGCTGAATATATAGCGTCAGACCCGGTCTTTCCACACCGTCTGGATATTACAGAATTCGTGTAAGCCGAAATGGGAAAGCTCACGACCAAAGCCACTCTTCTTCACGCCACCAAAGGCGACTCGCGCATCGCTGGCACAATAACCATTGATAAACACCCCACCGCATTCCAGACGTGCCGCCATCTGTCTGGCCTGTGTTTCGTCGGTGGTGAAAATGGTCGCTGAAAGGCCGAACTCACTATCATTAGCCAGTTCCAGCGCATGTTCTGCATCTTTCGCAATGGTGATTGCCGCAACGGGGCCAAACATTTCTTCCCGAAACGCGGTCATTTCTGGGGTAACATTCGCCAGAACCGTTGGCGGATAGTAGTTACCTGCCCCAGCCATCTTTTCCCCGCCCAGTAACAAACGCGCACCCTGCGCCAGTGTTTTTTCCACCTGATGATGCAGCTCATCACGTAAATCAAAACGAGCCATTGGTCCGAGAGCGTTGTCTTCATCACGGGGATCGCCCATTTTCAAGGCTGCCGCAGCTGCCACAAAACGTTCGGTAAATGCCGAAGCAATTCCCTCTTCGATGATAAAGCGTTTTGCCGCTGCACAAACCTGTCCGGTATTCTGATAACGTCCGGCTACCGCCGCTTTCACCGCCAGTTCCAGATCGGCATCGTTAAGCACAATAAACGGATCCGAACCACCCAGTTCCAGTACGCATTTTTTCAGTGCCGCTCCAGCCTGTGCGCCAATAGCCGCTCCAGCACGAACACTTCCGGTCACTGTGACAGCAGCAATGCGCGAATCTTTAATCATCTGACTGACACCGTCGTTGTCGGCATTCAGCCAGCCATATACGCCTTGTGGGATACCCGCATCTTTAAACACCTGGGCAACGAGCTGTGCACAGCCCATCACATTCGGCGCATGTTTAAGTAAGTAGCCGTTACCAGCAAGAATGATGGGAACAGCGCCACGCATCACCTGCCATAACGGAAAATTCCACGGCATAATCGCCAGAATCGTCCCCAACGGTCGATACTCAATAACCGCCTGCTGATTTTCCACCAGCGTAGGTTCTGCCTTCAGCATTGCCGGACCATGTTCTGCATACCAGTCACACAAATTCGCCGATTTCGCCACTTCAGCGCGCGCCTGGTTGATTGGTTTGCCCATTTCACGGGTGATCATTTGCGCCATTTCTTCGCTACGGGCGCGCAGAGCCTTACCGATATCACGCAGTTTTTCAGCACGATAATCTATATTTGTCTCGCGCCAGTCGCGAAAGCCTGCTGCCGCCAGCTGAAGTGCGTTTTCGATATCGTCAACACCAGCCCACGGCAGCACAGAAAGTTGTTCACCGGTGGCAGGATTTATCGAAATTGCATGAGTTGCCGGAGTAATGGTCATCGGGGTATCTCCTTTATGAGTCATGGTATGAAGATACGCAGATTTACTCTTGCTTTAAAATGAATAATATTAAGCCACTTATTCACGAATCGAGAATGCCATGGATCTGACCCAACTGGAGATGTTCAACGCGGTTGCCGAAGCTGGCAGCATTACCCAGGCTGCAGCAAAAGTGCATCGCGTGCCGTCGAATCTCACTACCCGTCTACGTCAGCTGGAAACAGAACTGGGGGTTGATCTGTTTATTCGCGAGAATCAGCGTTTACGTCTCTCGCCTGCCGGGCATAACTTTTTACGCTATAGCCAACAAATTCTCGCATTAGTGGATGAAGCGCGGAGCGTTGTCGCTGGCGATGAGCCGCAAGGTTTATTTTCTCTGGGATCGCTGGAAAGCACCGCTGCAGTGCGCATTCCGGCCACGCTGGCGGAATTTAACCGTCGTTATCCCAAAATTCAGTTTTCACTTTCCACCGGCCCTTCCGGCACTATGCTGGAAGGTGTGCTGGAGGGAAAACTGAATGCGGCGTTTATTGATGGACCCATTAACCATACTGCCATCGACGGGATACCGGTATACCGCGAGGAACTGATGATCGTCACGCCACAAGGACATGCGCCAGTAACCCGTGCCAGTCAGGTGAATGGCAGTAACATTTATGCCTTCCGCGCCAATTGTTCGTATCGTCGCCACTTCGAAAGCTGGTTTCATGCTGACGGTGCCGCTCCGGGAACTATTCACGAGATGGAGTCTTATCACGGGATGTTGGCCTGTGTGGTCGCAGGAGCAGGCATTGCGCTTATTCCACGCTCTATGCTGGAAAGTATGCCGGGGCATCACCAGGTTGAATCGTGGCCGTTAGCTGAGCAATGGCGTTGGTTAACAACCTGGCTGGTCTGGCGTCGTGGTGCGAAAACGCGTCCGCTTGAGGCATTTATTCAACTGCTGGATGCGCCTGACTCGGCAAAACAGGGTTACCAATGAGCTATTTTTGATAGTTCATGCGGCTAATATGCTCTATATAGTGATGTTCCAATGACTTATGACTATATGGGGCAAATATGGTTACGCCAGTAAGCATCAGCAATTACATATCTCTTCCTGATGATTTTCCCGTTCGTAATATTGCACCTCAAGTAAAAGAAGAACAGGCCCCCTTCCTGATCGTCATTAAAATGTGATGTTAACAACTCTCTGATGCGTGACAGAACAACCGTCAGAGAGATGGAAATGCGATCCAGATCACAAATGCATTGTATTCACATCATTAACCGTTTTAAGATCATTTCATCACTTTTTCGCAACTCACCCGATAATCTGTTATGACAACAAACACTGTTTCCCGCAAAGTAGCGTGGCTACGGGTCGTTACGCTGGCAGTCGCCGCCTTTATCTTCAATACCACCGAATTTGTCCCTGTTGGCCTGCTCTCTGACATTGCGCATAGTTTTCACATGCAAACCGCTCAGGTCGGCATCATGTTGACAATTTATGCATGGGTAGTGGCGCTAATGTCATTGCCTTTTATGTTAATGACCAGCCAGGTTGAACGCCGCAAATTACTGATCTGCCTGTTTGTGGTGTTTATTGCCAGCCACGTACTGTCGTTTTTATCGTGGAGTTTTACCGTTCTGGTGATCAGTCGCATTGGTGTGGCTTTTGCACATGCGATTTTCTGGTCGATTACGGCGTCTCTGGCGATCCGTATGGCTCCGGCCGGGAAGCGAGCACAGGCATTGAGTTTAATTGCCACCGGTACAGCACTGGCAATGGTATTAGGTTTACCTCTCGGGCGCATTGTGGGGCAGTATTTTGG
Source organism: Escherichia sp. WS2035 (assembly GCF_046487065.1). Taxonomy (NCBI): domain Bacteria; kingdom Pseudomonadati; phylum Pseudomonadota; class Gammaproteobacteria; order Enterobacterales; family Enterobacteriaceae; genus Escherichia; species Escherichia sp. WS2035. The sequence continues at coordinate 27,792 of NZ_JBJQKD010000024.1, forward strand.
CTGGCGAATGACCTTCTTCGCGATTGGTATCGGGGCGCTTCTTACCCTTTTGTGCCTGATTAAGTTACTTCCCTTGCTGCCCAGTGAGCATTCCGGTTCATTGAAAAGCCTCCCGCTATTGTTCCGCCGCCCGGCATTGATGAGCATTTATTTGTTAACTGTGGTGGTTGTCACCGCCCATTACACGGCATACAGCTATATCGAGCCTTTTGTACAAAACATTGCGGGATTCAGCGCCAACTTTGCCACGGCATTACTGTTATTACTCGGTGGTGCGGGCATTATTGGCAGCGTGATTTTCGGTAAACTGGGTAATCAGTATGCGTCTGCGTTGGTGAGTACAGCGATTGCGCTATTGCTGGTGTGCCTGGCACTGCTGCTACCTGCGGCGAACAGTGAAATACACCTCGGGGTGCTGAGTATTTTCTGGGGGATCGCGATGATGATCATCGGGCTTGGTATGCAGGTTAAAGTGCTGGCGCTGGCACCAGATGCCACCGACGTCGCGATGGCGCTATTCTCCGGGATATTTAATATTGGAATCGGCGCGGGTGCGTTGGTAGGTAATCAGGTGAGTCTGCACTGGTCAATGTCGATGATTGGTTATGTGGGCGCGGTGCCTGCTTTTGCTGCGTTAATATGGTCAATCATCATTTTTCGCCGCTGGCCAGTGACACTCGAAGAACAGACGCAATAGTTGAAAGGCCCATTCGGGCCTTTTTTAATGATACGTTTTAATGATTTCCAGGATGCCGTTAATAATAAACTGCACGCCCATACATACCAGCAGGAATCCCATCAGACGGGAGATCGCTTCAATACCACCCTTGCCCACCAGCCGCATAATTGCGCCAGAGCTGCGTAGACTTCCCCACAAAATAACCGCCACCAGGAAAAAGATCAGCGGCGGCGCAACCATCAGTACCCAATCAGCGAAGGTTGAACTCTGACGCACTGTGGAGGCCGAGCTAATAATCATCGCAATGGTTCCCGGACCGGCGGTACTTGGCATTGCCAGTGGTACAAAAGCAATATTGGCACTGGGTTCATCTTCCAGCTCTTCCGACTTGCTTTTCACTTCCGGTGAATCAATCGCTTTCTGTTGCGGAAAGAGCATCCGAAAACCGATAAACGCGACGATCAAACCGCCTGCAATTCGCAGACCGGGAATCGAAATGCCAAATGTATCCATCACCAGTTGCCCGGCGTAATACGCCACCATCATGATGGCAAATACGTACACCGAGGCCATCAACGACTGACGATTACGTTCGGCACTGTTCATGTTGCCTGCCAGGCCAAGAAATAACGCGACAGTTGTTAATGGGTTAGCTAACGGCAGTAACACCACCAGCCCCAGGCCTATTGCTTTAAACAAATCTAACATTGGTGGTTGTTATCCTGTGTATCTGGTTTATCAGCGAAAAGTATAAGGGGTAAACAAGGATAAAGTGTCACTCTTTAGCTAACCTTGCATCGCATTGACCAAAACTTGAACCGATTTAGCAAAACGTGGCATCGGTCAATTCATTCATTTGACTTATACTTGCCTGGGCAATATTATCCCCTGCAACTAATTACTTGCCAGGGCAACTAATGTGAAAAGTACCAGCGATCTGTTCAATGAAATTATTCCATTGGGTCGTTTAATCCATATGGTTAATCAGAAGAAAGATCGCCTGCTTAACGAGTATCTGTCTCCGCTGGATATTACCGCGGCACAGTTTAAGGTGCTCTGCTCTATCCGCTGCGCGGCGTGTATTACTCCGGTTGAACTGAAAAAAGTGTTGTCGGTCGACCTGGGGGCACTGACCCGTATGCTGGATCGCCTGGTCTGTAAAGGCTGGGTGGAAAGGTTGCCGAACCCGAATGATAAGCGCGGCGTACTGGTAAAACTTACCACCAGCGGCGCGGCAATATGTGAACAATGCCATCAATTAGTTGGCCAGGACCTGCATCAAGAATTAACAAAAAACCTGACGGCGGACGAAGTGGCAACACTTGAGCATTTGCTTAAGAAAGTCCTGCCGTAAACGAAAAAAGAGGTATGACGATGTCCAGACGCAATACTGACGCTATTACCATTCATAGCATTTTGGACTGGATCGAGGACAACCTGGAATCGCCACTGTCACTGGAGAAAGTGTCAGAGCGTTCGGGTTACTCCAAATGGCACCTGCAACGGATGTTTAAAAAAGAAACCGGTCATTCATTAGGCCAATACATCCGTAGCCGTAAGATGACGGAAATCGCGCAAAAGCTGAAGGAAAGTAACGAGCCGATACTCTATCTGGCAGAACGATATGGCTTCGAGTCCCAACAAACTCTGACCCGAACCTTCAAAAATTACTTTGATGTTCCGCCGCATAAATACCGGATGACCAATATGCAGGGTGAATCGCGCTTTTTACATCCATTAAATCATTACAACAACTAGTTGATAACGTGACAACGTCACTGAGGCAATCATGAAACCACTTTTATCCGCAATAGCAACTGCGCTTATTCTCTTTTCTGCGCAGGGCGTTGCGGAACAAACCACGCAGCCGGTTGTTACTTCCTGTGGCAATGTCGTGGTTGTTCCCCCATCGCAGGAACAACCACCGTTTGATTTAAATCACATGGGTACTGGCAGTGATAAGTCGGATGCGCTCGGCGTGCCCTATTATAATCAACACGCTATGTAGTTTGTTCTGGCCCCGACATCTCGGGGCTTATTAACTTCCCACTTTTACCGCTTTACGCCACCGCAAGCCAAATACATTGATATACAGCCCGGTCATAATGAGCACCGCACCGAAAAATTGCAGACCCGTTAAGCGTTCATCCAGCAATAGTGCCGCACTTGCCAGTCCAACTACAGGCACCAGTAACGATAACGGTGCAACCCGCCAGGTTTCATAGCGTCCAAGCAGTGTTCCCCAGATCCCATAACCAACAATTGTCGCTACAAATGCCAGATACATCAGAGACAAGATGGTGGTCATATCGATAGTAACCAGACTGTGAATCATGGTTGCGGAACCATCGAGAATCAGCGAGGCAGCAAAGAAGGGAATGATTGGGATTAATGCGCTCCAGATTACCAGCGACATCACCGCCGGACGCGTTGCGTGCGACATGATCTTTTTATTGAAGATGTTGCCACACGCCCAACTAAATGCTGCCGCCAGGGTCAACATAAAGCCGAGCATCGCCACATGCTGACCGTTCAGACTATCTTCGATTAACACCAGTACGCCAAAAATCGCTAAGGCGATCCCCGTCAATTGTTTGCCATGCAGTCGCTCACCGAAAGTAAACGCGCCAAGCACGATAGTAAAAAACGCCTGTGCCTGTAACACCAGCGAAGCCAGTCCAGCAGGCATACCAAAGTTAATGGCGCAGAACAGAAAAGCAAACTGCGCAAAACTGATGGTTAATCCATACCCCAGCAGCAAATTCAGTGGTACTTTCGGTCGTGCGACAAAAAAGATGGCCGGGAAAGCAACCAGCATAAAGCGCAAACCGGCCAGCATCAGCGGTGGCATGTTATGAAGCCCCACTTTGATGACCACAAAATTTAGCCCCCATACAACCACTACCAGTAGCGCCAACACCCCATCTTTTCGCGACATTCTACCGCCTCTGAATTTCATCTTTTGTAAGCAATCAACTTAGCTGAATTTACTTTTCTTTAACAGTTGATTCGTTAGTCACCGTTTACGACGGCATTAATGCGCAAATAAGTCGCTATACTTCGGATTTTTGCCATGCTATTCCTTTACATCTCTAAAACAAAACATAACGAAACGCACTGCCGGACAGACAAATGAACTTATCCCTACGACGCTCTACCAGCGCCCTTCTTGCCTCGTCGTTGTTATTAACCATCGGACGCGGCGCTACGCTGCCGTTTATGACCATTTACTTGAGTCGCCAGTACAGCCTGAGTGTCGATCTAATCGGTTATGCGATGACAATTGCGCTCACTATTGGCGTCGTTTTTAGCCTCGGTTTTGGTATCCTGGCGGATAAGTTCGACAAGAAACGCTATATGTTACTGGCAATTACCGCCTTCGCTAGCGGTTTTATTGCCATTCCTTTAGTGAATAACGTGACGCTGGTGGTGCTCTTTTTTGCCCTTATTAACTGCGCCTACTCCGTTTTTGCTACCGTGCTGAAAGCCTGGTTTGCCGACAATCTTTCGTCCACCAGCAAAACGAAGATTTTCTCAATCAACTACACCATGCTCAACATTGGCTGGACCATCGGTCCGCCACTCGGCACGCTGTTGGTGATGCAGAGCATCAATCTGCCCTTCTGGCTGGCAGCTATCTGTTCCGCGTTTCCCATGCTTTTCATTCAAATTTGGGTAAAGCGCAGCGAGAAAATCATCGCCACGGAAACAGGCAGTGTCTGGTCGCCGAAAGTTTTATTACAAGATAAAGCACTGTTGTGGTTTACCTGCTCTGGCTTTCTGGCTTCTTTTGTTAGCGGCGCATTTGCTTCATGCATTTCACAATATGTGATGGTGATTGCTGATGGTGATTTTGCCGAAAAGGTGGTCGCGGTTGTTCTTCCGGTGAATGCTGCCATGGTAGTTACGTTGCAATATTCCGTAGGCCGCCGCCTTAACCCGGCTAACATCCGCGCGCTGATGACAGCAGGCACCTTCTGTTTCGTCATCGGGCTGGTCGGTTTTATTTTTTCCGGCAACAGCCTGCTAATGTGGGGTATGTCAGCTGCGGTATTTACTGTCGGTGAAATCATTTATGCGCCGGGCGAGTATATGTTGATTGACCATATTGCGCCGCCAGGAATGAAAGCCAGCTATTTTTCCGCCCAGTCTTTAGGCTGGCTTGGTGCTGCGATTAACCCATTAGTGAGTGGCATAGTACTTACCAGTCTGCCGCCTTTCTCGCTGTTTATCATCTTAGCGTTGGTGATCGTTGTTGCGTGGGTGCTGATGTTAAAAGGAATTCGTGCAAGACCGTGGGGGCAGCCCGCGCTTTGTTGATTTAAGTCGAACACAATAAGAATTTAATTCAGCCTTCGTTTAGGTTACCTCTGCTAATATCTTTCTCATTGAGATGAAAATTAAGGTAAGCGAGGAAACACACCACACCATAAACGGAGGCAAATAATGCTGGGTAATATGAATGTTTTTATGGCCGTACTGGGAATAATTTTATTTTCTGGGTTTCTGGCCGCGTATTTCAGCCACAAATGGGATGACTAATGAACGGAGATAATCCCTCACCTAACCGGCCCCTTGTTACAGTTGTGTACAAGGGGCCTGATTTTTATGACGGCGAAAAAAAACCGCCAGTAAACCGGCGGTGAATGCTTGCATGGATAGATTTGTGTTTTGCTTTTACGCTAACAGGCATTTTCCTGCACTGATAACGGATCGTTGACACAGTAGCATCAGTTTTCTCAATGAATGTTAAACGGAGCTTAAACTCGGTTAATCACATTTTGTTCGTCAATAAACATGCAGCGATTCCTTCCGGTTTGCTTACCCTCATACATTGCCCTGTCCGCTCTTCCAATGACCACATCCAGAGGCTCTTCAGGAAATGCACGACTCACACCAGCAGTCACGGTAATGTTGATATGCCCTTCAGAATGTGTGATGGCATGGTTATCGACTAACTGGCAAATTCTGACACCTGCACGACATGCTTCTTCATCATTAGTCGCTTTGACAATAATGATAAATTCTTCGCCCCCGTAGCGATAAACCGTTTCGTAATCGCGCGTCCAACTGGCTAAGTAAGTTGCGAGGGTGCGTAATACTACATCGCCGATTAAATGCCCGTAGGTATCATTAACCAATTTAAATCGGTCTATATCCAACAACATTAAATAAAGATTCAGAGGTTCAGCATTGCGTAACTGATGATCGAAGGATTCATCAAGAACCCGACGACCCGGCAATCCCGTCAGAACATCCATATTGCTACGGACCGTAAGCAAATAAATTTTGTAATCGGTTAATGCCGCAGTAAAAGAAAGCAACCCTTCCTGAAAAGCGTCGAAATGCGCGTCCTGCCAGTGATTTTCAACAATAGCCAGCATTAATTCCCGACCACAGTTATGCATATGTTGATGGGCAGAATCCATTAGCCGAACGTAAGGTAATTCATCGTTATCGAGTGGCCCCAGATGATCAATCCACCGACCAAACTGGCACAGTCCATAAGAATGGTTATCCGTTATTTCTGGCTTACTGGCATCTCTCGCGACCACGCTGTGAAACATACTTACCAGCCACTGGTAGTGGGCATCGATAGCCTTATTGAGATTTAACAAGATGGCATCAATTTCCGTTGTCTTCTTGATCATTGCCACTCCTTTTTCACAGTTCCTTGTGCGCGCTATTCTAACGAGAGAAAAGCAAAATTACGTCAATATTTTCATAGAAATCCGAAGTTATGAGCATCTCTGAGATAACATTGTGATTTAAAACAAAATCAGCAGATAAAAAAGTGTTTAATTCTATAAATTAACTCTGCATTATCGCAATTAAAAGGATGACAAATAGCATAACCCAATACCCTAATGGCCCAGTAGTTCAGGCCATCAGGCTAATTTATTTTTATTTCTGCAAATGAGTGACCCGAACGACGGCCGGCGCGCTTTTCTTATCCAGACTGCCGCTAATGTTGATCATCTGGTCCGGCTGAATTTGAAAATTATTATAACGGAAGAGTATACAAAAAAAGTAATTTTGCTGGCGACTGCGAAACGGCATTCGCATTAGCGGTGAAGTTTGCCCTCGCCCAGCGGCTGCAATTACTGCTATAACGAGGCTGGTCTGGCGATAAATCCAGGCCAGCCATTGGTGGTGTTTATACGTTCAAGCCACGATGTTGCAACATCGGCATAATCTGAGGTGCCTTACCGCGCCATTGTCGGTACAGGCGTTCCAGATCTTCGCTGTTACCTCTGGAAAGAATCGCCTCGCGAAAACGCCGCCCATTTTCACGCGTTAATCCGCCCTGCTCAACAAACCACTGGTAACCATCATCGGCCAACATTTGCGTCCACAGATAAGCGTAATAACCTGCGGCATATCCGCCACCAAAAATATGGGCGAAATAACTGCTGCGATAGCGTGGCGGTATAGCAGGAAGATCCATATTTTCCGCCACCAGCGCCCGCAATTCGAAATCATCGACATCCTGCATTGCTTCGTTTTCTTCCAGGCAATGCCAGCGCATATCGAGAAGTGCGGCGCTAAGCAGTTCGCTCATCTCATACCCTTTATTGAACAGGCTGGCATTACGCATTTTCTGTTGAAGTTCGTCAGGCATTGCGGTCCCGCTCTGATAATGCCGGGCGTAGCGAGCGAATACCTGCGGATGTGTTGCCCAGTGTTCGTTGATTTGCGACGGAAATTCGACAAAATCACGCGGCGTGTTGGTGCCGGAAAGCGTGGCATAACGCTGGCGGGCAAAAAGGCCGTGCAGCGTATGACCAAATTCATGGAATAAGGTTATTACATCATCCCAGAGTAACAACGCAGGCTCACCGGCAGCGGGTTTCTGATAATTGCAGACGTTATAAATTACCGGGTGCGTTTCATTCAGCGTTGATTGCTCAACAAAATTGCCCATCCATGCGCCGCCGCTTTTTGAATCACGGGCGAAGAAATCACCGTAAAATAACGCCAGCCCCACGCCATTATGATCAAAAATTTCCCACACACGAACGTCAGGATGGTAGACAGGAATATCAAAACGTTCGACAAACTTAATACCGAAGAGCTGATTCGCAGTCCAGAATACGCCTTCATTCAACACCGTGTTTAATTCAAAATATGGCTTGAGCTGCGCTTCATCGAGATCGAATTTCTCACGTCTTACCTGCTCGGCATAAAATGCCCAGTCCCACGGCTGCGCGCTAAACCCGCCCTGCTGCTTATCGATAACCGCCTGTATGGAGGCTAATTCATCGCTCGCACGTTGACGCGCCGCTGGAACAATTTCCCGCATAAAGTTGAGCGCTGCTTCTGGCGTTTTTGCCATCTGATCGGCGATTTTCCATGCGGCATAATGAGGAAAACCAAGCAGTTTCGCCTGCTGCGCGCGGATCTCCACCAGACGTTGAATGATAGCGCGGGTATCATTGGCATCATTTTTTTCCGCTCGCCTCCAGCCCGCAGTAAACAGTTTTTCACGCGTCGCGCGATCGCGCAGTTCAGCAAGCGCTGGTTGCTGGGTGGTATTCAGCAGCGGAATCAGCCAGTTGTTATCCAGACCTTTCTCGCGAGCCGCCTCTGCCGCCAGCGCAATCTCTTGTTCACTCATTCCTGCCAGCTGCGCGATATCGTTCACAACCAGACCGCCGGATTTATTTGCTGCCAGTAACCGCTGGTTAAACTGGCTGGTCAGGGTCGCAGCTTCTGTATTCAGTACTTTTAATTTTGCTTTATCAGCTTGCTCAAGTTTGGCTCCGGCAAGGACAAAACGTTGATGAATCACCTCCACCAGGCGGATGGATTCACTATCAAGCCCCAGGGATTCACGGCGTTGCCAGACAGCATCTACCCGCGCGAATAATTCCCCGTTCAGATAGATATCATTCGCAAGTTCCGCCAGTTCAGCGGAAAACTGTTCATCAAGACGCTGTAATTCATCATTGGTATGCGCCGCAGTCATCGCAAAAAAGACGCTGGTAACGCGGGTAAGTAATTCTCCGCTTTGTTCCAGTGCCAGAATAGTATTGTTGAAATCAGGTGTTTGCGGGTTAAGCGCGATGGCAGCAATTTCTGCCCGCTTTTGCTGCATTCCCTCATCGAATGCCGGGCGATAGTGATGATTGGCAATTTGATCAAAATGGGGAGCCAGATACGGCAGTGTGCTTTGCACAAGGAAAGGATTCATTGTTGTCATTTTCTTCTCCTGAACGCGAGGTGTTCCATAGCGTAGGCTTACTGATAACGGAGTGCAATCTTGCAAACCAGTATTACCCGCTCTTAAGCATCACGTGCTATGTTATTGACACACAAAATCGTTGAGGAACAGTGAGATGATCGTTTTAGTAACTGGAGCAACGGCAGGTTTTGGTGAATGCATTACTCGTCGTTTTATTCAACAAGGGCATAAAGTTATCGCCACTGGTCGTCGCCAGGAGCGGTTGCAGGAGTTAAAAGACGAACTGGGAGATAATCTGTATATCGCCCAACTGGACGTTCGCAACCGCGCCGCTATTGAAGAGATGCTGGCATCGCTCCCTGCCGAGTGGAGCAATATTGATATCCTGGTAAACAATGCCGGCCTGGCGTTGGGCATGGAGCCTGCTCATAAAGCCAGCATTGAAGACTGGGAAACGATGATTGATACCAACAACAAAGGCCTGGTATATATGACGCGCGCCGTCTTACCGGGTATGGTTGAACGTAATCATGGTCATATTATTAACATTGGCTCAACGGCAGGTAGCTGGCCGTATGCCGGTGGTAACGTTTACGGTGCGACGAAAGCGTTTGTTCGTCAATTTAGCCTGAATCTGCGTACGGACCTGCATGGTACGGCGGTGCGCGTCACCGACATCGAACCGGGTCTGGTGGGTGGCACCGAGTTTTCCAATGTCCGCTTTAAAGGCGATGACGGTAAAGCGGAAAAAACCTATCAAAATACCGTTGCATTGACGCCAGAAGATGTCAGCGAAGCCGTCTGGTGGGTGTCAACGCTGCCTGCTCACGTCAATATCAATACACTGGAAATGATGCCGGTTACCCAAAGCTATGCCGGACTGAATGTCCACCGTCAGTAATTTTTATACCCGGCGTAACTGCCGGGTTATTGCTTGTCACAAAAAAGTGGTAGACTCATGCAGTTAACTCACTCACAAGCAAGAACGAATGACCGTCGAAACGCAACTTAATCCCACACAGCCTGTCAATCAGCAGATTTATCGTATTCTTCGCCGCGACATTGTCCATTGCCTGATTGCACCAGGCACACCGTTGTCGGAAAAAGAAGTTTCTGTTCGTTTCAATGTGTCACGCCAGCCGGTTCGTGAAGCCTTTATTAAACTGGCGGAAAACGGTCTGATTCAAATTCGTCCGCAGCGTGGCAGCTACGTCAACAAAATTTCCATGGCCCAGGTGCGCAACGGCAGTTTTATCCGTCAGGCCATTGAGTGCGCGGTGGCGCGTCGGGCGGCGAGCATGATTACCGAAAGCCAGTGCTACCAACTGGAACAAAATCTTCACCAGCAACGCATTGCCATTGAGCGCAAGCAACTGGATGATTTTTTTGAACTTGATGACAACTTCCATCAACTCCTGACGCAGATTGCCGACTGTCAACTGGCGTGGGATACCATTGAGAACCTGAAAGCGACCGTTGATCGCGTGCGCTATATGAGCTTCGACCACGTTTCTCCACCAGAAATGCTGTTACGCCAGCATCTTGATATTTTCTCTGCCCTGCAAAAACGTGATGGCGATGCGGTAGAACGTGCAATGACGCAACATTTGCAGGAAATCAGCGAATCCGTGCGCCAGATCCGCCAGGAAAACAGCGACTGGTTTAGCGAAGAGTAATTCATTTCCTCTCATCCCATCCGGGGTGAGAGTCTTTCCCCCCGACTTATGGCTCATGCATGCATCAAAAAAGATGTGAGCTTGATCAAAAACAAAAAATATTTCACTCGACAGGAGTATTTATATTGCGCCCGTTACGTGGGCTTCGACTGTAAATCAGAAAGGAGAAAACACCTATGACGACCTACGATCGTAACCGTAACGCAATCACCACTGGCAGCCGTGTTATGGTTAGCGGCACCGGTCACACTGGCAAGATCCTGTCGATTGATACTGAAGGTCTGACCGCTGAGCAAATCCGCCGCGGAAAAACCGTAGTTGTTGAAGGTTGTGAAGAGAAACTGGCACCACTGGACCTGATTCGTCTCGGCATGAACTAAGCGTGTGAATGCCGCCGATGGCGGCATTGCTTTTTTTACTTCACGGAATATTTCGCCACTGTCGCTTTCGCGCCATGCGCTAATAAAGACAAGTACGCTTCCGTCACTTTAGTCGTAAACAAGCTATTATCTGGCAAATCATCACCAAATATCGCCTTAATCGCCAACAATGACTGCACGCGCGCTGTCCCTTCAGCACTACTTTGTACTGCCTTCTGAATAACAGGTAACAGTGGGTCACTGATTTCTATCGGATTTCCCTGTTCATCAACACCACCGACATAACGCATCCAACCCGCGACGCCCAGCGCCAGCAGATCGAACTTGCTGTCATGCGCCAGATGCCAGCGAACAGAATCCAACATCCGCTGTGGCAATTTCTGGCTGCCATCCATCGCAATCTGCCAGGTTCGATGACGTAACGCCGGGTTGCTATAGCGTTCAATTAATCGGTTAGCGTAATCTTGCAAATCAACGCCCTGCACTTTCAGCGTCGGCGCTTGTTCCTGCAACATTAAGGTATACGCCGCATGACGATAATGTTCATCCTCCATGCAGTCATTAATGTGCTGATATCCGGCAAGATAGCCCAGATACGCCAGGAATGAATGACTGCCATTGAGCATGCGCAACTTCATCTCTTCATAAGGCAGCACATCACTAACCAGTTCGACTCCCGCTTTTTCCCATTCCGGACGTCCGGCAACAAAGTTATCTTCTATTACCCACTGGCGGAAAGGTTCACAGGCAACGCCTGCCGGATCGCGCACACCGGTAAGTTGTTCGATTTTCGCCAGCGTATCCTCTGTCACTGCGGGCACAATACGGTCCACCATTGTTGATGGGAAAGTCACGTTATCTTCGATCCATTGTGCCAGTTTTACATCAATGGCTTGCGCATAGGAAGTGACAACGTCACGCATAACATGACCGTTTTCTGGCATGTTGTCACATGACATGACGGTAAATGCGGGAAGTCCTGCCGCTTTACGGCGAGCCAGCGCCTCAACAATCACCCCTGTTGCAGTTTTCGGCTGGTGGGGATTTTGCACGTCGGCAACGACCATCGGGTGATCGAGCATTAACTGTCCGGTCGCCGGAGAGTGGAAATACCCTTTTTCGGTGATTGTCAGAGAGACAATCGCGATTTGCGGTTCACACATCGCAGCCAACACGGTTTCTAAGCCGTCTATTTGTACGTGTAAGGCTTTTTTAACGACGCCAACGACGCGAGCCGTCCACGCATCAGCCGACATTTCCGCAACGGTATAAAGATTATCTTGCTGTTGTAAATCGGCAATTTGCTGTTCGCCGCCGATTAAGTTGACCTCATAATATCCCCAGTCACTGAAATGTTCCGTAGCAAGAATATCGGCATACACGCCCTGATGCGCACGGTGAAATGCACCAAAGCCTAAATGAACAATTCTTGGGGCCAGGTTATTACGATCATAAACAGGGAGCGTCGCTTTTGCTGATAACAAATGATTTCCCATAACAATTCCTTAAAATTAAATATAGCAAGCTACATGTTTTTTTATATGAATAAAAATCCCCTCTCCGGTAAGAGAAGGGATTGAGGATTTACAGACTTCTGGACGGTTGCGCAGCTCTTACAACATGTGGTTGATCTTCTGCGGCGTCTTGCAGCGCACTTAAATCACGGTCTTTCACTTCTGGCATTTTCAGCGCAGAGATTAAACCAATCACAGAATATGCCATGATCATAATGGCGATCGGATACCAGGATTCCGTCATGGTGCAGAAAATCCCCGCCAGGATAGGACCAAAACCGGAAGCGATAAGACCACCAATTTCTTTAGAAATAGCCATTCGGGTAAAGCGGTTTTTACAGCCGAACATTTCTGCCATGGTAATGTTTTCCAGAGCAAATAATCCAAGCACCGCACAGTTATGAATCACAATCAGTGCAACCATAATGGTGCTCGGGGCATAGCTTTTATCTACGATGATAGAAAGCATTGGCCATGCCAGCACAATCGCAGAGGTATTCATAATAATATACGGGATCCGGCGACCAATTTTATCGGATAACCAACCAAGGAACGGAATGGTCATAAAGCCGAGAATCGAACTGATCATCAATGCATCTGTTGGAATTGCTTTGTTAAACAATAACGTCTGCACTAAATAGCCTGCAAGGAAAGTCTGAATTAAACCTGAGTTACCAGCCTGACCAAAACGCAGCCCTGTTGCCAGCCAGAAGGATTTGCTCTGGAACATGCTACCAGCAGGTGCAGGTTTTGCTGTCGGTTGGTTGCTGTCGTTAACCTTCTCAAAGACCGGGCTTTCTTTCAGATTCATACGCAACCAGATAGCAAAGACCATCACGACAACGCTCGCCAGGAAAGGTATACGCCATCCCCACGCCAGCAGTTCCTCTTTACTGAGAATGAAGAACATAAAGGCCCAGATTGCCGTTGCGCTCAAGGTTCCGCAGTTAGTTCCCATAGCCACAAATGAGGAGATAATTCCGCGCTTACCTTTTGGCGCATATTCCGCCAGCATCGTACCGGCACCGGAAATTTCCGCACCTGCACCCAACCCCTGAATAATACGCAGCGTCACCAGCAAGATGGGGGCAAAAACACCAATTTGTGCATAAGTCGGTAACACACCAATTAAGGTGGTACAGATCCCCATCATGGTGATGGTAATAAAGAGCACTTTTTTACGCCCTATTCTGTCGCCCATTTTGCCGAAAATAAATGCTCCGACAATACGTGCCACATAACCTGCACCATAGGTTCCCATTGCCAGAATTAACGCCATTGCCGTTGATGATTCAGGAAAAAATATTTCATGAAACACTAACGCTGCGCCGAGCGAATATAACTGGAAATCCATAATTCACAGGTGTTTTTTCCCATCCTGTGGTTTCCTTGGCGTTTTCTAGGTTTTTTCAGATAGTTGCATTTTTTAAAAAGCATCCTAAGTTCGATCTCAGTGTCTATCTGGGGCCTATTTCTGTCCCATATATGCCCCAAAAAAACTCCTCAACAGATAAGTAGTTTTTTCATGGAGTTACGCGTAAAATCAATAACGGCTGGAAATCATTCAATACTCGCACTATCGAAAAATTTACCAGCCAACCGCAGCACGTTCTTGCATAAGGCGTGTCTGCGGTTTTTCAACTATTCAGATACATCACTCCCATCACATTCATTCCTCCGCATCAAAGGCATATAGGCTATATCACCTTGATATTTTTCTTCTTCAGATAAAAACTGTTATCTATGTATACTTTTAAACCCAATCCGTGTAGAGTCTCTGCATAAGATAGTTTGCAGTTGCCACTTCAGCTTGCGCCATAAACCGCCTGATTTTTGCCGCCATCTGTTAGCATTCCTGTATACCTGAAACGACAATGTTTATCTACGAACTTTAAGAACACCCAGGATAAAAATTGTCAACTATATCATATATAACACATTACTAATTCGAGGCTATATGAACAGCATACTGATAATCACTTCGCTCCTTATCATATTCAGCATTTTTAGTCATGCTCTAATAAAATTAGGGATTGGCATATCCAATAACCCAGACAAAACCGATGTATAAGTCAACATATCCTGAATCAGACATACAATATCGCAATGAAAATCAATAATATTTTAAGGAATATATTCATGAAATCAAAAGACACCCTAAAGTGGTTCCCTGCGCAGCTTCCTGAAGTCAGAATTATCCTAGGGGATGCTGTAGTGGAAGTAGCAAAACAGGGAAGACCTATCAATACCAGAACATTGCTTGATTACATTGAAGGAAACATAAAGAAAAAATCATGGCTGGATAACAAAGAATTATTACAAACAGCGATATCAGTTCTTAAAGACAACCAAAATTTAAATGGTAAAATGTAATATAATAAACTTACTTCTTTATCATTTTTCCACTTTAACAACATTTTGCTCCACTTTTCCACGACCAAACAACTTGAAATCTGGTTAAAATAACACGCAACACTATTCTTCTTCCTTGAGTCCGCCCGGAACTCGAAAAACAAACCGAGTTAAAGCTATTTTTCACAAAATCGATTTTGGGTCTCACCAAAATTACGGGGTTGCATACGCATTCGTTTATTTTCGAACGTGTACATACAAACATGCACAAAAATAATCAAAATTATTTTCTGAGATGCATTATGATATGAACACCAATTTCGTATAGAGTCTCACTATGTCTCGAATTTTTGCTTACTGTCGGATATCAACGCTGGATCAGACCACCGAAAATCAACGCCGGGAAATCGAAAGTGCAGGTTTTAAAATCAAACCTCAGCAAATAATCGAAGAACACATTAGCGGCTCAGCAGCAACCAGTGAGCGTCCTGGTTTTAACCGGTTGCTTGCTCGCCTGAAATGTGGTGATCAATTGATTGTGACAAAACTGGATCGCCTTGGTTGTAATGCAATGGATATCAGGAAAACAGTGGAACAACTGACCGAAACAGGTATCAGAGTGCATTGCTTAGCATTGGGGGGCATTGACCTGACCAGTCCAACAGGAAAAATGATGATGCAAGTAATTTCAGCAGTCGCTGAATTTGAACGAGACCTTTTACTTGAACGCACTCATTCCGGGATAGTAAGAGCCCGGGGCGCAGGGAAACGTTTTGGTCGACCACCTGTGTTAAATGAAGAACAGAAACAGGTGGTATTCGAACGGATTAAGTCAGGTGTAAGTATAAGTGCCATTGCCCGGGAATTCAAAACCTCGCGGCAAACCATTTTAAGAGCCAAAGCAAAACTTCAGACACCTGACATATAAAAAATAATCTCGGTGTGAGATGCCTTACGTCTTCCAAGCCCCCTTCCTTGCCGTAAATGGAAAGATACATCTAATTATAGAATTTATATGTTTTACCCTACGGCAGTGCTGGCCATTCAATATCCTGTGCAGTTGACGTATCAACACGGTTCAGCAACACCCGATACTTCTTCCAGGCTTCCCGCAACGAGGTTTCTTCCTCCGTTGCATATACAGCTCACCTTTTTTCACCCACGATTAACCAACAGCCAGACCAGCAGACACGCCACCACCGGCACAGCAAAATCCATCAGGCTTGCCACATCCCACGCGCGCGGATCAAAACCGCCCCACCACGGCATATTCATTCGCTTGCCATGCCCGAACATTTCAATCCAGCGATATTCTGCCTGGGTGTGTTCACGCGCAATGAAGAACGTACAACCGGCTATCGCCCCGTAAGCCCAGTTCCCGGTAAAAAGACCAATCAGTAGCTGCGCAGCCACAGCACAAAGCGCATGAAGGAAAGGTGTTATATCCATTTTCATCCTACCCAATAAAACGGGGCGCTCGGCCCCTTAATATTATTTAGACGCAAGCGCCGCCTCAATTGCAGATAATCTTTGTCTTAATTCTGCGTTTTCTTCTTCCAGTGCTGTTATTCTGTCGTCTGACTCTCTGGCTACCTGAACAAGCAAGCCAGTAACACCAGAATAATCTACTGTGTAATAACGTTCACCTTCTTCACCTTCCGATCCGCTTGCACCGTCCTGATATTTCATTGCGGAACCTACAACTTCTGGGATTGCTTCCAGAGCTTCCTGTGCAATGACACCAGCATAGGGCATACCGTTTTCTTTAAGCGTGTATGTATAGCCGTTCATTTTACGGATGCGGTCGGTTGCATTATCGATCACCTGAATGTTGTCTTTCAGATCCCGGTCGGAATGCTGGTTAAATGCGGTGGCATGACATGCACCATTAACGCTTAACATATAGGTGTTATCGGTATTTTTCTGCGCATAGAACATATAAGCGCCACCATCAACACCGACTTCATAAACAACAGGACGGCTGGTGTTGCCCCACAATTGAGCAGTAACACCAGCATAAGCGGTTCCCTGTGTGTTTAATGTCATGGTTGACCCATGATTGGCATATTTGATCTGTAATGTGTCGGTGTAATCAAATTTAATAAGCGCGTTACTTCCACGCTTGCTGTATGACATAAGGCAGTTACCCATTTTGAGGTATCCGCTGTCACCGGGAAAAATCATCGTACCGCCATAAAGGTTGGTAAAGTCCCAGCAAATGTTTGTCCCGTTATCGTTCAGGTTAAGGCGCGCCATTGCGTTACCTGGACTGTCTATCCATTTTTTGAGGTATAGTTCGCAATACGCATCCTCAACACCTGCCGTCCTGTGAGTTGAGCGGAGTTTTCTCCCAAATATAGCTCCGCTAGTTGGCAATACCTGCTGATACCATGAAGCAGACCAGTCACCAACGATTTCATCTTTGCTGTCTACATATAATTTTGTTGCGTAGCTTCCTTGATCGTTTTTTAATTTGCTAACGTCGGATTTTAGCGTTTTGATGTCATCAGGAATTACTGTCGATGTAGCCATTTTTCTTCCTCACATCCAGCCACGAAGTTGATGCTCAACAGCAACCACGTATTCATCGAATAATGACGATATTTGCGAATCATTAATGATGCGCACGTTTACAAAATATCCGTCTTCCTTAACACATACCGGTTCGCCATCTTCAGTCAGTTCTCCGGTTTCTTTGTACACGTTACCTATCACGTCAATAAGAATATCATCCTGCATCGACTCGTCATCATAATAGCCAGTGCTATCCATAAAGGCCGAAAAGTCGGCCCTGTCGGCAAATTTGAGTGTTAAATCTTTCATTAGATTGACTCCCCCACCTGAGCATCAGTCAATGCCTTGTGCCATATTCTGAAATTCCTGACATGACCAAATAAATGACGTAACCCGGCTGTAGTCTGGCCTCCAATACGGATAATTGCGGTGTTCTGAATACAGGACCATGTGGTTTTTGTTTCGCTGGATATATGCCCGTTACTTACTGAGCACGTAGACTGCTCTGACTTTACACGCATCCCCATAACCATTTTTTCAAGCGATGCGTTTTCGTTTACCCGTCTGTTAGCTCCTCCAATATCGCAATAAGGAAATCCGTCGTAATCTGTTGAACGACCGAAGCCAAGAATAATAGCCGCTCCGGTTTGATGACCGCCGGTATCAAAAACACGTGGCGCTGCATTTGGCGTTTTATACCAGTTCTTATGTACCTCACAAAGAACCGTAAAAGGAAGATTATAAAGATTATTCTTAATTGGAACTGTAACTATATCGCTTGCGCGGGTCGCCGCCGTCGCTCCTGATATAATAAAAGATGATACACAAGGCCCATCTTCTACTTGTGGGGTGGCCAGATAAATATAGTCACCAGATACGGTTGCCCCGCTCTGCTTAGGAGAATACTGTATCTGAGAGCCTATTTTTAACTCCCCATCAATTGCCTGAATTGTTGCCTCTGCAAAAATCCATCCGGTAGCTTCGTCCTTTCTGACTCTCGCTGTAATCCTTGAGGCAGCACCGCCTGTCATATTAATTTCAAGCGTTTGTGTATCAATATACGCATCACCAAGAAAAGTTGTTGCGCTACCGTCATATTTATCAAACCGGATACGCAACCTTACCTGCAGTTCTGTTTTAAAACGACATGAGGTTGTCACGTGTTTATTATCGCCTGAGACATCAACTGACTTTGTTGCAGCAATTGATGCCATATTAATGGCTGAGGTTTGCCCAATCAGAGAATCGTTGCAGACAAACTTTCCATAGGTAAAACCAAAATTATCCGTCCCTGTTTCGGGCACATCCATATTTGACGATCGCCCCCAACTGGCAGGGCTTTCCGAATTGAGCATGTAGTTTGTTCTTTGCCCCTCAATAAGCAGGCCATCACGTTCAAATCGTGGCTCGTCAATGGCAGCCTCTGTCAGCACACCAGATTTGTTAATATAGGTTGCTTTCGATGCACGTTTAAACTTAACAATCTTGTCGCCAGGCATCGTTATTTCATCGTCACCAATAACAATTTTTTTATATGACGGCGAAAAGCCCGTAATCATATCCAGCGAATCGTTAAATGGTATCCACACATCAGGCAGCGGCTGTAAGACATATTTATACGGCTCCGCAGCCTGGCTTGCGTACTCTCTGGCTGCATCTTCGCTTGCTTTAGCTGCCGTCTGGCTTGCTGCCGATGCTTTCGCTGAGTTCGCAGCCGCTGTTTCGCTCACCTTTGCGTTGGTTTCACTGGTTTTTGCTGCTTTTTGACTGTTAGCTGATGCAGTGGCAGAAGCAGCCGCCGCGCTTGCAGAACTGGCTGCGGCACTCTCGCTTTGAGCCGCTGCATCCTGACTGCTTTTCGCCGCAGTTTCACTGGCTTTGGCATTCGTTTCGCTGGTCTTCGCTGCCGTCTGGCTGGACTTTGCGTTAGTTTCACTCGTCTTCGCAGCTTTCTGGCTGTTAGCCGTAGCAGTTGCTGATCCAGCTGCTGAAGTCGCAGAACCGGCTGCCGCGCTCTCGCTTTGGGCTGCTGCAACCTGGCTGTTTTTTGCCGCAGTTTCACTGGCTTTAGCATTCGTTTCGCTGGTCTTCGCTGCCGTCTGGCTGGACTTTGCGTTGGTTTCGCTCGTCTTTGCGGCTGTCTCGCTATTTTTCGCGTTGGTTTCTGATTTTTTAGCTGCTGTTGCGGAGTTTGCCGATGCAGTCTGCGAGGCCGCTGCCGCCTGTGCGCTGTTAGCTGCATTCGTTTCTGAGGTTTTCGCCGCGTTCTTCGATGATGCCGCTGCAGTTTCGGATTTCTTTGCCGCCGCTGCGCTCTGAGAGGCGGCTTCAGCGTTGCGTGCCGCTTCTTCCACCATTTCCTCAAAACGACGCAATGCCTCCGGCATGACATCATCTTCCGTCATGGCACCGAGAAAATCATTCAGCGTACCTGGTCTGGAACCTTCATAGACGGTAATGGTTCCGGCATGTGAAGGCGGAAAACCTTCAACAAGCAGGATAACGCTGTACTGGCCATACTCAACATCCATGCTGTAACGCCCGGCTTCATCCGGATTTTCAGAGGCCACCGTGTTCACCAGTACCGTGGTGCTGTTACGCTTTGCCTTCAGTTGAATAGTGCAGTTCTGTATTGGTTTTCCCGCACCATCTTTCAGCACACCTGAAATCTGTACTGCCATACTCACTCCACAAATAAAAAAGGCGCCATTTCTGGCGCCCGTATTGGGGTTATAAATATTTCAACGGATACTGATACCGGAAGCAGCTTTTTTGGTCACAATCACCGTACAGTCTGTGATGTTACCTGCGCCCTGATTGCCTTTCTGGAAAATCTTAAACTCCAG
Source organism: Escherichia sp. WS2035 (assembly GCF_046487065.1). Taxonomy (NCBI): domain Bacteria; kingdom Pseudomonadati; phylum Pseudomonadota; class Gammaproteobacteria; order Enterobacterales; family Enterobacteriaceae; genus Escherichia; species Escherichia sp. WS2035. The sequence goes on from NZ_JBJQKD010000024.1 coordinate 47,938, forward strand.
AGTGACGTTACCACCACCACTCGGCATATCAATAACCGCACTGTAACTACCGGGAATGGCTCCTTTAGTTTCTCTGGATGCGATTAATACGCCATTTTTGCGAACTTCAAAACCATAACCCGTGTATCGCGTACCTCCCGGGTTATTACCGCTCCCCGGATCGTCATACGCCACACCGTTAAAAATAATGGGCGGAATAATGATTTGGCGGTCAAAGTTATGATCATCGTAAATGGTGACTGTAACCGTCCCGTTTGGTGTTTCCGTGTTACCCCACGTACCAGCCTTTTTCGGGAATGATTTGGATACAGTTTTAACGAAGTCACCTCTGACCTGGTTCGCCTCCAGCATGCCCTTAATCGTACAGTTTTCATTTACCGTGACATTATTGAGCGTCCCGGAGTTCGCATTCACGTTACCGCTGATATCGGCATTTTTCGCCGTCAGCCGCCCGTCCGGTGTCAGGGAAAATACCGGAGGATTGCCGCCACTGGTAATGGTGGGAGCCGTCAGATACTTCAGGAACACTTCGTTCATGAATATCTGGTTGCCCTGCGCCACAAACATCGGCGTTTCATTCCCGTTTGCCGGGTCAATAAACGCGATACGGTTAGCGGCAACCAGGAACTGGCTCAGTTTGCCTTCCTCCGTATCCTCCATGCTGAGGCCAAGCCCCGCGACATAATGTTTGCCGTCTTTGGTCTGCTCAATTTTGACGCCCCACATGGCATTCCATTTATCGTTGGCGTCCTTCCACTCTTTCGAAAACTCCTCCAGTCTGCTGGCGTTATCCTCCGTCAGCTCGACTTTTTCCAGCAGCTCCTTGCCGAGATGGGATTCGGTTATCTTGCCTTTGAAAAAATCCAGGTAACCTTCCGCATCATCGCTCGCCCGACCGACGGCCTCCACGAATGCCGATTTGCCAACGGTGTTCACACTGCGGATATAAAAGTAATAATCATGGCCCGGTTTGATATTGATACTGGCGGCTATCCAGTACAGCGCCGTACCAAGATAGCGGGCTGTGGTTTCAACCTGCCTGATATCGGTAATCCGCTTTTCCGAGAACCAGAACTCAAACTGTACCGTCGGATCATAAACCGCAAGATGCGGCGTGGCGGTTATCTGAAAATAGCCCGGCGTCAGCTCAATCCGCGATGGTGCTGCCGGTGCGGCAATCCGGAACGATACCGACGCCGGATCGCCCTGCTGCCCCCACGCATTTACCGCCCGGACTGTCAGACTGTAATTTCCCAGAGCCAGCTGCCTGAAGCGGTATGTGGTTTCCGTCGTCCGGGCCGTGCTGACCAGCCGCTCACTGCCGTCATCCGCTGCCACGGTCAGGCGAAGCATAAAGCTCACGCCCTTCACCACCTTCGGCGTATCCCAGCGCGCCAGCACCTGGTATTCCCCGCTGTCTGCGGTGACTTCGGCGGTCAGGTGCTGCACCGCTGGCGGCGTGACACCATTCACCGTGCCGCTCTGGTCGCCGTCAAAGTGCGCCCCGTTATCCACGATGGCTTCTTTTTCCGGTACATGCTGCACGGCAGTGATGGCATACGTGCCGTCATCGTTCTCACGGATACTCACACAGCGGAACAGGCGCTGACGCAACGTCGGCAACTTCAGCCCCCACACACTGTATTCTGCAACGCCGTCAGGAACCCGATTCACTTTCACCTTAAGTCCGTCGGTGACGGACTGAACCTCCACGCTGACCGGATTACCACTTCCGTCAACCAGGCTTATCAGCGTGGTACCGGAGGATGGCAGCGTGATTTCACGGTCGAGCGTCAGCGTCCGGGTCTGGCTGTTCACCGCCAGCACGCGACCACCGGTGCTGATACCGGCATAGTCATCATCGCAGATTTCAATGACATCGCCCGGTACATGGCGAAGCCCTTCAGCACCCACGCTGAAATCCACGGTCTGCGTCTCCAGCAGTTCCGTTTTAATCAGCCACAGCCCGGCGCGGTGTGCCTGCCCCCGGCTGGTACAGCCAAAGGCATCCATCTTCGTGACATTACGACCGTAACGGGCAATGGCCTGCGTATCTTCAACAAGCTCTGTCGCCGTCTCCCAGCCGTTGTTCGGGTCAATCCAGTTCACCTCAACGGCATTATGGCGGTCCTTCAGGGCGCTGAAGCTGTAGCGGAACGGCGCGCCATCATCCGGCATCACCACATTACTGCGGTTATAGGT
>NZ_JBJQKD010000025.1:0-41613 GCF_046487065.1 Escherichia sp. WS2035
GAATTACGTGTTCACTCTTGAGACTTGGTATTCATTTTTCGTCTTGCGACGTCAAGAATCCGTATCTTCGAGTGCCCACACAGATTGTCTGATAAATTGTTAAAGAGCAGTTGCGACGCGGTTTTCAGCTCACTGTCGCGAGGTGGCGTATATTACGCTTTCCTCTTTCAGAGTCAACCCTGAATTTCAGGATTTTTCTCTTTGTTGTTACGACTATCTTGTGAAGTGTTTCACGTTGTCGTCTCAACGGAGGCGCATTATAGGGATCCCAATTTTTTGCACAAGTACTTTTTTGATCTTTTTTTCTGTTTGTTGTTTTTTCACCCTTTTTGCTGCATTCGCACACAAAACGGTGCTTTTTTGCATACTAAAAGACTTGCACAAGGCCAATAATGTACCCAAAGTCATTAGTAAATCATTTATTGTTGAGGTGAGTATGTCTGAGGTTTTACGCCCATACCGCGATCTTTTTCCACAAATCGGTCAGCGCGTAATGATCGACGATAGCAGCGTCGTGATTGGTGACGTTCGTCTGGCTGATGATGTGGGGATCTGGCCGCTCGTTGTGATTCGTGGAGATGTACATTATGTACAGATCGGAGCACGCACCAATATCCAGGATGGCAGTATGTTGCACGTCACTCATAAATCCTCGTACAACCCAGCTGGCAACCCATTAACCATTGGCGAAGATGTCACTATTGGTCACAAGGTGATGCTCCACGGCTGCACCATTGGCAATCGAGTTTTGGTTGGGATGGGCTCAATTTTACTTGATGGCGCAATAGTAGAAGATGATGTGATGATTGGTGCAGGTAGCCTGGTCCCACAAAATAAACGGCTGGAGAGCGGATATCTGTATCTCGGTAGCCCCGTCAAACAGATCCGCCCGTTAAGTGATGAAGAGAAGGCTGGGTTACGCTATTCCGCAAATAACTACGTGAAATGGAAGGACGAATATATGGATCAGGGTAACCACACCCAACCTTGATCATCTTCACTTTGTTCCTGAATTAAGTTTTCCGCTTCTTCTTCCAGGTCCCAGCGATGCTGACGAAAACTCTCTAACCACTGTTCTGGTGTATCTCCAGTAAAGCGATACGCCAGACTCTCGCCAGAGATCGCACATGTCAGTTGCATACCATTCACGAGAGCGGGAAAACATACACATTTTTTATTCTCGTCCCACTCTTCCCTATCCGGAAACTGGATGGCCTGATTCACGCTGACAACTCCTGTTGCAATAGTTTGATGACCGGTTCTACATCAGGCAGAACGCCATGCCAAAGAAGGAAGGCATGAGCCGCTTGTGCCACCAGCATTCCTAAACCATCAGCAGTACGCTTTGAGCCTCGCTGCTCACACCATGCCAGAAAAGGAGTTTTTCCTTTCTGATAGAACATGTCATAGCAATAAATGCCTGGATGAATGAGCGATGACGGGATCGCCGGAATATCACCACTGATGCCACTGGATGTTGCATTAATAATGAGATCAAACTCATGACCTTCCAGTTCGTGCATACCCAACGCGTGAATACTGCCAGTGTGCGCAAACAATTTAGCCAACTCTTCCGCGCGGGATACCGTCCGATTAGTGATTGTCACCGCACAGTCCAGGGAAAGGAGTGGCAGTAGTACGCCGCGAGATGCTCCACCAGCGCCGATGAGCAAAATACGTAAACCAGGACGGATAAAAGACAGACGTTCCAGATCGCTTAACAAACCTATACCATCGGTATTGTCACCCAGCAAGCGTCCATCTTCTAACCGCTTGAGGGTATTAACAGCACCAGCCAACGCTGCCCGTTCAGTAAGCTCATCCGCTCTGGCAAAAGCCTCTTCTTTAAAAGGCACCGTCACATTCGCACCTTTACCACCAGCACTAAAGAAAGTGTTCAGTGTGTTGATGAAATCATTGATGGGTGTCAACACACGCCCATAGGGATGTTCAATATTCAGTTGCTGAGCAAATTGCTGATGAATGAATGGCGATTTGCTGTGGGCTATCGGATTACCAAAAACAGCATAGGTTTCCATTATGTTACCCCTGTCGAAACAGTTCACCCGTCAGGGCATCGCGGATTTCTGAAGGATTTAAACGCCCCCCCGTTTCACCAGGCACAACCGGGAACGCAGCGCCAAATTGTGCGCGAACTTCGTCTACTGTTCGACAAGGTGGCAATCCACTCAAGTTGGCACTGGTAGAAACCAGCGGTTTACCATAAGCCTGGCACAAAGCAACCACCAACGGATGGTCGGTGACTCGTACAGCAAGCGAATCAAAGCGGCCCGTCAACCAGCGCGGTGTTGTCGCAGGCGCGGGAAAGACAAAGGTTACAGGACCTGGCCAGCGGGAAAAAATGGTTTCACGCTGCGCGTCAGTCAGCATGGTGTCATCAATATAGGGTTTAAGCTGCTCGTAATTTGCCGCGATTAAAATCAGCCCCTTATCAACCGGACGCCGTTTTAACTCCAACAGTCTCATCACTGCTGTTTCGCTATCAGGATCGCACCCGACACCGAAAACGGCTTCCGTTGGATAGGCGATGACACGTTCTTCATTGAGGACATCTATCGCAGCTGCGATAGCGTCTCCTTGCAGGTTATTATTCACGTTATTATTCCGCCGAAATCGGCTTTCCACATTGTTTACTGGCACAAAAGTGTTTTACACCCTGCGCGGTTTTCTTTTCGATGAGTAGCGGATAATGGCACTCAGGGCATTCTCCAGCTATGGGTTTGAAGTTAATGGCAAATTGACACTCCGGGTAGCGATCACAGGAGTGAAATGTTTTGCCATAACGGGAGCGGCGCTGAACCAGATGGCCCGTCCGGCATTGGGGGCATGTAATTGCTGTTTCGTCCGGTTTATCGATAAGTTCGGTATGTTCGCATTCAGGGTAGTTACTGCAACCAATAAACATACCAAAGCGTCCCTGGCGTAATACCAGATTTGCGCCACATGCAGGGCAAACCTGCCCCTCCAGAACTTTGACAATATGTCCATCCGCTGAAGATTTCAGAGGACGGACGTAGCCACATGCCGGATACTGTGAGCATCCAAGAAACGGACCGTGTTTCCCGGATCGAATAACTAGTTCAGCCCCGCACTTTGGGCAGGACTCATTATTACGCACCGTGAACAGTGCTGATTTCGCCATAACAACTTATGCTGAATTAAAGAAATGATTAATGCAGCATACCTTCATTCACTTCAAAGAGTAATTCTTCCATTTGCTGGTACGCATTTTCGCAACCCGGAATATTGAACAACACCATCAGGATTACCCATTTCAGGTCTTCCAGGTCGAACTCTGCGGTATCCAGCGCGAGCACTCGCTCTATCACCATTTCACGGGTTTCAAGGCTAAGCACCTGAATTTGCTCAAGGAAAAGCAAAAAACCACGACAGCTGGCATCCAGTCTTTCACACTCTTCAGGGGTATAAATACGCATGGAGAGTGGATCAGAGGCCAGTTGCATCGGTTCTGCCAGTCCTTCCTGATAATCCGCAAGCTTTTCCAGCCAAAGCAGGGCATTGTAGATATCTTCTCGATCAAATCCTGCGTCGGTAAGATCCTGTTCAAGTTTGTCTTGATCCACACGCAACTCAGCTTCTGTGTGAATATAGGTTTCAAACAAATACATTAGTACGTCGAACATGGCATGCCCTCCTCAATCGGACATAGCCGCCGGGTACAGCTGCGATCCATCCTGCTAACTCCAGTTCGAGTAGTTGAGTAACTACCTCTGGCACAGGTTGGCCGGCACGTTCAGCGACGACGTCAACAGGTGTTACCTCATCTCCTACGTTAGCCAGGAGCTCAGGAAATGGCAATGCCACGTCTTCCTGATCTGGTGAATAAAATGAATTTTCAGGGGCGTCTGGCAACCAGTGCAATCCAAATTGCAAGTTTTCCAGAATTTCTTCCGGTTCCGTCACAAGAATCGCACCTTGTTTTATTAACCAGTGAGGCCCTTCGCTTCCCGGATTCCCTATTGGACCTGGCAAAGCAAAAACTTCACGCCCCTGCTCAAGCGCACAACGTGCTGTCACCAGCGAACCACTGCGCAAAGCCGCTTCCACCACCAGTACACCCTTACTTAGACCACTGATAATGCGATTTCTTCGTGGGAAATTGTAAGCAAGGGGTGGAACATCGAGGGGAAATTCCGAGACGAGAGCACCACCTTGCTCAAGTAGACTGGCAGCCAGTGGAGCATGGCGGCGGGGATGAATGGTATTAAGTCCATTCCCCAATACAGCAATGCTAACGCCATTTACCTGTAAGGCCGCTTTATGCGCCACACCATCGATTCCACGCGCCAGTCCACTCGTAATTGTCACTCCACGCGTCGCCAGAGTTTCGCAAAATAATCGTCCCCATCGCTCGCCATACCATGAATGCGCCCGACTCCCCACTACGGCAAGCTGAAATGAATGCAACGCGTGCAGTTCTCCTTCAACAAACAGTGCGCCGGGGTAATCTGTCGTCGCCAGAAGTTGAGGAGGATAAAATTCGCTGTCCGCAGGGATTAAATGATGGTTGGGTTGCTCCAACCAACAAAGTGAGCTTTCGATACTCTTTCGCGGAAATGAAAGAAAGCGTTGTGCCTGCCGCAATGTAAGCCCTGTTTGCTGCAATACAACCGCATCAATATGCGACTGTTTTGCCAGCCAGTGAGCTATACGGACCATATCATCGCCATACAAGCTGCTGATGCTCATTAAACGCAGCCAAATTTCTGTATCGACCATCCTTATCTCCCTGCCATAAGCAGCCTTAGCAATCTTTGCGATTGGTCAGTGATGCTGTCAATCAGAGGGGGATTTGTCTAGAATAGAAGAAATAATCTTTCTAACTCCTGAACACATCTCTGGAGATTTATGTCAGTTTTGCAAGTGTTACATATTCCGGACGAGCGGCTTCGCAAAGTTGCTAAACCGGTAGAAGAAGTGAATGCAGAAATTCAGCGTATCGTCGATGATATGTTCGAGACGATGTACGCAGAAGAAGGTATTGGCCTGGCGGCAACCCAGGTTGATATCCATCAACGTATCATTGTAATTGATGTTTCGGAAAACCGTGACGAACGGCTGGTGTTAATCAATCCGGAGCTTTTAGAAAAAAGCGGCGAAACAGGCATTGAAGAAGGTTGCCTGTCGATCCCTGAACAACGTGCTTTAGTGCCACGCGCAGAGAAAGTTAAAATTCGCGCCCTGGACCGCGACGGTAAACCATTTGAACTGGAAGCAGACGGTCTGTTAGCCATCTGTATTCAGCATGAGATGGATCACCTGGTCGGCAAACTGTTTATGGATTATCTGTCACCGCTGAAACAACAACGTATTCGTCAGAAAGTTGAAAAACTGGATCGTCTGAAAGCCCGGGCTTAAGGATAAGAATTAACGTGTCAGAATCACTACGTATTATTTTTGCGGGTACACCTGACTTTGCAGCGCGTCATCTCGACGCGCTGTTGTCTTCTGGTCATAACATCGTTGGCGTGTTCACCCAGCCAGACCGACCGGCAGGACGCGGTAAAAAACTGATGCCCAGCCCGGTTAAAGTTCTGGCTGAGGACAAAGGTCTGCCCGTTTTTCAACCTGTTTCCCTGCGTCCACAAGAAAACCAGCAACTGGTCGCCGATCTGCAGGCTGATGTTATGGTCGTCGTCGCCTATGGTTTAATTCTGCCTAAAGCTGTGCTGGAGATGCCGCGTCTTGGCTGTATCAACGTTCATGGTTCACTGCTGCCACGCTGGCGCGGTGCAGCACCAATCCAACGCTCACTATGGGCGGGTGATGCAGAAACTGGTGTGACCATTATGCAAATGGATGTTGGTTTAGACACCGGTGACATGCTCTATAAGCTCTCCTGCCCGATTACTGCAGAAGATACCAGTGGTACGCTGTACGACAAGCTGGCAGAGCTTGGCCCACAAGGGCTTATCACCACGTTGAAACAACTGGCAGACGGCACGGCGAAACCAGAAGTTCAGGACGAAACTCTTGTCACTTACGCCGAAAAGTTGAGTAAAGAAGAAGCGCGTATTGACTGGTCACTTTCGGCAGCACAGCTTGAACGTTGCATTCGCGCTTTCAATCCATGGCCAATGAGCTGGCTGGAAATTGAAGGGCAGCCGGTTAAAGTCTGGAAAGCATCTGTCATCGATACGACAACAAAGGCTGCGCCAGGAACAATCCTTGAAGCCAATAAACAAGGCATTCAGGTAGCGACAGGTGATGGCATCCTGAATCTGCTCTCAATGCAACCTGCAGGTAAGAAAGCGATGAGCGTGCAAGACCTCCTGAATTCTCGTCGGGAATGGTTTGTACCGGGCAACCGTCTGGCCTGATAGTCCACTCTTCTAAGCCCGGTCTTACCGGGCATCTTTATATTTATACTTATGAAAAAACAACGTAATTTACGTAGCATGGCGGCCCAGGCCATTGAACAAGTCGTTGAGCAAGGGCAATCACTGAGCAACATTCTGCCACCGCTCCAGCAAAAAGTTTCCGATAAAGATAAAGCTCTTCTCCAGGAGTTATGCTTTGGCGTACTGCGTACGCTCTCACAGTTAGACTGGCTGATTAATAAGCTAATGGCCCGTCCGATGACAGGCAAACAGCGTACTGTTCATTACCTGATTATGGTTGGTTTGTATCAACTGCTTTATACCCGCATTCCACCTCATGCCGCGCTGGCTGAAACGGTTGAAGGCGCAGTTGCAATTAAGCGCCCGCAACTTAAGGGATTGATTAACGGTGTATTACGTCAGTTCCAGCGTCAGCAAGATGAGTTATTAGCCGAGTTTAATGCCAGTGATGCACGTTATCTGCATCCTTCCTGGTTGCTGAAGCGTCTGCAAAAGGCGTATCCCGAGCAGTGGCAATCCATCGTCGAAGCCAATAACCAGCGTCCGCCAATGTGGCTGCGCGTTAATCGTACGCATCATTCCCGCGACAGCTGGCTTGCATTGCTGGATGAAGCAGGAATGAAAGGTTTCCCGCATGCGGATTACCCTGATGCTGTACAGCTGGAAACACCTGCACCTGTTCATGCGCTACCCGGTTTTGAAGAAGGATGGGTTACCGTTCAGGATGCTTCAGCACAAGGTTGCATGACCTGGCTTGCTCCACAAAATGGTGAACACATTCTGGATCTTTGCGCCGCCCCAGGCGGTAAAACAACGCATATTCTTGAGGTTGCTCCAGAGGCGCAAGTTCTGGCGGTCGATATTGATGAGCAGCGCCTCTCTCGCGTTTACGACAATTTAAAACGCCTTGGTATGAAGGCGACCGTGAAACAAGGTGATGGCCGCAACCCTTCCCAATGGTGTGGCGAGCAACAGTTTGATCGCATTTTATTAGATGCGCCTTGTTCAGCAACGGGGGTGATTCGTCGCCATCCGGATATTAAATGGTTACGTCGTGATCGCGATATCCCGGAACTCGCGCAATTGCAGTCTGAAATACTCGATGCCATTTGGCCACATTTAAAATCCGGTGGAACCCTGGTCTATGCCACCTGTTCGGTGTTACCGGAAGAAAATAGCCTGCAGATTAAAGCCTTTTTGCAACGTACCGCTGATGCCGAACTTTGTGAAACAGGAACACCAGAGCAACCGGGTAAACAAAATTTGCCCGGTGCCGAAGAGGGCGACGGCTTCTTTTACGCTAAGCTAATCAAAAAGTGATGAGATAACGGGTCGCGACTGATGAAAATTATCATTCTGGGTGCCGGCCAGGTTGGCGGCACACTGGCGGAAAACCTGGTTGGCGAGAACAACGATATTACTGTTGTCGATACCAACGGTGAGCGTCTGCGGACCTTACAGGATAAATTTGACCTGCGGGTCGTGCAGGGGCATGGCTCTCATCCACGCGTATTGCGGGAGGCAGGTGCCGACGACGCCGATATGCTGGTTGCTGTAACCAGTTCAGATGAAACCAATATGGTTGCCTGCCAGGTAGCCTACTCACTTTTCAACACCCCTAATCGCATCGCTCGTATCCGCTCACCAGACTACGTGCGCGATGCCGATAAACTATTTCATTCAGATGCTGTACCGATTGATCATCTGATCGCACCAGAGCAGTTGGTTATCGATAATATTTACCGACTGATTGAGTATCCCGGCGCATTGCAGGTGGTGAACTTCGCTGAGGGTAAAGTCAGCCTGGCTGTGGTTAAAGCCTATTATGGCGGCCCGCTGATTGGTAATGCACTTTCGACCATGCGCGAACATATGCCACATATCGATACTCGTGTGGCAGCAATTTTCCGCCACGATCGCCCCATTCGTCCGCAAGGTTCGACCATTGTTGAAGCTGGTGATGAAGTGTTCTTTATTGCCGCTTCACAGCATATCCGTGCGGTGATGAGTGAATTACAGCGACTGGAAAAACCGTATAAGCGGATCATGCTGGTTGGTGGCGGTAATATCGGTGCAGGGCTGGCGCGTCGTCTGGAAAAAGATTACAGCGTTAAACTCATCGAACGTAATCAGCAGCGCGCTGCCGAACTGGCGGAAAAGTTGCAGAATACGATCGTCTTTTTTGGTGATGCGTCGGATCAAGAACTGCTGGCCGAAGAACATATCGATCAAGTTGATCTGTTTATTGCCGTCACCAACGATGACGAGGCCAATATCATGTCCGCCATGCTTGCCAAACGTATGGGTGCGAAAAAGGTGATGGTATTGATCCAACGTCGCGCTTATGTGGATCTGGTTCAGGGGAGCGTGATCGATATTGCGATTTCACCACAACAAGCAACTATTTCTGCGTTGCTTAGCCATGTGCGAAAAGCAGATATTGTTGGTGTTTCCTCATTACGCCGCGGCGTAGCAGAAGCTATTGAAGCCGTTGCTCACGGTGATGAAAGCACCTCACGCGTTGTCGGCAGAGTCATTGACGAAATCAAGCTACCGCCAGGAACGATTATTGGAGCGGTGGTACGTGGAAACGATGTGATGATTGCCAATGACAATCTGCGCATTGAGCAAGGCGATCACGTAATTATGTTCCTCACAGATAAAAAGTTTATTACCGACGTCGAAAGACTCTTCCAGCCAAGTCCTTTCTTCTTGTAATTAATAAGGCGTCTAATGACGCCTTATTATTTCCCTTTGATTATTAAGGATTAATTAAATCCATTCCTGGCAGGAAAATGGCTTAACATTTGTTAGACTTATGGTTGTCGGCTTCATAGGGAGAATAACATGAGCATTATTAAAGAATTTCGCGAATTTGCGATGCGCGGGAACGTGGTGGATTTGGCAGTGGGTGTCATTATCGGAGCGGCATTCGGGAAGATTGTATCTTCACTGGTTGCCGATATCATCATGCCACCTCTGGGCTTATTAATTGGCGGGATCGACTTTAAACAGTTTGCTGTCACGCTACGCGAGGCCCAAGGGGATATCCCTGCTGTTGTGATGCATTACGGTGTCTTCATTCAAAACGTCTTTGATTTTCTGATAGTGGCCTTTGCCATCTTTATGGCGATTAAGCTAATCAACAAACTGAATCGGAAAAAAGAAGAACCAGCAGCAGCAACACCTGCACCAACTAAAGAAGAAGTATTACTGACAGAAATTCGTGATTTGCTGAAAGAGCAGAATAACCGCTCTTAACAAGCGTCTGAAAGCAGAAGGCCAGTGGTAAAAAAGTGATTTACTTTCTTGCCACTGGCCTCCCAGTTCCCCCGATTGCCATGTTTTCCTTTTCGCATGTAACTGCCTTTCCCTTTCTTATTTTTCTCTACTCGCTGTCGGAATAAGGGATCATGTAGTAATGCTTCTATCGCATTATCCTTTATCTGCCCTTTAGTATGCTGATATCGGCTCATAAAAACTCCAATTGGTTATTTAACGGCGCGAGTGTAATCCTGCCAGTGCAAAAAATCAACAGCCACTCTTAACGCCACTCGCCCCTTGTTCAAGAGCTTCAAGAATCGAGCAATAAACACTGCTATGGGCGGTCCCACAACAGGTATCATTAAGGCGTTGCAAGGAACGCTGCATACTCTGCAACTCGGCTATACGAGCTTCGACTTCCTGCAATCTTTCCTGCACAATGCCTTTTGACTCCTGACAGGTATGGTGTTCAGGATCGATACGGATCGACAGCAACTCGCGGATCGACTCCAGACTGAAACCTAGTTGTCTGGCATGGCGGATAAATTTCAATCGCTGGAGATCGCTTTCGGTATACAGGCGAAACCCACCTTCGGTGCGTACTTCATGCTCCATCATCTGCTGCTTTTCGTAATAACGAATCGTGTCGGGTGTTACTTCCGCCATTTTTGCCAGCTCACCAATGCGATACATACATACTCCACTAGTTATCGTTGATTTTGTTCAACAACTTGTCAGCATAATCGCCGCGTAAAAAATCGGTACTCAATCCAGCTTGTCGCAGCTTCAATTCCAGTAATGACAATCGACGACTAACCTCTTGATATTGCGGATCATCATGACGGATACCTTTGAGAATATCCAGAAGCTGTATTGCTTCCCTCCTATGCTCAAGTTCTGGCGGTAAGCAACCAGCATTCTTCAGCAAGCGATACCCCGCACGTAATTCCGGTGGCACATGAGAATCATCATCCAGTATCAATGGTTCGCCGCTACCTACCAGGTTATCAAACTCACCTTTCGCTTGCGCTTCTGCTATATGACGCTCTGCCCACTGGTCAAGTAACCACATAAATACTCCAGGGGATGAACAAAAAGAGTACAGCTATTGTAGATAAGTGGGGATGCTACGGGTATAAAAAAACCCGCCGGGGCGGGTTTTTTTACGTTGCTTCAGATTACTCTGCAGCAGCTTCTGCTTTCTCTGAACGATCAACCAGCTCGATGTAAGCCATCGGCGCATTGTCGCCTGCACGGAAGCCACACTTCAGAATACGAGTGTAACCACCGGCACGGCTCGCGAAACGCGGGCCCAGTTCGTTAAACAGTTTTGCCACGATCTCGTTATCACGAGTACGGGCGAATGCCAGACGACGATTAGCAACGCTATCAGTCTTGGCAAGAGTAATCAGCGGCTCAACTACGCGGCGCAGCTCTTTCGCTTTAGGCAGAGTCGTCTTGATGATTTCATGACGAACCAGTGAACCTGCCATATTGCGGAACATAGCCTGGCGATGGCTGCTGTTGCGGTTCAGTTGACGACCACTCTTACGATGGCGCATGACCTTATCCTTCTCAGTAAAACCTTAACCTGTGATCCGGTTACTCGTCAGCGATGCTTGCCGGTGGCCAGTTTTCCAGGCGCATGCCCAGAGACAGTCCACGGGAAGCCAGCACGTCTTTAATCTCAGTAAGAGATTTTTTACCAAGGTTAGGCGTTTTAAGGAGCTCAACCTCGGTACGCTGTACCAGATCACCGATATAGTGGATAGCTTCTGCTTTAAGGCAGTTAGCAGAGCGGACAGTCAATTCCAGATCGTCAACAGGGCGCAGCAGGATCGGATCGAACTCTGGTTTCTCTTCTTTCACTTCAGGCTGACGTACATCACGTAAGTCAACGAAAGCTTCCAGTTGTTCAGCCAGAATGGTTGCCGCACGACGAATCGCCTCTTCAGGATCGATTGTGCCGTTGGTTTCCATTTCGATGACCAGCTTGTCCAGGTCGGTACGCTGTTCTACACGCGCTGCTTCAACATTGTAGGCAATACGCTCCACAGGGCTGTAGCATGCGTCGACCAGCAGACGGCCGATTGGGCGCTCATCTTCTTCCGAATGAATTCGGGTAGAAGCCGGCACATAACCACGACCGCGCTGAACTTTGATACGCATGCTAATAGACGCGTTCTCATCGGTCAGGTGGCAGATCACGTGCTGCGGCTTGACGATTTCGACATCACCGTCGTGGGTGATATCGGCTGCAGTCACAGGGCCAATGCCAGATTTATTCAAGGTAAGAATAACTTCATCTTTGCCCTGAACTCTCACCGCCAGCCCTTTCAGGTTGAGCAGGATTTCCAGGATATCTTCCTGAACGCCTTCTTTGGTGCTGTACTCATGTAGTACACCATCAATCTCAACCTCGGTCACCGCGCAACCCGGCATCGATGAGAGCAGAATACGGCGCAGTGCGTTACCCAGAGTATGGCCAAAGCCACGCTCTAAAGGCTCAAGGGTCACCTTGGCGTGCGTCGAACTCACTTGCTCGATATCAACCAGGCGCGGTTTTAGAAACTCTGTCACAGAACCCTGCATTGTGTCCTCTCTTTGGTACTAAGCTTTACTTGGAGTAAAGCTCGACGATCAGGTGTTCGTTAATGTCCGCAGACAGATCAGAACGCTCCGGCTTACGCTTAAACGTACCTTCCATCTTGCCAGCATCAACTTCCAGCCAGGTTGGCTTTTCACGCTGCTCAGCCAGCTCCAGAGCGGCTTTCACGCGAGACTGCTTCTTCGCTTTCTCACGAATGCTTACAACGTCATTCGGACTAACCTGATAAGAAGCGATGTTAACAACACGACCGTTTACCATAATTGCTTTATGGCTAACCAGCTGACGTGCTTCTGCACGAGTGGCACCGAAGCCCATACGGTATACAACGTTGTCCAGACGACCTTCCAGCAGAGCCAACAGGTTTTCACCGGTGTTGCCTTTCAGACGTGCTGCTTCTTTGTAGTAGTTACGGAACTGACGCTCCAGCACACCATAGATACGGCGAACTTTTTGCTTTTCACGCAACTGCACACCATAGTCAGACAGACGCGGTTTACGCGCACCGTGCTGGCCAGGAGCTTGTTCAATTTTACACTTGGTATCGATCGCGCGAACGCCAGACTTAAGGAATAAGTCGGTGCCCTCACGACGGCTCAGCTTGAGCTTAGGACCCAAATATCTTGCCATTTTCTTTCTCCAACAAACCTGGAAAACGAGGCGTTATACGCGACGTTTTTTCGGCGGACGACAACCGTTATGAGGGATCGGAGTCACATCAGTAATGTTAGTGATGCGGAAACCTGCGGCGTTCAGAGCACGAATAGTAGATTCGCGGCCTGGACCCGGACCTTTAACCATAACTTCCAGATTCTTGATGCCGTATTCTTTCACGACGTCAGCGCAACGCTCTGCTGCAACCTGTGCTGCAAACGGAGTGGATTTGCGAGAACCACGGAAACCGGAACCACCGGCTGTTGCCCAACCCAACGCGTTACCCTGACGATCAGTGATAGTCACGATGGTGTTGTTGAAAGAAGCATGGATATGAGCCACGCCGTCAGAGACTTGTTTTCTTACACGTTTACGTGCACGAATTGGTGCCTTTGCCATTATTCAATCACCCCGATTATTTCTTGATCGGTTTGCGCGGACCCTTACGGGTACGTGCGTTGGTCTTGGTACGCTGACCGCGAACCGGGAGACCACGACGATGACGCAAACCGCGATAGCAACCAAGATCCATCAGGCGCTTGATGCTCATGCTGATTTCACGGCGCAGATCACCTTCAACGACAAATTTGGCAACTTCGTCACGCAGCGTGTCGATTTGTCCTTCAGACAGCTCACTGATCTTAACATCTTCAGCGATACCCGCTGCAGCCAGGATGGCTTTAGAACGGGTCTTGCCGACGCCATAAATCGAAGTTAATGCGATTACGGCATGCTTATGATCAGGAATGTTAATGCCTGCTATACGGGCCACTATGCACTCCTACTATTTAATATGTACGTTCCATGCTGAAAAGCCCGTTTTCAGGATACTCAAATGGAAACGCACAGACATACAAAAGATTGGCTGGCTAATCTAGCCAGCTCAACCCAACTTTGCAAGAAAAATATGCGAAAAAATCAGCCTTGGCGCTGTTTATGCTTCGGCTCGGCACTGCAAATCACACGGATGACACCATCACGCTTAACGATTTTGCAGTTACGGCATAATTTCTTGACGGAAGCACGAACTTTCATTTTTACTCTCCGTAACTTCTCGGGCGACCAATTATCGGCCGTAGCCTTTCAGGTTCGCCTTCTTCAATGCAGACTCATACTGACTGGACATCATCAGAGTTTGCACTTGAGCCATAAAGTCCATAATCACGACAACAACGATAAGCAGTGAGGTCCCACCGAAGTAGAACGGTACTTTCATTGCATCACGCATGAACTCCGGGATCAGGCAGATAAAGGTAATGTACAGCGCACCAACCAAGGTCAGGCGGGTCATTACTTTATCGATATACTTCGCCGTTTGCTCTCCCGGACGAATTCCTGGTACAAATGCACCGGACTTCTTCAGGTTATCTGCTGTTTCACGCGGGTTGAAAACCAACGCCGTGTAGAAGAAACAGAAGAAGATGATTGCAGACGCATAGAGTAACACATAAAGCGGTTGCCCAGGCTGCAAATACAGCGAAATTGTTGTCAGCCAGTTCCAACCAGTACCGCCCCCGAACCATGACGCGATGGTCGCCGGGAACAGAATAATACTGGAAGCGAAGATTGCCGGGATTACCCCCGCCATATTCACTTTCAGCGGTAAATGTGTGCTCTGTGCAGCATAGACACGACGACCTTGCTGACGTTTCGCGTAGTTTACCACAATGCGGCGTTGACCACGCTCAACAAATACAACAAAGAACGTCACTGCAAATACTAATACTGCAACCAACAGCAACACGAGGAAGTGCAGGTCGCCTTGACGCGCTTGCTCGATAGTATGGGCAATGGCTGGCGGGAGTCCCGCGACAATACCGGCGAAGATAATGATTGAAATACCGTTGCCGATACCTCGTTCAGTGATCTGTTCGCCCAACCACATCAGGAACATGGTTCCTGTGACCAGACTTACAACAGCGGTGAAGTAGAATGCAAAGCCCGGGTTAATCACCAGGCCTTGCATACCAGGCATATTCGGCAGACCAGTAGCAATACCGATCGACTGGAATATTGCCAGCACCAGAGTACCGTAGCGGGTGTACTGGCTGATCTTACGACGACCAGACTCCCCTTCTTTCTTAATTTCTGCCAACGTTGGATGAACCACCGTCAGTAGCTGGATAATGATCGACGCCGAAATATACGGCATGATCCCCAGAGCAAAGATAGAAGCACGGCTGAGAGCACCACCAGAGAACATGTTAAACATCTCAATGATGGTGCCTCGCTGTTGCTCAAGCAGTTTGGCAAGTACAGCGGCATCAATACCAGGGATCGGAATAAAAGAGCCAATACGGAACACAATCAGCGCACCGATAACAAACAGCAGTCTGCGTTTCAGCTCGCCTAAGCCACCTTTGGCACTTTGAAAATCTAATCCCGGTTGTTTAGCCATCTGCTACTTATTCCTCGATTTTACCGCCAGCAGCTTCGATAGCAGCACGAGCGCCTTTAGTAACACGCAGGCCACGAACAGTTACCGGAGTCGTTACTTCGCCAGCCAGGATCACTTTCGCGAACTCGATCTGGATACCGATAATGTTAGCCGCTTTCAGCGTGTTCAGGTCTACAACACCGCCTTCTACTTTAGCCAGGTCAGACAGACGAACTTCGGCTGTAATCGCTGCTTTACGAGAAGTGAAGCCGAATTTCGGCAGACGACGGTACAGAGGCATCTGACCACCCTCGAAACCGCGACGTACGCCACCGCCAGAACGAGATTTCTGACCTTTGTGACCACGACCACCGGTTTTACCGAGGCCAGAACCGATACCACGACCCAGGCGTTTACCCGCCTTTTTGGAGCCTTCGGCCGGAGACAGAGTATTTAAACGCATCTCTTACTCCTCAACTTTAACCATGAAGGAAACCGCGTTGATCATACCGCGAATAGCAGGAGTATCCTCGCGCTCTACGGTGTGACCAATACGACGCAGACCCAGGCCAAGCAGCGTTGCCTTGTGTTTCGGCAGACGACCGATTGCACTGCGGGTTTGAGTAATTTTAATAGTCTTTGCCATGGTTTATTTCCCCAGAATTTCTTCAACGGATTTACCACGCTTGGCAGCGACCATTTCTGGAGAATTCATATTTTCCAGGCCATCGATAGTTGCACGAACCACGTTAATCGGGTTGGTGGAACCATACGCTTTAGCCAGAACGTTATGAACCCCAGCGACTTCCAGAACGGCGCGCATTGCACCACCGGCGATGATACCGGTACCCTCGGAAGCCGGCTGCATGAATACGCGAGAACCCGTGTGAACACCTTTAACAGGGTGTTGCAGAGTGCCGTTATTCAGCGCGACGTTAATCATATTGCGACGGGCTTTTTCCATCGCTTTCTGGATCGCTGCTGGAACTTCACGCGCTTTACCGTAACCAAAACCAACGCGACCGTTACCATCGCCAACTACAGTCAGAGCTGTGAAGGAGAAAATACGACCACCTTTAACGGTTTTAGATACGCGGTTTACCGCGATCAGCTTTTCCTGCAGTTCGCCAGCTTGTTTTTCGATGTGAGCCATCTTACACCTCTACCTTAGAACTGAAGGCCAGCTTCACGGGCAGCATCTGCCAGTGCCTGGACACGACCATGATATTGGAACCCGGAACGGTCAAAGGATACATCTTTGATGCCTTTTTCCAGAGCGCGTTCAGCGACAGCTTTACCCACAGCTGCAGCCGCGTCTTTGTTACCGGTGTACTTCAGTTGTTCAGCGATAGCTTTTTCTACAGTAGAAGCAGCTACCAGAACTTCAGAACCGTTCGGTGCAATTACCTGTGCGTAAATGTGACGCGGGGTACGATGTACCACCAGGCGAGTTGCGCCCAGCTCCTGGAGCTTGCGGCGTGCGCGGGTCGCACGACGGATACGAGCAGATTTCTTATCCATAGTGTTACCTTACTTCTTCTTAGCCTCTTTGGTACGCACGACTTCGTCGGCGTAACGAACACCCTTGCCTTTGTAAGGCTCAGGACGACGGTAGGCGCGCAGATCCGCTGCAACCTGGCCGATCACCTGCTTATCAGCGCCTTTCAGCACGATTTCAGTCTGAGTCGGACATTCAGCAGTGATACCCGCAGGCAGCTGATGGTCAACAGGATGAGAGAAACCCAGAGACAGGTTAATCACATTGCCTTTAACCGCTGCACGGTAACCTACACCAACCAGCTGCAGCTTCTTAGTGAAGCCTTCGGTAACACCGATAACCATTGAGTTCAGCAGGGCACGCGCGGTACCAGCCTGTGCCCAACCGTCTGCGTAACCATCACGCGGACCGAAGGTCAGGGTATTATCTGCATGTTTAACTTCAACAGCATCGTTGAGAGTACGAGTCAGCTCGCCGTTTTTACCTTTGATCGTAATAACCTGACCGTTGATTTTTACGTCAACGCCGGCAGGAACAACGACCGGTGCTTTAGCAACACGAGACATTTTTTCCTCCGATTAGGCTACGTAGCAGATAATTTCGCCACCAAGACCAGCCTGGCGCGCTGCACGATCAGTCATAACACCTTTAGAGGTAGAAACAACTGCGATACCCAGACCCGCCATAACTTTCGGCAGCTCATCTTTACGTTTATAGATGCGCAGACCTGGGCGGCTGACACGCTGAATGCTTTCTACAACAGCTTTGCCCTGGAAATACTTCAGAGTAAGTTCCAGTTCAGGCTTGGTGTCGCCTTCAACTTTAAAATCTTCAATAAAACCTTCTTCCTTCAGCACGTTGGCGATTGCCACTTTCAGCTTGGAGGAAGGCATGGTGACCGCAGCTTTGTTCGCGGCCTGACCGTTACGGATACGGGTCAGCATATCCGCGATCGGATCTTGCATGCTCATCTGTCTTTACTCCCGTGATTCAATTGGTGACAATTACCAGCTAGCCTTTTTCAGACCCGGGATTTCACCGCGCATAGCGGCTTCACGGACCTTAATACGGCTCAACCCGAACTTCCGCAGGAAACCATGCGGACGACCTGTTTGACGGCAGCGGTTACGCTGACGAGACGGGCTGGAATCACGCGGCAGAGTCTGCAGCTTGAGAACAGCGTTCCAACGATCTTCGTCGGAAGCGTTCACATCAGAGATGATCGCTTTCAGTTCAGCGCGTTTCGCGAAGTATTTATCAGCTAAAGCTACGCGTTTTACTTCGCGTGCTTTCATTGATTGCTTAGCCATTTAGTAACCCTACCTTACTTGCGGAACGGGAAGTCAAAGGCAGCCAGCAGAGCGCGGCCTTCTTCGTCAGATTTCGCAGTAGTGGTAATGGTAATATCCAAACCACGAACGCGGTCGACTTTATCGTAGTCGATTTCTGGGAAGATGATCTGCTCACGGACACCCATGCTGTAGTTACCACGACCGTCGAAAGACTTAGCGGACAGGCCACGGAAGTCACGGATACGAGGTACAGCAATAGTGATCAGGCGCTCAAAGAACTCCCACATGCGTTCGCCACGCAGAGTTACTTTACAGCCGATCGGATAGCCCTGACGGATTTTGAAGCCTGCAACAGATTTGCGTGCTTTGGTGATCAGCGGTTTTTGACCGGAGATTGCTGCCAGGTCTGCTGCTGCGTTATCCAGCAGTTTTTTGTCAGCGATCGCTTCACCAACACCCATGTTCAGGGTGATCTTCTCGACCCGAGGGACTTGCATGACAGAATTGTAGTTAAACTCAGTCATGAGTTTTTTAACTACTTCGTCTTTGTAGTAATCATGCAGTTTCGCCATCGTACTACTCCAAATTACTTGATAGTTTCGCTGTTAGACTTGAAGAAACGGACTTTTTTACCGTCTTCGAATCTAAAGCCTACACGGTCAGCCTTGCCGGTTGTCGCATTGAAGATTGCTACGTTGGAAACCTGAATAGCGGCTTCTTTTTCAACGATGCCACCCGGTTGGTTCAGGGCCGGAACCGGCTTCTGATGTTTCTTAACCAGATTGATACCTTCAACAATGACCTTGCCGGAAGACAGGACATTCTTAACTTTACCGCGTTTACCTTTATCTTTACCGGTTAACACGATAACTTCGTCATCACGACGGATTTTCGCTGCCATGATTCGCTCCTTAGAGTACTTCTGGTGCCAGAGAGATAATTTTCATGAACTTCTCACTACGAAGCTCACGAGTTACCGGCCCAAAAATACGCGTACCGATAGGCTGCTCGCTGTTGTTGTTCAGAAGAACACAAGCATTACCATCGAAGCGAATGACAGAACCGTCCGGGCGACGAACACCCTTCTTGGTGCGCACCACTACCGCCTTCAGCACATCACCTTTTTTGACCTTACCACGCGGAATTGCTTCTTTGATGGTGATCTTGATGATATCGCCTACGCCTGCGTAGCGACGGTGCGAGCCACCCAGAACCTTGATACACATTACGCGACGTGCACCGGAGTTGTCGGCGACGTTCAGCATAGTCTGTTCTTGGATCATTTTAGTGCTCCGCTAATGTCAACTACTACTGAGACCCGAAAATCAGGTCGTTAAAAATCCCCATATCGAGGGCGCGGCATTATAACACCGCTTCAAGGATATGGGTAGAAAAAATAAACGGCTCATTTCTGAGCCGTTTATTCGTATCGAGAGAGTGTACTGTATTACAGAACCGCTTTCTCTACAACGCGAACCAGCGTCCAGGATTTAGTCTTGGACAGCGGACGGCATTCGCGGATTTCAACCACGTCACCGATACCGCATTCGTTGTTCTCGTCATGTACGTGCAGTTTGGTCGTACGCTTGATGAATTTACCGTAGATCGGGTGTTTCACAAAACGTTCGATAGCAACAACAATGGATTTCTCCATTTTGTCGCTAACAACGCGACCTTGCAGAGTACGGATTTTATCGGTCATTACGCACCCGCCTTCTCGTTCAGTAAAGTCTTAACGCGTGCGACATCGCGACGCACTTGCTTCAACAGGTGAGACTGTTGCAGCTGGCCACTTGCAGCCTGCATACGCAGGTTGAACTGCTCACGCAGCAGGTTCAGCAGCTCGGTGTTCAGCTCTTCAACGCTCTTCTCACGCAGCTCTTTTGCTTTCATTACATCACCGTCTTAGTTACAAAGGTGGTTTTAATCGGCAGTTTCGCTGCTGCCAGCTTGAATGCTTCACGGGCCAGCTCTTCCGGAACACCGTCCATTTCATACAGGACTTTACCCGGCTGAATCAAGGCAACCCAATACTCCACGTTACCTTTACCTTTACCCATACGCACTGCCAGCGGCTTTTCAGTGATCGGTTTGTCCGGGAACACACGGATCCAGATCTTACCTTGACGCTTAACTGCACGGGTCATAGCACGACGTGCTGCTTCGATCTGACGTGCAGTCAGACGACCACGGCCAACAGCTTTCAGACCGAAGCTGCCGAAGCTAACATCCGTACCCTGCGCCAGACCGCGGTTACGGCCTTTGTGCATTTTACGGAATTTTGTACGCTTTGGTTGTAACATCAGCGACGCTCCTTATTTACGGCCTTTACGCTGCTGCTTTTTAGGCTGAGCAGCCGGTTTTTCCGGTTGTTCAACAGCAGCCATACCACCCAGGATCTCGCCTTTGAAGATCCACACTTTAACGCCGATTACACCGTAAGTGGTGTGCGCTTCAGAGGTGTTGTAGTCGATGTCAGCACGCAGAGTGTGCAGCGGTACGCGACCTTCGCGGTACCATTCGGTACGTGCGATTTCCGCGCCGCCCAGACGGCCGCTAACTTCAACTTTAATACCTTTAGCGCCCAGACGCATTGCGTTCTGTACAGCACGCTTCATAGCACGACGGAACATAACGCGACGTTCCAGCTGAGAAGTGATGCTGTCAGCAACCAGTTTTGCGTCCAGTTCAGGCTTACGAACTTCGGCGATGTTGATCTGTGCAGGAACGCCAGCGATGTCCGCTACGACCTTACGCAGTTTTTCTACGTCTTCACCTTTTTTACCGATAACGATACCCGGGCGAGCAGTGTGAATGGTTACACGGATGCTCTTAGCCGGACGCTCGATAACGATACGAGATACGGACGCTTTAGCCAGTTCCTTAGTCAGGTACTGACGTACTTTAAAATCGCTGTCCAGGTTGTCAGCGAATTCTTTGGTGTTCGCAAACCAGGTAGAGTTCCATGGTTTTACAATACCCAGGCGAATACCATTAGGATGTACTTTCTGACCCATTGCTAGTCTCCAGAGTCTCAGCGATCGGACACAACCACAGTGATGTGGCTGGTGCGCTTCAGGATGCGATCTGCACGACCTTTTGCACGCGGCATAATGCGCTTCATGCTCGGGCCTTCGTCTACGAAAATTTTCGTAACTTTCAGATCGTCAATGTCAGCGCCATCGTTGTGTTCAGCGTTAGCAATGGCAGATTCCAGAACTTTCTTGACCAGTACAGCTGCTTTCTTGTTGGTGTAGGTCAAAATATCCAGAGCCTGCGACACTTTCTTACCGCGAATCAGGTCAGCAACAAGGCGAACCTTCTGAGCAGAAGAACGAGCATGGCGATGTTTAGCGATAGTTTCCATCTCTTCCTCCTACCTTATTTCTTCTTCGCTTTTTTATCAGCAGCGTGGCCGCGATAAGTACGAGTCGGTGCGAATTCACCCAGTTTGTGACCGACCATTTCGTCGGTTACAAATACCGGAACGTGCTGACGACCATTATGGACAGCGATGGTCAAACCGATCATGTTAGGAAAGATCGTTGAACGACGGGACCAAGTGCGCAGGGGCTTCTTGTCTCCGCTTTCCACCGCTTTCTCTACCTTCTTCAGCAAGTGCAGGTCAATAAAAGGACCTTTCTTGAGAGAACGTGGCATGGCTTATCCTCTAAAATTATTTGCTACGGCGACGTACGATGAATTTATCAGTACGCTTGTTGCTGCGGGTCTTCTTACCTTTGGTCTGAACGCCCCACGGAGTTACCGGGTGCTTACCAAAGTTACGACCTTCACCACCACCATGTGGGTGGTCTACCGGGTTCATCGCGGTACCGCGAACGGTCGGACGAACACCACGCCAGCGTGCAGCACCTGCTTTACCCAGAACGCGCAGCATATGCTCAGCATTGCCAACTTCGCCCAGAGTTGCACGGCAGTCTGCTTCTACTTTACGCATTTCACCAGAACGCAGACGCAGGGTGACATAAGCACCATCACGAGCAACGATCTGAACGTAAGTACCAGCGGAACGTGCCAGCTGACCGCCTTTACCTGGTTTCATTTCTACGTTATGAACAGTAGAACCAACCGGGATGTTGCGCATCGGCAGGGTGTTACCTGGTTTGATTGCAGCATCAACGCCAGACTGAATCTGGTCGCCAGCTTTCAGGCCTTTAGGGGCCAGGATGTAACGGCGTTCACCGTCTTTGTACAGAACCAGCGCGATGTTCGCGGAACGGTTCGGATCGTACTCAAGACGTTCAACAACTGCCGGGATACCGTCTTTGTTGCGTTTGAAGTCAACAATACGGTAAGCCTGCTTGTGGCCACCACCGATATGACGAGTGGTGATACGGCCATTGTTGTTACGACCACCGGATTTGCTGTTTTTTTCCAGCAACGGAGCAAAAGGTTTGCCCTTGTGCAGCTCAGGGTTAACCACTTTAACTACGTGGCGACGACCCGGAGATGTCGGTTTACATTTAACAACTGCCATTGTATTACTCCTCCGACTTACTCAGCGCCGCCAACGAAGTCCAGATTCTGGCCTTCTTTCAGGGTGACGTAAGCTTTTTTCCAGTCGCTACGACGACCGATACGCTGTCCGTGACGTTTAACTTTCCCTTTAACTACCAGGGTGTTAACGACTTCGACTTCGACTTCAAACAGTTTCTGCACAGCAGCTTTGATTTCTGCTTTGGTCGCGTCTTTAGCAACTTTGAGTACGATGGTGTTGGATTTTTCCATCGCAGTAGACGCTTTTTCAGAAACGTGCGGTGCACGCAGCACCTTCAGCAGACGTTCTTCACGAATCATGCCAGCATCTCCTCAACTTGCTTAACAGCATCAGCAGTCATTACGACTTTGTCGAAGGCGATCAGGCTAACCGGGTCGATACCAGTTGCATCGCGTACGTCAACCTTGTGCAGGTTGCGCGCAGCCAGGAACAGGTTCTCGTCCAGCTCACCGGTGATGATCAGCACATCTTCCAGAGCCATGTCTTTCAGTTTCTGTGCCAGCAGCTTAGTTTTCGGCGCTTCTACAGAGAACTTCTCGACAACGATCAGACGATCCTGACGTACCAGTTCGGACAGGATGCTTTTCAGCGCGCCGCGGTACATCTTCTTGTTAACTTTTTGACTGTGGTCCTGCGGACGAGCAGCAAAGGTCACGCCACCAGAACGCCAGATCGGGCTCTTGATAGAACCAGAACGCGCACGGCCGGTGCCTTTCTGGCGCCACGGTTTTTTACCGGAACCAGTTACTTCAGCACGAGTCTTCTGAGCACGAGTACCCTGACGAGCACCAGCTGCATAAGCAACAACAACCTGGTGAACCAGCGCTTCGTTGAAATCACGACCGAAGGTAGTTTCGGAAACAGTCAGCGCGCTCTGCGCGTCTTTCAATACTAATTCCATTGCTATCTCCTTACGCCTTCACAGCTGGTTTAACGATCAGGTCGCTACCGGTTGCACCCGGGACAGCGCCTTTAACCAGCAGCAGGTTGCGCTCAGCGTCAACGCGTACTACGTCAAGGCTCTGAACGGTTACACGTTCGTTACCCATCTGACCTGCCATTTTCTTGCCTTTGAACACTTTGCCCGGAGTCTGGTTCTGACCGATAGAACCCGGAACGCGGTGAGACAAGGAGTTACCGTGAGTAGCGTCCTGGGTACGGAAGTTCCAGCGCTTAACGGTACCTGCGAAACCTTTACCTTTAGAGGTGCCAGTTACGTCAACTTTTTTAACGTCAGCAAACAGTTCAACGCTAATGCTCTGACCTACAGTGAACTCTTCGCCTTCAGCCAGGCGGAATTCCCACAGACCACGGCCAGCTTCTACGCCAGCTTTAGCGAAGTGGCCAGCTTCAGGCTTGGTCACACGGTTAGCTTTTTTAGCACCGGTGGTCACCTGAATAGCACGGTAGCCATCGTTAGCCAGGTCTTTAACCTGAGTAACGCGGTTTGCTTCAACTTCGATTACGGTTACTGGGATAGAAACGCCGTCTTCTGTGAAGATACGGGTCATACCCACTTTTTTACCGACTAAACCAATCATTGTTTCAACCTCTCAATCGCTCAATGACCTGATTAACCCAGGCTGATCTGCACGTCTACACCGGCAGCCAGATCCAGACGCATCAGAGCATCAACGGTTTTCTCGGTTGGCTCAACGATGTCAACCAGACGCAAGTGAGTACGGATTTCGTACTGATCGCGCGCGTCTTTGTTGACGTGCGGGGAGATCAGAACAGTGAAGCGCTCTTTGCGTGTCGGCAGCGGGATCGGACCACGGACCTGCGCACCAGTGCGCTTAGCAGTCTCGACGATTTCCGCGGTTGCTTGATCGATCAGACGATGATCAAACGCTTTCAGGCGGATACGGATTCTTTGGTTCTGCATGAGACCAGAGCTCCAATTATTTTATAAACGAAAATGATTACTCCTCAGACCCATTACGATTGATGGGAGAGTGTAACCGTTCTTACGTAGCTCCCCGATTGGGAGCATTGTTAGGTAGCCAAATTCGGCTAACTGAGGTTCAGATTGAACCTGCTGTCAACTACGACAAGCCCGCGCATTATACATACTTAACCACCGAACGCAAGCGTATTGCTAGTAAAGTAAACAGCCTTTGGGTTATCTCTCAAGTTCGTTCAGCGCATTTTTGACACGCTCTCTTAAACCGGCTTTCTCGTCGCTTTCTTCTACAGTATTGTCTTCGTCTTCAGAAGAAGAGGGGGCATTCTCAACCGCGACTCCTGGGTCATCTTCCTCCTCGACGGATTCGACGACGGGGAGTGGCTGTTTTTTGAAAAAATAGTGTTGTGTTGATTGTTTAAAAGCGGGCGTTTCAGCATCTACAGTGACTTCTGCTTTTACTATCCAAAGTGCCCATAGCTGCCGGGCATACCCACCAACCAACACCATTCCTGCAAACCACAGGCAAATCAGCAATAAACAAATGACATATATTATGGTGCTGTGTTTTTGTCGGGAGAAGATACCAGGGTGACCTGTTTCTTTCTGCTCACGCGCGGCGATATAGAATTCAAACATGTCATTTCCCCTTCACTGTTGTTTCCGGGGAAATATTTGCTTCATCCCGATATAAGTAGGCACTCTCCCCTGCCACCTGCCAGAGATGCACTAACGTTGAAAAGCCAACAACACCGTCAGTTTTCAAGTGATGGCTTTTTTGAAATTGCTTTATTTTTTCTACCAACAAGGGACGCCACTCTGCCGAAGATTCTGTCGAAATATGCAATGCGCGGTTTAACATCGTTTCCAGCCAGAGAATCTCTTCCTCGCTGCTATCACGCGTAATGGTACTCTCTCCTTCCGGCGACATTTTCCACAACAGAAGATAATCACCCGTCCATACCAACTCAAACCATTTATGTGTCAGCGTCCAGGTTTGCTGCCCTACGAGTACATCAACGGTAGCATCACCGACGCGAACGACCACAACAGGCAATTTTTTGTCCCCGACTTTAAGCGATGCGATCCAGGGCAAATTCTGATCTACCAATGTTTGTAAAGAAGCATTCCCACTTTTACATACCAGCCCCGCTCTTACTGCCTGATCGCACCAGGCCGAATCGGCTGGGACCTCGTACCCCCATACGCCGTATAACACGCTTAGCGCCTCACTATCGCGCATCACCACATGGGCAATATCCTTAGTCATATCTTGTTTAACTACTGGCGTTACGGGTATCAGCCACGCAGGAACGGGTAACGGAGCTGTGAAAGAGGGCAGCAGTAGCCAACCACAGGTAAGTGCGATAATGGTTCCACTCATCACCACGGCAAGCTGCATTTTCCGGGGGCGGTTATCACCTAATACGCGGTAAATCATTCGCCATTGTTTTGCAGTGAAAACGCAGGTCTGCTCGGCTTGCTGTAATAAGCTAATTGTTTCGCCGGCAAGCGCCAGCTTTCTGCGATCTCCCCGACATAATAAAGCTATCCGTTTCAGAACTCTGGCGGTTAAAAGGAGATCGGGCTGGTCAATATTCTGACCTTCAAGGATGCTTGCCTTAAGCTCGTGCTCCGTCAGACGACCTGTCGAGACAAGTTCAATGCCCTGTTTTTTAAAATCACGTTCGACTTTTCGATCGGGTCTGCCGATCAGCAAAAATTGACCGTCAGGAATAAGAGATATCGCGCGTTGGAGATCATCAAGTATGCGGCGGTGATTCAGGTGAGCATTTTCAATAATAATAAGAGGGCAGCGACTATCAGTTCGATGAAGTGCATGCAGTAATTGACCCGCCATCTCATCTCGCGTCCAGGCGCTGTCACGGCAGCCCTGTTCAGCCGCATTATCGTCGGTAACGATCCATGCGGCCTTACCTTGCCAGGAAACAACGAGGCTTAAAGTAATCACACGGCGATGTTTATCTTTTTGTAGTTGCTGCGCCAGCCGGGTTTTTCCACTTCCAGCCTCACCCAACAAATAGCACAGACGCCAGGTCTGATGCTTCTCACGCAACCAGGAAAGAATGACTTCTCTTCTCGTAGACATAGAACTTCCTGTTTTAATTATTGATTATCCTTAATCATAAAAATAATGTATGTATTTATTAATTAAATACATATTACTAATATAAATAAATTTTGCTTGATTCATGCAAGCGGCATTAATACTATTTATACTAACGTCAATATACAACCCACCCAATCTATTTTATTAGAACATACATCGTGCCCACACTACCTTTCCCCTTCCATCTGGCGAATCATAATAAAGATGCTGCCATCAATATATTGATTACATTTATAAGCATAGGGCTGATTATTTTTAATGTGAATTATTTCCATACAACTATAGTTAAAAATGAACAGATCATTAATCAACCAACAAATGCATTTCAGTCTGAATTCAGCCTTGCCGCTTTATGGCGCAACGAAAATCATACTGGGGTAAAAGATGCAAATCCCGTGGCAGTTAATCAGGAAACACCTAAGCTCTCTATAGCGCTTAATGGCATTGTACTCACATCGAATGATGAGACTTCTTTTGTCTTAATTAATGAGGGGAACGAACAAAAGCGATACTCCCTCAACGAAGCCCTTGAGTCAGCGCCGGGAACGTTTATTAGAAAAATAAATAAAACCAGCGTTGTGTTTGAAACTCACGGGCATTACGAAAAAGTAACTCTCCATCCAGGGCTACCTGACATCATCAAGCAGCCTGATTCGGAAAATCAAAATGTACTCGCCGATTATATTATCGCCACACCTATACGTGATGGAGAACAGATATACGGTCTTCGATTGAATCCTCGTAAGGGTCTCAATGCATTTACCACCAGTTTGCTGCAACCTGGGGATATCGCCCTCAGGATCAATAATCTTTCGCTGACCCACCCTGATGAGATTTCACAGGCATTAAGTTTACTGCTAACTCAACAAAGTGCTCAGTTTACAATTCGTCGCAACGGCGTACCCCGCTTGATAAATGTTTCCGTCGCGGAACTTACAGGAATGAATGGACAGCGCAATGAAGGGACTCAATAAAATCACCTGCTGCTTGCTGGCAGCATTACTCATGCCTTGTGCAGGACACGCTGAGAACGAACAATACGGCGCTAACTTCAATAACGCCGATATCCGCCAGTTCGTGGAAATAGTGGGTCAGCATCTTGGCAAAACGATCCTGATCGACCCTTCGGTACAGGGAACCATTTCCGTACGCAGTAATGATACGTTTAGCCAACAGGAGTACTACCAGTTCTTTTTAAGTATTCTTGATCTTTACGGTTATTCCGTGATCACGCTGGACAATGGTTTTCTGAAAGTGGTGCGCTCAGCTAATGTAAAAACATCGCCAGGGATGATTGCTGACAGTTCTCGTCCAGGCGTAGGTGATGAGTTGGTCACCCGAATCGTACCGCTTGAGAACGTTCCTGCTCGTGACCTGGCTCCCCTGCTCCGCCAGATGATGGATGCGGGTAGCGTCGGTAATGTTGTGCATTATGAACCCTCCAACGTTCTTATTCTGACCGGTCGTGCCTCCACCATTAATAAACTGATTGAAGTCATAAAGCGCGTTGATGTCATCGGCACAGAGAAGCAGCAAATTATTCATCTGGAATATGCATCAGCGGAAGATCTCGCCGAGATTCTTAATCAATTAATCAGCGAAAGCCACGGTAAAAGCCAGATGCCTGCCCTCCTTTCCGCGAAGATTGTGGCGGATAAGCGAACCAACTCTCTTATCATCAGCGGACCGGAAAAAGCACGCCAGCGCATAACTTCATTACTGAAAAGCCTTGATGTAGAAGAGAGCGAGGAAGGAAATACCCGGGTCTATTACCTGAAATATGCTAAAGCCACGAATCTGGTGGAAGTGCTAACCGGTGTTTCCGAAAAGCTGAAAGATGAAAAAGGGAATTCGCGTAAGCCTTCTTCTACTTCTGCGATGGATAATGTGGCCATTACCGCCGATGAACAGACCAACTCGTTGGTCATTACCGCTGACCAGTCCGTCCAGGAGAAACTCGCCACGGTAATTGCGCGTCTGGATATTCGCCGTGCACAGGTGCTGGTTGAGGCAATCATCGTCGAAGTTCAGGATGGAAATGGACTCAACCTCGGCGTGCAATGGGCGAATAAAAACGTTGGCGCACAGCAATTTACCAATACGGGATTACCGGTTTTTAACGCTGCGCAAGGTGTAGCTGATTATAAAAAGAATGGCGGGATCACCAGCGCGAATCCTGCCTGGGATATGTTTAGCGCCTACAATGGCATGGCTGCAGGCTTCTTCAATGGCGACTGGGGCGTATTGTTGACTGCGCTGGCCAGTAACAATAAAAATGACATCCTCGCCACCCCGAGCATCGTAACGCTGGATAATAAACTCGCGTCCTTCAACGTTGGTCAGGATGTGCCGGTGCTATCCGGCTCTCAGACCACTTCTGGGGATAACGTCTTTAATACTGTCGAACGCAAAACGGTGGGCACAAAACTCAAAGTCACTCCGCAGGTCAATGAAGGCGACGCGGTACTGCTCGAAATAGAACAGGAGGTTTCCAGCGTTGACTCTTCGTCTAATTCGACGCTCGGCCCGACATTTAACACCCGTACTATTCAAAACGCCGTGCTGGTTAAAACCGGTGAAACGGTGGTCCTGGGCGGATTGCTGGATGATTTTTCTAAAGAGCAAGTGTCAAAGGTTCCTCTGCTTGGCGATATTCCTTTAGTGGGACAACTCTTCCGCTATACCTCGACCGAGCGCGCTAAACGCAACCTGATGGTATTCATCCGCCCGACGATTATCCGTGACGATGATGTTTATCGCTCACTGTCAAAAGAGAAATACACCCGCTACCGTCAGGAGCAACAGCTGCGAATCGACGGGAAATCAAAAGCGCTGGTTGGCTCGGAAGATTTGCCGGTGCTGAATGAGAACACGTTCAACAGTCACGCCCCTGCGCCATCGTCACGGTGAGGCATTCTTATGAGAATTCACTCACCGTACCCCGCCAGTTGGGCGCTGGCACAACGAATTGGTTATCTCTATTCAGAGGGCGAGATTATTTATCTCGCCGATACGCCATTCGAACGGTTACTCGATATTCAACGTCAAGTTGGTCAGTGCCAGACCATGACCAGCTTGTCACAGGCTGATTTTGAAGCCCGACTGGAAGCGGTGTTCCATCAGAATACCGGTGAGTCGCAACAGATTGCGCAGGATATCGATCAATCCGTCGATCTTCTCTCGCTTTCGGAAGAGATGCCCGCAAATGAAGATCTCCTGAATGAAGATTCAGCGGCACCGGTTATCCGCTTGATCAATGCTATTTTGAGTGAGGCCATCAAAGAAACCGCCTCCGATATCCACATTGAAACCTATGAAAAAACAATGTCGATCCGTTTTCGCATCGACGGCGTTTTGCGGACAATTTTACAGCCCAACAAAAAACTGGCGGCACTGCTTATCTCCCGAATTAAGGTCATGGCTCGTCTTGATATCGCCGAAAAACGTATTCCACAGGATGGAAGGATCAGTTTGCGTATCGGGCGACGTAACATAGATGTCCGCGTATCCACACTGCCATCCATCTATGGTGAACGCGCTGTGCTCCGTCTGCTGGATAAAAACAGCCTCCAGCTTTCATTGAACAACCTGGGGATGACGGCAGCGGATAAACAGGATTTAGAAAATCTCATTCAGCTTCCGCACGGTATTATCCTGGTGACAGGGCCGACAGGCTCCGGTAAAAGCACCACGCTCTACGCCATCCTTTCGGCGCTTAATATCCCTGGCCGTAATATTCTGACGGTAGAAGATCCCGTGGAATATGAGCTGGAAGGCATTGGACAAACGCAGGTGAATACCCGTGTGGATATGTCTTTCGCTCGCGGCCTGCGCGCCATACTTCGCCAGGACCCGGATGTCGTCATGGTGGGGGAAATTCGTGATACAGAAACCGCGCAAATTGCGGTTCAGGCCTCGCTCACAGGCCATCTGGTACTCTCAACACTCCACACTAACAGTGCATCAGGCGCAGTCACCCGGCTACGCGACATGGGCGTCGAATCATTCCTGCTTTCATCTTCACTGGCAGGGATTATCGCGCAACGTCTGGTTCGTCGTCTGTGTCCGCAATGCCGACAATTCACGCCCGTATCGCCCCAGCAAGCGCAGATGTTTAAATATCATCAGCTCGCGGTGACAACAATTGGCACTCCCGTAGGTTGCCCTCATTGCCATCAATCCGGTTATCAGGGGCGCATGGCGATCCACGAAATGATGGTGGTGACGCCGGAATTGCGGGCCGCTATTCATGAAAATGTGGATGAACAAGCACTGGAGCGACTGGTCCGGCAACAACACAATGCCTTAATCAAAAATGGCCTGCAAACAGTGATACGCGGTGACACCTCCTGGGATGAGGTTATGCGCGTCGCCAGTGCTACGCTGGAGAACAAAGCATGAATTATCGCTATCGCGCCATGACCCAGGATGGTCAAAAATTGCAGGGGATCATTGATGCTAACGATGAACGTCAGGCACGACTGCGGCTGCGTGAAGAAGGGCTTTTCCTGTTGGATATTCGCCCCCAAAAAAGTTCGGGAGTAAAAACACGTCGCCCGAGGATCAGCCATAGTGAACTGACGCTTTTCACCCGGCAGTTGGCAACCTTAAGCGCAGCGGCATTACCCCTGGAAGAGAGCCTTGCCGTAATTGGTCAACAAAGCAGTAATAAACGACTGGCTGACGTGTTAAATCAGGTACGCAGCGCCATCCTTGAAGGGCATCCCCTTTCAGATGCATTACAGCATTTCCCCACGCTTTTCGATTCGCTCTACCGTACCCTGGTAAAAGCGGGCGAAAAGAGCGGTCTGCTGGCCCCGGTGTTGGAAAAGCTGGCTGATTACAATGAAAACCGGCAGAAAATCCGCAGCAAGCTCATTCAGTCACTGATCTACCCCTGCATGCTCACTACGGTGGCGATTGTGGTCGTGATTATTCTCCTCACTGCTGTCGTGCCCAAAATTACCGAACAGTTCGTGCATATGAAGCAGCAACTGCCACTGAGTACACGCATTCTTTTAGGTCTGAGCGACACGTTGCAACGTACCGGCCCGACATTATTAGCGACAGTATTTATTGTCGCTGTGGGTTTCTGGCTCTGGTTAAAACGCGGCAATAACCGCCACCGTTTTCATGCCATGTTACTGCGCGTTGCGCTCATCGGCCCGCTGATTTGCGCCATTAACAGCGCACGCTATCTCCGCACTTTAAGTATTTTGCAATCCAGCGGCGTCCCTCTGCTGGATGGGATGAATTTGTCCACCGAAAGCCTCAACAACCTCGAAATTCGCCAGCGCCTGGCAAATGCGGCAGAAAACGTTCGCCAGGGTAACAGCATTCATCTTTCACTGGAACAAACCGCAATTTTCCCGCCGATGATGCTCTACATGGTGGCCTCTGGCGAAAAAAGCGGGCAACTCGGCACGTTAATGGTCAGAGCCGCAGATAACCAGGAGACACTCCAACAAAATCGGATCGCCTTAACGCTCTCCATCTTCGAGCCAGCACTCATTATTACGATGGCACTGATCGTCCTGTTTATTGTCGTGTCGGTACTCCAACCTCTTCTTCAACTTAACTCAATGATTAATTAAGGAAATCATATGCGCGCAACGGATAAGCAACGCGGTTTTACATTACTGGAAATTATGGTGGTAATTGTCATCATTGGCGTACTCGCCAGCCTGGTGGTTCCCAACCTGATGGGCAATAAAGAAAAGGCGGATAAACAAAAAGCCGTCAGCGATATTGTGGCGCTGGAAAACGCCCTGGATATGTACAAGCTCGACAATCATCGCTATCCAACCACAAATCAGGGGCTTGAATCCTTAGTAGAAGCGCCGACACTGCCACCGCTGGCCGCAAACTATAACAAGGAAGGTTATATCAAGCGTCTGCCTGCCGATCCCTGGGGCAATGATTATGTCCTCGTTAATCCTGGTGAACATGGTGCATACGATCTGCTTTCAGCAGGACCCGATGGTGAAATGGGAACCGAGGACGACATCACCAACTGGGGTTTGAGCAAGAAGAAAAAGTAAGTCAGCGATGAATCAGCAACGCGGGTTTACCCTGCTGGAGATGATGCTGGTGCTGGCGCTGGTCGCTATCACGGCAAGTGTGGTGCTCTTCACATATGGTCGGGAGGATGCCGCCAGCACTCGTGCGCGCGAAACAGCGGCGCGGTTTACCGCTGCACTTGAATTAGCCATCGACCGCGCCACGCTCAGTGGTCAGCCTGTCGGTATCCATTTCTCTGATTCAGCATGGCGCATTATGGTACCGGGCAAAACACCATCAGCCTGGCGCTGGGTTCCATTACAAGAAGATGCCGCAGACGAGAGCAAAAATGACTGGGGTGAAGAACTCTCAATTCAACTTCAGCCATTTAAACCTGATGACAGCAACCAACCGCAGGTGGTGATTCTGGCCGACGGACAAATCACGCCCTTCTCTTTGTTGATGGCTAATACCGGGACCGGTGAGCCGCTCCTGACGTTAGTCAGTTCAGGCTCATGGCCCCTGGATCAAACGCTCGCCAGAGATACCCGCCCATGAACAAACAATCAGGGATGACACTGCTTGAAGTCTTACTGGCGATGAGTATTTTCACCGCTGTTGCGCTGACTTTAATGAGCAGTATGCAAGGGCAACGAACTGCCATCGAGCGGATGCGTAACGAGACGCTGGCATTGTGGATAGCGGATAACCAGCTTCAGTCACAAGATTCATTCGACGAGGAAAACACGTCCAGTTCTGGCAAAGAGTTAATAAATGGCGAAGAGTGGAACTGGCGCAGCGATATCCACTCAAGCAAAGACGGCACGCTTCTGGAACGCACCATAACGGTGACATTACCCAGCGGCCAGACAACCTCGCTTACGCGCTATCAAAGCATCAATAATAAATCCGGGCAGGCACAAGATGATTAATCGCCAGCAGGGTTTCACATTGCTGGAAGTCATGGCGGCGCTGGCGATTTTCTCAATGCTTAGCGTGCTGGCGTTTATGATTTTTTCTCAAGCTTCCGAGTTGCATCAACGTTCACAGAAAGAAATCCAGCAGTTCAATCAGCTACAGCGCACCATCACCATTCTTGATAACGATCTCCTGCAACTGGTCGCCCGGCGGAATCGGAGTACGGACAAAATCATGGTGTTGGGTGAAGAAGCGATTTTTACCACGCAAAGTCGCGATCCGCTGGCCCCTCTCAGTGAAGCACAAACCTTACTCACTGTTCACTGGTATCTGCGAAATCATACGCTCTACCGTGCTGTTCGTACTTCTGTGGATGGCAGGAAGGATCAACCCGCCCAGGCGATGCTGGAACATGTCGAGAGCTTTCTTCTGGAAAGTAACAGCGGAGAAAGCCAGGAGCTTCCTCTCTCAGTCACGTTACATCTGAAGACTCAGCAATATGGGGCGTTACAGCGCCGTTTTGCATTACCTGAGCAGTTAGCGAGAGAAGAGTCGCCAGCTCAGACGCAGGCCGGGAATAATAACCATGAATAATGAACAACGCGGCGTAGCACTGCTCATTGTACTCATGTTACTGGCGCTCATGGCTGCTCTGGCTGCAGACATGACGATCAGTTTTCACGGCCAGCTTCATCGAACCCGCCAGGTAAACCATCATTTGCAACGGCAATATGATATTGAGCTGGCGGAGAAACTTGCGCTTGCCAGCCTCACCCAGGACGTTAAAGATAACGACAGACAAACCACGTTGCAGCAGTACTGGGCACAACCGCAACAGTTGCAGCTGGAAAATGGCAATACAGTGAAGTGGCAGTTACGCGATGCCCAGCACTGTTTTAATCTCAATGCCTTAGCAAAAATCTCTGACGCCCCGCTGGCTTCCCCTGATTTCCCCGCCCAGGTATTCAGTGCCCTGCTGATTAACGCCGGTATCGATCGCGGAAACACCGATGAGATCGTGCAATCAATCGCTGACTATATTGATGCCGATGATTCGCCACGCTTTCACGGCGCAGAAGATAACTTTTACCAAAGCCAAACGCCGCCTCGCCATAGCGCCAATCAAATGCTTTTTCTGACCGGTGAATTGCGTCAGATAAAAGGCATAACCGAAAACATCTATCAGCGGCTTATCCCGTATGTCTGCGTTCTCCCGACCTCGGAACTTAGCATCAATCTTAATATGCTAACGGAGAACGATATTCCGCTCTTCAGAGCATTATTCCTCAATAACATCACGGATGCTGACGCTCGGGTCTTATTACAAAAAAGGCCCAGGGAAGGCTGGCTAACCACAGATGCATTTCTTTACTGGGCGCAGCAGGATTTCTCCGGCGTGAAGCCCCTGGTTGCTCAGGTGAAAGGGCATCTCTTTCCCTATAGCCGCTATTTTACGCTGAGTACGGAAAGTATCAGCGACGAACAATCCCAGGGATGGCAAAGCCATATTTTTTTCAACCGTAAACAGCAGAGCGCCCAAATCTATCGGCGTACGCTGCAACTCTACTAATCATAAGGATCGTGATGCCTGAATCGTTGATGGTAATACGTTCTTTCTCGACGCTGCGTAAGCATTGGGAATGGATGACGTTCTCCGCAGATAGCGTATCTTCGGTACATACGCTCACAGACGATCTTCCGCTGGGGTCGCTGGCCGATCAGCCCGGTGCCGGAAATGTTCACCTTTTGATCCCACCTGAGGGTCTTTTATATCGTTCCCTCACGCTGCCCAACGCCAAATACAAACTCACCGCGCAAACATTACAGTGGTTGGCGGAGGAGACATTACCCGACGCCAGCCAAAATTGGCACTGGACGGTTGTCGATAAACAAAACGAAAGTGTCGAGGTGATAGGCATTCAGTCGGAGAAACTCAGTCGTTATCTTGAGCGTTTACATACTGCCGGACTCAACGTGACGCGGGTTTTGCCAGATGGCTGCTATCTTCCCTGGGAAGTAGATAGCTGGACTCTGGTTAACCAGCAAACAAGCTGGCTTATTCGCAGTGCCGCACATGCCTTCAACGAACTGGATGAACACTGGTTACAGCATCTTGCTAACCAGTTTCCGCCTGAGAATATGCGTTGTTATGGTGTAGCGCCTCACGGCGTTGCAGCGGCCAATCCACTTATCCAGCATCCTGAAATACCATCACTGAGTTTGTATTCTGCCGATATTGCATTCCAGCGCTATGACATGCTGCATGGTGTTTTTCGTAAACAGAAAACTGTAGGCAAATCGGGAAAATGGCTCACCCGCCTGGCAGTAAGCTGTCTCGTTCTCGCCATTCTTTCTTTTGTTGGCAGCCGGGGCATCGCGCTCTGGCAAACGCTTAAGATTGAAGATCAACTTCAGCAACAACAGCAAGAAACCTGGCAACGTTATTTCCCGCAGATCAAACACACCCACAACTTTCGTTTTTACTTTAAGCAGCAACTCGCTCAGCAATATCCTGAAGCTGTACCGTTGCTCTATCATTTACAAACACTTCTGCTTGAACACTCTGAACTGCAGTTAATGGAGGCGAACTATAGCCAGAGGCAAAAGTCGCTGACCTTAAAAATGAGTGCTAAGAGTGAAGCCAATATCGATCGTTTCTGTGAGTTAACACAGTCCTGGCTTCCGATGGAAAAAACAGAAAAAGATCCGGTCAGTGGTGTATGGACAGTAAGGAACTCAGGGAAATGATTAAATCATGGTGGGCAGAAAAATCCACATCGGAAAAACAGATCATTGCGGCACTGGCGGTTCTCTCGCTCGGCGTTTTTTGTTGGCTTGCGGTGATAAAACCGATAGATACCTACATTGAAGAGCATCAGTCCCACGCGCAAAAAATTAAGAAGGACATCAAATGGATGCAGGATCAAGCGAGCACCCATGGTTTACTCGGTCATCCAGCGCTTACGCAGCCCATCAAAAATATCCTTCTCGAAGAAGCAAAACGTGAGAATTTGACTATCACGCTGGAAAACGGTCCGGACAATACTCTGACAATTAATCCTGTCACAGCTCCCCTCGAAAACGTCTCCCGCTGGCTCACTACGGCACAGATAACATACGGTATTGTTATTGAAGACCTTCAGTTTACTCTTGCCGGAAACGAAGAGATCACCCTCAAGCATTTGTCCTTCAGGGAGCAACAATAATGACAATGTTACTGCCGCTCTTCATTCTGGTTGGTTTTATTGCAGGTTATTTTGTTAATGCCATGGCCTATCACCTCTCGCCTTTGGAGGATAAAACGGCGTTAACGTTTCGCCAGGTATTGGTTCATTTCTGGCAAAAAAATATGCCTGGCATGATACAGTGCCCCTGATACTTTGCGTTGCTGCTGCTATCGCCTGCGCCCTGGCACCTTTCACGCCCATCGTGACTGGCGCACTCTTTCTCTATTTCTGTTTCGCACTCACGCTCAGTGTTATTGATTTTCGCACTCAGCTCCTGCCCGACAAACTCACCTTACCGCTGCTCTGGCTTGGTATTTAATGCGCAGTCTGGATTAATTGATTTACATGATGCGGTTTACGGCGCGGTCGCTGGCTATGGGGTGCTGTGGTGTGTTTACTGGGGCGTCTGGTTAGTTTGTCACAAAGAGGGATTGGGCTACGGTGATTTCAAGCTACTGGCCGCTGCAGGCGCGTGGTGTGGCTGGCAAACGTTGCCAATGATACTGCTGATTGCCTCGCTGGGTGGCATTGGTTACGCCATCGTTTCACAACTTCTGCAACGCCGGACTATAACCACTATCGCATTCGGCCCGTGGCTTGCGCTCGGCAGCATGATAAACCTGGGATATCTGGCCTGGATCTCTTATTAACCGGGAGGGTTCTCCCTCCCGACACGGCTCAACCTTCTTCGCGAATCTGTGCTTGCAGATAATTTTGCAGTCCCATCTTCTGAATCAGATCAAGTTCCGTTTCCAGCCAGTCGATATGGCCTTCTTCATCGCGCAAAATTTCTATCATCATATCGCGGCTGACGTAATCATGAACGCTATCGGCATAACCAATTGCCTCACGCAAATTCTTCGCGCCATCCAGCTCAAGTGCCAGATCAGAACGCAGCATTTCCTCAACATCTTCACCAATGTTCAGTTTGCCCAGGTCCTGTAAGTTTGGAAGACCTTCCAGAAAAAGAATGCGCTCTATATAACGATCGGCGTGTTTCATCTCATCAATGGATTCATGATACTCCACATCATTGAGACGTTTGAGACCCCAGTTTTTAAACATCCGGGCATGAAGAAAGTACTGATTGATTGCGACAAGCTCATTTCCCAACAGTTTGTTGAGATAATTTATAACTTTAGTATCACCTTTCATTTTTTGACTCCTTCGCTTCCACTCTTTGAAGCGTAGAACGGCTTACGAGTAAGTCAAAAAACACACTCCGTTTATGCGGACTCCTTAAACTCCGGCAGTTGCATTAATTCATCCTCCATCACTTCACGCGCGGCCCGGACACATTTACCGCACTGATTGCCGACCGGAATGAATTTTTTTAATTGCTGGAACGAGTGGGGGGAAAACTGGCGCACAGCCTGACGAATTTTTTTATCGCTGATACCATTACAAAGACAAACGTACATAGAGACTCCCGTATACTTTCTTCAAAAGTAAATGAAAATAGTTCTTATTTCAATTGCAGGAAGACTCTTTTTTAAGCAAAGAATAGAAATATGAATAAAAATAATGGGCTACCAAAAGTAGCCCATTGACAAAAAATGCGGCGATACCGGAAGGTATCGCCAACACATTTATTGCTTAGTAAACGGCGCGAAGATTTCGCTAAATGCGTACTTCGGAGCCTGTTCTTTAGTCAGACCGTGGAATTCCGGAGACAGGTTAGTGCCGCCCGGCAGGTCGCGCGCGATTGACCAGATACCAACCATACCGAGATTACGCTTCTGCGCATCCTGCATGACCAGACGAGCATCAGAGAGATAGAACACCTCACCCTGAACGTCGTTCACGCCAACCATCGGCGTGGTACCCATCATGGCGTCAATTTCTGCATCACTCTTATTGCCATAGAGGCCTTTCAGCTGCGCATGCAGGTTGGCAATCGCAGACGTTGCACACTTACCGTGGATGTTTTGGCCTTCGGTGTTTGCAGACTGACAAATAGCGTTACCGTAGTCCATTGTCATCACGTTCACACCCGCCAGCTCAACACCTTTCGCTTTGGCATCGCTCAGGACATTCATCCCTTCCGGCGTCAGGCCTGTCGGCAGAATTGGCAAGGTATACCAGATAGCAATATCTTTGCCTTCTGACTTCCATTTATCCTGCACTTTCTTCACAGCAAGGTTACGACGTTCAATAGATGCCTGATCCGCAACCCAGGTGCCTTCGATATCGAAGTCCAGGACTCTGAGGTTCAGGTTATCAACGATGTCATAATAATGCTGCATTAGATCGTCAACGTTCTTACAGGAAGCTGCCAGCGGGGCATTATTAGCACCACCGATAGACAGCATCACATCACCGCCAGCCTCACGCAGCGCTTTGATTTTGCTGTACTGAGCGTAATTCTGCATACCGTAAGCGGTCCCCCATGTCGGCAGACAGGTGTTCGCATCTTTACTCACCACAAACGCCAGCGTGAAGTGGTTGACGTTATGATTCTTAGCCAGCGCAGCCAGATCCGGGATCGTATTCAGCGTAAAGTCGACATACGGTGCATAAACGTGTTTCGGCCACGCTTTCTTCGGCGTACCTACGCGCTCTTTGGTTCCGGTCCAGTCAACAAAGACACGCCACGGGTTGCTGTCAGAAGGAGAAACTTTCTGCACTTTACTCTGAGAAATGTAGTTCTCACCGTTAAAGCGAATCAGCGTATCACTGGCATAAAGCGTTTCTGGATTAAACTGCGGCGCATTATTCAGCTCTTCGTTGCTATAGCTCTGAGTCTTACCTAACGGCTTCCACGGGCGACTATTGCTACCGGTGGCGTTTTGGTTCGCAACCAGAGCAGGGTTGTCACTTTGCGTCCAGAACAGCGCTTCATAAGCCTGCCCATCAACAACAACGCGATCACCTTTCACGTACACGGTGGAAGCGGACCATGCTTTCGCCGGTTCGTATTTCTTCCACGGGTTATCGCCGCCGGGGACAAAGCCCCATGCGTCTTGATCGACAGAGGTTTTATAATGTGCATCGTTATAATCTACGATGCTGTTCGCGCTATACGCTTTGCTGGCCTGGAAACCATCCACAATAATGACGCCGCCATTATCAATTTCACAGGTAGTCGGGTTACCGTACTGACTCATTTCCGCAGCGGTAGCTGTACGCACGAGACGCCATGGGTTATTGGAGTTTTCTACACTGGTGCCACGCGGGCAATCTTCAGAACCAACCCACCAGGCATTCTGATAAACATTACCATTGAAGATAACATGGTAAATTTCGCTGCCTTCCTGGCCACTCCACG
The DNA here is from genome assembly GCF_046487065.1 of Escherichia sp. WS2035. NCBI lineage: Bacteria > Pseudomonadati > Pseudomonadota > Gammaproteobacteria > Enterobacterales > Enterobacteriaceae > Escherichia > Escherichia sp. WS2035. The sequence continues at coordinate 40,043 of NZ_JBJQKD010000025.1, forward strand.
CCTGCAGTGAGTAATCGTTACTGCTATCCGCTGGTGTTGATGGCTCGTTGTTATCCGGAGTTGGAGTAACTGGAGTTTCCGGTGTTTCCGGAGTTGGATCAACCGGAGTCACAGCACCGCCATTATTATCCGGCTTAACGGAACAGGAGCCTGGGTTACCATACTGAGTGATTTCTGTTGCCGTTGCCGCGCGAACATAACGCCATGGGTTGCTGGCATCGTTTTCTTTCGCATCGCCTGGGCAATTTGCCGCGCCTACCCACCAGGCGTTCTTATAAATGCTGCCGTTGTAGATAACGTACCATGTAGAAGAACCTTCCTGACCTTTCCAGGCTACAACAGCATAGTTGTCGTTTGACTTATCAGCTGGGGCTGGCTGAACATCAGGGGCCGGTTTAACGTCCGGTGCCGGTTTCACATCCGGTGCAGGCTGTGGTGCTGAAGTACAAGACTGTGGATTACTGGTTTCTGAGATTTCCGTTGCCGTAGCGGCACGAACATAACGCCATGGGTTGCTGGCATCATTGCCTTTCGCATCACCCGGGCAGTTAGAAGAGGCTACCCACCAGGCATTTTTATATACCGCACCATTAAAGACGACATACCAGGTTTGACCGCCCTGCTGTTTATTCCAGGCAACTACAGAAGAATTAGACGGAACAGTGCCCTGTGCTGGTGTAGCCGAACCGCCATTAGCGGGCGTATTAGATGCTGGCGTATTTGAAGTTGAAGAAGATGAGCTTCCGCTCTTTTCGCAGGAAAGTGTATTGCCAAACTGACTAATTTCAGCAGCTGTTGCGGTACGCTTTAAACGCCACGGGTTAGTTGCATCATTTGCTTTCGCTTTTCCCGGGCAATTTGTAGAAGAAACCCACCAGGCATTTTCATAAATTTTGCCATCGAAAATAACCTGATATTTATTACCACCTTGTTGATTATTCCATGCTTCCATTGCCAATGCTGGCAGAGAGGAACACACCAGCCCCATACCAATCATAGATTTAGTAAATATATTTAATTTCATTATAATCCCTTGTAACGTAAAAACTGCAAAACAAAAGTCCTACGCAGGAATTATTTACGTTTTACGAGAACCCTTCAATATGAATTAAAGTGCGGCATTAAAAATAAGAAAAAAGCCTGACAAATGAAGCATTTTTAAAACAGAAACATTCATATTTAAAATATTAAATTGAATTGATATTTTAAATATGAATAAGTTATTCGTTCTGACAGTACGAATAAGATATGCAGTCAACAAATGCAAAAAGGGCGCCGAAGCGCCCTTTTCAATTCAAAACTAATTAACGTGTAATTAGCCCAGAACTTTAGCAACAACGCCCGCGCCAACGGTACGGCCGCCTTCACGGATTGCGAAACGCAGACCGTCGTCCATCGCGATCGGGTGGATCAGGGTAACAACCATTTTGATGTTGTCGCCCGGCATTACCATCTCTACGCCTTCCGGCAGTTCGATGGTACCAGTCACGTCAGTAGTACGGAAGTAGAACTGCGGACGGTAGCCTTTGAAGAACGGAGTATGACGACCGCCTTCATCTTTGGACAGAATG
>NZ_JBJQKD010000026.1:0-29887 GCF_046487065.1 Escherichia sp. WS2035
GCCGGGCGACAACATCAAAATGGTTGTTACCCTGATCCACCCGATCGCGATGGACGACGGTCTGCGTTTCGCAATCCGTGAAGGCGGCCGTACCGTTGGCGCGGGCGTTGTAGCAAAAGTTCTGAGCTAATTGCCGATAACATTTGACGCAATGCGCACTAAAAGGGCATCATTTGATGCCCTTTTTGCACGCTTTCGTACCAGAACCTGGCTCATCAGTGATTTTCTTTGTCATAATCATTGCTGAGACAGGCTCTGTTGAGGGCGTATAATCCGAAAAGCTAATACGCGTTTCGATTTGGTTTGCCTCGCGATCGCGGGGTGAAAATGTTTGTAGAATACTTCTGACAGGTTGGTTTATGAGTGCGAATACCGAAGCTCAAGGAAGCGGGCGCGGCCTGGAAGCGATGAAGTGGGTCGTTGTGGTGGCATTGCTCCTGGTAGCGATTGTCGGCAACTACCTTTATCGCGACATTATGCTGCCGCTGCGTGCGCTGGCCGTAGTAATTCTGATTGCTGCAGCGGGTGGTGTCGCGCTGTTAACGACAAAAGGTAAAGCAACCGTTGCTTTTGCCCGTGAAGCGCGTACCGAAGTCCGTAAGGTCATTTGGCCGACTCGCCAGGAAACATTGCACACCACGCTGATTGTGGCTGCGGTTACCGCAGTAATGTCACTGATCCTGTGGGGACTGGATGGTATTCTGGTTCGCCTGGTATCCTTTATCACTGGCCTGAGGTTCTGAGATGTCTGAAGCTCCTAAAAAGCGCTGGTACGTCGTTCAGGCGTTTTCCGGTTTTGAAGGCCGCGTAGCAACGTCGCTGCGTGAGCATATCAAATTACACAACATGGAAGAGTTGTTTGGTGAAGTCATGGTACCAACCGAAGAAGTGGTTGAAATCCGTGGCGGTCAGCGTCGCAAAAGCGAACGTAAATTCTTCCCTGGCTACGTCCTCGTTCAGATGGTGATGAACGACGCGAGCTGGCACCTGGTGCGCAGCGTACCGCGTGTGATGGGCTTCATCGGCGGTACTTCCGATCGTCCTGCGCCAATCAGCGATAAAGAAGTCGATGCGATTATGAACCGCCTGCAGCAGGTTGGTGATAAGCCGCGTCCGAAAACGTTGTTTGAACCGGGTGAAATGGTCCGTGTTAATGATGGTCCGTTCGCTGACTTCAACGGCGTTGTTGAAGAAGTTGATTACGAGAAATCTCGTCTGAAAGTGTCTGTTTCTATCTTCGGTCGTGCGACCCCTGTAGAGCTGGACTTCAGCCAGGTTGAAAAAGCTTAACCCAGCGATCAAAAAAGCGGCGATTTAATCGTTGCACAAGGCGCGAGATTGGAATACAATTTCGCGCCTTTTGTTTTTATGGGCCTTGCCCGTAAAACGATTTTTTATATCACGGGGAGCCTCTCAGAGGCGTTATTACCCAACTTGAGGAATTTATAATGGCTAAGAAAGTACAAGCCTATGTCAAGCTGCAGGTTGCAGCTGGTATGGCTAACCCGAGTCCGCCAGTAGGTCCGGCTCTGGGTCAGCAGGGCGTAAACATCATGGAATTCTGCAAAGCGTTCAACGCAAAAACTGATTCCATCGAAAAAGGTCTGCCGATTCCGGTAGTAATCACTGTTTACGCTGACCGTTCTTTCACTTTCGTTACCAAGACTCCGCCGGCAGCAGTTCTGCTGAAAAAAGCGGCTGGTATCAAGTCTGGTTCCGGTAAGCCGAACAAAGACAAAGTGGGTAAAATTTCCCGCGCTCAACTGCAGGAAATCGCGCAGACCAAAGCTGCCGACATGACTGGTGCCGACATTGAAGCGATGACTCGCTCCATCGAAGGTACTGCACGTTCCATGGGCCTGGTAGTGGAGGACTAAGAAATGGCTAAACTGACCAAGCGCATGCGTGTTATCCGCGAGAAAGTTGATGCAACCAAACAGTACGACATCAACGAAGCTATCGCTCTGCTGAAAGAGCTGGCGACTGCTAAATTCGTAGAAAGCGTGGACGTAGCTGTTAACCTCGGCATCGACGCTCGTAAATCTGACCAGAACGTACGTGGTGCAACTGTACTGCCGCACGGTACTGGCCGTTCCGTTCGCGTAGCCGTATTTACCCAGGGTGCAAATGCTGAAGCTGCTAAAGCTGCAGGTGCTGAACTGGTAGGTATGGAAGATCTGGCTGAACAGATCAAGAAAGGCGAAATGAACTTTGACGTTGTTATTGCTTCTCCGGATGCAATGCGCGTTGTTGGCCAGCTGGGCCAGGTTCTGGGTCCGCGCGGCCTGATGCCAAACCCGAAAGTGGGTACTGTAACGCCGAACGTTGCTGAAGCGGTTAAAAACGCTAAAGCTGGCCAGATTCGTTACCGTAACGACAAAAACGGCATCATCCACACCACCATCGGTAAAGTAGACTTTGACGCTGACAAACTGAAAGAAAACCTGGAAGCTCTGCTGGTTGCGCTGAAAAAAGCAAAACCGACTCAGGCGAAAGGCGTGTACATCAAGAAAGTTAGCATCTCTACCACCATGGGTGCAGGTGTTGCAGTTGACCAGGCTGGCCTGAGCGCTTCTGTAAACTAATGCCTTTACGTGGGCGGTGATTTTGTCTACAATCTTACCCCCACGTACGCTAACGAAAGTTAGCAGCTAAAAAGATTTGTTCGTTGGAGCCTGGCCTATCCAGGCCTCCGTCGAAGACCGCAGGAGTTTCGCAAGAAACTTAATCCCCTGCGTAGACGGTGACAGAACGCTAAGATTATTCTTTTATATTCTGGCTTGTTTCTGCTCACCGTAATTAAGACGCTCTCTCCGTTTGGAGGAGTGAAGTGAGTTCCAGAGATTTTCTCTGGCAAACATCCAGGAGCAAAGCTAATGGCTTTAAATCTTCAAGACAAACAAGCGATTGTTGCTGAAGTCAGCGAAGTAGCCAAAGGCGCGCTGTCTGCAGTAGTTGCGGATTCCCGTGGCGTAACTGTAGATAAAATGACTGAACTGCGTAAAGCAGGTCGCGAAGCTGGCGTATACATGCGTGTTGTTCGTAACACCCTGCTGCGCCGTGCTGTTGAAGGTACTCCGTTCGAGTGCCTGAAAGACGCGTTTGTTGGTCCGACCCTGATTGCATACTCTATGGAACACCCGGGCGCTGCTGCTCGTCTGTTCAAAGAGTTCGCGAAAGCGAATGCAAAATTTGAGGTCAAAGCCGCTGCCTTTGAAGGTGAGCTGATCCCGGCGTCTCAGATCGACCGCCTGGCAACTCTGCCGACCTACGAAGAAGCAATTGCACGCCTGATGGCAACCATGAAAGAAGCTTCGGCTGGCAAACTGGTTCGTACTCTGGCTGCTGTACGCGATGCGAAAGAAGCTGCTTAATCGCAGTTATCTTTTTAACGCATTCGCTTACGTATAAACTTATTCTGATATTCAGGAACAATTTAAATGTCTATCACTAAAGATCAAATCATTGAAGCAGTTGCAGCTATGTCTGTAATGGACGTTGTAGAACTGATCTCTGCAATGGAAGAAAAATTCGGTGTTTCCGCTGCTGCTGCTGTAGCTGTAGCTGCTGGCCCGGTTGAAGCTGCTGAAGAAAAAACTGAATTCGACGTAATTCTGAAAGCTGCTGGCGCTAACAAAGTTGCTGTTATCAAAGCAGTACGTGGCGCAACTGGCCTGGGTCTGAAAGAAGCTAAAGACCTGGTTGAATCTGCACCGGCTGCTCTGAAAGAAGGCGTGAGCAAAGACGACGCAGAAGCACTGAAAAAAGCTCTGGAAGAAGCTGGCGCTGAAGTTGAAGTTAAATAAGCCAACCCTTCCGGTTGCAGCCTGAGAAATCAGGCTGATGGCTGGTGACTTTTTAGTCACCAGCCTTTTTGCGCTGTAAGGCGCCAGTAGCGTTTCACACTGTTTGACTACTGCTGTGCCTTTCAATGCTTGTTTCTATCGACGACTTAATATACTGCGACAGGACGCCCGTTCTGTGTAAATCGCAATGAAATGGTTTAAGCGTGATAGCAACAGGCATTGCGGAAAGTGTTCCATTTTCCGGTCAACAAAATAGTGTTGCACAAACTGTCCGCTCAATGGACAGATGGGTCGACTTGTCAGCGAGCTGAGGAACCCTATGGTTTACTCCTATACCGAGAAAAAACGTATTCGTAAGGATTTTGGTAAACGTCCACAAGTTCTGGATGTACCTTATCTCCTTTCTATCCAGCTTGACTCGTTTCAGAAATTTATCGAGCAAGATCCTGAAGGGCAGTATGGTCTGGAAGCTGCTTTCCGTTCCGTATTCCCGATTCAGAGCTACAGCGGTAATTCCGAGCTGCAATACGTCAGCTACCGCCTTGGCGAACCGGTGTTTGACGTCCAGGAATGTCAAATCCGTGGCGTGACCTATTCCGCACCGCTGCGCGTTAAACTGCGTCTGGTGATCTATGAGCGCGAAGCGCCGGAAGGCACCGTAAAAGACATTAAAGAACAAGAAGTCTACATGGGCGAAATTCCGCTCATGACGGACAACGGTACCTTTGTTATCAACGGTACTGAGCGTGTTATCGTTTCCCAGCTGCACCGTAGTCCGGGCGTCTTCTTTGACTCCGACAAAGGTAAAACCCACTCTTCGGGTAAAGTGCTGTATAACGCGCGCATCATCCCTTACCGTGGTTCCTGGCTGGACTTCGAATTCGATCCGAAGGACAACCTGTTCGTACGTATCGACCGTCGCCGTAAACTGCCTGCGACCATCATTCTGCGTGCCCTGAACTACACCACAGAGCAGATCCTCGACCTGTTCTTTGAAAAAGTTATCTTTGAAATCCGTGATAACAAGCTGCAGATGGAACTGGTGCCGGAACGCCTGCGTGGTGAAACCGCATCTTTCGACATCGAAGCTAACGGTAAAGTGTACGTAGAAAAAGGCCGCCGTATTACTGCGCGCCACATTCGCCAGCTGGAAAAAGACGACGTCAAACTGATCGAAGTCCCGGTTGAGTACATCGCAGGTAAAGTGGTTGCTAAAGACTATATTGATGAGTCTACCGGCGAGCTGATCTGCGCAGCGAACATGGAGCTGAGCCTGGATCTGCTGGCTAAGCTGAGCCAGTCTGGTCACAAGCGTATCGAAACGCTGTTCACCAACGATCTGGATCACGGCCCATATATCTCTGAAACCTTACGTGTCGACCCAACTAACGACCGTCTGAGCGCACTGGTAGAAATCTACCGTATGATGCGCCCTGGCGAGCCGCCGACTCGTGAAGCAGCTGAAAGCCTGTTTGAGAACCTGTTCTTCTCCGAAGACCGCTATGACCTGTCTGCGGTTGGTCGTATGAAGTTCAACCGTTCTCTGCTGCGCGAAGAAATCGAAGGTTCCGGTATCCTGAGCAAAGACGACATCATTGATGTTATGAAAAAGCTCATCGATATCCGTAACGGTAAAGGCGAAGTCGATGATATCGACCACCTCGGCAACCGTCGTATCCGTTCTGTTGGCGAAATGGCGGAAAACCAGTTCCGCGTTGGCCTGGTACGTGTAGAGCGTGCGGTGAAAGAGCGTCTGTCTCTGGGCGATCTGGATACCCTGATGCCTCAGGATATGATCAACGCCAAGCCGATTTCCGCAGCAGTGAAAGAGTTCTTCGGTTCCAGCCAGCTGTCTCAGTTTATGGACCAGAACAACCCGCTGTCTGAGATTACGCACAAACGTCGTATCTCGGCACTCGGCCCAGGCGGTCTGACCCGTGAACGTGCAGGCTTCGAAGTTCGAGACGTACACCCGACTCACTACGGTCGCGTATGTCCAATCGAAACCCCTGAAGGTCCGAACATCGGTCTGATCAACTCCCTGTCCGTGTACGCACAGACTAACGAATACGGCTTCCTTGAGACTCCGTATCGTAAAGTGACCGACGGTGTTGTAACTGACGAAATTCACTATCTGTCTGCTATCGAAGAAGGCAACTACGTTATCGCCCAGGCGAACTCCAACCTGGATGAAGAAGGCCACTTCGTAGAAGACCTGGTAACTTGCCGTAGCAAAGGCGAATCCAGCTTGTTCAGCCGCGACCAGGTTGACTACATGGACGTATCCACCCAGCAGGTGGTATCCGTCGGTGCGTCCCTGATCCCGTTCCTGGAACACGATGACGCCAACCGTGCATTGATGGGTGCGAACATGCAACGTCAGGCCGTTCCGACTCTGCGTGCTGATAAGCCGCTGGTTGGTACGGGTATGGAACGTGCTGTTGCCGTTGACTCTGGTGTAACTGCGGTTGCTAAACGTGGTGGTGTCGTTCAGTACGTGGATGCTTCCCGTATCGTTATCAAAGTTAACGAAGACGAGATGTATCCGGGTGAAGCAGGTATCGACATCTACAACCTGACCAAGTACACCCGTTCTAACCAGAACACCTGTATCAACCAGATGCCGTGTGTGTCTCTGGGTGAACCGGTAGAACGTGGCGACGTGCTGGCAGACGGTCCGTCCACCGACCTCGGTGAACTGGCGCTTGGTCAGAACATGCGCGTAGCGTTCATGCCGTGGAATGGTTACAACTTCGAAGACTCCATCCTCGTATCCGAGCGTGTTGTTCAGGAAGACCGTTTCACCACCATCCATATTCAGGAACTGGCGTGTGTGTCCCGTGATACCAAGCTGGGGCCGGAAGAGATCACCGCTGACATCCCGAACGTGGGTGAAGCTGCGCTCTCCAAACTGGATGAATCCGGTATCGTTTACATTGGTGCGGAAGTGACCGGTGGCGACATTCTGGTTGGTAAGGTAACGCCGAAAGGTGAAACTCAGCTGACCCCAGAAGAAAAACTGCTGCGTGCGATCTTCGGTGAGAAAGCGTCTGACGTTAAAGACTCTTCTCTGCGCGTACCAAACGGTGTATCCGGTACGGTTATCGACGTTCAGGTCTTTACTCGCGATGGCGTAGAAAAAGATAAACGTGCGCTGGAAATCGAAGAAATGCAGCTCAAACAGGCGAAGAAAGACCTGTCTGAAGAACTGCAGATCCTCGAAGCAGGTCTGTTCAGCCGTATCCGTGCTGTGCTGGTAGCCGGTGGCGTTGAAGCTGAGAAGCTCGACAAACTGCCGCGCGATCGCTGGCTGGAGCTGGGCCTGACCGACGAAGAGAAACAAAATCAGCTGGAACAGCTGGCTGAGCAGTATGACGAACTGAAACACGAGTTCGAGAAGAAACTCGAAGCGAAACGCCGCAAAATCACCCAGGGCGACGATCTGGCACCGGGCGTGCTGAAGATTGTTAAGGTATATCTGGCGGTTAAACGCCGTATCCAGCCTGGTGACAAGATGGCAGGCCGTCATGGTAACAAGGGTGTAATTTCTAAGATCAACCCGATCGAAGATATGCCTTACGATGAAAACGGTACTCCGGTAGACATCGTACTGAACCCGCTGGGCGTACCGTCTCGTATGAACATTGGTCAGATCCTCGAAACCCACCTGGGTATGGCTGCGAAAGGTATCGGCGACAAGATCAACGCCATGCTGAAACAGCAGCAAGAAGTCGCGAAACTGCGCGAATTCATCCAGCGTGCGTACGATCTGGGCGCTGATGTTCGTCAGAAAGTTGACCTGAGTACCTTCAGCGATGAAGAAGTTATGCGTCTGGCTGAAAACCTGCGCAAAGGTATGCCAATCGCAACGCCGGTCTTCGACGGTGCGAAAGAAGCAGAAATTAAAGAGCTGCTGAAACTTGGCGACCTGCCGACTTCTGGTCAGATCCGCCTGTACGACGGTCGCACTGGTGAACAGTTCGAACGTCCGGTAACCGTTGGTTACATGTACATGCTGAAACTGAACCACCTGGTCGACGACAAGATGCACGCGCGTTCCACCGGTTCTTACAGCCTGGTTACTCAGCAGCCGCTGGGTGGTAAGGCACAGTTCGGTGGTCAGCGTTTCGGGGAGATGGAAGTGTGGGCGCTGGAAGCATACGGCGCAGCATACACCCTGCAGGAAATGCTCACCGTTAAGTCTGATGACGTGAACGGTCGTACTAAGATGTATAAAAACATCGTGGACGGCAACCATCAGATGGAGCCGGGCATGCCAGAATCCTTCAACGTATTGTTGAAAGAGATTCGTTCGCTGGGTATCAACATCGAACTGGAAGACGAGTAATTCTCGCTCAAACAGGTCACTGCTGTCGGGGTAAAACCCGGCAGCGGATTGTGCTAACTCCGACGGGAGCAAATCCGTGAAAGATTTATTAAAGTTTCTGAAAGCGCAGACTAAAACCGAAGAGTTTGATGCGATCAAAATTGCTCTGGCTTCGCCAGACATGATCCGTTCATGGTCTTTCGGTGAAGTTAAAAAGCCGGAAACCATCAACTACCGTACGTTCAAACCAGAACGTGACGGCCTTTTCTGCGCCCGTATCTTTGGGCCGGTAAAAGATTACGAGTGCCTGTGCGGTAAGTACAAGCGCCTGAAACACCGTGGCGTCATCTGTGAGAAGTGCGGCGTTGAAGTGACCCAGACTAAAGTACGCCGTGAGCGTATGGGCCACATCGAACTGGCTTCCCCGACTGCGCACATCTGGTTCCTGAAATCGCTGCCGTCCCGTATCGGCCTGCTGCTCGATATGCCGCTGCGCGATATCGAACGCGTACTGTACTTCGAATCCTATGTGGTTATCGAAGGTGGTATGACCAACCTGGAGCGTCAGCAGATCCTGACTGAAGAGCAGTATCTGGACGCGCTGGAAGAGTTCGGTGACGAATTCGACGCGAAGATGGGGGCGGAAGCAATCCAGGCCCTGCTGAAGAGCATGGATCTGGAGCAAGAGTGCGAACAGCTGCGTGAAGAGCTGAACGAAACCAACTCCGAAACCAAGCGTAAAAAGCTGACCAAGCGTATCAAACTGCTGGAAGCGTTCGTTCAGTCTGGTAACAAACCAGAGTGGATGATCCTGACCGTTCTGCCGGTACTGCCGCCAGATCTGCGTCCGCTGGTTCCGCTGGATGGTGGTCGTTTCGCGACTTCTGACCTGAACGATCTGTATCGTCGCGTCATTAACCGTAACAACCGTCTGAAACGTCTGCTGGACCTGGCTGCGCCGGATATCATCGTACGTAACGAAAAACGTATGCTGCAGGAAGCGGTAGACGCCCTGCTGGATAACGGTCGTCGCGGTCGTGCAATCACCGGTTCTAACAAGCGTCCTCTGAAATCTTTGGCCGACATGATCAAAGGTAAACAGGGTCGTTTCCGTCAGAACCTGCTCGGTAAGCGTGTTGACTACTCCGGTCGTTCTGTAATCACCGTAGGTCCATACCTGCGTCTGCATCAGTGCGGTCTGCCGAAGAAAATGGCGCTGGAGCTGTTCAAACCGTTCATCTACGGCAAGCTGGAACTGCGTGGTCTTGCTACCACCATCAAAGCTGCGAAGAAAATGGTTGAGCGCGAAGAAGCTGTCGTTTGGGATATCCTGGACGAAGTTATCCGCGAACACCCGGTACTGCTGAACCGTGCACCGACTCTGCACCGTCTGGGTATCCAGGCATTTGAACCGGTACTGATCGAAGGTAAAGCTATCCAGCTGCACCCGCTGGTTTGTGCGGCATATAACGCCGACTTCGATGGTGACCAGATGGCCGTTCACGTACCGCTGACGCTGGAAGCCCAGCTGGAAGCGCGTGCGCTGATGATGTCTACCAACAACATCCTGTCCCCGGCGAACGGCGAACCAATCATCGTTCCGTCTCAGGACGTTGTACTGGGTCTGTACTACATGACCCGCGACTGTGTTAACGCCAAAGGCGAAGGCATGGTGCTGACTGGCCCGAAAGAAGCAGAACGTCTGTATCGCTCTGGTCTGGCTTCTCTGCATGCGCGCGTTAAAGTGCGTATCACCGAGTATGAAAAAGATGCTAACGGTGAATTAGTGGCGAAAACCAGCCTGAAAGACACGACTGTTGGCCGTGCCATTCTGTGGATGATTGTACCGAAAGGTCTGCCTTACACCATCGTCAACCAGGCGCTGGGTAAAAAAGCAATCTCCAAAATGCTGAACACCTGCTACCGCATTCTCGGTCTGAAACCGACCGTTATTTTTGCGGACCAGATCATGTATACCGGCTTTGCATATGCAGCGCGTTCTGGTGCATCTGTTGGTATCGATGACATGGTCATCCCGGAGAAGAAACACGAAATCATCTCCGAGGCAGAAGCAGAAGTTGCTGAAATTCAGGAGCAGTTCCAGTCTGGTCTGGTAACTGCGGGCGAACGCTACAACAAAGTTATCGATATCTGGGCTGCGGCGAACGATCGTGTATCCAAAGCGATGATGGATAACCTGCAAACTGAAACCGTTATTAACCGTGACGGTCAGGAAGAGAAGCAGGTTTCCTTCAACAGCATCTACATGATGGCCGACTCCGGTGCGCGTGGTTCTGCGGCACAGATTCGTCAGCTTGCTGGTATGCGTGGTCTGATGGCGAAGCCGGATGGCTCCATCATCGAAACGCCAATCACCGCGAACTTCCGTGAAGGTCTGAACGTACTCCAGTACTTCATCTCCACCCACGGTGCTCGTAAAGGTCTGGCGGATACCGCACTGAAAACGGCGAACTCCGGTTACCTGACTCGTCGTCTGGTTGACGTGGCGCAGGACCTGGTGGTTACCGAAGACGATTGTGGTACCCATGAAGGTATCATGATGACTCCGGTTATCGAGGGTGGTGACGTTAAAGAGCCGCTGCGCGATCGCGTATTGGGTCGTGTAACTGCTGAAGACGTTCTGAAGCCGGGTACTGCTGATATCCTCGTTCCGCGCAACACGCTGCTGCACGAACAGTGGTGTGACCTGCTGGAAGAGAACTCTGTCGACGCGGTTAAAGTACGTTCTGTTGTATCTTGTGACACCGACTTTGGTGTATGTGCGCACTGCTACGGTCGTGACCTGGCGCGTGGCCACATCATCAATAAAGGTGAAGCAATCGGTGTTATCGCGGCACAGTCCATCGGTGAACCGGGTACACAGCTGACCATGCGTACGTTCCACATCGGTGGTGCGGCATCTCGTGCGGCTGCTGAATCCAGCATCCAGGTGAAAAACAAAGGTAGCATCAAGCTCAGCAACGTGAAGTCGGTTGTGAACTCCAGCGGTAAACTGGTTATCACTTCCCGTAACACCGAACTGAAACTGATCGACGAATTCGGTCGTACCAAAGAAAGCTACAAAGTACCTTACGGTGCGGTACTGGCGAAAGGCGATGGCGAACAGGTTGCTGGCGGCGAAACCGTTGCAAACTGGGACCCGCACACCATGCCGGTTATCACCGAAGTAAGCGGTTTTGTACGCTTTACTGACATGATCGACGGCCAGACCATTACTCGTCAGACCGACGAATTGACCGGTCTGTCTTCGCTGGTGGTTCTGGATTCCGCAGAACGTACCGCAGGTGGTAAAGATCTGCGTCCGGCACTGAAAATCGTTGATGCTCAGGGTAACGACGTTCTGATCCCGGGTACCGATATGCCTGCGCAGTACTTCCTGCCGGGTAAAGCGATTGTTCAGCTGGAAGATGGCGTACAGATCAGCTCTGGTGACACCCTGGCGCGTATTCCGCAGGAATCCGGCGGTACCAAGGACATCACCGGTGGTCTGCCGCGCGTTGCGGACCTGTTCGAAGCACGTCGTCCGAAAGAGCCGGCAATCCTGGCTGAAATCAGCGGTATCGTTTCCTTCGGTAAAGAAACCAAAGGTAAACGTCGTCTGGTTATCACCCCGGTAGACGGTAGCGATCCGTACGAAGAGATGATTCCGAAATGGCGTCAGCTCAACGTGTTCGAAGGTGAACGTGTAGAACGTGGTGACGTAATTTCCGACGGTCCGGAAGCGCCGCACGACATTCTGCGTCTGCGTGGTGTTCATGCTGTGACTCGTTACATCGTTAACGAAGTACAGGACGTATACCGTCTGCAGGGCGTTAAGATTAACGATAAACACATCGAAGTTATCGTTCGTCAGATGCTGCGTAAAGCTACCATCGTTAACGCGGGCAGCTCCGACTTCCTGGAAGGTGAACAGGTTGAATACTCTCGCGTCAAGATCGCAAACCGCGAACTGGAAGCGAACGGTAAAGTGGGTGCAACTTACTCCCGCGATCTGCTGGGTATTACCAAAGCGTCTCTGGCAACCGAGTCCTTCATCTCCGCGGCATCGTTCCAGGAGACCACTCGCGTGCTGACCGAAGCAGCCGTTGCGGGCAAACGCGACGAACTGCGCGGCCTGAAAGAGAACGTTATCGTGGGTCGTCTGATCCCGGCAGGTACCGGTTACGCGTACCACCAGGATCGTATGCGTCGCCGTGCTGCGGGTGAAGCTCCGGCTGCACCGCAGGTGACTGCAGAAGACGCATCTGCCAGCCTGGCAGAACTGCTGAACGCAGGTCTGGGCGGTTCTGATAACGAGTAATCGTTAATCCGCAAATAACGTAAAAACCCGCTTCGGCGGGTTTTTTTATGGGTGTTATTCAGAGGGCAAAGTCTTCACGGGAAATATTAAGAAAGGCAGGGCGAAACGAGGAAGAAGCTTTTCGCCCTGGACAACATTCCTGCTGACGGCACTACCATAAAAAAACACAACGCTTTCAACAACCTTGCGTTTTTCATCTTCCGTAGCGGCTCGGAATAAATTTACGTTCTTACATTCTGTCTCATGGCCTTTGCGATGGGCGTCCCAGATAGCTGTCCCAGTCTTTCCATACCGGCTGCAAACCCTGAGCGGTTAACGCGGCAGCAACCGCTTCCGGTCTGCGATCGTCGTGCGGTGAGAACTGTTCCAGCTCGGGGTGGTTGTCGGCATAGCCACCTGGCTGCGTTTTCGAAAAAGCGCTGACGTTATTAATTGCCAGCGGAATCACGCGATCGCGAAACCACGGTGATTCCCGCGTGGAGAGTGACAGTTCAATCTCCGGTGCAAGCAGCCGGAAAGCGCAGATGGCTTGCACTAACTGGCGTTCATCCATAATCGACGCAGGCTCAATGCCGCCAGTACATGGACGCAGGCGTGGGAAGGAGACAGAGTAGCGGCTTTGCCAGTAATGCTGTTGCAGCCATAGCAAATGTTCGGCAACCATATAGCAGTCAACTCGCCAGCTGTCGGAAAGGCCGATTAGCGCGCCGAGGCCTATCTTATCAATCCCCGCACGCCCTAGCCGATCCGGCGTTTCCAGCCGCCAGAAGAAGTCCTGTTTTTTACCTTTCAGATGATGATGGGCATAAGTCGCCTCATGATATGTCTCCTGATAAACCATTACTCCATCGAGGCCAAGCTGTTTTAACTCGGCATATTCCGCCTCCGCCAGCGGTTGCACTTCCATCTGTAGTGAAGAGAACTGTTCACGCAGGGCAGGGAGATGACGACGAAAGTAATCCATCCCCACTTTCGCCTGATGTTCACCAGTGACTAATAGCAGATGTTCAAAGCCCATCTCCCGTATAGCGGCGCTTTCCCTGGCAATATCCGCTTCATCCAGCGTTTTGCGCTTGATGCGGTTGCTCATAGAAAATCCGCAATAAGTACAGTCGTTAGCGCAAAGATTGGAAAGATAAAGCGGGACGTAGAAGCTGACGACGTTGCCAAATCGCTGACGAGTCAGACGTTGCGCTCGCTGGGCCAGTGGTTCCAGATAGCCACTGGCGGCGGGTGATAGCAATGCCATCATGTCGTCGCGGGTGAGTTGCGAGGCATTTAGCGCCCGCTCTACGTCAGCAGCCGTTTTGCCGTTGATACGCAGGTGGATGTCATCCCAGTCCAGTTGTCGCCAGCGATCGCTGAAGGTTTTCATGCCGATGCCTCCAGAAATCCAGTCAGCGGGCTGGTGGCATGAGCAAAATGACTGCGGCTGCCCGGTCCGGACTGACGTGCCAGCAGGCCTGCTTCTACCGCCAGACGAAATGCCTTCGCCATGTTGACGGGATCGTCCGCGACGGCAATCGCCGTATTCACTAACACCGCGTCGGCCCCCATTTCCAGCGCCTGCGCGGCATGGCTGGGAACGCCGATGCCAGCATCGACAACCACCGGAACGGTGGCCTGCTGGATAATAATCTCCAGCATGGCGCGGGTTTCCAGTCCCTGATTCGAGCCAATCGGCGCGCCGAGCGGCATCACCGCTGCACAGCCGACTTCTTCCAGACGTTTACACAATACCGGATCGGCCCCGCAGTAAGGCAGCACGACAAATCCCTGTTGTACCAGCGTTTCGGCGGCTTTCAGGGTTTCGATGGGATCGGGCAACAGCCAGCGGGCGTCAGGGTGAATCTCCAATTTTAGCCAGTTTGTGCCTAACGCTTCACGTGCCAGATGGGCGGCGAAAATGGCTTCTTCCGCGGTTTTCGCCCCGGAAGTATTCGGCAGCAGGGCCACACCCGCCGCGATAAGCGGTTCGAGGATAGCGTCGTTGTGCTGGCGCAAGTCGACACGTTTCATCGCCAGCGTCACCAGTTGGCTGCCGGAAGCGCGAATAGACTCCACCATCAGTTGTGAAGAGGCGAATTTTCCGGTGCCAGTAAACAGATGTGAATCAAACGTTTTGTCCGCAATATGTAACATCTCAACCCCCTGCAATAACTTGAAAAAGCAGGATCTGGTCGCCATCCTGCACGATATGTTGCGCCCATTGTTCCCGCGGGACGATTTGCTGATTAATCGCCAGTGCCGCACCTGCTTGTTGTTGTTCGAGTTGCTCCAGCAGTTCGTGAACAGTTAGTTCGGCGACACACTGCATCGGTTGATCGTTAAACAGGATCTGCATTGCATCCTCCACATACCGGGCAACCGCTGGCGCGGCGCAACGTCAGACTGCGCCACTGGCTCGATTTACCGTCGAACAGTCGGAGTTCTCCCGCAGGCGTCTCTATACCACTTAATAACTTAATCGCTTCCAGTGCCTGTAAAGTGCCCATAACCCCGACCACCGGGCCAACCACGCCCGCCGTGCGGCAGTTGCGTTCTGGCTCCTGGTTATCTGGCCACAGGCAGCGGTAACATCCCTGCTCCCAGGGCGGCGTCAGTACCATCAACTGACCGCCAAATCCGACCGCGCTGGCGGTGATAAGCGGCGTGTTGAGTGCCACGCAGGTGGCATTAATCTCCTGGCGAGTCGCCATATTGTCAGTACAGTCGAGCACCACATCGGCTTGTGCAACCGCATCTTTTAACGTCTCACCCGTTAACCGTTGTTGTAATGCCATCAGTCGAATATCGGGATTCAACTGTGTCAGTCGCTGTTGGCTGACCTGTGATTTCGGGCGATCGATATCTTCAGTGGTAAAGAGGATTTGTCGTTGCAGATTGCTTAAATGCACATCGTCGTCATCTGCCAGTACCAGCGTCCCGACGCCAGCCCCCGCCAGGTATAGCGCAGCAGGTGTACCCAGCCCGCCAAGACCAATAATCAGCACCTGGCTGTCGAGCAGTTTTTGCTGCCCGTCCAGAGCGATATCGTCGAGCAGGATTTGGCGGCTATAACGCATAAAGTCACGGTCATTCATCGCCAACTCCTGCAATTTCCAGCAGCTGTGCCGTTGCCAAACGCCAGTCTGCGGCTTGAGTAATGGCGCTGACGACGGCGATACTGCCGACACCCGTTGCTATCACCGCAGGCGCGCGCGCCAGACTGATACCGCCAATCGCCACGGTGGGATAATCCGCCAGGCGCTCAACATGCCGTGCCAGCTGTTCCAGTCCCTGCGGTGCAGAAGGCATCTGTTTGGTTTGTGTCGGAAACACATGTCCCAGCGCGATATAAGAAGGACGTGCCGCCAGCGCGACGTCGATCTCCATATCGTCATGAGTCGAAACGCCCAGCCGCAGGCCCGCTGCACGGATGGCATTGAGATCGGTGGCTTGCAAATCTTCCTGCCCCAGATGGACGCCATACGCCTGATGCTTAATCGCCAGCCGCCAGTAATCGTTGATAAACAATCGCGCGTTATAGCGGCGGCCCAGCGCAATTGCCGCCACCACATCGGCTTCTACCTCTTCATCGCGCTGATCTTTGATGCGTAGCTGGAGAGTACGTACGCCTGCATCCAACAGACGTTCGATCCACTGTACGCTGTCAACCACCGGGTACAGTCCTAAACGAAAGGGTACAGGAGGAAACTCAGGCTGATACATCACGCTTCCTCCTTACGCAGGTAGATTTCTCCGCCTCTGGCGCGGAAGTTCTCCGACATATCCGCCATTCCCACTTCAATGGTTTGCGCGGCGGCGTAATCACGCACTTCCTGGCTGATTTTCATCGAGCAGAATTTCGGTCCACACATGGAGCAAAAATGGGCGACTTTACCGGACTCTTGCGGCAGGGTTTCATCGTGATAAGCGCGGGCAGTAAACGGGTCGAGGGCCAGATTAAACTGGTCTTCCCAGCGAAATTCGAAGCGGGCTTTCGACATGGCGTTATCGCGAATTTGCGCGCCCGGATGCCCTTTCGCCAGGTCGGCGGCGTGAGCGGCAATCTTATAGGTGATAAGCCCCTGTTTAACATCTTCTTTATTTGGCAGGCCCAGATGCTCTTTCGGCGTTACGTAGCAGAGCATCGCGCAGCCAAACCAGCCAATCATCGCCGCGCCAATCCCTGACGTGAAGTGGTCATAGCCCGGCGCGATATCGGTAGTTAGCGGCCCCAGAGTGTAAAACGGCGCTTCGTGGCAGTGCTCTAACTCCTCGGTCATATTGCGGCGAATCATCTGCATCGGCACGTGGCCTGGGCCTTCAATCATCACCTGCACGTCATATTCCCAGGCGATTTTGGTCAGTTCGCCCAGCGTATGCAGCTCGGCAAACTGTGCTTCATCGTTGGCGTCCTGAATAGAACCGGGGCGCAGGCCGTCGCCCAGCGACAGCGAAACGTCATAAGCAGCACAGATTTCACAAATTTCGCGGAAGTGTTGATAGAGGAAATTTTCCTGATGATGGGAGAGGCACCATTTCGCCATAATCGAACCGCCGCGAGAGACGATACCGGTCAGGCGTTTCGCGGTCATCGGCACGTAGCGCAGCAGCACCCCCGCATGGATAGTGAAGTAATCCACACCTTGCTCGGCTTGTTCCAGCAGGGTGTCGCGGAAGACTTCCCAGGTAAGATCTTCAGCGATCCCGTTCACCTTCTCCAGTGCCTGGTAGATCGGCACTGTACCGATCGGCACCGGGCTGTTACGCAAAATCCACTCGCGGGTTTCGTGAATATAGCGACCAGTGGAAAGATCCATCACGGTATCCGCTCCCCAGCGCGTGGACCATACCAGTTTTTCCACTTCTTCTTCGATGGAAGAAGTGACCGCCGAGTTGCCGATATTGGCGTTAACTTTTACCAGGAAGTTACGGCCAATAATCATCGGCTCCGATTCCGGATGATTAATGTTGGCCGGGATAATCGCACGTCCGGCAGCAACTTCATCACGGACAAATTCCGCAGTGATATTTTCCGGCAGACGTGCGCCAAAGCTCATTCCCGGATGCTGGTGGCGTAAAACTTCGCTACGTATGCGCTCGCGACCCATATTCTCGCGAATGGCGATGAATTCCATTTCTGGCGTGATGATACCCTTGCGGGCGTAGTGCAGTTGGGTGACGCGGCGTCCTGCTTTGGCGCGTTTTGGCGTTAATACGCCGCTAAAACGCAGCTCGTCAAGGCCATCATCTGCCAGCCGCGCTTTAGTGTAATCGGAACTGCGTACGGTAAGTTCTTCGGTATCGCCGCGCGCATCGATCCACGGCTGGCGTAGTTTTGCCAGCCCTTGCTGCACGTTAATGGCAATCTGCGGATCGCCATACGGGCCGGAGGTGTCGTAGACCGGAATCGCTTCGTTTTCTTCGTACTGCGGCTGTTCTTTGCTGCCGCCAATTAGCGTCGGGCTAAGCTGGATCTCACGCATCGGCACGCGCACGCCGGGGTGTGTGCCAGTGATGTAAATGCGTTTTGAGTTGGGAAAGGCGGAGCCTTCCAGGGTGTCGATAAAATGTTGGGCCTGGGCGCGCTGTTCGCGGCGGGTCAGTTTTGTTGCAGACATAGCTCATTCCAAAAAGTTAAGGACGTGGCTTGTCAGACGACGGATGAAGCAAGAGACGATCGCCGCAAAGGCGATGCGATAGCAGATTAACTCTTGTTCCCTTCGCAGGTATTAGCCTGATCAGGTTCCGCGGATCCCGAATAAACGGTCTCAGCCAGTTAAGGCACTCCGACAAGAAATTAGCCCCACAAACGGGGCGTTGAATGTAAATTACGCGTTAACAGCGCAGAACTCAAGCAGGATATTTGACGCGGGCGGCGTCAAGCACCAGTAGAATCAGCTTATCTTCCAGCACAAAGCGCGCTTCCAGTGCCTCGCCGATGTCAGATAAAACCTGTTGAAACTCAAGGTAATTATCATGATCGATGGCGGTTTCCAGGCTGGAATCGTAGTCATCCATAATCTGTTGAGTATTGGCTTCGAGTTGCGGCCAAATCTTCGCGGCGCGCGCGAGTTGCCCGTTGCCTTCCAGCTTATGAAGAATGCGCTCATAAATACTGAAATGTCCGGCAGACAAGTAATCGACCAGGCTCTGACAAAAATCATCAAGGGCTTTTTCGTTTAGCCTCATGTACGATTCTTTGCCAGGCTTAATGCCAACCAGATTGTAGTAAGCCACGAGCAGATGCTTACGTACATGTAGCCAGCGATCAACCAGTTTGTTACTTCCTCTGACGCGCTCCGTCAGGTTATCGAGCTGGTTAAGCATGATTGACTCCGCAAGTTTGTATTCAAAAACTGCTCTGTGAGAAATGTAAAAACCATGTTAAACATGCCAGTGATGCAAAGGTAGTGCAAGAGCTATGGATCGTATAATTGAAAAATTAGATCACGGCTGGTGGGTCGTCAGCCATGAACAAAAATTATGGTTGCCGAAGGGAGAATTGCCATATGGCGAAGCGGCAAATTTCGATCTTGTGGGTCAGCGCGCACTACAAATCGGCGAATGGCAGGGGGAACCTGTTTGGTTAGTACAACAGCAGCGGCGTCACGATATGGGGTCGGTACGTCAGGTCATTGATCTCGATGTTGGGCTGTTTCAACTGGCCGGACGTGGCGTGCAACTGGCGGAGTTTTACCGATCGCATAAATACTGTGGTTACTGCGGGCATGAAATGTATCCAAGCAAAACCGAATGGGCGATGCTGTGCAGCCATTGCCGTGAGCGTTACTACCCGCAAATCGCCCCCTGCATTATTGTTGCCATCCGTCGCGATGATTCGATCCTCCTCGCCCAGCATACCCGCCATCGTAACGGTGTCCATACAGTACTTGCCGGATTCGTCGAAGTGGGTGAAACCCTCGAGCAGGCAGTCGCGCGGGAAGTGATGGAAGAGAGCGGAATTAAAGTTAAAAACTTGCGTTACGTGACCTCCCAACCGTGGCCGTTTCCTCAGTCGTTAATGACCGCGTTTATGGCGGAATATGACAGCGGCGAGATCGTGATCGACCCGAAAGAATTGCTTGAGGCGAACTGGTATCGCTATGACGATTTGCCGTTACTCCCGCCGCCCGGCACCGTAGCGCGCCGTCTGATAGAAGATACGGTGGCGATGTGTCGGGCAGAGTATGAGTGATGATACACTGACCGCCTGACGCACTAAGGAACAGCCAAAATGACCGAACTTAAAAACGATCGTTATCTGCGGGCGCTGCTGCGCCAGCCCGTTGATGTCACTCCAGTATGGATGATGCGCCAGGCGGGTCGCTATCTACCGGAATATAAAGCCACGCGCGCCCAGGCGGGCGATTTTATGTCGCTGTGCAAAAATGCCGAGCTGGCGTGCGAAGTGACTTTGCAACCGCTGCGTCGCTATCCGCTGGATGCGGCGATCCTCTTTTCCGATATCCTCACCGTGCCAGACGCGATGGGTTTAGGGCTCTATTTTGAAGCCGGAGAAGGTCCGCGTTTTACCTCGCCAGTCACCTGCAAAGCCGATGTCGATAAACTGCCAATTCCGGACCCGGAAGATGAGCTGGGTTACGTGATGAACGCGGTGCGTACCATTCGTCGCGAACTGAAAGGCGAAGTGCCGCTGATTGGTTTTTCCGGCAGCCCGTGGACGCTGGCGACCTACATGGTGGAAGGCGGCAGCAGCAAAGCGTTCACCGTGATCAAAAAAATGATGTATGCCGATCCACAGGCGCTGCACGCGCTACTCGATAAACTGGCGAAAAGCGTCACTTTGTATCTGAATGCGCAGATTAAAGCCGGTGCTCAGGCAGTGATGATTTTCGACACCTGGGGCGGCGTGCTTACCGGGCGCGATTATCAACAGTTCTCGCTCTATTACATGCATAAAATTGTTGATGGTTTACTGCGTGAAAACGACGGTCGCCGCGTACCGGTCACGCTGTTTACCAAAGGTGGCGGACAGTGGCTGGAAGCGATGGCAGAAACCGGTTGCGATGCGCTGGGCCTCGACTGGACAACGGACATCGCCGATGCGCGCCGTCGCGTGGGCAATAAAGTCGCGCTGCAGGGTAATATGGACCCGTCGATGCTGTATGCGCCGCCTGCCCGCATTGAAGAAGAAGTGGCGTCTATACTTGCCGGTTTCGGTCACGGCGAAGGCCATGTCTTTAACCTTGGTCACGGCATTCATCAGGATGTGCCGCCAGAACATGCTGGCGTGTTTGTGGAGGCAGTGCATCGCTTGTCTGAACAGTATCACCGCTAAGGAGCGATTATGGATCTCGCGTCATTACGCGCTCAACAAATTGAACTGGCTTCTTCTGTGATCCGCGAGGATCGACTCGATAAAGATCCGCCGGATCTGATCGCCGGAGCCGATGTCGGATTTGAGCAGGGCGGAGAAGTGACGCGAGCGGCGATGGTGCTGCTGAAATACCCCTCGCTTGAGCTGGTGGAGTATAAAGTGGCCCGCATCGCCACCACCATGCCTTACATTCCAGGTTTTCTCTCGTTCCGCGAATATCCTGCGCTGCTGGCAGCGTGGGAGATGCTGTCGCAAAAGCCGGATTTAGTGTTTGTCGATGGTCATGGGATCTCGCATCCTCGCCGTCTTGGCGTAGCCAGCCATTTTGGCTTATTGGTGGATGTGCCGACCATTGGCGTGGCGAAAAAACGGCTCTGCGGTAAATTCGAACCGCTCTCCAGCGAACCGGGCGCGCTGGCCCCTCTGATGGATAAAGGCGAGCAGCTGGCCTGGGTCTGGCGCAGCAAAGCGCGCTGTAACCCGTTGTTTATCGCTACCGGCCATCGGGTCAGCGTGGACAGCGCGCTGGAGTGGGTACAACGCTGCATGAAAGGCTATCGTCTGCCGGAGCCAACGCGCTGGGCGGACGCGGTGGCCTCGGAACGTCCGGCGTTCGTGCGCTATACAGCAAATCAGCCCTAATTCAGGTAAACTGCGGATAATTTCCGTATTTGAGAACTCAACATGTTACAAAACCCAATTCATCTGCGTCTGGAGCGCCTGGCAAGCTGGCAGCATGTCACTTTTATGGCCTGCTTATGCGAACGCATGTACCCCAATTACGCCGTATTCTGTCAGCAAACCGGCTTCGGCGATGGGCAGATTTACCGCCGCATTCTCGATCTCATTTGGGAAACGCTGACCGTCAAAGATGCAAAAGTAAATTTCGACAGCCAACTGGAGAAATTTGAAGAAGCGATTCCTTCAGCCGACGATTTCGATCTGTACGGCGTTTATCCGGCAATCGATGCTTGCGTGGCGTTAAGTGAACTGGTTCATTCGCGTTTAAGTGGCGAAACGCTCGAACACGCGGTGGAAGTGAGTAAGACCTCCATCACGACCGTTGCGATGCTGGAAATGACTCAGGCTGGTCGCGAAATGAGCGATGAAGAGCTCAAAGAAAACCCAGCTGTAGAGCAAGAATGGGACATTCAGTGGGAAATATTCCGACTTTTAGCTGAGTGTGAAGAACGCGATATCGAGCTGATAAAAGGCCTTAGGGCAGACCTGCGTGAGGCGGGTGAGAGCAATATTGGTATAATTTTTCAGCAATAAGACCAGAAAACGTGATTTAACGCCTGATTTGTCGTACCTGGAGTCTTCCCTTTCGCCCCCCGTCTGGTCTACATTTGGGGGGCGAAAAAAAGTGGCTATCGGTGCGTGTATGCAGGAGAGTGCTATTCTGGCATTTCCGTCGCACTCGATGCTTAGCAAGCGATAAACACATTGTAAGGATAACTTATGAACAAGACTCAACTGATTGATGTAATTGCAGAGAAAGCAGAACTGTCCAAAACCCAGGCTAAAGCTGCTCTGGAGTCCACTCTGGCTGCAATTACTGAGTCTCTGAAAGAAGGCGATGCTGTACAACTGGTTGGTTTCGGTACCTTCAAAGTGAACCACCGCGCTGAGCGTACTGGCCGCAACCCGCAGACCGGTAAAGAAATCAAAATTGCCGCAGCTAACGTACCGGCATTTGTTTCTGGCAAGGCACTGAAAGACGCAGTTAAGTAAGATTGCGTGGCAGTGAACAGTTTTAACGAAGGGGTGGTTTCACCCCTTTTGTCTTTCTGGCGTCGATCATTGATGCTGGCAGGTGCGCTGTTTCTCACTGCCTGTAGTCACAACTCTTCACTTCCTCCCTTTACCGCCAGTGGATTTGCTGAAGACCAGGGCGCGGTACGCATCTGGCGAAAAGACAGCGGCGATAATGTGCATCTTCTTGCCGTGTTTAGCCCGTGGCGCAGTGGCGATACGACGACGCGAGAGTATCGCTGGCAGGGCGATAACCTCACGCTTATCAATATCAACGTTTACAGCAAACCGCCGGTAAACATCCGGGCGCGTTTTGACGATCGCGGTGACTTGAGCTTTATGCAACGTGAATCCGACGGGCAAAAGCAGCAGCTTTCCAATGATCAGATCGATTTATACCGTTATCGTGCCGCGCAGATCCGCGAGATTAGCGATGCCTTACGCCAGGGGAGAGTCGTGCTGCGCCAGGGGCGCTGGCATGCGATGGAGCAGACTGTGACCACCTGCGAAGGGCAAACCATTAAACCTGATTTAGATTCGCAGGCGATAGCGCATATCGAGCGCCGCCAGAGCCGTTCTTCTGTTGATGTCAGCGTGGCATGGCTGGAAGCGCCCGAAGGTTCGCAATTACTGTTGGTGGCAAACTCTGATTTCTGTCGCTGGCAACCCAACGAGAAAACGTTCTGATTTACCAGTGGCCCATACCCATATGACCGCCACCACCGCAGCCGCCGTAACCCATTCCGGTACCGCGCGGAATACCCGCTTCAGCCATCGCAATATCTCGTTTCACCCGTAACTCATCTAACGACTGACGCAAATTCTCCATCTCTTTGGCGACCGCGTTAATTTTGCTGCTATCCGGTGGGTTCGCGGCTAACAGGGCATTGTATTCATAACGCTTTGTCACCAGTTGCTGTTGCAGTGCGCTGCTTTGAGCGTAAAAGTCATTATGGATTTTCTGCCACGCTGTTTGTTGTTCGCTGGTCAAAGGCGCGGCATTTTGCTGCCACATACCGTGTCCGCCGTGAGCAAATGCCGATGTCGATCCCATCGCCATTGCTGAAAGCGCCATCATTACCAGGGCAATTTTCGTGTTCCGTTTCATGGTTAATCCTCCAGTGGTTGTCTTACTTCGGGTATTGCATCTTTCGTGCCAACGGCGAAACGCTGATATGACGGGTAATCTGGCATGATAAACGAGTAAAAATGACTCGCCTGTTGTGGGTAGCGAGTCATTTTTACTCATTGAAACTTAAGCCTTTGTGTTACAGCGCAGGGTAAGCGCTGATAAAAGATGGCATGATTTCTGCTGTCAGAAAGGGATGGGCAGGCAAAGAAGAAGATGCGTTTTATGCAACGTTCTAAAGACTCCTTAGCTAAATGGTTAAGCGCGATCCTCCCCGTGGTCATTGTTGGGCTGGTGGGGCTGTTTGCGGTGACAGTGATTCGCGATTATGGGCGCGAGACTGCCGCCGCCAGACAAACGCTGCTGGAAAAAGGCAGTGTACTTATCCGTGCTCTCGAATCCGGCTCGCGCGTCGGAATGGGGATGCGCATGCATCATGCGCAGCAGCAGGCCTTACTGGAAGAAATGGCCGGGCAGCCTGGAGTACGTTGGTTTGCGGTCACGGATGAACAAGGAACAATCGTGATGCATAGCAACTCCGGCATGGTGGGAAAACAGCTTTATTCCCCGCAGGAAATGCAGCAGTTACATCCGGGAGATGAAGAAGCGTGGCGGCGGATCGATAGCGCAGACGGCGAGCCTGTTCTGGAAATTTATCGCCAGTTTCAACCGATGTTTGCTGCTGGAATGCACCGGATGCGCCATATGCAGCAGTATGCCGCGACACCACAAGCAATTTTTATCGCTTTCGACGCCAGTAACATTGTGAGTGCCGAAGATCGTGAGCAGAGAAACACCCTGATTATCCTCTTCGCCCTGGCGACGGTCTTGCTGGCAAGCGTGTTGTCATTCTTCTGGTATCGCCGATATCTGCGCTCGGGCCAGCTGTTGCAGGATGAAATGAAGCGCAAAGAGAAGCTGGTGGCACTGGGGCATCTTGCGGCAGGCGTTGCCCACGAAATCCGTAACCCACTTTCCTCGATTAAAGGGCTGGCGAAATACTTTGCCGAACGCGCGCCAGCAGGGGGAGAAGCGCATCAATTGGCGCAGGTGATGGCGAAAGAAGCCGACCGTTTAAACCGCGTGGTAAGCGAGCTGCTGGAACTGGTTAAGCCAACGCATCTGGCTTTGCAGGCGGTGGAGCTCAACACGCTGATTAGCCACTCATTACAGCTGGTAAGCCAGGATGCAAACAGCCGGGAGATCCAGTTACGCTTTACCGCCAACGACACATTACCGGAAATTCAGGCCGATCCGGACAGGCTGACTCAGGTCCTGTTGAATCTCTATCTCAACGCTATTCAGGCGATTGGTCTGCATGGCGTGATTAGCGTGACGGCCAGCGAAAGCGGCGCGGGCGTGAAAATCAGCGTTACCGACAGCGGTAAGGGAATTGCGGCGGATCAGCTTGAAGCCATCTTCACTCCGTACTTCACCACCAAAGCCGAAGGCACCGGACTGGGGCTGGCGGTCGTGCATAATATTGTTGAACAACACGGTGGTACAATTCAGGTTGCAAGCCAGGAGGGGAAAGGCGCAACGTTCACCCTCTGGCTTCCGGTCAATATTACGCGTAAGGACCCACAAGGATGACGCACGATAATATCGATATTCTGGTGGTGGATGATGACATTAGCCACTGCACTATTTTGCAGGCTTTACTGCGCGGCTGGGGCTATAACGTCGCGCTGGCGAACAGCGGGCGACAGGCGCTGGAGCAGGTGCGGGAACAGGTTTTCGATCTTGTGCTTTGCGATGTGCGAATGGCAGAGATGGACGGCATCGCCACGCTAAAAGAGATCAAAGCGTTAAATCCGGCGATTCCGGTACTGATTATGACCGCGTACTCCAGCGTCGAGACGGCGGTAGAGGCACTGAAAACCGGGGCGCTGGATTACCTCATCAAGCCGCTGGATTTCGATAACCTGCAGGCAACGCTGGAAAAGGCGCTCGCGCATACGCACAGTATCGACGCTGAAACGCCTGCGGTGTCTGCCAGCCAGTTCGGTATGGTCGGTAAAAGCCCGGCGATGCAACACCTGCTCAGTGAAATCGCCCTCGTCGCGCCATCGGAAGCCACGGTGCTGATCCACGGCGATTCCGGTACCGGTAAAGAGCTGGTCGCCAGGGCGATTCACGCCAGTAGCGCACGTAGCGAAAAACCGCTGGTAACGCTCAACTGTGCGGCACTCAACGAATCCTTGCTGGAATCTGAATTGTTCGGTCATGAAAAAGGGGCGTTTACCGGAGCCGACAAACGGCGAGAAGGGCGCTTTGTTGAGGCGGACGGCGGCACGCTGTTTCTCGATGAGATTGGCGATATCTCGCCGATGATGCAGGTTCGTCTGCTGCGTGCGATTCAGGAGCGCGAAGTGCAACGTGTCGGCAGCAACCAGACTATCTCGGTTGATGTCCGGCTGATTGCGGCGACCCATCGCGATCTTGCCGCAGAGGTGAATGCCGGGCGTTTTCGCCAGGATCTCTACTATCGGCTGAACGTGGTGGCGATTGAAGTACCATCGCTGCGGCAACGGCGGGAAGATATTCCTCTGCTGGCTGGCCATTTTCTTCAGCGCTTTGCCGAACGTAATCGCAAGGCGGTAAAAGGCTTTACGCCCCAGGCGATGGATCTGCTGATTCATTACGACTGGCCGGGAAATATTCGTGAACTGGAAAACGCGGTGGAACGGGCGGTGGTGCTGCTGACCGGGGAATATATTTCCGAACGCGAGCTGCCGCTGGCGATTGCCAGTACGCCGATCCCGCTGGTACAAAGTCAGGATATTCAGCCGCTGGTGGAAGTCGAAAAAGAGGTGATTCTGGCGGCGCTGGAGAAAACGGGCGGCAACAAAACCGAAGCCGCCCGCCAGTTAGGGATCACGCGCAAAACGCTATTGGCAAAACTGTCGCGTTAGTTCTGCTCGCGTTCGATAGCGCGCCAGCCGATATCTTTCCGGCAGAAGCAGTCGTCCCAATGGATATCGGTCATTAAGGCATAAGCGCGTTTCTGCGCTTCTGCCACGGTATGACCCAGCGCGGTAACGCACAGTACGCGCCCGCCGCTGGTCACTACCTGCTCGTCATCCGCCAGTTTCGTGCCCGCGTGGAACACTTTGCCGTCTGCCACTTCTTCCAGCGGCAGGCCGTGGATCACATCGCCGGTGCGGTAATCGCCCGGATATCCACCCGCAGCCATCACCACGCCGAGAGAAGCGCGTTCATCCCACTCGGACGTTTTCTCGTCCAGCTTGCCTTCACAGGCCGCCAGGCAGAGCTCAACCAGATCGGACTTCATGCGCAGCATAATCGGCTGGGTTTCCGGATCGCCAAAGCGGCAGTTAAATTCAATAACCTTTGGATTACCCTGTTTGTCGATCATCAGGCCCGCATAGAGAAAACCGGTGTAGGTGTTGCCTTCCGCCGCCATGCCTTTCACGGTTGGCCAGATGATACGTTCCATGGTGCGCTGATGAACTTCATCGGTCACTACCGGCGCAGGAGAGTAAGCCCCCATTCCGCCGGTGTTTGGCCCGGTATCTTTATCGCCTACGCGTTTGTGATCCTGGCTGGTGGCCATCGGTAGCACATGCTCGCCGTCCACCATCACGATAAAGCTCGCTTCTTCACCGTCGAGGAACTCTTCGATAACAATACGATGACCCGCGTCGCCAAACGCGTTGCCCGCCAGCATATCGTGAACAGCTGCTTCAGCTTCTTCCAGCGTCATCGCCACGATAACGCCTTTCCCGGCTGCCAGACCGTCAGCTTTAATGACGATTGGCGCGCCTTTCTCACGCAGATATGCCAGCGCAGGTTCTACCTCGGTGAAGTTCTGGTATTCCGCTGTGGGAATGTTATGGCGGGCCAGAAAGTCTTTGGTGAATGCTTTAGAACCTTCCAGTTGTGCAGCACCTGCGGTTGGGCCGAAGATTTTCAGCCCGGCGGCGCGGAAGGTATCGACTACGCCTTTCACCAGCGGCGCTTCCGGGCCGACGATGGTTAGATCTACCTTTTCGTTTTGTGCGAAATCCAGCAGCGCCGGGATATCGGTTACGCCGATAGCGACGTTCTGTAGCGCGGGTTCCAGCGCAGTGCCTGCATTGCCCGGAGCAACAA
This sequence comes from Escherichia sp. WS2035, assembly GCF_046487065.1. NCBI lineage: Bacteria > Pseudomonadati > Pseudomonadota > Gammaproteobacteria > Enterobacterales > Enterobacteriaceae > Escherichia > Escherichia sp. WS2035. The sequence goes on from NZ_JBJQKD010000026.1 coordinate 27,781, forward strand.
AAACAGTTTCAACCAGCGGCGACTGAGCCGCTTTCCAGGCCAGCGCGTGCTCGCGCCCGCCGTTACCGATCACTAATACTTTCATCTGTCGCTCCATTAATGGCGGAAGTGGCGCATGTCGGTGAAGAGCATCGCAATACCGTGCTCGTCGGCGGCGGCAATTACTTCGTCATCACGGATAGAACCGCCAGGCTGGATTACGCAGGTCACGCCCGCAGCGGCTGCGGCATCAATACCGTCGCGGAACGGGAAGAACGCGTCAGAAGCCATTGACGAACCTTTCACTTCCAAACCTTCATCGGCAGCTTTAATACCGGCGATTTTCGCGGAGTACACGCGGCTCATCTGGCCTGCGCCAATACCGATGGTCATATTGTTTTTGGCATAGACGATAGCGTTGGATTTCACGAACTTCGCCACTTTCCAGCAGAACAGCGCATCACGAAGTTCCTGTTCAGTCGGCTGACGTTTGGTGACGACGCGCAGTTCTTCCGCACCGACCATCCCCAGATCGCGATCCTGAACCAGTAGACCGCCGTTCACGCGTTTGAAATCAAGACCCGGAATACGTTCGCCCCACTGACCGCAGGTCAGAACGCGTACGTTCTGCTTGGCGGCGGTGATTTTCAGGGCTTCTTCGCTGGCGGACGGCGCAATAATCACTTCGACGAACTGACGAGAAATGATGGCCTGCGCGGTTTCAGCATCCAGTTCGCGGTTAAAGGCAATGATGCCGCCGAATGCGGAGGTTGGGTCGGTTTTGTACGCGCGATCGTAAGCATCAAGAATGGAATTGCCGATAGCCACGCCGCAAGGGTTGGCGTGCTTCACAATCACACATGCCGGCTCGGCGAACTCTTTCACGCACTCCAGCGCCGCATCGGTATCGGCGATGTTGTTATAAGAGAGAGCTTTACCCTGAACCTGGGTTGCGGTAGCAACGGAGGCTTCTTTCACATTCTCTTCTATATAGAAGGCAGCCTGCTGGTGGCTGTTCTCGCCGTAACGCATATCCTGCTTCTTAATGAAGTTCAGGTTCAGCGTGCGTGGGAAGCGACCGGCGGCTTCTTTGCTTTCACCGTGGTAAGCCGGAACCATGCTGCCGAAGTAGTTGGCAATCATGCTGTCGTAGGCGGCAGTGTGTTCGAAGGCTTTGATGGCGAGGTCGAAACGGGTTGCAAGCGTCAGCGATCCTTCGTTGGCATCCATCTCTTTAATAATGGCGTCGTAGTCGCTGCTCTTCACCACGATTGCGACATCTTTATGGTTCTTGGCGGCGGAGCGCACCATCGTTGGGCCGCCGATATCGATGTTCTCTACCGCATCTTCCAGCGAGCAGCCTTCACGAGCGACGGTCTGGGCGAACGGATACAGGTTAACAACCACCATATCGATAGGCTGGATCTGATGTTCTTCCATAATGGCATCGTCCTGGCCGCGACGGCCCAGAATGCCACCATGTACTTTCGGATGCAGGGTCTTCACGCGTCCATCCATCATCTCCGGGAAACCGGTGTAATCGGAAACTTCGGTTACCGGCAGACATTTTTCTGCTAACAGACGGGCAGTGCCCCCTGTAGACAGCAGCTCCACACCGCGTGCGGAAAGTGCCTGGGCGAATTCGACGATACCGGCTTTGTCAGAAACACTGAGCAGAGCGCGGCGGACTGGACGACGTTGTTGCATGGTAAATCCCCTGGATTTGACTATTACAGAGAGCGTTAGCTGAATTTTTCGCGAAAAACTCAGCTAACGCCCCTAACGGGGCATCCTTATTTTTCGCCCGCATTGTAACGAAAACGTTTGCGCAACGCTCGCGAATTTTTCTCTTTCAATGGTGATCACAATTTTGACAGTGGCTACCGTGGGAAAAATACAGAAATTACATTGATGATTGTGGATAACTCTGTGTGTAAAAAGGTATAAAGCGGGGTTTTGCTGGGGAATGCAGCAGTCAGTCATTTTTCTGCAATTTTTCTATTGCGGCCTGCGGAGAACTCCCTATAATGCGCCTCCATCGACACGGCGGATGTGAATCACTTCACACAAACAGCCGGTTCGGTTGAAGAGAAAAATCCTGAAATTCAGGGTTGACTCTGAAAGAGGA
>NZ_JBJQKD010000027.1:0-28555 GCF_046487065.1 Escherichia sp. WS2035
GTCCGTTTATATGAATTTGGTGCCCGGACTCGGAATCGAACCAAGGACACGGGGATTTTCAATCCCCTGCTCTACCGACTGAGCTATCCGGGCAACGGGGCGCATTAAACCTGATTCGCCTCGTCTCGTCAATCAAATTTCTTCAATTTACTGCAGACTGCACAATCTATCATCACTTTGCCGCTATTGCACGCATTGTCAGGCAAACCAGGCGGTCCAGGCGGCGGAAAGCGGCATTGCCAGAAGGAGTGCTGGAAGCATGTTGACCACCGGGAACATTTTAATGCCACAGATGCGTAATCCGGTTGCCAGCAGCAATAAACCGCCTACGGCGCTGAAGTCTGCCATCATCGACGGTGTGGTCAGCGGTAATATCAGCGCGGCAGCCCACGCCAGTGTTAACTGGATGATCAGTAATGGAATGCTAATCACCGACACCGCAATACCCAGCGAGCAGGCGAAGATCATCGCCGTAAAGAAATCAAGAAATGACTTGGCGATTAAAATACTCGGATCGCCGGTCATCCCTTCGTTCATCGCCCCGAAGATTCCGGTGCCGCTGGCGCAAAACAGGACAATAATCGCGACAAAATTCTGAATAAAAGATTCATGCGCTGGCTTCTTACGCGAGTGGTGAAACAGATTATGCGCTTTGGCGACCACTGTATTGACGCCTTTTTCCAGCAGACAAATTTCGCCGATTAATGCTCCGAGTAAGGTTGCTAAAACCATCGCCGGAAGGTTGGCGCATTTCACCACCAGTAAAATACCAATCCCCAGCGATGCCAGACCAAAAATTGATGTCATGGAGACGCGGATACGTTCCGGTAAGCGTTGGCTAAGGAGTGCGCCGAAAACGCCACCCAGTAAGACTGCACTTGCGTTGATAAAAGGGCCGATGACCACAAGAGTTCCTGTTAGCTGTATTGTTTGATTTTCTTATTATGAACTTTTGGCGCCGTCGATGGCTTGTTTGTTCGCAAAGTCCTGGCTTGCACGCTTTAGCGAAAGGTGCCATGATTGCGCGAATTTTCTCCTCTCTGTACGGAGTTTGCCCGATGCACGCCACCTCCTTACATTCTCTCGCTTATCGCCGTTTCGCGCGAAACTCTTCTCTTTTTATGCTACTGCTCATGCGGTGAAGTTAACGCACGCTCACTGCAGGACAACAGTAAAATCAGAGCGTTTCTGCTTTTACTGATGTCTGGCGGTCGGAGCTGGTGACCAGTTTGCCCCATATCTCATGGGGCAGGGTTTTCCACCTTGTCCGGTATTCTTACTTCCCCTAAACGGGTTTTGCGCTTACGAAATCAATGAATATTGCCGCCAGTAGTGAACTGGTATCCCGACTTTCTACTCATCGCCGCGTGGTGGCGTTGGGAGATACTGATTTTACGGACGTCGCGGCAGTCGTCATTACCGCTGCGGATAGTCGCAGTGGCATTCTTGCGTTGCTTAAGCGCACCGGTTTTCATCTACCGGTGTTTTTGTATTCCGAACATACTGTTGAATTACCTGCGGGCGTTACGGCGGTAATCAACGGCAACGAGCAGCAGTGGCTGGAGCTGGAATCCGCAGCCTGTCAGTATGAAGAGAATTTGCTGCCACCGTTTTATGACACGCTGACGCAGTACGTTGAGATGGGTAATAGCACCTTTGCTTGCCCTGGACATCAACATGGTGCGTTCTTTAAAAAGCATCCTGCCGGACGCCATTTTTACGATTTCTTTGGCGAGAACATCTTTCGCGCCGATATGTGTAACGCTGACGTAAAATTGGGCGATCTGCTTATTCATGAAGGATCGGCGAAAGATGCGCAGAAATTTGCAGCCAAAGTCTTTCATGCCGATAAAACCTATTTTGTGCTGAACGGCACATCGGCAGCGAATAAAGTGGTGACGAATGCGCTGTTAACGCGTGGCGATCTGGTGCTCTTCGACCGTAACAACCATAAGTCGAATCATCACGGCGCGTTGATTCAGGCGGGGGCGACGCCGGTCTATCTGGAAGCTTCACGTAACCCGTTTGGTTTCATTGGCGGTATTGATGCGCACTGTTTTAATGAAGAGTATCTGCGCCAGCAAATTCGCGACGTTGCGCCAGAAAAAGCCGACCTGCCGCGCCCGTTTCGCCTGGCGATTATTCAGCTGGGAACCTATGACGGCACTGTCTATAACGCCCGTCAGGTGATCGATACCGTTGGGCATCTGTGTGATTACATTCTGTTTGATTCCGCGTGGGTCGGTTACGAACAGTTTATCCCGATGATGGCGGATAGCTCGCCGCTGCTGTTAGAACTTAACGAAAACGATCCGGGGATCTTTGTGACCCAGTCGGTGCACAAACAGCAGGCGGGATTCTCACAGACGTCGCAGATCCATAAAAAAGATAACCATATCCGTGGACAGGCGCGTTTTTGCCCGCATAAGCGTTTGAATAATGCCTTTATGCTCCATGCTTCTACCAGCCCGTTCTATCCGCTGTTCGCCGCCCTGGACGTTAACGCCAAAATTCATGAAGGGGAGAGTGGGCGTCGGCTGTGGGCTGAGTGCGTTGAGTTGGGTATTGAGTCGCGCAAGGCTATTCTTGCGCGCTGTAAGCTGTTCCGCCCGTTTATCCCGCCTGTTGTTGATGGCAAATTGTGGCAGGATTATCCGACGTCAGTGTTAGCCAGCGACCGCCGTTTTTTCAGTTTTGAGCCGGGGGCGAAGTGGCACGGCTTTGAAGGATATGCCGCGGATCAGTATTTTGTTGATCCGTGCAAGCTGTTACTCACCACGCCGGGTATCGATGCCGAAACCGGCGAATATAGCGATTTTGGCGTTCCAGCGACGATTCTGGCGCACTATCTGCGTGAGAACGGCATTGTGCCGGAGAAGTGCGATCTCAACTCCATTCTGTTCTTATTAACTCCGGCGGAAAGCCACGAGAAGCTGGCACAACTGGTGGCGATGCTGGTGCAGTTTGAACAGCATATTGAGGATGATTCGCCGCTGGCTGAGGTGTTGCCGAGCGTTTATAACAAATATCCGGTGCGCTATCGCGACTACACCCTGCGCCAGTTGTGTCAGGAGATGCACGATTTGTATGTCAGTTTCGACGTCAAAGACCTACAAAAAGCGATGTTCCGCCAGCAGAGTTTCCCGTCAGTGGTGATGAATCCCCAGGATGCGCATAGCGCTTATATTCGCGGTGAAGTGGAGTTGGTGCGGATTCGTGATGCCGAAGGGCGAATTGCGGCAGAAGGGGCGTTGCCTTATCCACCTGGCGTGCTTTGCGTGGTACCCGGGGAAGTCTGGGGTGGGGCGGTTCAACGTTATTTCCTTGCGCTGGAAGAAGGCGTGAATTTGTTGCCGGGATTTTCGCCGGAGTTGCAAGGTGTCTATAGCGAAACCGATGCGAATGGCATGAAACGGTTGTACGGTTATGTGTTGAAGTAAGAATAAAAAAACGGGTCACCTTCTGGCGACCCGTTTTTCTTTGCGTAATTAGTGGCTAACCGTCTGTGTACCTGTCGGGACACGAACGTGTTTATATTTGAACATCGCCATGAACGCGAAGGCCAGAACCACGGAGTAACCTGCGAAAATCAGCCATACGGTCTGCCAGTCGGTAATGCCGTTTTGGGTGTACATCTCAACCACTTTACCGCTCACGATGCCGCCGAGGATACAGCCGAAGCCGTTGGTCATCATCAGGAACATCCCCTGCGCGCTGGCGCGAATTGCCGGGCTAACTTCTTTTTCGACAAACACCGAACCAGAGATGTTGAAGAAGTCGAATGCGCAACCGTAAACGATCATCGACAGTACCAGCAGTACAGTACCGAACGGAGTCGGGTCGCCGTAAGCAAACAGAGCAAAACGCAGGATCCACGCCACAATACTGATCATCATTACGTTCTTAATACCGTAGCGGCTTAAGAAGAACGGGATGGTCAGAATGAACAGGGTTTCAGAGATCTGCGAAATCGACATGATGATTGACGCATGCTGCACGATGAAGCTGCTGGCAAACATCGGATCTTTGTCGAAGCTGTGCAGGAAGGTATTACCGAACATGTTGGTAATCTGCAGTTCCGCGCCCAGCAGCATTGAGAAGATGAAGAAGATTGCCATACGCTTGTTTTTAAACAGAGCGAATGCATCGAGGCCCAGCAGGGTTGTCCAGCTCTGATTCGCTTGCTGTTTAGCAACCGGAATATGCGGCAGAGTCAGGGTAAACAGAACCAGAATGGCGGAAAGCGCTGCGCCAATATACAGCTGCATGTGGCTTAATTCGAAGCCGGACAGGCTCACCACCCACATTGCCATGATAAAGCCGATGGTGCCCCAGATACGGATTGGCGGGAAGTCAGTAACGATATCCATCCCGGCATTTTGCAGGCGATAGTAAGAGATGGTGTTGATTAACCCAAGCGTTGGCATATAAGCAAACGAGTTAATCAATATCACAAGGAACATCGCCTCCGGCGTAGTGACCTCTGCCGCCATGAACAGCGTGATAGCGCCAATGGTGTGGCAAATGGCATAGACCCATTTCGCACTTAACCATTTGTCGGCCACAATCCCCAGCAGCGCAGGCATAAAGACCGCGGCGATACCCAGTGAACTATAAACTGCGCCAATAGAAGCACCGTCAAACTTCAGGGTAACAAACATATAGGAGCCGAGGGTCGTCAGCCAACTTCCCCACAGACAGAACTGCAGAAAAGAGAGGATTTTCAGCTGCAGCTTAAGATTCATGTTAATTTCCTCACATCGTGATGCGGATGAGTGTTTGAAAAAGCACATTTGACCGTGCGAGATGATGGGATTCTATCAACTTCGCGGACTGGTTTTTTGTTACCTGTGGCAAATAATTGCAAACATTCCCAATTTGCAAAACGAAATTGTGATGTGGATAACATTTTTGCCCCTGAGCATCGTCAGGGGCGGTTAGTGGAATTATCGGCGGCGGTAGGATTTTTGCGCGGTATTCACTTTATAAAGATAACGGCGAGATTCCGCAGAAGGATGGCGGGTCGTCAGCGTCTGATAAACATCGCCCGGCGTCATGGTGTTAATAATATTGGCAGCCTGAATCTTATCATTCGAAAAGACTCGCAGCACGCTGCCTGCGCCGCCGTTATAGGCGGTGATGACGGCATAACGCCGCGATGTTGGGTTATCAATTCCGCCGAGATAAACGTTGTTCAGCATCGCCAGATACGCGGTGCCGGTATCAATATTGCTGGCAGGATCAAACAAGAAACTGCGGCTCGGCGTGCCGGATTTCCCCTGCGAGCGGAACACATCTTTCCCGGCAGTATGTTGTACCACCTGCATTAACCCCAGCGCATCGGAACGGCTGACCGCATATGGGTTAAAGGATGACTCGGTCTGCATAATCGCCAGAATCAGCGACTCATCAACGCCATATTTCCGTGACGCCTGGCGGACCATGCCGAGATATTTGTGCGCACGTTTATCAAGGTGGTTCGGCACCATGTTAATGGTGACGCTGTAGATGATACGCAGCCCGTTGCTGCGGCTCTTCAGACGGTTTTTCAGCAGATAATCCGCGAAGTTGCTTGCGCGACCTTCCCAGCGAATCGGCTGCCCGGTGTTGTCCACCACCTGACCGTAAAGGAAAGGTTCTTTCGAAATCGTAATATCATCAACGTCGGAATAGAGATCGACCGAACTCGGATCGTCGCCCATCAGCAACGTTTTGATAATTGCCCGGCGCAGGTGCGCGGCAGGTTCTGTCCCGGCGATGGTTTCGATAGTAATCGTACCGTCATCGAAGTTGATGTGGCTGCGGGTCTGATATTGATCGGTGTATTTCACGTAGTCCTTAGGACCGGCGATCACCACCTCTTTGAAGCCCCAGATGTTCTCAATATTGTGGGCAAATTGCCCCATCAGAATATCAAAACCGTTGGTATCTTTGACCCAAGCTTCGTTATAGGTATCGCCTTTTTTGGTCGTCGAACAGGAGATGAGCAACGGCGCAATCAAAGCCAGCGCGAGATATTTTTTCATCATTCCGGGTGCGTGTTGTGTTTGTTTTTATGCAAGTTGCCGGAGGCGTGCTCCGGCACTGTTTTTATTTTTTATCTTCCGGCGTATAGCCCTCGATATGCACCTCTTTACCCTCGAACAGGAAGTTGACCATCTCCTGCTCCAGCAGCTTGCGGTGCTCGGCATTCATCATGTTGAGTTTCTTTTCATTAATCAGCATGGTTTGTTTGTGCTGCCACTGCGCCCAGGCTTCTTTGGAGATCTCGTTATAGATGCGTTTTCCCAGTTCGCCGGGGTACAGCTGAAAATCCTGACCTTCTGCTTCACGTTGCAGGAAAGTACAAAAAATCGTTCTGCTCATAAATCATCCTCTTTATCGACTCACGCGCTAAACCGGCGCGCCAGTGCGTAACTGCTGTAACAAACGCTCCACGGGAGCCGCCAGGCCAACTGACGGCGGTTGCGCTAAGTTATACCAGAGCGCATTGTCTTCATCCATGCAGCCGGTGAATGACGACACGGGAAGCCACATAGGCACAATATCTAAGTGGAAATGGCTGAAGGTATGCCGAAACGCGGTCAGCTGCGTCAGGTTATCGGCAGCAATCTGTCGTTGCGCCAGCCACTGCCGCAAACTTTCTTCATCGGCAAACTGCGGGAAACAGTATAAACCGCCCCACAATCCACTCGGCGGACGCTGCGCCAGCAATACTTCATCTTCGTGCTGTAACAGCAAAAAGTAGCCGGTGCGCTCTGGCAGCGTCTGTTTCGGTTTTTTGCCCGGATAAAGCGACCAGCTATTGTTGGCGGCGGCAATACATCCGTTTTGTAGCGGACAGAGCGAACATTTCGGCTTAGAGCGCGTACAAATCATCGCGCCCAAATCCATCATCGCCTGATTAAACCGTTCCACGCCAACCGCGGGCGTCACCTGCTCGCTCAAACTCCATAGTTTATTCTCGACCTCTTTTTTCCCAGGCCAGCCGCTTACAGCATAGCAGCGCGCCAGCACGCGTTTGACGTTACCGTCGAGAATCGGAAAGTGCTTACCCAGAGAAAGCGAGAGAATCGCGCCTGCGGTGGAACGCCCGACGCCCGGCAGTGCTGCAACTTCCTCAAAGGTTTCCGGGAATTTACCGCCGTGTAGGGCCGCCACTTGTTGTGCCGCTTTATGTAGGTTGCGCGCGCGGGCGTAATAGCCAAGCCCGGTCCACAAGTGGAGAACTTCGTCGAGCGGCGCATTGGCGAGATCGGTCACCGTTGGGAAGCGCGCCATAAAGCGTTCAAAATAGGGGATAACGGTCGCAACCTGAGTTTGTTGCAACATCACTTCTGAGAGCCATACTTTGTAGGGCGTCTTGTCAATTTGCCAGGGCAGCGTTTTCCGCCCGTATTTATCGTACCAGTCCAGAACCTGGGCTGAAAATTGCGACGCTTGCATGGTCACCGAATTCACTGTTGTTGGGGGCAAGATTGCAGCACAGCGACGGCAGGGTGTAAACCGGAACTTTCCGCAGCCACGGCCTTATCATGCTTGCATCCGGCAACTAACTTTGGATAATGCCCGTTTTCAGAACACTTTCACAAGCGACTAAATCTTTATGAAAAACGACGTCATCTCACCGGAATTTGATGAAAACGGCCGCCCGCTGCGCCGTATCCGTAGTTTTGTGCGCCGCCAGGGGCGACTGACCAAAGGCCAGGAACATGCGCTGGAAAACTACTGGCCGGTGATGGGCGTTGAGTTCAGCGAAGATATGCTGGATTTCCCTGCGCTTTTTGGCCGTGAAGCGCCGGTGACGCTTGAGATTGGTTTTGGCATGGGCGCGTCGCTGGTGGCAATGGCTAAAGATCGCCCCGAGCAGGACTTCCTCGGCATTGAAGTGCATTCACCGGGTGTTGGTGCGTGCCTGTCTTCTGCGCATGAAGAGGGCTTAAGCAACCTGCGCGTGATGTGTCACGATGCGGTTGAAGTGCTGCATAAAATGATTCCTGACAATTCATTGCGCATGGTGCAGCTCTTTTTCCCTGACCCGTGGCACAAAGCGCGCCATAATAAACGCCGTATCGTTCAGGTGCCGTTTGCCGAGCTGGTAAAAAGCAAACTGCAGCTGGGGGGCATATTCCATATGGCGACCGACTGGGAACCTTATGCGGAACATATGCTTGAAGTGATGTCTTCTATTGACGGTTATAAAAACCTGTCAGAGAGCAATGATTACGTACCGCGTCCGGCATCACGTCCGGTGACGAAATTTGAACAACGTGGTCATCGTCTTGGTCACGGAGTATGGGACTTAATGTTCGAGAGGGTGAAATAATGGCAAAGAACCGTAGCCGTCGTCTGCGTAAAAAAATGCACATCGACGAATTCCAGGAATTAGGATTTTCGGTGGCATGGCGATTCCCGGAAGGTACATCGGAAGAACAGATTGATAAAACCGTTGATGACTTTATTAACGAGGTTATCGAACCGAACAAACTGGCCTTTGACGGCAGCGGATATCTGGCCTGGGAAGGTTTGATCTGCATGCAGGAAATCGGCAAATGCACCGAAGAGCATCAGGCGGTTGTGCGTAAGTGGCTGGAAGAACGCAAACTGGAAGAGGTACGCACCAGCGAACTTTTCGACGTTTGGTGGGACTAAGAAAGCATACGGGCGATGACAAATGCAAAACTGCCTGATGTGCTACGCTTATCAGGCCTATAAAGATGCACGATCGAGTAGGCTGGATAAGGCGTTTACGCCGCATCCGGCATGGAAAACGCGCACTTTGTTATCAATCTGGGGCCAGCAAATGCTGGCCTGATTTGTTCTTGAGGGAAGACTATGATGCGCAAAATGCTGCTGGCGGCAGCACTTTCAGTGACGGCAATGACCGCTCACGCCGACTACCAGTGCAGCGTCACGCCGCGTGACGATGTGATTGTCAGCCCGCAAACCGTGCAGGTGGAGGGCGAAAACGGCAATCTGGTGATCACGCCAGACGGCAACGTGATGTATAACGGTAAGCAATATTCCCTGAATGCCGCCCAGCGCGAGCAGGCGAAGGATTATCAGGCTGAACTACGTAGCACCCTGCCGTGGATTGATGAAGGCGCGAAAAGCCGCGTCGAGAAAGCCCGTATTGCGCTGGATAAAATTATCGTTCAGGAGATGGGCGAAAGCAGCAAAATGCGCAGCCGTCTGACCAAACTTGATGCGCAGCTGAAAGAGCAGATGAACCGCATTATCGAAACGCGCAGCGATGGCCTGACGTTTCACTATAAAGCCATTGATCAGGTTCGTGCCGAAGGCCAGCAATTAGTGAATCAGGCAATGGGCGGAATTTTACAGGACAGCATTAATGAAATGGGCGCGAAAGCGGTGCTGAAAAGCGGCGGTAACCCATTACAGAACGTGCTGGGAAGCCTGGGCGGTCTGCAATCCTCAATCCAAACCGAGTGGAAAAAGCAGGAAAAAGATTTCCAGCAGTTTGGCAAAGATGTTTGTAGCCGCGTTGTGACTCTGGAAGATAGCCGCAAAGCCCTGGTCGGGAATTTAAAATAATCCTCTATTTTAAGACGGCATAATACTTTTTTATGCCGTTTAATTCTTCGTTTTGTTACCTGCCTCTAACTTTGTAGATCTCCAAAATATATTCACGTTGTAAATTGTTTAACGTCAAATTTCCCATGCAAAGCTAAGGGATAATGCGTAGCGTTCACGTAACTGGAGGAATGAAATGGAGTTTTTCAAAAAGACGGCACTTGCCGCACTGGTTATGGGTTTTAGTGGTGCAGCATTGGCATTACCCAATATCACCATTTTAGCAACCGGCGGGACCATTGCCGGTGGTGGTGACTCCGCAACCAAATCTAACTACACAGCGGGTAAAGTTGGCGTAGAAAATCTGGTTAATGCGGTGCCGCAACTGAAGGACATTGCGAACGTTAAAGGCGAGCAGGTAGTGAATATTGGCTCCCAGGACATGAACGATGATGTCTGGCTGACACTGGCGAAAAAAATTAACACCGACTGCGATAAAACTGACGGCTTCGTCATTACCCACGGTACCGACACGATGGAAGAAACCGCTTACTTCCTCGACCTGACGGTGAAATGCGACAAACCGGTGGTGATGGTCGGTGCAATGCGCCCGTCCACGTCTATGAGCGCAGACGGTCCATTCAACCTGTATAACGCGGTAGTGACCGCAGCTGATAAAGCCTCCGCTAATCGTGGCGTACTGGTAGTGATGAACGACACCGTGCTTGATGGCCGTGATGTCACCAAAACCAACACCACCGATGTAGCGACCTTCAAGTCTGTTAACTACGGTCCTCTGGGTTACATTCACAACGGTAAGATTGACTACCAACGTACCCCGGCACGTAAGCACACCAGCGACACGCCGTTCGATGTCTCTAAGCTGAATGAACTGCCGAAAGTCGGCATTGTTTATAACTACGCTAACGCATCCGATCTTCCGGCTAAAGCACTGGTAGATGCGGGCTATGATGGCATCGTTAGCGCTGGCGTGGGTAACGGCAACCTGTATAAAACCGTATTTGACACCCTTGCAACCGCTGCGAAAAACGGCACTGCAGTAGTGCGTTCTTCCCGCGTACCGACGGGCGCTACCACTCAGGATGCCGAAGTGGATGATGCGAAATACGGCTTCGTCGCCTCTGGCACGTTGAACCCGCAAAAAGCGCGCGTTCTGCTGCAACTGGCTCTGACGCAAACTAAAGATCCGCAGCAGATCCAGCAGATCTTCAATCAGTACTAATCACTTCGCCCCGGTATCGTGCCGGGGCTTATTCACTTCAGACTCACGTCCATTGCCAATTTTTATTACCCTAATGATAATCACCGGAATAAATTATTCCGCGCGAGGGTTTTCGGGTGAAAAAGCAATGGATTGTTGGTACGGCGCTGCTTATGTTGATGACTGGTAATGTCCGGGCAGATGGTGAACCGCCAACTGAAAATATCTTAAAAGATCAATTCAAAAAGCAGTATCACGGCATTCTCAAGCTTGATGCCATCACCTTAAAAAATCTTGATGCTAAGGGTAATCAGGCCACCTGGTCAGCGGAAGGCGATGTCTCTTCCAGTGACGATCTCTATACCTGGGTCGGTCAGTTGGCAGATTACGAGCTGCTCGAACAGACCTGGACGAAAGATAAACCGGTGAAATTCTCGGCGATGTTAACCAGTAAAGGAACGCCCGCGTCTGGCTGGTCGGTGAACTTTTACTCTTTTCAGGCGGCAGCCAGCGATCGTGGGCGGGTGGTTGACGATATCAAAACCAATAATAAATATCTGATCGTGAATAGCGAAGATTTCAATTATCGCTTTAGTCAGCTTGAGTCTGCATTGAATAACCAGAATAACTCGATTCCTGCACTGAAAAAGGATGTAAAAGCGCTTGATAAGCAAATGGTGGCGGCGCAGAAAGCAGCGGATGCATATTGGGGAAAAGATGCAAACGGTAAGCAAATGACCCGCGAAGACGCCTTTAAAAAAATTCACCAACAGCGTGATGATTTTAATAAACAGAACGATAGCGAGGCGTTCGCGGTTAAATATGACAAAGAGGTTTATCAACCGGCGATTGCGGCATGTCATAAACAGAGTGAAGAGTGTTATGAAGTGCCGATTCAGCAGAAGCGAGATTTCGATATCAACGAACAACGGCGACAGACTTTTCTGCAATCACAAAAACTTAGCCGTAAATTGCAGGATGACTGGATAACGCTCGAGAAAGGGCAATATCCGTTAACGATGAAAGTTTCAGAAATAAACAGTAAAAAAGTCGCGATTTTGATGAAAATTGACGATATCAACCAGGCTAATGAACGCTGGAAAAAAGATACCGAACAACTGCGGCGCAATGGGGTGATTAAGTAATTTTTGCGATGACGCAAGAGTTGTAGCCGGATGTTGCGTACACGCCGCATCCGGCAATACAAATTTACTCAGCCAGAAAAAGCTCCAGCAGCGAATTTAAAAACAACTTCCCATGTTCCGTTATCTGCCAGTAATCCGCACATTCTGTGAGATAACCCTGAGCGATAGCCTCGTCTAACTGTGGGCGAATAACCTCTTCTGAAAGGCCAGTATACTGGCTAAACTCCACGCGCGGCGCAGGTTCCAGCAAACGGAAGCGATTCATAAAGAACTCAAATGGTTTATCTGCGGCTTCGACATCACGCTGGCTTTCCAGATACCGCCCCTGCATAAAACCACGTGGATGACGCGTTTTGGTGGTACGCAGAATGCGCCCATCCGGGAAGGTCACTTTGCCATGCGCGCCGCAGCCAATACCGATGTAGTCACCAAAGCGCCAGTAGTTGAGATTGTGCTGGCACTGATAACCGGGTTTGGCGTAAGCGGAAGTTTCATATTGCTGATAACCCGCTGCGGTTAATAACTGATGCCCCTGTTCGAAAATGTCCCACAGCGCGTCATCGTCCGGCAGTACAGGAGGGCGCGAGCCAAACAGCGTATTGGGTTCGATGGTCAGTTGATACCAGGAAAGATGCGGCGGATTCAGTTCAATAGCCTGGCGCAGATCGCCTAGCGCCTCTTCCAGTGATTGATCCGGCAGCCCATGCATCAAATCGAGGTTAAAGCTACGTAACCCTAAACCGCTCGCCAGATTTGCCGCTCGTTTCGCTTCTTGCGGGCCATGAATGCGCCCAAGTCGTTTCAGCTTTTCTTCGCTAAAACTCTGTACGCCAATGGAGATGCGGTTCACACCAGCACGCTGATAATCAACAAAGCGATCGGCTTCAACCGTACCAGGATTCGCTTCCATCGTAATTTCTGCATCCGCTGCCAGCGGCAAACGCGCACGTACGCCGTCCAGCAGCGTTTGCATCGCCGGGCCGGAAAGCAGGCTCGGCGTACCACCGCCAATAAAGATTGTCTTTACTTCACGGCCCTGAGCGTAAGCCACATCGTTGTTCAGATCGTTAAGCAGATGCTGAACATAATCGTCGTGCGGCACTTCTCCTTTCAACGCGTGAGAGTTGAAATCGCAGTACGGGCATTTCTGCACGCACCACGGGATGTGAATGTAGAGACTCAGCGGCGGTAATTTAACCATTACGTAAAGCGTCCAGCAGCAGTTTCAACGCCTGACCACGGTGGGAAATGGCGCTCTTTTCTTCGCGAGTCAGTTCGGCAGCGGTTTTCCCTTCGGAAGGTACGAAGAAGATTGGATCATAACCAAAGCCGCCAGTACCCGCAGGTTCACGAGTAATCACGCCTGGCCAGCTACCGTGGCACACCAGCGGAGTCGGATCTTCCGCGTGACGCAGATATACCAGCACGCAGTGGAAACGCGCCTGACGTTGGTCGTCCGGTACGTCTTTCATTGTTTCCAGCAGTTTTTGCAGATTCTTTTGATCGGTCGCGTCTTCACCGGAATAACGCGCGGAGTAAATACCCGGCGCGCCACCCAGCGCATCTACCGCCAGACCGGAGTCGTCGGCAATTGCCGGTAAACCGGTCACTTTTGCCGCATGGCGCGCTTTCAGAATCGCGTTTTCGATAAAGGTCAGGCCGGTTTCTTCAGCGGAATCTACGCCGAGGTCTGTTTGGGCAACGATATCAAGACCGAAGTCGCTAAGCAGCGACGCCAGCTCACGCACTTTACCGGCATTGCCGGTTGCGAGGACAACTTTTTGCATAGGATACCTAATTAATTAACGCCGCGATTTCTGGCGGGATTTGTTGCGGATTAATGATTTTAATTTGTTTGTGGCGGCCAAGTTCGCCTTTTTCAATCACCACCTGGCTTTTGGCAACCCGGAATTGCTTACCGAGAAACTTCACCAGATGGCTGTTGGCCTGGCCGTCAACCGGCGGCGCGGTAATGGCGACTTTTACCTCGTCGCCATGTAAACCGACAATAGAATCACGGCTGGCTTTCGGCTGAATATAGAGCCGTAAAACCAGACCGTCATCATGAACTGTTACGGCACTCATAACGCCATCCACAGCCCCGGCAGCAGCATATTTCCGGTCGCCTGCAAGACTTCTGCGACACCCATATTGATGACATACAGCAGCAGAACGAGGATCATCGGCGAGAAATCAATCCCACCCATTGCCGGTAGCAAGCGGCGAATCGGGCGCAGCAGCGGATCGGCCAGCTGAATCAGCACGTATTCAATCGGGCTACGACCCTGGCTTACCCAGCTCATAATCGCCATCACCAGCAGGACCCAGAAAATCAGCAGGCCGATGGTTTTCAGCAGAATCAATAAACCGGCAATCCAAATGATTGGCAGGAAGGTCACCACTTTAAACAGCACGATGGCTTTAATGAAACTGAGAATATAGGCAACCAGCAGCGAGGCGCTATCAATGGGGCCCATTGCCGGAATAACGCGGCGCAGTGGCCCGATAATCGGCTGCGTTACCTTCACTACAAACTGTGAGAAGGGGTTGTAAAAATCACAATGAGCCCACTGCATCCAGATGCGTAATAACAGCACCATGGTATACAGCTCAATGACCGTTGAAAGCAGGAAAGTCAACGTATTCATGGCGTTCCTTTAATTCCTTATTTTTTAGAGTAATCACGCGCACCAAAAATTGCAGTGCCGATACGAACCATTGTGCTACCTGCCGCAATGGCGGCTTCCATATCGTCCGACATTCCCAGAGAGAGCGTGTCGATATGCGGGTAGCGCGTTTTCAGTCCGGCAAATGCTACAGCCATTTGGCGTGCAACTTCAAACTGCCTTACATATTCTGACTCAGGCGCAGGGATTGCCATCAGCCCGCGCAGACGTAAACGCGGTAGTTCAGCGACCGCAGCTGCCAGCTCGTCCAGTTCAGCCAGTTGAATCCCGGACTTACTGTTTTCATCACTAATGTTAATTTGAATCAGTACGTTAAGAGGGGGAAGTTCTGCCGGGCGCTGGTCGTTCAGGCGGGTAGCGATGCGCAAACGGTCGATGGTATGACACCAGTCGAAATGCTCTGCCACCAGGCGGCTTTTATTAGACTGCAACGGGCCAATAAAATGCCATTCTAATCCTGTTACGCCCAGTTCCTGAAAGTAGCGAATTTTATCTACCCCTTCCTGAACGTAGTTTTCACCAAATTGACGCTGCCCGGCATCAATGGCTTCTGCGATGGCGCTCGCAGGTTTTGTTTTACTGACTGCAAGCAGCGTAATTTCTTCTGGAGAACGGCCGCAACGCGTTGCAGCCGCTGAGATTTTGTCCCGGACCTGTGCCAGGTTATGCGCAATATCGTTCATTTTCCGAGGATCTTAGTATGAATATGGAAGAAATTGTGGCCCTTAGTGTAAAGCATAACGTCTCGGATCTACACCTGTGCAGCGCCTGGCCCGCACGATGGCGTATTCGCGGGAGAATGGAAGCTGCGCCGTTTGAGGCGCCGGACGTCGAAGAGCTACTGCGGGAGTGGCTGGATGACGATCAGCGGGCAATATTGCTGGAGAATGGTCAGCTGGATTTTGCTGTGTCGCTGGCGGAAAACCAGCGATTGCGCGGCAGTGCGTTCGCACAACGGCAAGGTATTTCTCTGGCGTTACGGCTGTTACCTTCGCACTGCCCGCAGCTCGAACAGCTTGGCGCACCACCGGTATTGCCGGAATTACTCAAGAGCGAGAATGGCCTGATTCTGGTGACGGGGGCGACGGGGAGTGGCAAATCTACCACGCTGGCGGCGATGGTTGGCTATCTCAATCAACATGCCGATGCGCATATTCTGACGCTGGAAGATCCTGTGGAATATCTCTATACCAGTCAGCGATGTTTGATCCAACAGCGGGAGATTGGTTTGCACTGTATGACTTTCGCATCGGGATTGCGGGCTGCATTGCGGGAAGATCCTGATGTGATTTTGCTCGGAGAGCTGCGTGATAGCGAGACAATCCGTCTGGCGCTGACGGCGGCAGAAACCGGGCATCTGGTGCTGGCAACATTACATACGCGTGGTGCGGCGCAGGCAGTTGAGCGACTGGTGGATTCATTTCCTGCGCAGGAAAAAGATCCCGTGCGTAATCAACTGGCAGGTAGTTTACGGGCAGTGTTGTCACAAAAACTGGAAGTGGATAAACAGGAAGGACGCGTGGCGCTGTTTGAATTACTGATTAACACACCCGCGGTGGGGAATTTGATTCGAGAAGGGAAAACCCACCAGTTGCCGCATGTTATTCAAACCGGGCAGCAGGTGGGGATGATAACGTTTCAGCAGAGTTATCAGCAGCGGGTGGGGGAAGGGCGTTTGTGACGTTGCTGTGTCTGATACGAATTGTAAATATGCCCGATGCGCAAGCTTATCGGGCCTACAAGGGAAGCGTAACTTTGAATTCGCACTCACTGTAGGTTGGATAAGGCGTTTACGCCGCATCCAACATGAAACAACGAGCACATTGTCAGAAATCTGTGCGCTAGTAAATCGCCTTAATATCCCTGCTCGAAATAGCTTTCGAGAATAATAACCGCAGAGGCAGAGTCGACTTTGCCTTTGTTGAGCGCCCGATAGCCGCCCTGTTCAAACAGACCGGAACGTGCCTCCACGGTGCTAAGACGCTCGTCATGGAGCTTTACTTCAACACCGAAACGACCATGAATACGGTTGGCAAATTTACGCGCTCTGGCGGTTAACGGCTGTTCGGTACCGTCCATATTCAGCGGCAAACCGACGATAATTTCGTCCGGCTGCCACTCTTTCAGTAAACGCTCGATAATGTTCCAGTCCGGCGTACCGTCCTGCGCTTTAATTGCAGGCAAAGGGCGAGCGGTGCCGGTAATGCGTTGGCCGACCGCTACGCCAATGCTTTTGGTGCCGAAGTCGAAGGCGAGTAAGGTTCCACTCATCAGGCGTGTCCTGCCACACCAGGCATGGTGAGAATATCCACACCAATCAGTTTTGCCGCCTCGCGCCAGCGGTCGGCAATCGGCGTTTTGAACAGAATATTCAGATCTGCCGGGGCCGTTAGCCACGCGTTATCGAGAATTTCTTGTTCCAGTTGACCTTTCTCCCAGGAGGCATAACCCAGAGCCACCAATACGTCAGACGGTTGTTTATCGGTGCCGAGCGTTTCCAGCACATCGCGGGAAGTGGTCATCACTGTGTTGTCTGAAATCCGAATGCTGGAAGCAAAATTGGAGGGCGGAGTATGCAAAATAAACCCGCGATCTTCAGCCAGCGGACCGCCGAGCATAACCGGTTTATCCAGACGGATTGATTCATCACGCGGCTCCGGCGTGATCTTCAGCTTTTCCAGAATCCCTTCAATTTTGAGATTTTCCAGCGGCTTGTTGACGATGATCCCCATTGCACCATTGGTATTATGTTCGCAAATGTAGACCACGGAACGACGGAAAATCGGATCCTGGAGAGCAGGCATGGCAATAAGAAAGTGATGCTGTAAATTCATTGTCAGAGGTTCTGTTTCCTGGTTCAAAAAAGCAACAGCGCCCAGTATGCGTGGAAAGAAGGGCGCTGTCACTCAGAGTCTCAACGAGATCCTTCTCGCTAAGGTGGGTTACTGCTGCTGTAAACGTGCTTCGATGGCATCCATTAACATTCCGGTGATCGACACCGGAAACTCTGCTTCAATCTCACGAATACAGGTTGGGCTGGTGACGTTAATTTCAGTCAGACGGTCGCCGATGATATCCAGACCAACAAAAATCAGCCCTTTTTCTTTCAGCGTCGGCCCAATCTGACGGGCGATTTTCCAGTCACTTTCCGTCAGCGGACGAGGTTCACCGCGACCACCGGCAGCCAGATTGCCACGGGTTTCGCCCCCCTGCGGAATACGCGCCAGGCAATACGGCACCGGCTCGCCATCCACTACCAGCACGCGTTTGTCGCCATCTTTAATGGCTGGCAGGTAATTTTGCGCCATGCAGTAGCGAGTGCCATGCTCAGTCAGGGTTTCGGCAATCACGCCGAGGTTTGGATCACCTTCTTTCACGCGGAAAATCGACGCGCCGCCCATACCGTCCAGCGGCTTAAGAATGATGTCGCTGTGTTTTTCCCAGAACGCTTTCAACTGCGCTTTATTGCGCGTGACCAGTGTTTCTGGCGTTAAGTCAGAGAACCAGGCAGTGAACAGTTTTTCGTTACAGTCGCGCAGGCTCTGCGGCTTGTTAACGATCAGCGTCCCTTTCTCTTCGGCACGTTCCAGAATATAGGTCGCGTAGATAAACTCGGTATCAAACGGCGGGTCTTTACGCATCAGGATCACATCGAGA
This sequence comes from Escherichia sp. WS2035, assembly GCF_046487065.1. Taxonomy (NCBI): domain Bacteria; kingdom Pseudomonadati; phylum Pseudomonadota; class Gammaproteobacteria; order Enterobacterales; family Enterobacteriaceae; genus Escherichia; species Escherichia sp. WS2035. The sequence goes on from NZ_JBJQKD010000027.1 coordinate 18,246, forward strand.
TCGGCCAGCGGCAGATCCTGCTCACCCGTGAACTCGTACCATTTATCGTAGTTCTGTTCGACGCTCAAAGTACGGGTACGAGCGCGAGCCTCACCATTGATCAAATAGAGATCGGCCATCTCCATATAGTGAAGTTCGTAACCACGACGCTGTGCTTCCAGCAACATAGCGAAACTGGAATCTTTCTTGATGTTGATGTTTGCGATGGGGTCCATCACGATGCCGAGCTTGATCATTATTCTTCTCCGTTAGCCCAAATCGCCAAAACGCACTTGTAGCGCGGTAATGGCGGTGAGCGCAGTTGTCTCAGTACGCAAAACGCGAGGTCCCAACAGGATATCAGTAAATTGATAGCGGGCAGTCATGGCAATTTCATCTGCCGATAAACCGCCTTCCGGGCCAATCAGCAGGCGGACGCGTTCGACCGGTAACGGCAACGTATTGATGCTGTTACTGGCGCGCGGGTGAAGATTCAGTTTCAGTCCTTCATCCTGCTCTGCACACCAGGCTTCCAGATCCATCACTGGACGGATTTCCGGCACCCGGTTACGGCCACACTGCTCACAGGCAGCAATTGCAATCTTCTGCCACTGCTGGAGCTTCTTGTTCAGACGTTCACTATCCAGTTTAACGCCGCAGCGCTCAGAAAAAAGTGGCGTAATGAGGCTTACACCGAGTTCGATCGATTTCTGGATAGTAAATTCCATTTTTTCACCACGCGACATCACCTGACCGAGGTGAATATGCAGCGGAGATTCGCGATCGTCGATCTGGCCTTCCAGCACCTTCACTTCCACGCTTTTTTTGCTGGCGCTGGTAATTTCGGCGTCAAAGACCTGGTTGCTGCCGTCAAACAATTGCAGCACCTGTCCCGGCCCCATACGCAGTACGCGCCCGATATGGTTGGCGGCATCTTCGCAAAGCGCGATGTGAGAATGGCTGGTCAGTGGTTCAGGATGATAAATGCGGGGGATACGCATAGTTAAAAATCCGCGTCGTCTCCCCACGCGGTTGTACGCGTGGGGTAGGGGTTAACAAAAAGAATCCCGCTAGTGTAGGTTAGCTCTTTCGCGCCTGGCAAGCGCGTTGCACATACGGGTTATGATTGCCCTGCACCTTCGCGATGCGTTCATCACGCTCGCACTCCCAGTCGGTAACTGGATACATCTTGTCCCATGCGTTGAACAGCTGCGTTTGCTGACGAGAGAGTGTCAGGTTGTATTGGTCACGCATATAGAAGTAGGTGCGCGCAATGGCACCGCGTGCACGCGCTGGTGGTTCGGCAACTTTTTCTTTGAAATCGACCTTCATGGCGCATTGACCGTACTGGCCTTCACCGCCATTCCACTGGCTGTACATAAAGTTGCCGCGATCGCCATTCACCTCACCGACTGACGGCTGCAGGTTATGCATATCGCTTTCCATCTTGCGATAGACCGGATCTTTGGCGCAATTTTTACGTCCACCGTCCTGCCAGCACTGGCGCTGGTGACCGAATTGCCAGGCAGGAACGACGTGTTCCCACTCTACGCGGCTGGCACGGTTTTCATTTTTTCGCACCTGATAGCCGCACGATTGCAGATCAACAACGCCTTTTTTGCCCTGCCAGTTAATTTTACATCCGCAATAAAACGTACCGGGCGCGTCAGCGTGGACTTTTACCGCCGCGGCTTTCGCTTGAGAAAAACTATTGATACCTTCGGCCAATGCCGGGCCGGAAAATGCTGCGCTCAGTACCACCGCAGCAATAGACAAATAACGGTACATCACTTACTCCGTGTTAAAACGAGCCAGCAACGTAGCGAAAGTTGTTTTGGTATGCAATCAGCCAGATCAGGAAAGTTCCTGATAGTTCAGGTGGTTATTTCGCAACCAGCTGTTCGCCGCAGTGAACACAGCGATAGACGGCTTCGCCACGAACTACGCGATTATGACGGCGTACGGTAAGCTGATGCTCCTGGCACTTGCAGCGGTAGGGGAAGGTGTTGCGGCGCACGGATTGCAGTTCGAACTGATGCGTACGGCGGGCGGGAACGCCCAGCACGCTTTCCATCATCCACTTCCACTCTTTGCCATGTGGCGCTACGCGGCCGAAATGTTTCCATACCAGCAAATGTGCCAGTTCGTGCGGCACCACTTCTTCAATAAAGGCTTCACTGTTTTCCAACAGCAAAACGGGATTGAGGCGAATTTCATAGCTTTCCAGCCAGGCTGTTCCGGCAGAGGTTCCGCGCTGGGTGTAAGAGAGTTTTGGCTCCGGGTAGTTACGCCCTAGCTTCAGGTTGGCCTGGGCGAGTTTTTCCCGCAGGCGACGCATAACGGCCTGTTGGATGGCGATAGGGAGACGGGATGTTTTCATAGCGGCAGAGGATAGAGCGAAGAAAAGATGACTGCAAGAGGTGGCTTCCTCCACGACGGGAGGAAGCCTGAGGAGATTAATCGTGAGCGCCGATTTCGCGCAGTTTACGACCTTTCATCAGATTACGTTCAATATGTTCCAGCGAAACATGTTTGGTTTCCGGTACCAGCCACAATGTCAGCAGGATAAACAGTACGTTCAGAGCAGCATACACCCAGAAGGTGTTGGCGTTACCCAGCGTGTTGAGCATGGTCAGGAACGTTGCGCCAACGATCATGTTGGCAATCCAGTTGGTGGCAGTGGAGCAGGTGATGCCAAAATCGCGGCCTTTCAGCGGCTGAATTTCGGAGCACAGTACCCAAATCAGCGGACCAGCACTCATGGCAAAACCGACAATAAACATCAGCAGCATGGCGATGGCGAAATACTGCGCCGACGGAGAGTGGATACCGATATGCATCATTGTACCGAGTACGCCCATACCAGCAGCCATCACCAGGAAGCCCAGCGTTAGCGTTGGTTTACGTCCCCAGCGGTCAACAAGGCCGATTGCGATAAAGGTGGCAAGTACGTTGGTCAGGCCGACAATCACTGTCCCCCACATTTGCTCGGTGGTGTTGGTATAACCCGCCAGTTCGAAGATTTTCGGCGCGTAATACATGATGACGTTCATCCCGGTGAATTGCTGCATTACCTGCAATAGTACGCCAAGGAACACCGCGCGGCGGAAGTTGCTGTTCTCTTTAAATAGCGCCCAGCCACTCTGTTTAACCTGCAAACTTTCACGGATTTCATCCAGTTCGCGTTTCGCTTCCGCGCTGGTGTCACGCAGGCGTAGCAGCACGCGTTCGGCATCAACAAAACGGCGTTTGGCGGCAAACCAACGTGGGCTGTCTGGCAGGAAGAAGACACCAATCAGCAGCAAAATTGCCGGGATGATAATCACACCCAGCATCCAGCGCCATGCACCGGTGTAGCTGAAGGCGGTATCAGAAAGATAAGCGCCGAGGATCCCGATAGTGATCATCAACTGATACATCGAGATCATACTGCCGCGAATTTTTTCCGGCGCAATTTCAGAGAGGTACAGCGGTGCGGTATAAGAGGCCACACCCACCGCCAGCCCCAGCAGAACGCGGGAAAGAATCAGTACTTCAACGTTTGGCGCAGCCGCAGAGAACAGTGAACCGGCAACAAACAGGATTGCGCCGATCATCAGGCTCTTTTTGCGCCCGAGTTTAAAGGAGAGCCAGCCGCTGCCCACCGCACCGACTGCCGCACCGAACATCATGGAGCTTACGACCCATTCTTGCGTGTGCGAAGTAATCTGGAATTCATCTGCAATAAACGGCAGTGCGCCAGCAATTACACCGATATCCAGGCCAAAGAGTAATCCCGCCAGAGCGGCAAGGAAGCAGACGAAAAACGTCATTGCCTTGTTTGACCGCCCCTGTTTTTTAGCGTCAGGCATGATGCCCTCCAATATGGTTATTTTTTATTGTGAATTAAGATAGGTGAGTACGACGTAAAAAGATGTGAAGCAAATCACATCAGTGTAATCGCTTACACTAACATTTATCTTAGTTATGATTTAAGTGCATGAAAATAATTGAGTTATATCATCATAGATTAAAGACTGTTATCTGCAATTAAGACTTTACTGAAAAGAAATGTAACAACTGTGAAAGCTGAATAATAATATGAAAATATTACAAATATTTGGCTGGCGTGGTTGGTGTAATCGGTTTCAGTAGTGATGATAATTTGCGGTAAAACGTGTTGAGGAAGAATGATGTTATTGTGCGGGCGGTTTTTTTGCCGGATGCGGCGTGAATGCCTGTCCACCGCGGTGAGGTAAAAGAAAAAGGCCAGCGCGAGGCTGGCCTTTGAAAGCAGGTGAAGAAAGATTACTTCAGACCGGCAGCATCACGCAGCAGCTGCGCTTTGTCGGTTTTTTCCCACGGGAAATGTTCACGACCAAAGTGACCGTATGCTGCGGTTTCTTTGTAGATCGGGTGCAGCAGATCCAGTATCTGAATCAGACCGTATGGGCGCAGGTCGAAGAATTCACGTACCAGCAGAGTCAGTTGTTCAGAAGGCACTTTCTCAGTACCGAAAGTTTCTACCATGATGGAAGTCGGTTCAGCCACGCCGATTGCGTAGGAAACCTGAATTTCACAACGATCGGCCAGGCCAGCAGCAACAATGTTTTTCGCGACATAACGTGCTGCGTAGGCTGCGGAACGGTCCACTTTTGATGGATCTTTACCGGAGAACGCACCGCCACCATGACGCGCCATGCCGCCGTAGGTATCAACGATGATTTTACGACCAGTCAGACCGCAGTCACCCATCGGGCCACCGATAACGAAACGACCGGTCGGGTTAATGAAGAATTTGGTGGCAGAAGTCAGCCATTCAGCGGGCAGAATCGGCTTGATGATCTCTTCCATTACCGCTTCTTGCAGCGATTTCTGGTCGATCTCTTCAGAGTGCTGAGTGGAAAGCACGACAGCATCAATGCCAACGATTTTGCCGTCGTCATACTGGAAAGTCACCTGGCTTTTCGCGTCCGGGCGCAGCCACGGCAGAGTGCCGTTTTTACGCACTTCAGCCTGACGCTGTACCAGACGGTGTGCATAAGTGATAGGTGCTGGCATCAGCACGTCGGTTTCATTAGTTGCGTAGCCAAACATCAGGCCCTGGTCGCCTGCGCCCTGTTCCAGCGGATCGGCACGGTCAACGCCCTGGTTGATGTCAGGAGACTGTTTACCGATGGCGCTCAGAACCGCACAGGAGTTAGCGTCAAAGCCCATGTCGGAATGTACATAGCCAATTTCGCGAACGGTGTTACGGGTGATCTCTTCGATGTCTACCCAGGCGCTGGTGGTGATTTCGCCGCCAACTAAAACCATGCCGGTTTTTACGTAGGTTTCGCAAGCAACGCGTGCTTTCGGATCCTGTTCGAGGATCGCGTCTAAAACGGCATCAGAGATTTGGTCAGCAATTTTGTCAGGATGCCCTTCAGAGACGGACTCGGACGTAAAAAGGTGTTTTGCCATATTTAATATCACCTAAAGAGAATTTGGTTAGCTCAAACTGTTGTGTGGATTTTCTGTGGTAGCGGATCCTACCACGACTCTGCAGGTTAAAAACACTGGCAGTCTGAGTGTTAATCGGTATGGATGGATTAACATCTGGATGGCTATTTTAGGTCAGTTCTTCACCCAATTTCCACTTTTTTTTGAATCGTGTCTCATTCTGTTAAAAACGTGGCTGGAAATTTTTCCTGACAATGCTGGCATTCTGCGTATTTATCTTTTGCAATTTTCTGCCATTGTGGGGTATAAAACGCGGCGCGCGGCTTAAATAAAAAGCACACGACGTTTCTTTCGTGTTGCCACTTCCAGCCGGGTTGAAAACAGAGTTTTGGCTTGTGGGTTCGTCTTAACAGGCGGCCGTGGAGGTGATACGAAATAATGAACCGTTGTCTGCTGCTTAACCTGTCTCACCGTTCTGGTGAAGATTCGTTCCCCGCACTCTGCATCTCTGCTTTGCATACCTGCCGATGTTATACCCATCTCGGCGCTTCTCAGGATTCAAGAGCTGGTTACAGCTACTGAGGACTGAACAAGGGCGCTCTTGTAAAAACAAGAGTTTTCTCGTGGTTTCGCCGAACTGTCACACTTACGTTCGGTTATGTGCTTAATAATGTTATGAAAAAGAAACCGGTTGCGCAGTTGGAGCGTCAGCATTCACTGCTGGAAAATCCATGTGCTTATGGGTTGTTATCGCAGTTCCAGGCTGCGATAGTCGTTAACTGTTTTACACTTAATAAAATAATTTGAGGTTCGCTATGTCTGACGACATGTCTATGGGTTTGCCTTCGTCAGCGGGCGAACACGGTGTACTACGCTCCATGCAGGAGGTTGCAATGAGCTCCCAGGAAGCCAGCAAGATGCTGCGTACTTACAATATTGCCTGGTGGGGCAATAACTACTATGACGTTAACGAGCTGGGCCACATCAGCGTGTGCCCGGACCCGGACGTCCCGGAAGCTCGCGTCGATCTCGCGCAGTTAGTGAAAACTCGCGAAGCACAGGGTCAGCGTCTGCCTGCACTGTTCTGTTTCCCACAGATCCTGCAGCACCGTTTGCGTTCCATTAACGCCGCGTTCAAACGAGCGCGGGAATCCTACGGCTATAACGGCGATTACTTCCTCGTTTATCCGATCAAAGTTAACCAGCACCGCCGCGTGATTGAGTCCCTGATTCATTCAGGCGAACCGCTGGGCCTGGAAGCCGGTTCCAAAGCTGAGTTGATGGCGGTGCTGGCACATGCTGGCATGACCCGTAGCGTCATCGTCTGCAACGGTTATAAGGACCGCGAATATATCCGCCTGGCATTAATTGGCGAGAAGATGGGCCACAAGGTCTATCTGGTCATTGAGAAGATGTCAGAAATTGCCATTGTGCTGGATGAAGCAGAACGTCTGAATGTCGTTCCTCGTCTGGGCGTGCGTGCACGTCTGGCGTCGCAAGGCTCGGGTAAATGGCAGTCCTCCGGCGGGGAAAAATCGAAGTTTGGCCTGGCGGCGACTCAGGTACTGCAACTGGTTGAAACGCTGCGTGAAGCCGGGCGTCTCGACAGCCTGCAACTGCTGCACTTCCACCTCGGTTCGCAGATGGCGAATATTCGCGATATCGCGACAGGCGTTCGTGAATCCGCGCGTTTCTATGTGGAACTGCACAAGCTGGGCGTCAATATTCAGTGCTTCGACGTCGGCGGCGGTCTGGGCGTGGACTATGAAGGCACCCGTTCGCAGTCTGACTGCTCCGTAAACTACGGCCTCAATGAATACGCCAACAACATCATCTGGGCGATTGGTGATGCGTGTGAAGAAAATGGTCTGCCACATCCGACGGTAATCACCGAATCGGGTCGTGCGGTGACTGCGCATCACACCGTGCTGGTGTCGAATATCATCGGCGTGGAACGTAACGAATACACGGTGCCGACCGCGCCTGCAGAAGACGCACCGCGCGCCCTGCAAAGCATGTGGGAAACCTGGCAGGAAATGCACGAACCGGGAACTCGCCGTTCTCTGCGTGAATGGTTACACGACAGCCAGATGGATCTGCACGATATTCATATCGGCTACTCTTCCGGCACCTTTAGCCTGCAAGAACGCGCATGGGCTGAGCAGCTTTATTTGAGCATGTGCCATGAAGTGCAAAAGCAGCTGGATCCGCAAAACCGTGCTCATCGTCCGATTATCGACGAGCTGCAGGAACGTATGGCGGACAAAATGTACGTCAACTTCTCGCTGTTCCAGTCGATGCCGGATGCGTGGGGGATCGACCAGTTGTTCCCGGTTCTGCCGCTGGAAGGGCTGGATCAAGTGCCGGAACGCCGCGCTGTGCTGTTGGATATTACCTGTGACTCAGACGGTGCTATCGACCACTATATTGATGGTGACGGTATTGCCACGACAATGCCTATGCCGGAGTACGATCCGGAGAATCCGCCGATGCTCGGTTTCTTTATGGTCGGCGCATATCAGGAGATCCTTGGCAACATGCACAACCTGTTCGGTGATACCGAAGCGGTTGACGTGTTCGTCTTCCCTGATGGTAGCGTAGAGGTAGAACTGTCTGACGAAGGCGATACCGTGGCGGACATGCTGCAATATGTGCAGCTCGATCCGAAAACGCTGTTAACTCAGTTCCGCGATCAGGTGAAGAAAACCGATCTTGATGCTGAACTGCAACAACAGTTCCTTGAAGAGTTCGAGGCAGGTTTGTACGGTTATACCTATCTTGAAGATGAATAATTAAGATTATTCCGCTGGCGGGGCGATTTATTTACGTAAATCGGCCCGCTTTCTTTTTATATATTCTTAAAAATAATTTAGCTGCTTTTCTTATTAAATAATCTCCCTACAATCGCTGCATTAATTAAATGCAGAGGGAACGGTTATGAAAAAATGGAAATTACGTAGCGCGTTGATAGCATTAGCCGTGCTGCTGGCCGGTTGTTCCAGTAATGCGCAGTATAATAGCAGTGCATCGGGTAATGTCGGCACCGCCTGGGGTGGGGATGTGCACTCAACGGTTCAGGGCGTATCTGCTGAACGAGCCTGGCGCGATCCGGCAGAGATGATCGTTATTAGTTATTCGACTAATGTTCCTTCCGGCTACGACCGCGTTTATAGTATTCGTATTAACGAACTGGAATATGCTATTCGCGATGGTAATTTTAATTCTCTACCTATTACGCGGGTTTATGATTCATCCAATAATGAACCACGCTATATTGTCCATGCCAGAATCGGAATGAATTATCAATTATATATCCGTAATTACAGTCGTAACACCAACTACGAGATCGTTGCTACGGTTGATGGCCTGGATGTGCTGAACGGCAAGCAAGGTTCGCTGAATAACAACGGTTATATTGTGAATGCCGGAGATTCGTTAGCGATTAAAGGATTCCGCAAAGATAAACATACCGAAGCGGCTTTTCAGTTCGCCAACGTTGCTGATTCCTACGCAGCCAATTCGGCGCAAGGCGATGTGCATAATACCGGTGTAATCGGCTTTGCCGCCTTTGAATTACAAGGCCCGGCGCAAAACGCGCTGCCGCCGTGCTCTGGACAAGCGTTTCCGGCAGATAACAATGGCTATGCGCCACCACCGTGTCGGAAATAGCAACCTCGCTTGATGCCTCGCCCATTTAAGGCGATAATTAGCACAAACTTGTGTTTCGCAAATCCAACCCTTCCTCGTCGGGCCTAACGACGCGGAAGGGTTTTTTTATATCGACTTTGTAAAAGGAGTCCATCCATGAGCACCTTAGGTCATCAATACGATAACTCACTGGTTTCCAACGCCTTTGGTTTTTTACGCCTGCCGATGAACTTCCAGCCGTATGACAGCGATGCTGACTGGGTGATTACTGGCGTGCCGTTCGATATGGCCACTTCTGGTCGTGCGGGTGGTCGTCACGGTCCGGCAGCGATCCGTCAGGTTTCGACGAATCTGGCCTGGGAACACAACCGCTTCCCGTGGAATTTCGACATGCGTGAGCGCCTGAACGTCGTGGACTGCGGTGATCTGGTATATGCCTTCGGCGATGCCCGTGAGATGAGCGAGAAGCTGCAGGCGCACGCCGAGAAGCTGCTGGCTGCCGGTAAGCGTATGCTCTCCTTCGGTGGTGACCACTTTGTTACGCTGCCGCTGCTGCGCGCTCATGCGAAGCATTTCGGCAAAATGGCGTTGGTACACTTTGACGCCCACACCGATACCTATGCGAACGGTTGTGAATTTGACCACGGCACCATGTTCTATACCGCGCCGAAAGAAGGTCTGATCGACCCGAATCATTCCGTGCAGATTGGTATTCGTACCGAGTTTGATAAAGACAACGGCTTTACCGTGCTGGACGCCTGCCAGGTGAACGATCGCAGCGTGGATGACATTATCGCCCAGGTGAAACAGATTGTGGGTGATATGCCGGTTTACCTGACCTTTGATATCGACTGCCTGGATCCTGCTTTTGCACCAGGCACCGGTACGCCGGTAATTGGCGGCCTGACCTCCGATCGCGCCATTAAACTGGTACGCGGCCTGAAAGATCTCAACATCGTTGGGATGGACGTAGTGGAAGTGGCTCCGGCATACGATCAGTCGGAAATCACCGCTCTGGCTGCGGCGACGCTGGCGCTGGAGATGCTGTATATTCAGGCGGCGAAAAAGGGCGAGTAAGCGCCAGATAAGAGGCGCACGGGTGATGTGTCATTAATGTCGGATGCGGCGTGAACGCCTTATCCGACCTACACTCGGCACCCGTAGGCCGGATAAGATGCGTCAGCATCGCATCCGGCAACGCGCACAGGATAACAAATGTGCCATTAATGTCGGATGCGGCGTGAGCGCCTTATCCGACCTAC
>NZ_JBJQKD010000028.1:0-26877 GCF_046487065.1 Escherichia sp. WS2035
GGCGATTACGTCTGGCGGCAGAGCCGCAGACTGGAAGACGGGAAGTTTCGGCCCTTACGGATGCCCGGAAAACCTTAGCGTACGATTTTTTCCGAATTCTGCGGGCTCCCCTTTAAGATTTTGGCAAGCAGTAGCGTCCTCTGGTTTACCCATGAACATGGTAATACGGGAAAAACCATACCAACTTATGGTCGCTTTGATTGCTTTATATACGGCCATCCCTGTTGTTACAATAGTAATTTTATCTGGTCAGCAATCGCATAAGTTGGAACTAATTGCTGTGCATTTCATTACATTTATCACGATGGTGTTTGTTTTGCGTCGTAAGATGGGGAAACGTTGGCTGGATTTATTTGAAGAAAAATTAGCCATTTATAAACCTAATGATAAACTCGCGCTTAGCGAATTACACGAAAGCATACGTGAGAAAAATGGGCTAGACTTGCAGGATCTACAAGATTGGTACTGGAAAGAGAAGATGACATATGCGTATCACAAAGAACATAAAACAACCATAAGCTATCAAAAATTCAAGTAGCATTTTAAAATGTCAGGGGAGGGCTATTGTGATTTATTAAGTCGGCAAGGTTATTAGGTAGGGGTGTTCAATATGATAAATTCTTCGAGTGTGGTTATTTCAAGAGTTGTTCTGGTCCTTTGAGATAGCTAATTATCATTACAGACTTTATCGAAAGGTATGAATTATGAACATTACCGACAAAGAACTTAGCTCAAATACAGTGAGTCAGTATGGATGGAACTTAGGAGAGTTCAATCACTCAACGCCTTTTACATCTCATTTTATTTATATTACCGACTATCATAAAGATAATACATGGATGATTTCACTTTCGCAGGAGGATTTTAATACGACCAAAATTTCAACATCGTTAAGTCTAGATGCCTGTGTGTCCATGCTCGGAAAGATACTAAAAAAAATGTCTAACAAAATCGGTATCTCACAAACGGAAGAATCTGAATTCGCATTTCTTTTAACAAACTATATTAAACAAACTTTGACTTTTAGAGAATGGCAACGCAATGCTGAAGGAAATCAACGACTGCACTTTCTTATTAATATCTACGGTGCAAAAGAAGACGGTGGCGAAGTGGTTTTAAGACCATTTATTGTAAATCCTGATGAATTAATGCTTACTCCAGCGGATGTCGTTGAATTTAATTCGCAGGTTATCAAAGTTGATCGGCAGCGTCATCCTGAGTGGTTCCGTTAACAGGTCACAAGGGTTAAGAGCCTGAAAGGCTGCGATAGGGTATACGCAGCCTATTCTGTATAGCCGTCGCGTAATAATTGTTCTAAATGACTATCGACCGTTTCCTGATCACCAGGAATATATCGAGGCCATCCTGTTATATCGTTGGCGAGTTTCACTATGTATGGATGAAACCCAAACTGTTCGGAAGTGATGTCAATATAATATTGCACTTCTTCGAAATTCAACTCACACCAATAATGGCCAAAGCCACCACACTCTATAAATATACCGCCATCATCTGCACCGTTACCCCCACGGACAACAGCATCTAGACCTTTAGTTTTTGCTAAATAACACACAAGATAGCTTGCAAAAAGGCAAGTGCCTGCCGTCTTCTCTATGCCGCACTCCGTTAAAATTGAAAGTAGCTTTTCATGCGCCACTCTTGCAATGTCTGATACCAATTCCGGGGACATGTTAGCTCCAGTGAAATTGTTAGATCGACTTAAACAGATAATAACTCAATATTTTCATGAAGTACTTGTGGGTTCTTAAACCAATAGCCGGAACCACACATCCAAGGTTCACCTGGGAAAACAAAACCTTCTTGAATAAGGTATTTGCGGAATAGGGGAGGCAGTACATTTTCAATTTTCAAAATGTAATTTTGTTCATCTGCAATACATTTCAATTCTGCAAGAAGCGCTCTAAAAATGCCTGTGCCGGGCTCTTTAACTGAGATAGTTGAAACAACCATGACCGGATATCCCAGGACCGAACACATGCCTGCTCTTGCCCGGATGTAGAGCTCCTCGAAATGGTGTAAGCCGTGTACATGAGAAGACCTTATGGGTATCTTACCATCTGATGCCTGCGTTATAAGGTCGGCGAAAACCTTTTTGATTTTCAGCAAATCTGCCTGAAAATTTTGATCGTTCAAAGGAAAATCAGATTGAGAATTTGTCATTACATATCTTATGTTTTAAAAACTTAACTTTGATAAAGCAAAGGAATACGCTGATCGTCATGTGATCCAAATTGAGCAATGAATTTTAATTCGGAACAGCTAAAGACAAAGCAGTAGGGTGCAATAATTCAGGATGTCGATACTATAAGAAGAATAGTGGTATGAATGTAGCAATTACCTCAATATGAGGGGGGCAACTGTTGATGCTGTACATACATACAGTATTTAACATAATCTTTGTTATATGTACTTATAAATCAATGACATAAGGTTTAAAGATCGTATGATCTACGCACTAGGTCATGGCTTGTAATGAGTGAAAAAAGGTTCAAGATTTTAGAGAAATGCTCCCAAGATCAACATGGCGGCATAAGTTTTCCAGCTTGACCAATCAATCGTGGAACCAAGCAACAGATAGAATGCCAGGCCTACCAGCCCCAGCTTTACTACTATCCCAATTAATATGGTAAAGATAGACTCATCGCGTTCGCCTTTAAGTAATTTACAACGCGTAATTAGATCGTCTTTTTTCATGTAGAATCCCTTAGAGTTATTAAAGTCCTGCATTAGAAGTTGTTACCTGCCGAAGTTACCTCGTATGAGTTAACTGTGGCTCCAAACATACAAAATATAAGCTGTGCCAATTGAAAGGATTAGAAAAGCACAGTTACTAATAAAATCTACTAATGCTTGTAGCTTCTTTAGTCTCACTATTGCTGGACCGTGTTCAGTAGAGGTACTACTCAGCCCTTTTGTTCTGGCACTCTCTGCTTTTCTGAAAAAATTGTAATGCAATCCTGACCGCAAGCAAAACCATGCCAAACCAGTCGTTATTACGATATTTATGTAGAAAGCATATTGAATCATTTGTTCAGTTTCGAAGCTTTCCATTGAAAACCCTTTGTTGAAATGTTGAATAAAATTATTTTTAGTAAATGTAAGCAATAAATAGAACGAATATTAATAGTGAAAGATGCAATGCCAACATCTGCTTATGATGCCTTATGAGGATTTCTTCCTTCGCATTCATTAAATCGTACATCTCATCAATATTTTTATTGCTGGTATATTCGAGACGTTCATCACGAAGTAATTTGAACTTTACCAATACGACAAGTGATTTAATAATAAAGCTCGTAAGCATAACAGTTATAGACAAAAATAAAAAATAGGCCAAATTCATATATCACTCCATGGAGATTAATAGAAAAATTTATAATAAGTAATCTCATAGAGCATTACTTGAATCTTCTTCCCATACTAAGGACTCACCGAGAAATTTAGTTAAAGATGATTTGGCATACTGTGGTTCGGAAAAAAAACGTGGGAACCAGCCGTCAAAGCTTTGGGTACCATTGTGACGATTTTCAGGCGAGACTGATAAGCGGTACCCGTCTCCGTAAGGTGAAATGCTAAATGTGTATCCATCATCTGTCTTTGAGATCAGCGTTTTGCTTGTCATATGACTAATAGATACCGTTAACTCCTTTGGTGTTTGTATCACCGAAAGAAGAAACAATGCGCTTATGGCTGCAAAAATCCAGCAATATAATGATGCATCCATAAAACCAGCTACAACACTCGATCCCAAAAAAAACCAAAATAAACTTATTAAGATTACTGAGTTTTCATTCATGTCTGTTCCTTGTTATTACTAATTATATTATGCTTTATAGTTGACCGTCAGACTACCCACGGGTTTTGACGAACAAAGTCACGCACTCCATTTATACATGCTTTTGAGATGACTTCAAAATAAGGATGGTTTGATGGAATCATATTCCCGGTATTATCAAGAAGCATAATAGTCCCTAAAGACCGAACCAGTTGATATTCATTGAGCTTACGCTTTAGCAAAGTTTGCAATCTATAAATTGTCTCACCGGAACTGTTACCTTCGATACCTACAACAGAGACCGTACAGTTCACTTCCTGATTATCAGATTGATAATCGAACCAGTAATTTTCGTTGTAATTTCCTTTTTGCGCATGCTCAATTTTGCCAGGCCATTTTACCCATAAAGAAGAGTTGTTTTTAGATCGTAAGATCTGCTTCAGCGTTTCCAATGGATTTTTTTCATCAACCTCAGACCAGGCCGAAATAAATTCTTTCTGCATTGCCTCAGGGTCTATAACGGCAATGAAATCAAATTCCTCTTTATTGATAGAGTTGGCTCGATCTTTGAGATAAAACAGACCGAGTTTATATCCCTTTTCACTTTTCCAGTTTGCTCCCACAGGCTGATAGTCTGTATTTATAAACGGTTTGAAAGTGTGAGTGTCGGGAGAAAAAATTACTGAGGGTGCCAGCACCCGGCCTCGGTGTCGTATTGGATTTACATATATTTTTTCCCCGTCACATAACATTTCAATAATTGCTTTTGTCACAACTACTGAAATAGAAGGTCTACATGTATTTTGATTTATTTCCCCGAGGTGCGCCAAACTTCCATCCTCACTCTTCAACACCTTTGTAAGGCAAGTCGGGCAATACTGTTGATCTCTATAATAAACAGGCATGGTTAGACGACCGGAATCGTTTAGTACCAACTGAAGTAACGGATGAGGCTCTTTCATCATGGTTATTTCTTCTCTTTCACCTTTCTGGGCTTTTCGTTTGCCTGTCTCCACTGCCATGGTGGGACAGGGTTGGTGTCTGCCCATAACCCTTTTGCCTCCTTTTGTGCTGCGGATTCATATTTGATATAGCCAGGGACAATGGCGTTATCTTCGAACCGATAAACCCACGCATATCCACTGTCCACCATAGAGGCATTGATATCATATCCATCTAACCAGATGGTACCTAACATACGGCCATAGATATCCGTACCATGGTCTATCACGGTAACGATTTTAGTTGCTATAGCTGTGGTTAAGGCCTGTTTTGCTTTTTGGCCAAAAGCCTGTTTAGATTCAGGAGCGTCTATACCATACATCCGTATTTTGATGGTTGTGTTTTGAGCATCCAACGCAGTTATGGTGTCACCGTCAACAATCTTAACCACCTTTGCCTCAAAAGTTGTTGAGTTCCCCCAGGACGCCACTGGGAATACAACAATCATGATGGGCAAAAGTAACTTTGTTAAAAAAAACATCATTTCACCTTGATTTGTTGAGTACAGACATGTATCCACAAGCCTATTTACAGGCAGTATTTTAACAAGTCATTATTTCATGGGCGGGCTTAAAACCAATCTTTTTGCAACTTAAAGGCAGAATAATCACAATAAATTTAGAACCTGAACCAAAAAATAATCCAAATTAAGCGTGTTAATCTATCTCAAAGATATTATTCCTGAGAGAGTTTGGATGAAACGTTACACTCATGATCTTGAGACAGACCTGAATGATGTGGATAAAACACCATCTCTGATCCACAAAACTTTGTTAACAGCTTCGACCATTTATGACCTGAAATATCTGGCTCAGGTATTAAATGATGAAAATGGCAGTAATTGGTCCCGTGCATCCCTTAAACGTCAGGTTACATGCATACCTGAGCATTGTGAGCTGAGTATCGCAGATGGACGCTATCTACAGACTTTAATACCTTCACGACCTGCTGATTATGAGGACAGGCACTTTAGCTTTATCGATCTGTTTGCAGGGATAGGTGGACTGCGAAGCGGATTTGATGCCATCGGTGGTAAATGTCTTTTCACGAGCGAATGGAATACTTATTCCAGCCGTACTTACCGGGCGAACTGGTATTGCGATGAGAACGAGCACCGCTTCAATTCAGACATCCGTGACATCACTCTTAGCAACCGGCCCGAGGTTACTGATGACGAGGCATACAAATTTATCGATGCCTCTATCCCGGATCATGATGTTCTTCTTGCGGGATTTCCATGCCAGCCATTCAGCATCGCCGGTGTCAGTAAAAAGAACTCTATGGGTCGCAAACACGGTTTCGAGTGCGACACTCAGGGTACGCTCTTCTTTGATGTGGCCAGGATCATCCGGGCAAAACAACCTGCAATTTTTGTTCTGGAAAACGTAAAAAATCTGAAGAGTCACGATAAGGGTAATACCTTTAACATCATCATGAAAACGCTCGATGAGCTTGGCTACGACGTCGCAAACAGCGAAAGCACGGGCGCGGATGATCCTAAAGTCATCGATGGCCGTCATTTCCGACCCCAGCACCGTGAACGTATCGTCCTTATTGGTTTTCGCCGCGACCTACGTCTGAAAGACGGTTTTACTCTGAGAGACATTAAAGACTTTTATCCGGACAAGCGCCCTTCTCTCTCAGATTTACTGGATCCGAGCGTAGATAGTAAATACATCCTCTCCCCTAAACTCTGGGAGTACTTATACAACTATGCAAAGAAACATGCGGCAAAAGGCAATGGTTTTGGTTTTGGACTAGTAGATCCTTCCAATGTTAATAGTGTCACCAGAACCCTCTCAAGCCGCTATATGAAAGACGGATCTGAAATTCTTATTGATCGGGGCTGGTCTCATGAACTGGGAGAAACTGATTTCCATAACACATACAACATGGACCGTCGGCCACGCATGCTAACGCCACGTGAATGCAGCAGGCTAATGGGCTTCGATAAACCCGGGGAAAGTGTTTTCCGTATCCCTGTGTCCAATACACAGGCTTACAGACAGTTTGGGAACTCCGTGGTCGTTGATGTCTTTGCGGCCGTCGCCAAACTGCTGAAGTCACGAATTGAATTTGCAGCCTCCCAGCGCTTGCGGCAGTTTTACGACGAAGTCAGCTGACCTGAGCTCCTTCATCAATTTAAATGCTTAAGATTGTTGTAATAATGTCAGAGGTCAACCATGACGTATTTCGAATCAGCTGAAGGTGAGACGGTATCTAAAGAACGAGCATTACAAGAACTGTCCAGGCATTGCGTTCCCGAAACAGATTTCGAAGAATTCTTTAGCGACATGGGCGTAAAGGAACAGTATGACGCTCAGGAAGTGTTGCTCTGGTTGGGATATTAAACTTTCTGTTTAGGAGACTACTATGAGCCAAAAATTCGCAGTGATGATTGCTTACGACGACGATCCAAACGTCAAAAGGTATTCACCTGACTTTCAAACGCAGGATGAGTTTGCTAAAGGGTGGCAGTCGGCTCTTAAAAAGGCACACCACACCTCAGGTCAAAAATCAGTCATCACCTGCGGATGTCGTGGAAAAGGAGAAAAGCGACTTTATGTTCGTGCTTTACCGAACGGTGATGCCTTTATTCTCGTCAAAGCCGCTAACACGGGCATTGAGCATGATCCTTCCTGTGTATTCTTCTCCCTTGATGCCCGGCATACCGGCCTGAAAGGATATGCGAGTGGTGTGGTCCGGATTACAACCGAAGGTGATATGGCTGTAAGGCTCGGTATCGGTATGACAGAGAAAGATCCTCCTGAAAAATCAGAAGTGCCTCCCCTGCCCCATGTTCAGCGACCAGAAGGAGGTCAGGCCTCAATGACCCTCCTGGGCTTGCTTAGTCTTTTGTGGACAGAGTCTGGTCTGAATGTCTGGTACCCGAAAATGGCAGGGAAACGTAACGATTCACTGGTACGGTATCGTCTGCTTGAAACCGCTAAACAAATTCGTACCGGCAGAGCCTGCATAGGTGACCATTTATTCATTGGTGTACCTGACCCGAAACAACCTGTCGCTCAGTCGCAAATTCAGCGTCTTTCATCACAGGCGATGAGTGATAAACGTCTCATGCTCCTGTCAGTTTTACCTCGCTACGATGCTGAAAAGCATGAGAAGCCACTTAAATTTTTACCCCTGCGGAATTTTGGGGGGCTACCGCTGATTTTTTTCAATTCAGAAGTCCATTGGGATAGCGTAAAGAAACGATTTTCATCGGAGTACGCAGCATGGAAATCCGGGGCGAAAATAGTTGTCTTTGCGTTGACGTCACCAGCTGCGGTAACCGGCAGAGGCCCTTCTGTAAGAGCTCATCAAATTGTGCTGATGCACGTTAGCGAGAACTGGATACCTCTGGACTCCTCCTATGAGGCGGTTGTTGCAGAAAAGCTGGATGCAGAGCACCGGCAGTACGTTAAGCCCATGCGTTATGATGCGAGTATTAGTGAGGTGTTCCCTGACTTCTACCTGCTCGACACAAAAAGCGATAAGCCGTTCCCGATGGAAGTATTTGGTATGGCCACTCCTGCTTATCTGGCCCGAAAGCAACTCAAAAAAGATTATTACAACCGTGAATATGGGCCTTATGGATGGTGGCACTGGGATGCGACCACAGCATCTGAAACTATGGTGCTGCCTCATTTTCCAGAATCACGCAAACCTCTTTCAACTGACACACCTGCTTAAAATGGAGAAAAAATGTCCTACATGCTTTCGCTAAGCGAACAGACAAAACTGAACGCTTTCCTGTCAGGGATCCTAGATGATTACAAGACTGGGGTTATCACTCAGATACAAGCTGTTGGTAGAATCGGTAACGTGTTTTCTGCTCTGGAAAGTGGAGACTCAAAAAAGGTAGTGCATTTGTTGACTGAAGGACGAAAACTCCTGCGGACGGGCTGAATGTCCGCAGAAGTTCTTATGTGCCAGGGGATGCAGAGAAGTGTATCAACCTGGCTTCATTTATCATGATGTTTTTCTGCTACGCGGCTGTTTTGACTTTCCAGTACCTCCCCCTGCCATTGCACCAGTTAATGTATCAATGGTGCCTTTTAGGGATTCTGAGATTGTTTTCTCCGCCTCCAGGGTAGCTTCCAGCTTCATTACTTTGGCCTGGAGCGTTTTGAGTTCATTGCTTTGTTCAGCCACTTCCGCTTCATAGCCCTGGCTGACCAAAGTTACTTTATTCAGGTCGGCGCTCAGCGACTCGTTTAGTTTATGGAGTTCAGTAAGCTCGGCATTCACCGCCACCAGGTCACCCTCTTTCCCGGACAGTGCACTTTTCAGCTCAGTACAAAGGTTCTGTGCAGCAATCAATTCCTGTTCAAACCTGTCCCTCTCTGCCTTTGTATCTGACACAGTCTGACTTAACTGGTCGCATTGTCTGGAAAGACCGGCGTTATCAGAACGCTGCGTGTTGATCTCTTCGTTCAGCTTTTTTTGATATTCAAGGTGACCAGCGATCTCTGTTTTACGTTCAGCCAGTTGCTGGGAGAGTGAGTCATTTGACTGCTGTGCGAGGCTCAATTCATGCCGTGTGCTATCTAACTGGTGATGGCAGGTTTCGAGTTCTGCTTCGGCAACATTCAGCCTTGTTTCTAACTCCTTGACGGTACTGTCCCGGATCTCTAATCGACCCTGTAGTGCCTGATTCTCAAGTTTCAGCTCATCCATATCGGTAGCGCTTTGCTCAAGCCGCTGTAACAGCTGCGTTACCTCCTCCTCCAGCTGCATGCTACGTGCTTCAGCTTTTTTAACACTATCATTCTGTATTGCGGTATAGCTTCTACGGTAGTGCCAGGTGATGTACGAGATAATATCGCCGAGTGCAACCTTTACCTCATCGGGTATATCCAGGTAACGGGCCTCTTCAGGAACCTCTTTAACATACTTCTGGTACTCCGCGAACATCTCCTGTGACCTTGCAAACGAGCCGCCAACAGCGTTTCTGAGCCAGTGAACTTTGAAGCTCAGATCGATATTTTCCGGGTTAATTTCTTTCTCTTTGCACAGACGTTCGATTGCATTGAAGTAATCGATCATCGCGATAGATGAGTACCTTGAACGACCCATTTCCTTTGATTTTTCAGTGGATTCGCTGCGGATGTCATTCTGCACCTCTGGCGGGGTAGCATCGTTCAGGCTTTTTTCTTTATCATTTTCAATCATCATTTTTTTCCTGCGGCCGGAAGCTGGTTTGCAAAATATATGCTGATAAGATCGTTCAGAGCATTCAGAAGCGAGATACTGTCGATGCAAATATGAACGTTTCCATTCTCAAACAGGCGACACCGCCAGCCATTCTCATCACTGACCTCGCCTGTGAATTCTGTATTTCTCATGGCCGTCAGCCTGTCGACCATACTCAGCCCACCGCCGGTTGCAGGTGTTGGAGTATCAGAACAGATGCATACAATATTCTCAAAGTCGCGTAAACAAAAGTGATTGTCCTGCGAGAAACCGTTGTACCTCAGCACGTTCACACCAGGAAAAATCCCCCGAAGAACAAGCTTTTTTGGCATTGTATATTGCCTGGCATTGCTTTTGAAACTTCGGTCAAGCTTGTTGAGAACATCAACGAAACCTTCTGCAAGGGTGTCTCGTCTGTTAGCCAGTGCATGCTGTAATGTTCCCTTAACAATCTCCAGGGAAGCGACGGGCGGATCCGTACGAAGGGATTCGTTAAAGGCTTCTTTTTGCTTATGGTTCCAGTACCGGTCCATACCTGTTTCTTCAAAGAGCCTTTTCCACGTTTTACGGTCAATTTCCTTACGCCCCTCCTCGATGGTGCGATCCAGTGACGACGGAAG
This sequence comes from Escherichia sp. WS2035, assembly GCF_046487065.1. Lineage (NCBI taxonomy): Bacteria > Pseudomonadati > Pseudomonadota > Gammaproteobacteria > Enterobacterales > Enterobacteriaceae > Escherichia > Escherichia sp. WS2035. The sequence continues at coordinate 10,615 of NZ_JBJQKD010000028.1, forward strand.
ACCAAATGCGTTGGGCTGCATAATTCTGCTGGTGAAGAGAGAGAGACCGCACAGTTCCGACGCTTCCGAGATTAACCGCATCCCTTCTTCGAATTTCTGCATGGCCATATCCCGGGCGCTGATGAGCTGCCCTGTCCGGCTCGCCGGTACTGGCTCAGAACCCTGGTTTTGAGTCATTTTACACTCCATTTTGGTATGTCAGAACATTTTGATTTGAGCAAAGGTAGGACACTATAAAACCTATAGAATTTACGTAGAAACGCGTTTAGTAAAGGCTTTACTAATTACTAATGACTAACATATTAGCACTTTCAGATATGCCAGCAATAACCCCAGCCAGTGAAATAATGTGATGAGCCCATTAATTGGGGGTAATCATTCTATCTGGTTGATATTTAACGCTTTTAATTGTCATCCTTATGTAAGCCTATGGGATTTACTCCTAATTAAATCCCATTGTATGAAAAATAGGCATTTATAAGCTTTCATGACGTGACGTTGTCACGTATATCAATGGAATTTAGTCACTAGTAAAGAGTTAACTAGTGACTATCTGCCTAATCGGTGTGCTTGAACGGTGCACTCCAGGGCGGATATAAAAATTGATGAGAGATATACAGAAAATGATGGACCGGCTTAATAAGCCAGCCTTTCTTGGGAGGATTGATGCTGCTGAACACGCTATAAAGCGAAAATGCCCCTTTTTAACCTATAGGTAGGGCACTATGAGTAAGATACAATCAAATCGCCAGTCAGATGGCTAATTTCATGATGACCAAAGCGGGCTATTTCAAGCGTTATCGCTGAGACGAGGCTTCAATGACAAGTACACTTGACCCATCACACAAGCAAATTGAAATGTGGCGCAGAGCTACCGGTTCCGAAGGTGGACTCGACGAATACCGCAACTGGGTTCTGGAAAATAGTATGAGATTTACAGCATACGGTATCCATACCGTTATCGTCGAAGGTGAGGCGAAGCATATAACAGCGCTTGATGATGTTACCCTCTGTAACGAGTGGGCGAAGCTTAAAAGAGAAAACAATAGGCTTTACGCAGCAAATGAAAAAATTTGCTCTGGCTGGCGTGGTTTTGTGTTGCGTTTGTTAGGAATAACACTGTCATGCAGAAAACCGGTCATCTTACTGGGGGCAGACGCGAAGAATCAAAATGATGCCGTGAAAGGGGCTGATTTGTAATTTTCAGGCGAGCCCACCGTTCTTAGAAAGCTGTTCTATGGGTATGTAAGGAAGATAATGTTCTCTGAACGCTCAGTACACTTAATCACTTCCTGTACAAAGGGCAAGAATCATCAGGGCCACGTCTGGCCGACATTGGACATAGATCCAAAACAAACCCCGGACGACGCAGCATATGCCTGGAGTAACATTGTAGACGACGCCAGAAGTAATCAGGCGGTACCGGCATTGTCCTTGTATTCAGGTAATCACTGGTCTACGGCAAAGGAAATTTTAAACTCAACCAGAAATCTGGAGTTGTGGATAATCTCTGCCGGGATGGGGTTTTTAAATAGTCGAGATCGGGTGCCCTCTTACGAGGCGACATTTCATCAAGTACCATTCAGGCATGATCTCTGGTGGAAAGCCATCACAAAATCACTAGGTAAGCATAACCGTTGCGCAACTATAAGCCAGTTAATGCAGTCCAGCCCGAATGATGAATATTTGATTGCGGCTTCGCCTGTTTATATTGCTGCTGTCCAGAATGACATCCTGAAGGGCATTGAGAGTTTGACTCATCCTCTTACGCAACTAACGATCGTGACATCAGGGGCATATGCTGGCCCACTTGAAGAATACTTAATTAAGAGTTCTTCAAGAATGATGAAAGAGCTAGAGTGCAATATGGTGTGCCTGAATATAAAACTGGCTCAATACATACTTAAAAGTGGTAGTCGTTAGAACTAGACTGTTAATGATACAATTCTCCTGTTATTTTATTTTTATAAAAGGTCTCAAATATGTTCAAAAACAGATTTTCTTTATTGTGTCTTGCTGTGGCATCGTCACTTACTCTTACTGCTTGCGATGTAGTTGATGCTGCCTATGACGAGACTTTAAATGATAACGCACCCGAAATTGTAATAGCTGGAGGATTCAAAATTGATATCCAAGGTAATGCAGTTCCGGTTGAGGGATATGATAATTGCTCTTTGAATACTCTTCAGGGAAGCTTTGATACGGATAAATCAAATTGTATTGTTCTGGATAGAACACGTAAAAAAGTACCGGTTCTAGTTCATTTGTCATCCGGTCCCGTCAAAGAAGAATGGAAGATCGAGCACCAGGTTGAAAAAACCAAATCCGGCAAAAATTTCATCCAAACTCGTATGATTAGACCTGACGGTAACTTTGTAGTGCCTGCATCCTCAGAACGAGGGATCTTTAGTGGCAAACATTACAGTCAAGCCAGCTAAGTCAAGTCTATCCGTTCAAACAGAAAAAAGGTTTCTTAAAAATGACGTTATCCGCTGCATTGCAAGGCACTTTTAAAGAGATGAGGAAAGACAATACAGTAGGCATCACAGTTCAAACTTGTTCAGATATTTTTGACAGCAATGTTCCTCCGGCTTATGTTTTCTGGCTTTATCGTCTCAAAGCGGGAGAAACTTTGCCGCGCGGAAGGTTCTTCAGAAAAAGAAAGCCAATCATCAATGTTATGGCAGTTGTTCATGATACTGCATTCGAAAAATAACGGCGCTATCAGGAAAGTTACTTTTATGAACGTAATTGCAGCTGGAATTTTTTTGCTTTATTTTTTACCCTACAGCTTTCGCTTATGCTTGTTATAAAAAGAGATGGCTAGAGTGGATTTTTCTTACTTTAATTATAATTTTTGCTTCTGCCATTTCGATTCAACAATACAATGAAGCGAATTTTGTAAGTGAGTTAAATTACCCTATGTTTATCTCCGCTATATATGGCCTGTCACTGGCATGGTTTCCTTTTCCGATTGCTTATGTTGTTCTGCGCTTCCTTCTTGCTGATTTACAGCATGAGTACCCTAAACAGTGAGCAGATTTTAAGACTCATGAACAACATCGAAAGCACGAAACAGTCTGCACAAGGAAGATAAGGAGTATTCTTAGCAAGATATCTTTGTACCTGAAGACATAAAGCTGGCATCTTTTTCCTTATAGAGTGTATTATGATTAAGTAAATCCTTATCAAAGAATTAGAAAGTGGGGTCGTATGTCTGAAGCACTCAAATCGTTAAACAATATTCGTACTCTTCGCGCCCAGGGCCGCGAGCTGCCTTTAGAAGTACTTGAGGAAATCCTCGAAAAGCTTAATGTCATTGTTGATGAGCGTCGTCAGGAAGAATCATCCAAAGCTGCCGAACTGCAAGCTCGTCAGGAGAAACTTGACGCCCTGCGTAAGTTAATGGAAGAAGATGGTATCAACCCGGAAGAGCTGCTTGGCTCATTCCAGGCCAAATCTACGGCTACCAAGAAAAGCCGTGGACCACGCCCGGCCAAATACTCATTTACTGATGAAAATGGCGAAACAAAAACGTGGACTGGACAGGGCCGTACCCCCAAAGCTCTGGCAGAACAAATTGCAGCCGGTAAAAGTCTTGATGATTTCCTGATCTAACTTTTGCCACCAGTTTTGATAGAGGCCACTTCGGTGGCCTTTTCTCATACGGAATCAATTTCAGGTACAGAACATATGAAAAATTCAGAACCTAAGAGCTGTGATCCCTATGTGGACAGTTTGATTAGAAATGCAGATGCAAAGGAAGCCAGGGCATTTCTCAAAATATTGAAGCCCTTACCATTCCTTATCGTTATCATCGCTGTATTCTTTTTTTGGGTATCGTTTTCCCGTTTATTATCCCAGGTCGCGTAAAACCTTTTTAAAGACTCTTCTTTACCAGATATGCTCCCTCACCGGGATGGTTTCAACCTCTTCAGTTTCCCATATTGGCAAAACCGTCAGGAAATAAGACGATACCCTCCACGCTTTCCATTAAAGCGGGATGACGACGCCCAGTTCTTACGACCAGACTCCACGTTTTCGATAAGGATGCCTTTGGGCCCTTCTAACGAGGCCACCTCAACAACCCGCACTTTCCGGATCAGTCTTGGATCCACTTCTTCCCAGATCTGGCCAACTGTAATTTCTTTTTGGGTTTGCATTTAATCTCTCGCTGTCATTTAGTGAACAAGACTAATCCTCGCCGTGGTTCAGCTTATGGCTTTATTTACGCTGACGATCCTTAGCCTTAAATTTTTGCCATCGTATCCGAAGGTTTTCGATGTTAACCGGAACCTGCATGCGTGTCGTCTCTATCTCATTCCCATGCCATTTCAGGAGATCATCATCCAACTCCCGGGCCTCCCGGCTGAAGTAAATTTTCATAGTGTCAGGGTTTATGGCGCAATGGTCATTGTCGAACAGTGTATGGATATCACGGCGAAGTAAAATTCCGTTCGTTACGTCGGGAATGCCTTCTTCATGACGTGGCGTTAAGTGCGCGGCCTCAGTACGCCAGGGGGACCTTACGCCGGTGACAACACATCGCCCGTAGCAATTCAACCTAACATCCCGGGCGAAAGGACCTTGGTCAGGACTGGTGACAGATTATGTACTTAAATTTGCGCATGTAACGCTCCTGTATATGATGGATGAACCACTCTCGTTCAGGGTTATGGCGAAATGTTTATCGCCGCAGCGAGAGATTCAGTCTTGCTATCAATATTCCTGAAGGTTGTCCGCCTGATTTCAGGGTAAGCATTCATTCACTGGCCGGTTCTACCTTATTATTCATACAGATTAAAGTAGTTGTGCCTGCTACTGCGGTCACCTTCCTTGACAAAGTAAGCAAAGTTTGAAAAATTGGCTATTTGCAAACTAAGGTTGTAATTCCATCATTCTAGCCTTAGATCTTTGATCAAGTGAAGTTGCTCACTTGGTTGGATTTTACCGTTTCCTGACGGCTTTTCAGAAGCGAGGGCTGGTTGGAATGCCTTCCAGCTAGAAGTCTTGCAGATGCTCTCCGGGCATTAACTCATTGTCGAATCTGCACCAGTATCACTAGGTTGTTGAGCGGGCGATTAGCTTTTTCACTGAGCCGCTGTACACTCGACTGCTTCAAGAAGCACTACTTACCATTTCCCTGTCGTAAGGTCTGTTCTTAGCTGGATTTTTTTGGGAGGCTACGCAGTCATGACAACTCAATCCAGCTCAATACAATACGCTTACGCGCTAGACGACGAGGGCACCCTCACGCACATTGGCGCTGCCCTGCGCTCACATACTTACACCTGCCCAGGTTGTAAGAGCCCCCTGACCCCGGTAATGGGCGAGTTCAACGCTAAGCACTTTCGCCATTCGGAAGAATGCTGTGCCCTTGAAACCTATCTTCACAAGTGCGGCAAAGAAGCATTCTTCTATCGCTACCAACAAGCTCTCAGCCGTGAAATGCCTATTAGCCTTGAGCTGGAGCGCCGGGTTGCCTGTAATGGTCCTCATTTAGCCTTAGTTAGAGACGAAGCACGTCAGTGCGTAAAATCCGTGCCTGCACGCTACAACTTGACTCAATTTTTCGATCAGGCAGAGCTGGAAAAACACGATAAGGTCACAGGGCTGCGACCAGACGTGATGTTGTATGATACGACTGGCGAAAGGCGTTGCTACGTAGAGATTTGTGTCACACACCCCTGCTCTCAAGACAAGATCGAAGCCGGTATCCCGATTCTTGAGTTTAAGGTCCAATCTGCCTCTGATATTCAGATGTTGCTTACCGGGGCCTACTCGATCAAGGAGAAGATCCTGAGAGTATTCAACTGGCTTCCCCCGTTTCAATCTGTGGACACCTGTAGCGGCGTCTGCTCAGTAGGTAACGTGGATATGTCTGTCTGGAGTTTAAGTGGTTCCGGCCGACTCAACGAACAAACGATGCCGCTCGCTGAAGTGGATTTAACAATCAATTCTGACGTGAACACATGGCCTAGATCGTTAGGGGCCGCTGAGCTGGCAGATAACTTACGAGCTTTTATCCGTCACGCCGATCCTCATTCACTATTTCCCAACTGCATTATGTGCGAGCAAGCAGGCCGATGGGAGGATGGCTATCTGCAATGTCACAGTAAAGCAAAGATCGTTCCCTACACCGAGGCCCGTCAGTGCGCCAATTACAAGGTTAAGGCATGACAAAAAGACTGACTTGGGAGCAGAAAAGTATTGTCAGCCATGACACCGGACATGCGTTGGTAAAAGCCGTACCTGGTAGCGGGAAAACAACCATACTTGTAAAGCGCGTTGAGCGGCTGGTCAAGACGGGAACTGATCCTCGCTCCATTCTGATCCTGATGTACAACAAGTCGGCGCAGGTGAGCTTCACGGAGAAGTTGAAGACGGCACTGATGTCGAGCGTGATTCCAGAAATCCGCACGTTCCACAGCTTGGCCTTAAAGATTGTTGGTTACGGAGAACGCCAACAGATAATCAAGAAGAAAGACCTCATTACTCCAAGCGACTACCGCTATGAGCAACTGGTAAAGCAAGCCTACTGCTATGGCTTTGACCATGAGGCGAATTTTATTGACCCCAATGAAATTGAAAACTTCGAGCTGTTTATTGCTCGCTGCCGGGCGGCGGCCGTAACTCCTGTTGATGCTGCCAATGATCCAACGTTCAGCAACATCAAACGGGAGTTTATTCGCGCCTATGGCCGCTATTGTGAGCTGCTGGAGGAAAACAGTCTGCGAACCTTTGATGACTGTTTGGTTGAGGCTGTCGCACTGTTGCGTAATGACAGCAGCCTTGGTGCCCACTTCAAGCACATCATTGTTGATGAATATCAGGACGTTAACCTGATACAGCATGACATGACCCGCTTGCTATCTAAGTCGGATACGTCAGTTATGGCTGTTGGTGATGTTAACCAGTGTATTTATGAGTGGCGTGGTGCTCGACCAGACTTTATCGGCGGACTGTTTGAAAAGCACTACCCGAATACGAAGGTGTTTCAACTGTCATGCACGTTCAGATTTGGCCATGAGCTTTCCTTGATGGCTAACTCGGTAATTCGGCGCAACTCTACAAAGCTGACCAAGCTTTGTGTCAGTCATCCTAGCACCCCCAAAACAGAGGTCAGATTGCACTTTGATAACTGCCTATCCAAGGTGCTATCAAACCTCTCGGTGAGCAGTGGAACACAAGCCATATTGTCCCGCACTAAGGCGAACCTTGCTGAGGCGGAAATTACTTTACGCCTGTGTGGGCTACCTTATCGCTACCTCAATGGTTCAAGCGCATTACACACCCGCACTGAAATCGGGATACTGGTAGTTGGCGTCTTGCTGTCTGTGTACGGCGATCTGCGGCTACTGGAAAACCATCCCAACAAACAAGCGATTGTTTACGGCTTTCTGAAGGAGGCTGGTTTTAGCTGGCAGAAAGGGCAATTCAAAGCGGCGCTCAGTGGATTGATGGCTCCGCACGCCGACCTATGGTCTGCTCTAGGCCAGTTATTCGAGGGCGCACAAAACCAAAAAGATCGGCTGGGCAGGCTCGCCACTATCTGCCAGAAAGACGGAGAGGAAACGCCTGCTATCGATGTGTTACTACGCCTGCGTATGGAGGGTTTCATTGATAGTGTTGGCTCTGAGGGTGTAACTCGCACTGGATCGAACGACCAGCAACGAGGGGTCAAGAGGATCGAGGAGCTACTTGTCTCCAGTAAGATCGATTCCCGCACGTTTTTAAACCTTATCTTGAATCCAGGCGAGGCTGCAACTGACTGCGATCCCTTCATCCTTTCCACACTGCATGGTTCCAAGGGGCTGGAGTGGGATAACGTAATACTGGTCGGGCTGAATGAGCAGGAATTTCCTGGCGGCAAACCCGATGATGTTTACAGCGTTCGCACATCGATGAACACCCCTCCGACCGAAGAGGTAATCGAGGAGGAACGTCGGCTGTTTTATGTCGGTATCACTCGCACAAAACAGCAGCTAAATCTGGTTGTCCCTCTTGATGAAGGGCTTGCGCGGTGGCTCAAAAACCGCTGGGATAGCACCCCGAAGAAGTCACCGATAGCTACTCGCTTCGTCTATGAGGCTGGCTGGACTGCTTGTGCGGTTACCAGTGATGCGATCTATAAAAGCACGGTAGAGAAACAGAAGGCTGACTTCAGCAAGTTTCACCAATGGTATCTAAGAGATCTTCAGCGGCTAAAAGTCTAGGGCTACCGATACTTTTCGATTTCAGACAGGTGCTCGTTATCCAGATCAATTGTGGCTTTTCTTTCAGAAGCGAGCTTCTTCGCTCGCTTTGCATACTGAAGCCCCTTGGCTGGCTGCTCTCCGCGTAGGATCTGTTCAGCCTGCTTGTGCGTATTCCGGTGAAGTTGAACAGTGATTCCGGAAAGTATGCGGACAGGGATTCTTCGAGCAGAAGCTGAGCTTTGAGGGGAGGCATCTTTTCGACTCACTGAACAAGCCAGCAGCCAAGCGCAGCGCGGCAGTTGTGGATCCAAGACGTTGGAACAGGACGGTTCATCTGACATCAGAGTACGTGCACTGAGGTGTCCGGAATCGGTGTACACGCAAGCCGGAATCAGCGTTCATTTTAAACCGGAATAGGTGTTCATTTTCGACCGGAATATGCAGCTTGCTCGTGCTGTGCCCCAGAAAGCGTTCGTACTGCTCGTCAGATACCTCAGTGCCGATCAGTCGTTCGATCCAGCCGCTTTTCGGCGGGTTACTTACGCCCAGCGCAAGCAACTGCTTTTTTCTGTACCCACTATTTCCGGTGCGGCCGGCTTCAATCAAGGCTTTGGTTAGAACTACAGCCATTTGGGGACTCTCATACACAAACCTGAACCATGCGGGTCTGATTGGCGGTCAAGATAGCAGCGCATCGAAATCAACACTGAACTCTGCTTCTAAGAACTCAATCGTGGCTGGTTGGCTATCGAGCGATGCTTCCCGTGTAGACTCCAGTGCGCACTCCAATCGACGCAGCAGGGTAAACGGCAAAATGATCTTGCCGAAGTCGGTATGCTTGAAATCCCCCCCCACAGGTCTTCCGCGTTCTTCCAAATGAAATCAGCTTGCGAAGCAGCCGAACCTACGAACTCTGCCATCTTGGCCTCCAACCAACTTTTGCACGAAACGGCACATCATCCAAAAGAGGGTTGTCAACCAAGTTTTGCACAAAACGGACTTTGATCCATTTCTAACTAAAATCTACAATCCAACCTCAGATTGCAAATAGCCGAAAAATTTAACACCGACGAAAGGCCATACCTTCGTTAGTGTGCGAAAGCCGCTTGCGAGCGACGGAATAGGTGAAAGCTTTAGTCAGGGTTAATTACCCTGTCTGCGGTGATGGGATGGCTCAGGCGTATATCATCACTCCTTCCAAAGTCCGTACACACTCTTTCAGCCTTTGCAGAAATGCAGGGCTGTTTCATATCAGACAAGCGCAATGAAATTTTCAAATGCTTTCCAAAAATTCAAAGGCCTTAAGCTTTATCTGTATCTTACGGTCCCCGCACGGAAAGTAACTTTCCTGAACAGGAACCGCCTTGCCAGCCTTAACTTTCTAAACGGTTAAAGTTACACCAGGCTGTAAATGGTGAAACAGTTTTTGAAGCCCATGAAACACCGCTGTCGGAAAGATAACTAGCCCCAAGACGTCTAACTTCTTTTTGATGTAGAGCTAATTCTTTCGGATCGGCAATATCTTCCACCACGCTCATCATGGCCATCTGAACTCCGGGAGATGCCATTTTATAAGCTGTCGAGCTTGCAACTGAATTTTTCAGGATTGCCACTCTTTCTTTTTCTGGTCGTCCATTGTCAGACGTATTCGCATAAGTTGTACCGGCAATCAACAACGGAAGGCTGGCATTGGCACAGAAATGCATAACGCGTTTTTGCTGGAGCTGTAATTCAGTGGCTGCAAATGCTTTACCACATCCGAGGATTCCCAGAATCATAATTAAAGCTGTTTTATTCATAAAATTAAAACCGTCCTTTTTAGCTCTTTAACTGTTGCGGTTATCTCGGTGTGGATATTTCTGAAGTGTATGATACCCACTTACCTGAGACTGCCAGTATACTGGCTCAGGTATTAAACCTAAGAGGTCTGGTGCACCGGTTTTAACCTTTTCATTTCGCTTTTATCTTGTGCCAGGCTCTTGAGTCAGAATTTAAAGGTTTGTGGCATGCAGGTTTTACTGCCAGGTTTAGGCACAACCTGGCTGTCACCCTTCATTGGTCCTGAGCAAGGCCCTGGTATTCTGCCCAGCGTACGGCCAGCCGCTCTAAGTCCAGATCGTACACCAGCGGTGTGATTTTACGGCCTTCAAACAGCTCGCCCACCTCAATGCCTGGCTTAAAATGAACGGTCAGGGTGGCCGGATCTATGCCCATAAGATCGGCATCAAACAGCGCATGCATTGTTGGAGTCATCAGGATGCCATTAGACGGATTGTACCGGGTTCCATGTTCAATGTGTGCCGCATCCAGGACACCTCCATTAACCCAACCGGTTACCGCACAACGGCCTGCGAAATTCTCGATGAGCAGAGCTTTGAATTTACCCTGTGCCACGCCACTACGTTGCGTCACTACGCGCTCGCAGTGCTCACCCTGGATATCTACGTCAGGTTTCCGAATTGGCTCGCTGGTGGCCGTCTCAGCTTGTTTTAGGGTGGAACGTGGATAGGCCAGGTTATATGCTGCGCCTGTGGTCATTTGCTCGATGACCGCAGGCGCATAACCTTCTGCTTCCAGCTTACGATATGCAGCCCGGTAGTCTCTTTGGGTTTTCAGCGGGTAAATCTTCCCGCCTTTACCATCGAAAGCGATAAACCAGAAATCGTCCGTGCCAGTTTCAAGATTTCTGCAACGTTTCAGATGCCATCCGCCTTCTCTCGCCCAGATGGTACGGTTATTTCTGGCATTCGTTTTGTCATACCCGTGCTCGTCAAGCCAGCTATCAAAGCTGGTCAGCCCCAGGTCCTGAACCTCCAGAGAAGGTACACGAATGACCTGCAAGGTATGGCGTGGTCTTGGCTCTCTCATCTTGATCTCTTCCTAGCGCTGGTCTGGGAAATACGGATATTGCGGGCCATATTCATAATCATGCGGGCCTGGCTCAACTTCCCAGAATGGACGGCCGCTAATTGTCTTTGGACCGCGCTCGTTTACGATGTCTTCTACATCCTGAATATTAAATGGCATCGTTGCCAGTAACAGCTGATCTTCGGGTGTCAGCGTCACAGTTGCACCGTCGATACGGCTGTAAAGGTCGGCAAACTGTTTACCTGCACCGTGCAACCGGTGCTCCGCTACACTTCTGATTGCGTGTAAGTCCAGCTCCGCCGCTTCCATGCGATCCACGTATAGTTTCATTTCTTTACGCAAAGCGCTCAGCTCACGGGTTTTAATAAATCCGTAGGCGTACCCACCCAGGGCGATAACTGCAATGATTGCTAAAATAGCCATTTATTTTCTCTTACGTTACTGCGGCCGCCGCTTTAGTCTTAATGTGAAGCCTGGGAATTCGCTGAATGAAGAATACGTTTTCACCCCCAGACCGACAGCTGTTAAGGCGCGATCCCAACACTCCATTTGTAAGTATCAGGCCCATCTTCTCCGCTGGTGGCATCAGCTACAATCTGTGCATAACGTTCTCCAGCAAGTTCTCTTACCATCTGATCCACGACCCATTGCAGATGATGCATTTCATCGGTTCCGCCGTAACGACAAGCCAACTCAATAGCCCGCTCTATTCTTTTTTGTTCTTCAGTCATACTGAATCCTCACGCTTACATCAGCTATTCTGAAAACATGCACACTATAAATTGCGGCTGTCATTTCTCAGCCAGGCGCCTGCATTGCTGCCTCATTCCATCAAAAATACTTTCCGCAAGCTGCTGGGGGAACTGGTCCGGAAGAAGCCCGCTAACACGTTCAATGACACCCGGGGTTCTGGCGATGATTTCCTCTATCATCGCCTCTGTCTGCTGTTTACTCAGGCCGGTTATCTCACCATGCCTGATCCAGTGGCGTCGTTGTATTCGATATATCTGGTAATAGTTGCTACTGCCACGTACGGCCATCGCCAGTTTGCACTTCTGCCAGGATATCTGATTGTTCCCATGACCGATCACCGGCCATGCCGACAACACATCATAGTTTGGTGTAAGGTGATAACGTCCCTGTGGCCCAATAGAAATACTGAAATTTTTAGCGTGGCCATCTGTTGCGGCCATCATCCAGAAAATTATCTGCGTCATAAAAAACTGCGCTTTGTCACGCTCAGCACGGTCTGAATTACTCAGAACCTCCATAATTTCCGATATACCTGGCCCGCCGTCCGCCTGATATTTTCGTAATGGCGAAACGCCCAGGGCCTGACACATATCCTCCTGGGGTAAACGAATGATCCATTGTCCGTCTCCTGACCATTTTCGGTCAAAACGTTCTACCACCAGCGCTTTCTGATCTTCAAAGTGAGCAATCTGCGTTCTTGCCACGGGGAGCCCGTACTGGCCGAGAAGTACCGAGCAGAGCCATTCATTTTCAACCGACGAGCTCATGTCGGCTTTCATGTTCCCCACAAGTCCGAGCGGTAGCTTGAATATATGCGTCGTTGGTGTATTACCCTCCGGCATACACCACCGATCTTCATGCCACAGTAGGGCTGTTTTCTCCTGAGCACCGGCAATAGATAAACGTAAGTCGTCGTTATCTTCTGGCCTGCCCGGTAGCAATGTCTCCGTGGTATTACGCAAAGTTGCCGCAATTTCTGATTCAGTAAGCGGGTGATACTTCACGGAATATAAATCAGTGGGTTCATCTCCGTCATGAAGCAGCTGTATCGCGCCCACGCAGTCTTTTCCCAGCTCCGTCAGCAGATCAAAAGGCTCCAGGCTATCGGCCTTGTAACGCATTGCCAGACGTCTGCGTATGCCTTCGCTGTCCGGCAGTAAATTATCAAAATAGTCACGTACCACATTTCCACGCCAGACCTGGTTCCCGGGAGTAAAAGGAAGGGACAATGACAGCGGCCTTCCCTGTTCGTCAGCAACCCATTCAGGAAGGTATTCTAAGCTGTCTACCCCTTTGCTTTTTTCCCAGTACCCGACTTTGATGCCGTTCATCCAAATTACCAGACGTTGCTGTTTCCGGCTCATATCGTTACCAATCCTCCTGTCGTGCAGGTGAGTTTGATTTAAGCATTTCTTCCGTCTGCTTCCTCTCTGAAGAGGTGGTTGCCGAGGAGAAGCTGATTTTTACGCCCAGGATGGAAAACACCTTGAATAGCCGTTCAATGCTCGCACTGGCAGGGTTGGCTTCCAGACGTGAGTATGTCTGTTGAGTGACGCCTAACCTTTCGGACAGGTCTTTTTGCGTCAGGCCATTCGCCTTGCGAAAACCAATGAGCAAGGGACGCAGCTGGTTGAGCGTGTTTAACGGGTAATCATTATTGATCATAAGCTGGCCTCAGTAGTTTCCTCTGATACACCTTGCAGGCTGTTTCCTAAACATACACCCTAAAAGCTGTAATATCAAATTAACAGCCTAAAAGCTGTTAAATAGGGCGTACAACTTTTAGGCTGTTACTATGTGGCAGCATAAATCTTGTTAGCGATACAACTTTATTGTCTCATCGCTCCTCTTTGCAACCAGCTACATACGATCATAAGTGACACAACATTAATATGAAGCGACATTCACCAAATGAACCTTCGTCATTTCAGATAGTTAGCTTACTTGCATGTCCTCATCCCATGAAGGGGAGGGCCTAACCCTGGCATCGAGCAAAACTGACCACCCTGCCCTTATTAAGACCCCACATGCGGCAATGGTGCCCTGTCCACGCCGCCCGCGATTTTTGAGGAAATGGGAAGAAAATAAAAAGAAAACAAAAAGTTATCGGCTGAAGTATCGGCGCAGATCGGGAATCAGGCGAAGCCTGACAGCACGTTGGGGCCTGGCAGGGGGCTTGAGGGATGAGGACATGCAACTCTGATAGCCTTCCCGCCACGGGGTCGGTTAAATTCGTATCCGGCCGGTGCAATTCCAACGGCCGCGTTACCAGTTCGCCGGGTAGCATGGCCAGCAAAGCCAGGCATCGAGCACCCGGGTTTCACTAACGGCCGCTGCATAGACGCCGGTATCCGGAAAGAAATAAACCGGGGTGGCGTTGTTCAGCTGGTCGCCTTCATCGGCCAGAGCGCCGATCACCTCATGAGGCTTCAGCAGCATATCCGTTAAATATTCATCCGGGTGGATGGCATTCAGCGATATGGCCATCTCCAGAAATTCATCCAGTGTGTGGCGGGTACGATACCCCCGGAAAACCTCGTATGAAGGCGTGACGCATTCACCATCCAGGGAACAGGCATCGTACCCGGCCAGCTGCTCTTCGGTGAGTCCGGAGGCATGCTTTGCCACAAGATTCGTAAACTGCTCTTTATCGTCCATCACAATCCTTACGCTGTAGGGGCCTGTTTGTGTTATCACTGCTTCCGGATTTTACATCGCACAACCCGGCAGGTATCCGGTCGCCCGGGCGTCCTTTGCGGTCATGTTAGCCTTTGGCCTGTATTACGACGAATCCCTTTCACTACACGGGCTCGCAGGGTGACACCTCCCCTTTTCACCGGAAGCGAAAGAGGAAGAACAGTTTAACAGCCCGGATCCTCAATAATTTTTGCATAACGGACTAAATGACCGGTTTATGCAGCCCCTGTTACTTACTGTCGCGGTAAGGATAAAACCCTGGTTATGAAACAGAGTTTGTATCGACGTTTAGGTTTTGGTTGAATGAGTAACTCTAAGCAACCGGAATATGACATGGCCAAAGTACAAGGGCTCTTTGTTGGATACCGAAAATTTGCTGTTGATCGCGAGTGGCTTCGGCAGCAGGAAGAACAACGTTATCGGGATCGCCAGCGACAATTTGATGAATGGTCCAGAAAATGGGTCACTGTAACTAGGCTAAAAGAGACTCGTTTATGGACTGACGGAGCCATCAGGCGATGGCTGGGTGAACCTCAGCAACAGGGTAAATATAAAGTTTTCCCCGTTGAAGCGGTTTTGGCTGCTGAGAAGTTGAATGAGTTTCAGCTCTGGCTTAAACCCCGGCTGGAAAAGAAACGTGCCCAGCATCACCACTTTTTAATTCCATTTCTGTAAAGTAGAAACAACGACAGTTCCGGCTGCATTCAAGGCTTCGGCATCTGGTCAGAAGTAAAGCGCCATTTTTCATTATAAGGGAGGTTAGATAGTGGAAGGTATTGAGACACTGAGTTTGCGGCTTGATGAGAACGAAACTATGGCCCTTGCTCAATTTGTTAAACGTCTGAGCTGGAGCGATCTACGTGGTTGTGCTGTGAGTGACGAAGAAGCCTGGGTAATGAAAAGCGCAGTTGATAAATTACAACAGGCGTTAAGGGAAGAAGGTTATGCGCCTCGATGATGCAGGCTTCGTGTTATTTTCCGATGACAAATTTTCTTAAGGACTAAGTATGAGCCAGCACTGGTATGAGGTGAAAAGCAATCAGGGAATTGTTCAGGTGATGTTAGGCTGGGATCCACCTTTGCAGTGGTTTCATATGTGCATTGATTATGACATTAATGCAGCAGAAGACCCACTCTATACTAATCTGGCTGAACCTGATCCCTACTACGTTACTCCGGAATATCTGCAATTTGTACTTGAACGCTTCGAAATAACGGATATTGTAATAAAGCCCGATACCTCTGGGCTTTACGAAGAATTATTAATGGATCAGCTTTTAGACCGATAGCTAAGCTGCCAGCAACAGACGTGCTGACATAATCGTCACTTAACTGTAATGTCAGATACTTCAGGTACAAATGTCCGGACTCGTTTGAAACCTATCCAAAACTGTAAATATATTTTCGTTATAATATAACCTTAATTGAATTGCTTTCTAACAGTTCCCACTCTTCTTTTCTAAGTACATTTTTAATTATTGTTCCATTGGCAAGCGTCAGCTCATACTCCCTGTCACTATAAATAAGGTTTTTATTTTCGACTCGTCGAAAGCTGGTAATGGCAACCTTTCTTTATCCACCTAACGAATAATTATCTTTGATTTCTGCGAACATTTAAACTCCCGTATATTAACGTGCTGAATTTACAATCCAAGTGCAACAAAAAAAGAAGTACTCATCAACTAGAATATAATTTTGTTTCCACACAAAAACCATTTCCAAATGATGAGTACTTCCTACCGACATC
>NZ_JBJQKD010000029.1:0-24904 GCF_046487065.1 Escherichia sp. WS2035
TCAGTGGAATTTACAGCAGATAGCAATAGTGCTCGACAGCGTGAAACGGTAACTGCTCCGTCATTAGGCGCGGTAGAGGAAATCTCTGCTGGGGTATATCGCTCTGTTCTGGCTGCTGGTTCGCAGGCTGGTACGGTACGTGTAACTGCAAAAGTTCAGGGAAAAACATTTACTCTCAGTATTAAGCAAACAGCAGCAACAGAACCTGATTCTGAGGTCAGTGCTGTTTTAACCGCTGCACCAGCAGAACAGGTAGTTGGTTACAATATCAATCTACAACTGGCAGTGAAGGATTCACAAGGAAATGCAATCACTGGTGATAACACTCTGAGCTTTTATGCTCTTAACCAGGCAGAAGGAGTCGAGTTTGGGACTGTAACGGAAAAAGACGGTGTCTATAGCGCGACAGTAACTTCAAAACGAGCTGGTAAGATTACTATCGGTGTTAAATCTGATAGTCATGATTTCTCAGGTGTTAAGAAAGAAATCACCTTTATTGAGGACCGGCAGCAGGTTACATTCTCTCAGTTTGAAGCCAGCCAAAATAATGCATTGGCTGATGGAAAACAGAGAAATATGGTAACTGTAAGCCTTGCGGACCGTTTCGGCAATGTTGTTCCTGGTTATGCTGTCACATTGTCTTTACCAGCAGGGATAACTCAAGTTGGTGGTGAACATGCTGTTTCAACTGACGAAAATGGTAATGCTATTTTTGCGTTAATAAGCTCCACTCCGGGGTCTTACGTGATTACAGCTCATGCTGGTTCTCAGATGTCTACTGAGTTAACAGTGACCTTTGCATCAAATATGACCGGAGCTTCACTGTCACTGACGCCTGAAAGCAGTAGTTTAATTTCCAATATTCCTGCTAATGGTAAGGATGCAGCGGTATTAGATGTGCAGCTGACAAATACGAATGCGTCGGTCAATGGGCAAAAGATTCAGCTCATCACCTCATCTGAAGGATTATCTGTACCAACAAATATCGTGACTGATTCAACAGGGCATGTTTCTGTTCCGCTTACAACGGTGAAAGCTGGTGAGTACACGGTGACTGCACGGGTGACTGACGGTTCCCATAGCGTGGAATCTGGCAGCGTTAAGTTAACTTTTGTGCCCGATGTTGCTTCTGCAGAACTGAATATGAGTGTATCAAAACAGGAGATTGTGGCCGATGGCAGTGAAAACGCAACAGTAAACATTCAGTTGGTTGATGCGAATAACAATGCGTTTACAGGCGAGGTGGATTTAACGATTACACCATCGACGGGAGCATCATTGACCAGTAGTAATCTGCAACTGGATGCTCATGGACAGGCAACAACGCAGTTCACTGCATCGAAATCAGGCCAGTACACAATTCAGGCCGAGTATGTTCTGGATGGGAAACGCATAACCGCAAGCCAGAATATTGATGCCGTGACGGATGTGAAGGGGGCTGTGTTGGAGATCACATCATCTGCATCTTCGGCTGTAGTGAGCGATACCAACAATCTGGTATTTACGTTACTGTTGAAAAGTAAGTCAGGCGAAGCATTAAGTGGTCGAGCATTGAATGTTAAGACATCTGGGCCGTCTAAATATGGTGCGTTGGTGGTTGATAAAACCACAGTAACGACTGATGAGAACGGTCAGGCTACGGTAAGCGTACATGGTCGAACGGTTGGTTCGTATAAATTAACGGCGACCTTAAACGAACTTGGCAGTGATGTTAGCGCGGTGAAATCATTCTCCCTGTACGCTGATGACGCAAATGGAGTATTGACTCTAACAAAAGATCCTGGTTATGAGACAAACGATGGATCTCCAGTAGGTATTTATGCTCGATTTGTCGATCATTTTGGAAACCCATTATCTGGTACGGTTGAGTTTTCTGCTGGTAGTGAAGATAGTCCAGACTCTCAACGGGTCAAAATGGAGCCTGCTACAGTAACGTTACACTGGACAGGTAATGCAGCTTCGGAATTCAGCACCTATGAAAGTGGTTATCACTGGATTAAGGCCAAAATAACGAATAGCAAAAATACATATGAGAAAACAATAAGGACTTATGTTGTAAAACTACCTGAAAAGGATAGTTAACAAAATTGAATGGGGAGGGCTTAGCCCTCCCTCTTTTTACAGGTTAGCGTTTGGGTTTTGTTGTTGGGGAGCTGTTTTTATAGGCGCTCCCAGGTTTTTAGTAAACCACTCAACGACTCTGTTTATAATAATTGGCTGATACCATGTCTTATCGCCATGCTCGGCCCCTTCTACCAGCACGTACTCAGCGTTATCACCGTTCTTCTTCAACATCCTGAATAGTTTGGCGCTTTGCTCAGGTGAAACCAGAGTGTCTTTGCTACCATGCATAATAAGAAATGGGGGTTTTACTCCTTTCATATGTCCGATTGGACTGGCGTTTAGCGCTTTTTCTTTTGACGCTGTGATGGGGGCTCCCGCAAAATTTCTGAATGCAGGGCCATTGATCATTAAGGCTTCGGTTACGGCAGGAGAGCGATGAACCTCCTGCACTGATTCAGGGAACCCCTCGCCAATATTCAACAAGTCAGAAATCCCATAAAGTGTGGCAACTGCCTGAACATCTGAGGATTGCTGAAGAAAGTCACCTTTATCAAAGGTTTTGTCACCATTTGTAGTTCCCATCATCTGGGCAAGCCATCCACCGGCAGAGTCACCCAGAACTCCGATTCTTTGAGGATCAATCCCATAATTGCTGGCATGCTCTCTCAGGTAACGTATTGCAGCTTTTCCATCCTCAACTGGTGCTGGAAATGTATCAGGAATTGTTCTGTATTCTACAGCGGCCACAACAAAACCAGCTTCTGCCAGAGCCATTCTCATTTCAATAAATTTGTCATGTTCAGAAGACATGAATCCGCCGCCGGGATAATAAATAATGGCTGGTTTTAAATCATTTGTTCGCGGGACAAGAACTGACATGTGAAGCTGTCTGACAGAACGAGTTCCTTTTATCTGGGAATAAACAACATCACCAATGAGATCGACCTGGTTTCTGGTCGGTGAAACACTAATGATATCTGCACCCGGGGTGTAACCAGGAAGATTAGTCTGGACAGGTGTTGCACAACTCCCGACCGACATGGCCATTGACATACCATACAATAGTGTTGCAGATGATAATATCTTGTTAATTTTCATGTTTTACATGCCTTGACTTATCGGATGAAATTCTCTTACTAAATTTAACGGCAGTTTAATAGCCGTACAACTCGTGGTAGCCAGGGAAATATCCCAGTCGTGGTTAAGGTTGTACTTGACGGCTATTATTTCAACAATGCTTAAAGTGAGAGCTTAAGGTTATGCGTATGTTTTACAGTCCGAGTAGATTCTGACCAATAGCTTCTTTGTATAATTCTGTCAGAAATAAATCTTGGCTTGCATGAAGTTTGAGACCTTATCTTGTTTGATTATGAATAATCAATTCGCCATAATTGTATCACCGGAGCCTGAACAACTCCGGTGACTTCTGCGCTAAACGGGGACGTTTATGCGCACACACAATCCAAACTCTCTTCTCCCTTCACAGATGCAGAAATGCACCTGCGTTTTTTTGCATCTAGCGTCTGACCTCTGTGGAGGTGAAGCGTGAACCTACCACAAGATGGCATCAAACTGCATCGCGGTAACTTCATCGCTATCGGCCAGCAGATCCAGCCTTATCTGGAGAACGGAAAATGCTTTCGCATGGTGCTTAAACCGTGGCGTGAGAAACGCAGTCTTTCCCAGAATGCACTCAGCCACATGTGGTACAGCGAAATCAGTGAATACCTCATCAGCAGGGGGAAATCGTTCGCTACCGCAGCATGGGTAAAAGATGCTCTCAAACACACATACCTCGGTTATGAAACCAAGGACCTGGTTGATGTCGTAACCGGCGAAATCACTACTATCCAGTCGTTACGCCATACCTCCGATCTCGATACCGGAGAGATGTATGTCTTCCTGTGTAAGGTTGAAGCCTGGGCGGTGAATATTGGCTGCCACCTGACTATTCCGCAGAGCTGCGAGTTCCAGCTGCTGCGCGACAAGCAGGAGGCGTAATGGCTACACCGCTTATTCGTGTCATGAACGGACACATCTACAGAGTACCAAATCGTCGTAAGCGTAAGCCTGAGCTGAAACCATCCGAAATACCAACACTGCTCGGATATACCGCCAGCCTGGTTGATAAAAAATGGTTGCGACTGGCAGCAAGGAGGAATCATGGCTGACTTGAGAAAAGCAGCGCGTGGTCGGGAATGCCAGGTAAGAATCCCTGGCGTATGTAATGGCAATCCTGAAACGTCAGTACTGGCACATATCCGGCTGGCTGGATTGTGCGGTACCGGTATCAAACCGCCAGACCTGATTGCCACCATTGCATGTTCTGCCTGCCACGACGAAATCGACCGTCGCACGCATTTTGTTGACGCTGGATATGCAAAAGAATGTGCGCTGGAAGGTATGGCGAGAACACAGGTTATCTGGCTGAAAGAGGGGGTAATTAAGGCGTGAATACTTACTGCATCACACTACCCTGGCCGCCGAGCAATAATCGCTATTACCGCCATAATCGCGGACGCACGCATATCAGCGCAGAGGGGCAGGCATACCGCGATAATGTCGCCCGAATCATTAAAAACGCAATGCTGGATATCGGCCTGGCTATTCCTGTGAAAATCAGCATTGAGTGCCACATGCCGGATCGCCGTCGCCGTGACCTTGATAATCTGCAAAAGGCCGCTTTTGACGCACTCACCAAAGCAGGTTTCTGGCTGGATGATGCTCAGGTCGTTGATTACCGCGTTGTGAAGATGCCCGTTACCAAAGGTGGGAAGCTGGAGCTGACTATCACTGAACTGGGAGATGAATGATGTTTGAGTCTTATATGGCAGAACGTCTTCGCCGCCGCTGGGTGCGCCTGCGCTTATATCGTTTTCCTAGTTCTGTTTTGACCGATTACCGGATACTGAAGAATTACGCCAAAACACTGAAAGGAGCTGCCGCATGAATACCCAATATTTACAGTATGTCCGCGAGCAACTCATTGTGGCTACCGCTGATTTGAGCGGAGCAACGAAAGGACAGCTTGAAGCCTGGCTGGAGCATGCACAATTTGATACTGGTACATACAAACGAAAGAAGCCGCGCATTCTGGATGAGGTAACTGGCAGGATGATTACGCTGGATAATCCGCCGATTTCCGGTAAGCAGTTGTACGCAAAAGGTTCATCCATTGCACTGGTCAGCCAGGTTGAGTTCTCAACCTCGTCATGGCGCCGCGCGGTTCTGTCTCTCGAAGAACATCAGAAAGCGTGGTTGCTGTGGAGTTACAGCGAAAGTGTTCGCTGGGAACATCAGGTCACCATAACGCAGTGGGCATGGAGCGAGTTTAAGACTCTGTTGGGTACCAGGAAAATTGCAGGTAAAACACTGGAACGTTTGAAGAAGTTGATCTGGCTGGCGGCACAGGATGTGAAGAACGAGCTGGCAGGGCGTAAGACCTATGAATACCAGGAGCTGGCATCACTGGTGGGAGTGACATCAAAAAACTGGTCTGAGACATTTACTGAACGCTGGGTTGCAATGAAGCACATTTTTCTACAGCTTGATAGCCAAGCTTTATTGCTTTTAACGAAAACACGTTCAAAACAAAAGACCATATTTTCACAGCAAGATATTGCAAAACTGGATTAAAAATCATATATTTTATGTAAATCTGATATTTTGCCAATGTTGTACGCACTGGCAGTAATCCAAATTCAAGCCCGAGGTTTAAAGCCTTGGGCTTTTCTGTTTCTGAACGGTGAGTAGCCTTCCAACCTACCCCAGCCAGGGTGTCTTCAGCTGTTGAGTTGATATTGCTTAACCCTCTGTTGCCAGCTACATGCTGGCTTTTTTATTCCAGGCTTGCGGGGAGCATCAACTCCGTGCTTTGTCGTTAAATTACCCCGTGAGCCTGATTTCTGACATTTAACGTCCCGGCCTTTTGTCGGCGGCGAAACATTGGCTATTCATATGCACGAAAAAGAGAGCCTTGCCGGAGCGTTCTGGCTCGTTTTGCTGATCATCGCAGGTTGGGGCGGTCTGGTCCGCTACCTGATAGATGTGAAGCAGAGTAAAGCAACGTGGAGTTGGATAAATGCTCTGGCTCAAATAGTGGTATCAGGATTCACCGGTGTTATTGGTGGCCTGATCAGCATCGAAAGTGGATTCAGTATTTACATGATTCTCGCGACAGCGGGGATTAGTGGTGCGATGGGTTCGGTTGCACTGACGTACTTCTGGGAACGACTGACAGGGGTGAAAAATGCAAAATCTTAATCCTCAGCGTAAAGCCTTCCTCGATATGTTGGCGTGGTCAGAAGGAACGGATAACGGGCGACAACCGACACGTAACCACGGTTATGATGTTATTGTTGGCGGCGAACTGTTTACTGATTACTCCGATCACCCTCGCAAACTTGTCACGCTACACCCCAAACTCAAATCAACAGCCGCCGGACGTTATCAGCTTCTTTCACGCTGGTGGGATGCTTACCGTAAACAGCTTGGTTTGAAAGACTTCTCCCCCAAAAGCCAGGACGCAGTGGCATTACAGCAGATTAAAGAGCGTGGTGCTTTACCGATGATTGATCGCGGTGATATCCGTCAGGCAATCGACCGTTGCAGCAATATCTGGGCTTCACTGCCGGGCGCTGGTTATGGTCAGTTCGAGCATAAGGCTGACAGCCTGATTGCAAAATTCAAAGAAGCTGGCGGAACGCTCAGAGAGAGTGAGGTATGAGCAGAATAACCGCGATTATCTCCGCTCTGGTTATCTGCGTCATCGTCTGCCTTTCATGGGCGGTTAATCATTACCGCGATAACGCGATTACCTACAAAGCCCAGCGCGACAAAAATGCCAGAGAACTGACGCTGGCGAACGCGGCAATTACTGACATACAGATGCGTCAGCGTGATGTTGCTGCGCTCGATGCAAAATACACGAAGGAGTTAGCTGATGCGAAAGCTGAAAATGATGCTCTGCGTGATGATGTTGCCGCTGGTCGTCGTCGGTTGCACATCAAAGCAGTCTGTCAGTCAGTGCGTGAAGCCACCACCGCCTCCGGCGTGGATAATGCAGCCTCCCCCCGACTGGCAGACACCGCTGAACGGGATTATTTCACCCTCAGAGAGAGGCTGATCACTATGCAAAAACAACTGGAAGGAACCCAGAAGTATATTAATGAGCAGTGCAGATAGAGCTGCCCATATCGATGGGCAACTCATGCAATTATTGTGAGCAATACACACGCGCTTCCAGCGGAGTATAAATGCCTAAAGTAATAAAACCGAGCAATCCATTTACGAATGTTTGCTGGGTTTCTGTTTTAACAACATTTTCTGCACCACCACAAATTTTTGCTGCATCGACAGTTTTCTTCTGCCCAATTCCCGAAACGAAGAAATGATGGGTGATGGTTTCCTTTGGTGTTACTGCTGTAGGTTTGTTTCCAACAGTAAACGTCTGTTGAGCACATCCTGTAATAAGCATTGCCAGAGCGGCAGAAAACAACATTTTTTTCATCTTATTATCCTGCATTGTTAAAAACGGCAGAATCCTATGTGACAACAATTAAACGATAGTTAAATGGATTGATGAAAATTAAAACTACACAGGTGGGCTCAGACTATTGGAGGAAGTTGGGGACACTCAGAATCCTGTGGAATGAAATAAACCGGTCTATCCGTCCATTACCCTTTTAGCTGCGCTGTATCGTCGCCGTATTCCCGCATTAACCATGACCGTAGCCCGACGGGGAATTCCTTCTGCGTGAGTGTGCGGGAATAATTAAAAACGATGCACACCGGGTTTTTACCGCGTTAATGATTCGCGGGTTTATCCCGGTGCGATGGTGGAAGAAACAGGAAGCTGTATTACAGAAAGTGCTACTACTGTATCCCGATGCGATGTATGTAATGTGAGTCAGATAATGGCACAGGATGTGGTGATGTGGCAGTCTGGAACACAGGATATATTGTCAGAATAAGACCCGTAGGAATAAAAATGAAAAGACGCCTTTTACTACTTTTTCTGTTATCTGTCCTGGCAGTGGGATGCTCGCAGCAAAAAGCTGATGAGCCCCGGCAATTAGTGACGGTGTATCCACGATATCCGGAATATGCTGCAGCAAATTATATCAAGGGGCTGGTTGAGGTTAAGTTCGATATTGGTGCTGATGGGACTGTGACACGGATCGTTTTTCTCCGCTCAGAGCCTCATAATTTGTTTCGTGATGAAGTGGTGAAGGCCATGGCGAAATGGCGATTTGAAAAGAATCGCCCCTGTCAGGGAGTGAAGAGACAATTTATCTTTACGCCGTCACGTCCTTGATGCTTCCAGGTAGAGAGGGGCTGGAAGCAGGAGAAAAATGAAAGAGCCAGCGGTTATATTTTTGTCATGGCTGACGAGGAATGATGGAAGAAGGCGTTGTATGCCACACAACGCCTCACTGTTCATTTCTTCTTTTTCTCTGGTGGAACCCGATGAATAAGAGTTGCACTGGTTTCCGATGAGATGGCGATATACTCGGGCAAAGTATGCTGGCAGTTTTCCAACTGGTCAAAAATACCTGCTCTCGTCTGTTGCAATGCCTGCAGCATGCGGCGGCAATGCGCCTTGCTTTTACTAACCATCTTTCCTTCCTCTATCAGTCGCTGCGTGAACTCATCATGGAATACCAGGTAAATGCGGATGTTATCGGTTTTGGCTACGCAGCATAGTACAAAACGGACAGGTGCATCCCGGGACGGGGGAGGCGTCACATGTCCCTGTGATGGTTGTTCCGGGTAATGTACTGTGTGGGGCATAAAAATGTCCGATAATTTTACTTTCTACCGCAGTTAGTTGATTCGTTGGTCCTGGTAGCACATTGGGCGAGGATTTAAATGCCAGGCAACTGAAGGATGATGTCGCAAGGGAGATAGCGAGAATATTTCTGATTTTCATTTGATGATGCCTCTGTGTGAAATGACGGTAAACGACGCACTTGTGCCGGCACATAATAGCAAGCACCATAATAGATCAGATTCGATTCTTGCTGTAAGTGATAATTATTCTCGTTTTCGGGTCCTTTCCGTCGATCCAACAGGTTACGGGGCGGCGACCTCGCGGGTTTTCGCTATTTATGAAAATTTTCCGGTTTAAGGCGTTTCCGTTCTTCTTCGCCGTAACTTAATGTTTTTATTTAAAACACTCCCTGAAAAGAAAGGAAACGACAGGTGCTGAAAACGGGCTTTTTGGCCTCTGTCGTTTCCTTTCTCTGTTTTTGTCCGTGGAATGAACAATGGAAGTCAACAAAAAGCAGCTGGCTGACATTTTCGGCGCGAGTATCCGTACTATTCAGAACTGGCAGGAGCAGGGAATGCCCGTTCTGCGAGGCGGTGGGAAGGGTAATGAGGTGCTTTATGACTCTGCCGACGTCATAAAATGGTATGCCGAAAGGGATGCTGAAATTGAGAACGAAAAGCTGCGCCGGGAGGTTGAAGAACTGCGACAGGCCAGCGAGACAGATCTTCACCCCGGAACACTTGAATTTGAGCGCCATCGCCTGACTCGTGCTCAGGCGACGGCGCAGGAACTGAAAAATGCCAAAGAATCGGCTGAAGTGGTGGAAACCGCATTCTGTACTTTCGTGCTGTCGCGGATCGCAGGTGAAATTGCCAGTATTCTCGACGGGATCCCCCTGTCGGTGCAGCGGCGTTTTCCGGAACTGGAAAACCGACATGTTGATTTCCTGAAACGGGATATCATCAAAGCCATGAACAAAGCAGCCGCGCTGGATGAACTGATACCGGGGTTGCTGAGTGAATATATCGAACAGTCAGGTTAACAGGCTGCGGCATTTTGTCCGCGCCGGGCTTCGCTCACTGTTCAGGCCGGAGCCACAGACCGCCGTTGAATGGGCGGATGCTAATTACTATCTCCCGAAAGAATCCGCATACCAGGAAGGGCGCTGGGAAACACTGCCCTTTCAGCGGGCCATCATGAATGCGATGGGCAGCGACTACATCCGTGAGGTGAATGTGGTGAAGTCTGCCCGTGTCGGTTATTCCAAAATGCTGCTGGGTGTTTATGCCTACTTTATAGAGCACAAGCAGCGCAACACCCTTATCTGGTTGCCGACGGATGGTGATGCCGAGAACTTTATGAAAACCCACGTTGAGCCGACCATCCGCGATATTCCGTCGCTGCTGGCGCTGGCTCCGTGGTATGGCAAAAAGCACCGGGATAACACGCTCACTATGAAGCGTTTTTCCAATGGTCGTGGCTTCTGGTGCCTGGGCGGTAAAGCGGCAAAAAACTACCGTGAAAAGTCGGTGGATGTGGCGGGTTATGATGAACTTGCTGCCTTTGATGAGGATATTGAACAGGAAGGCTCTCCGACGTTCCTTGGCGACAAACGTATTGAAGGCTCGGTCTGGCCAAAGTCCATCCGTGGCTCCACGCCCAAAGTGAGAGGCACCTGTCAGATTGAGCGTGCAGCCAGTGAATCCCCGCATTGTATGCGTTTTCATGTTGCCTGCCCGCACTGCGGGGAGGAGCAGTACCTTAAATTTGGCGATAAAGAGACGCCGTTTGGCCTCAAATGGACGCCGGATGATCCCTCCAGCGTGTTTTATCTCTGCGAACATAATGCCTGCGTCATCCGCCAGCAGGAGCTGGACTTCACTGATGCCCGTTATATCTGCGAAAAGACCGGGATCTGGACCCGTGATGGCATTCTCTGGTTTTCGTCATCCGGTGAAGAGATTGAGCCGCCGGACAGCGTGACCTTTCACATCTGGACGGCGTACAGCCCGTTCACCACCTGGGTGCAGATTGTCAAAGACTGGATGAAAACGAAAGGAGATACGGGAAAACGTAAAACCTTCGTGAACACCACGCTCGGTGAGACATGGGAAGCGAAAATCGGTGAACGTCCGGATGCCGAGCTGATGGCAGAGCGGAAAGAGCATTATTCAGCGCCCGTTCCTGACCGTGTGGCTTACCTGACTGCCGGTATCGACTCCCAGCTGGACCGCTACGAAATGCGCGTATGGGGATGGGGGCCGGGTGAGGAAAGCTGGCTGATTGACCGGCAGATTATTATGGGCCGCCACGACGATGAGCAGACGCTGCTGCGTGTGGATGAGGCCATCAATAAAACCTATACCCGCCGGAATGGTGCAGAAATGTCGGTATCCCGTATCTGCTGGGATACTGGCGGGATTGACCCGACCATTGTGTATGAACGCTCGAAAAAGCATGGGCTGTTCCGGGTGATCCCCATTAAAGGGGCATCCGTCTACGGAAAGCCGGTGGCCAGCATGCCACGTAAGCGAAACAAAAACGGGGTTTACCTTACCGAAATCGGTACGGATACCGCGAAAGAGCAGATTTATAACCGCTTCACACTGATGCCGGAAGGGGATGAACCGCTTCCCGGTGCCGTTCACTTCCCGAATAACCCGGATATTTTTGATCTGACCGAAGCGCAGCAGCTGACTGCTGAAGAGCAGGTCGAAAAATGGGTGGATGGCAGGAAAAAAATACTGTGGGACAGCAAAAAGCGACGCAATGAGGCGCTCGACTGCTTCGTTTATGCGCTGGCGGCGCTGCGCATCAGTATTTCCCGCTGGCAGCTGGATCTCAGTGCACTGCTGGCGAGCCTGCAGGAAGAGGATAGTGCAGCAACCAACAAGAAAACACTGGCAGATTACGCCCGTGCCTTATCCGGAGAGGATGAATGACGCGACAGGAAGAACTTGCCGCTGCCCGTGCGGCACTGCATGACCTGATGACAGGTAAACGGGTGGCAACAGTACAGAAAGACGGACGAAGGGTGGAGTTTACGGCCACTTCCGTATCTGACCTGAAAAAATACATTGCTGAGCTGGAAGTGCAGACCGGCATGACACAGCGACGCAGGGGACCTGCAGGATTTTATGTATGAAAACGTCCACCATTCCCACCCTTCTGGGGCCGGACGGCATGACATCACTGCGTGAATATGCCGGTTATCACGGCGGTGGCAGCGGATTTGGTGGGCAGTTGCGGGCGTGGAATCCACCGAGTGAAAGTGTGGATGCAGCCCTGCTGCCCAACTTTACCCGTGGCAATGCCCGCGCGGACGATCTGGTACGCAATAACGGCTATGCTGCCAACGCCATCCAGCTGCATCAGGATCATATCGTCGGGTCTTTTTTCCGGCTCAGTCATCGCCCAAGCTGGCGCTATCTGGGCATCGGGGAGGAAGAAGCCCGTGCCTTTTCCCGCGAGGTTGAAGCGGCATGGAAAGAATTTGCCGAGGATGACTGCTGCTGCATTGACGTTGAGCGAAAACGCACGTTTACCATGATGATTCGGGAAGGTGTGGCCATGCACGCCTTTAACGGTGAACTGTTCGTTCAGGCCACCTGGGATACCAGTTCGTCGCGGCTTTTCCGGACACAGTTCCGGATGGTCAGCCCGAAGCGCATCAGCAACCCGAACAATACCGGCGACAGCCGGAACTGCCGTGCCGGTGTGCAGATTAATGACAGCGGTGCGGCGCTGGGATATTACGTCAGCGAGGACGGGTATCCTGGCTGGATGCCGCAGAAATGGACATGGATACCCCGTGAGTTACCCGGCGGGCGCGCCTCGTTCATTCACGTTTTTGAACCCGTGGAGGACGGGCAGACTCGCGGTGCAAATGTGTTTTACAGCGTGATGGAGCAGATGAAGATGCTCGACACGCTGCAGAACACGCAGCTGCAGAGCGCCATTGTGAAGGCGATGTATGCCGCCACCATTGAGAGTGAGCTGGATACGCAGTCAGCGATGGATTTTATTCTGGGCGCGAACAGTCAGGAGCAGCGGGAAAGGCTGACCGGCTGGATTGGTGAAATTGCCGCGTATTACGCCGCAGCGCCGGTCCGGCTGGGAGGCGCAAAAGTACCGCACCTGATGCCGGGTGACTCACTGAACCTGCAGACGGCTCAGGATACGGATAACGGCTACTCCGTGTTTGAGCAGTCACTGCTGCGGTATATCGCTGCCGGGCTGGGTGTCTCGTATGAGCAGCTTTCCCGGAATTACGCCCAGATGAGCTACTCCACGGCACGGGCCAGTGCGAACGAGTCGTGGGCGTACTTTATGGGGCGGCGAAAATTCGTCGCATCCCGTCAGGCGAGCCAGATGTTTCTGTGCTGGCTGGAAGAGGCCATCGTTCGCCGCGTGGTGACGTTACCTTCAAAAGCGCGCTTCAGTTTTCAGGAAGCCCGCAGTGCCTGGGGGAACTGCGACTGGATAGGCTCCGGTCGTATGGCCATCGATGGTCTGAAAGAAGTTCAGGAAGCGGTGATGCTGATAGAAGCCGGACTGAGCACCTACGAGAAAGAGTGCGCGAAACGCGGTGACGACTATCAGGAAATTTTTGCCCAGCAGGTCCGTGAAACGATGGAGCGCCGCGCAGCCGGTCTTAAACCGCCCGCCTGGGCGGCTGCAGCATTTGAATCCGGGCTGCGACAATCAACAGAGGAGGAGAAGAGTGACAGCAGAGCTGCGTAATCTCCCGCATATTGCCAGCATGGCTTTTAATGAGCCGCTGATGCTTGAACCCGCCTATGCGCGGGTTTTCTTTTGTGCGCTTGCAGGCCAGCTTGGGATCAGCCGCCTGACGGATGCGGTGTCCGGCGACAGCCTGACTGCCGGAGAGGCACCCGCGGCGCTGGCGTTATCCGTTGATGATGACGGACCACGACAGGCCCGCAGTTATCAGGTCATGAACGGCATCGCCGTGCTGCCGGTGTCCGGCACGCTGGTCAGCCGGACGCGGGCGCTGCAGCCGTATTCGGGGATGACCGGTTACAACGGCATTATCGCCCGTCTGCAACAGGCTGCCAGCGATCCGATGGTGGACGGCATTCTGCTCGATATGGACACGCCCGGCGGGATGGTGGCGGGGGCATTTGACTGCGCTGACATCATCGCCCGTGTGCGTGACATAAAACCGGTATGGGCGCTGGCCAACGACATGAACTGCAGTGCAGGTCAGCTGCTTGCCAGTGCCGCCTCCCGGCGTCTGGTCACGCAGACCGCCCGGACAGGCTCCATCGGCGTCATGATGGCTCACAGTAATTACGGTGCTGCGCTGGAGAAACAGGGTGTGGAAATCACTCTGATTTACAGCGGCAGCCATAAGGTGGATGGCAACCCCTACAGCCATCTTCCGGATGACGTCCGGGAGACACTGCAGTCCCGGATGGACGCAACCCGCCAGATGTTTGCGCAGAAGGTGTCGGCATATACCGGCCTGTCCGTGCAGGCTGTGCTGGATACCGAGGCTGCAGTGTACAGCGGTCAGGAGGCCATTGATGCCGGACTGGCTGATGAACTTGTTAACAGCACCGATGCGATCACCGTCATGCGTGATGCACTGGATGCACGTAAATCCCGTCTCTCAGGAGGGCGAATGACCAAAGAGACTCAATCAACAGCTGTTTCAGCCACTGCTTCGCAGGCTGACGTTACTGACGTGGTGCCAGCGACGGAGGGCGAAAACGCCAGCGCGGCGCAGCCGGACGTGAACGCGCAGATCACCGCAGCGGTTGCGGCAGAAAACAGCCGCATTATGGGGATCCTCAACTGTGAGGAGGCTCACGGACGCGAAGAACAGGCACGCGTGCTGGCAGAAACCCCCGGTATGACCGTGGAAACGGCCCGCCGCATTCTGGCCGCAGCACCACAGAGTGCACAGGCGCGCAGTGACACTGCGCTGGATCGTCTGATGCAGGGGGCACCGGCACCGCTGGCTGCAGGTAACCCGGCATCTGATGCCGTTAACGATTTGCTGAACACACCAGTGTAAGGGATGTTTATGACGAGCAAAGAAACCTTTACCCATTACCAGCCGCTGGGCAACAGTGACCCGGCTCATACCGCAACCGCGCCCGGCGGATTGAGTGCGAAAGCGCCTGCAATGACCCCGCTGATGCTGGACACCTCCACCCGTAAGCTGGTTGCGTGGGATGGCACCACCGACGGTGCTGCCGTTGGCATTCTTGCAGTTGCTGCTGACCAGACCAGCACCACACTGACGTTCTACAAGTCCGGCACGTTCCGTTATGAGGATGTGCTCTGGCCGGAGGCTGCCAGCGACGAGACGAAAAAACGGACCGCGTTTGCCGGAACGGCAATCAGCATCGTTTAACCTGACCCTTCATCACTAAAGGCCGCCTGTGCGGCTTTTTTACGGGATTTTTTTATGTCGATGTACACAACCGCCCAGCTGCTGGCGGCAAATGAGAAGAAATTTAAGTTTGATCCGCTGTTTCTGCGTCTCTTTTTCCGTGAGAGCTATCCCTTCACCACGGAGAAAGTCTATCTCTCACAAATTCCGGGACTGGTAAACATGGCGCTGTACGTTTCGCCGATTGTTTCCGGTGAGGTTATCCGCTCCCGTGGCGGCTCCACCTCCGAATTTACGCCGGGATATGTCAAGCCGAAGCATGAGGTGAATCCGCAGATGACCCTGCGTCGCCTGCCGGATGAAGATCCACAGAATCTGGCAGACCCGGCTTACCGCCGCCGTCGCATCATCATGCAGAACATGCGAGACGAAGAGCTGGCCATTGCTCAGGTCGAAGAGATGCAGGCCGTTTCTGCCGTGCTTAAGGGCAAATACACCATGACCGGTGAAGCCTTCGATCCGGTTGAGGTGGATATGGGCCGCAGTGCGGCGAATAACATCACGCAGTCCGGCGGCACGGAGTGGAGCAAGCGTGACAAGTCCACGTATGACCCGACCGACGATATCGAAGCCTACGCGCTGAACGCCAGCGGCGTGGTGAATATCATCGTGTTTGATCCGAAAGGTTGGGCGCTGTTCCGTTCCTTCAAAGCCGTCAAGGAGAAGCTGGATACCCGTCGCGGCTCTAATTCCGAGCTGGAGACAGCGGTAAAAGACCTGGGCGAAGCGGTGTCCTATAAGGGGATGTATGGCGATACGGCGATCGTCGTGTATTCCGGACAGTACGTGGAAAACGACGTCAAAAAGAACTTTCTGCCGGACAACACGATGGTGCTGGGGAACACTCAGGCACGCGGTCTGCGCACCTATGGATGCATTCAGGATGCGGACGCACAGCGCGAAGGCATTAACGCCTCTGCCCGTTACCCGAAAAACTGGGTGACCACCGGCGATCCGGCGCGTGAGTTCACCATGATTCAGTCAGCACCGCTGATGCTGCTGGCTGACCCTGATGCGTTCGTGTCCGTACAACTGGCGTAATCATGGCCCTTCGGGGCCATTGTTTCTCTGTGGAGGAGTCCATGACGAAAGATGAGCTGATTGCCCGTCTCCGCTCGCTGGGTGAACAACTGAACCGTGATGTCAGCCTGACGGGGACGAAAGAAGAACTTGCGCTCCGTGTGGCAGAGCTGGAAGAGGAGCTTGATGACACTGTCGATCAGGATACCCCTATCAGCCCGGAAAATGCGCTGACCGGGCATGAAAATGAGGTGGTATCAGCGCAGCCGGATACCGTGATTCAGGATACTGCTGAACTGGTCACGGTCGTGGCACTGGTGACGCTGCATACCGATGCACTTCACGCCACGCGGGATGAACCTGTGGCATTTGTGCTGCCGGGAACGGCGTTTCGTGTCTCTGCCGGTGTGGCAGCCGAAATGACAGAACGTGGCCTGGCCAGAATGCAATAACGGGAGGCGCTGTGGCTGATTTCGATAACCTGTTCGATGCTGCCATTGCCCGCGCCGATGAAACGATACGCGGGTACATGGGAACGTCAGCCACCATGACATCCGGTGAGCAGTCCGGTGCTGTGATACGTGGTGTTTTTGATGACCCTGAAAATATCAGCTATGCCGGACAGGGCGTGCGCGTTGAAGGCTCCAGCCCGTCCCTGTTTGTCCGGACTGATGATGTGCGGCAGCTGCGGCGCGGCGACACGCTGACCATCGGTGAGGAAAACTTCTGGATAGACCGGATTTCGCCGGATGATGGCGGAAGCTGTCATCTCTGGCTTGGGCGTGGCGTGCCGCCTGCCGTTAACCGTCGTCGCTGAAGGGGGGATGTATGGCCATAAAAGGTCTTGAGCAGGCCGTTGAAAACCTCAGCCGTATCAGCAGAACGGCGGTGCCCGGTGCCGCCGCAATGGCCATTAACCGCGTTGCTTCATCCGCGATATCGCAGTCGGCGTCACAGGTTGCCCGTGAGACAAAGGTACGCCGGAAACTGGTAAAGGAAAGGGCCAGGCTGAAAAGGGCCACGGTCAAAAATCCGCAGGCCAGAATCAAGGTTAACCGGGGGGATTTGCCCGTAATCAGGCTGGGTAACGCGCGGGTTGTCCTGTCCCGACGCAGGCGTCGTAAAAAGGGGCAGCGTTCATCCCTGAAAGGTGGCGACAGCGTGCTTGTGGTGGGAAACCGTCGTATTCCCGGCGCGTTTATTCAGCAACTGAAAAATGGCCGATGGCATGTCATGCAGCGTGTGGCCGGGAAAAACCGTTACCCCATTGATGTGGTGAAAATCCCGATGGCAGTGCCGCTGACCACGGCGTTTAAACAGAATATTGAGCGGATACGGCGTGAACGTCTTCCGAAAGAGCTGGGCTATGCGCTGCAGCATCAACTGAGGATGGTAATAAAGCGATGAAACATACAGAACTCCGTGCAGCCGTACTGGATGCACTGGAAAAACATGACACCGGGGCGACGCTTTTTGATGGTCGCCCCGCTGTTTTTGATGAGGAGGATTTTCCGGCAGTTGCCGTTTATCTCACCGGCGCTGAATACACGGGCGAAGAGCTGGACAGCGATACCTGGCAGGCGGAGCTGCATATTGAAGTTTTCCTGCCTGCTCAGGTGCCGGATTCAGAGCTGGATTCGTGGATGGAGTCCCGGATTTATCCGGTGATGAGCGATGTCCCGGCACTGTCAGATTTGATCACCAGTATGGTGGCCAGTGGCTATGACTACCGGCGCGACGATGATGCGGGCCTGTGGAGTTCAGCCGATCTGACTTATGTCATTACCTATGACATGTGAGGACGATATGCCTGTACCAAATCCAGTAATGCCGGTGAAAGGGGCCGGGACCACCCTGTGGGTTTATAAGGGGAACGGTGACCCTTATGCGAACCCGCTTTCAGACGTTGACTGGTCGCGTCTGGCTAAAGTTAAAGACCTGACGCCCGGCGAACTGAGCGCTGAGTCCTATGACGACAGCTATCTCGATGATGAAGATGCGGACTGGACTGCGACCGGGCAGGGGCAGAAATCTGCCGGAGATACCAGCTTCACGCTGGCGTGGATGCCCGGAGAGCAGGGGCAGCAGGCGCTGCTGGCGTGGTTTAATGAAGGGGATACCCGTGCCTATAAAATCCGCTTCCCGAACGGCACGGTCGATGTGTTCCGCGGCTGGGTCAGCAGTATCGGTAAGGCGGTGACGGCGAAGGAAGTGATCACCCGCACGGTGAAAGTCACCAACGTGGGACGTCCGTCGATGGCAGAAGATCGCAGCACGGTGACGGCGACAACCGGCATGACGGTGACACCCGCCAGTGCTTCCGTAGTGAAAGGGCAGAGCACTACGCTGACCGTGGCATTCCAGCCGGAGGGCGCAACCGACAAGAGCTTCCGTGCGGTGTCTGCGGATAAAACAAAAGCCACCGTGTCGGTCAGCGGTATGACCATCACCGTGAACGGCGTTGCTGCAGGCAAGGTCAACATTCCGGTTGTATCCGGTAATGGTGAGTTTGCTGCGGTTGCAGAAATCACCGTCACCGCCAGTTAATCCGGAGAGTCAGCGATGTTCCTGAAAACCGAATCATTTGAATATAACGGCGTGACCGTCACGCTTTCTGAACTGTCAGCCCTGCAGCGTATTGAGCATCTTGCCCTGATGAAACGGCAGGCAGAACCGGCGGGATCCGACAGCAACCGGCAGGTTACTGTGGAAGACGTCATCAGAACCGGCGCGTTTCTGGTGGCGATGTCCCTGTGGCATAACCATCCGAAGAAGACGCAGATGCCGTCCATGAATGAAGCCGTTAAACAGATTGAGCAGGAAGTGCTTACCACCTGGCCCACAGAGGCAATTTCTCATGCTGAAAACGTGGTGTACCGGCTGTCCGGTATGTATGAGTTTGTGGTGAATAATGCCCCCGAACAGGCAGAGGACGCCGGGCCTGCAGAGCCTGTTTCTGCGGGAAAGTGTTCGACGGTGAGCTGAGTTTTGCCCTGAAACTGGCGCGAGAGATGGGGCGACCCGACTGGCGCGCCATGCTTGCCGGGATGTCATCCACGGAGTACGCCGACTGGCACCGCTTTTACAGTACCCATTATTTTCATGATGTTCTGCTGGATATGCACTTTTCCGGGCTGACGTACACCGTACTCAGCCTGTTTTTCAGCGATCCGGATATGCATCCGCTGGATTTCAGTCTGCTGAACCGGCGCGAGGCTGACGAAGAGCCTGAAGATGATGTGCTGATGCAGAAAGCGGCAGGGCTTGCCGGAGGCG
This sequence comes from Escherichia sp. WS2035, assembly GCF_046487065.1. Taxonomy (NCBI): domain Bacteria; kingdom Pseudomonadati; phylum Pseudomonadota; class Gammaproteobacteria; order Enterobacterales; family Enterobacteriaceae; genus Escherichia; species Escherichia sp. WS2035. The sequence goes on from NZ_JBJQKD010000029.1 coordinate 19,557, forward strand.
TCCGCTTTGGTCCGGACGGGAATGAAGTTATCCGCGCTTCCCCGGATGTGGCTGAAATGACGGAGGATGACGTAATGCTGATGACAGTATCAGAAGGGATCGCAGGAGGAGTCCGGTATGGCTGAACCGGTAGGCGATCTGGTCGTTGATTTAAGTCTGGATGCGGCCAGATTTGACGAGCAGATGGCCAGAGTCAGGCGTCATTTTTCCGGTACGGAAAGTGATGCGAAAAAAACAGCGGCAGTCGTTGAACAGTCTCTGAGCCGACAGGCGCTGGCTGCACAGAAAGCGGGGATTTCCGTCGGGCAGTATAAAGCTGCCATGCGTATGCTGCCTGCGCAGTTCACCGACGTGGCCACGCAGCTTGCAGGCGGGCAAAGTCCGTGGCTGATCCTGCTGCAACAGGGTGGTCAGGTGAAGGACTCCTTCGGCGGGATGATCCCCATGTTCAGGGGGCTTGCCGGTGCGATCACCCTGCCGATGGTCGGGGCCACCTCGCTGGCGGTGGCGACCGGTGCGCTGGCGTATGCCTGGTATCAGGGCAACTCAACCCTGTCCGATTTCAACAAAACGCTGGTCCTTTCCGGCAATCAGTCGGGTCTGACGGCAGATCGTATGCTGGTCCTGTCCAGAGCCGGGCAGGCGGCAGGGCTGACGTTTAACCAGACCAGCGAGTCACTCAGCGCACTGGTTAAGGCGGGAGTAAGCGGTGAGACTCAGATTGCATCCATCAGCCAGAGTGTGGCGCGTTTCTCCTCTGCATCCGGCGTGGAGGTGGACAAGGTTGCTGAAGCCTTCGGGAAGCTGACCACAGACCCGACGTCGGGGCTGACGGCGATGGCGCGCCAGTTCCATAACGTGACGGCGGAGCAGATTGCGTATGTCGCTCAGTTGCAGCGTTCCGGCGATGAAGCCGGGGCATTGCAGGCGGCGAACGAGGCCGCAACGAAAGGGTTTGATGACCAGACCCGCCGCCTGAAAGAGAACATGGGCACGCTGGAGACCTGGGCAGACAGGACAGCACGGGCATTCAAATCCATGTGGGATTCGGTGCTGGATATTGGTCGCCCGGACACTGCCCAGGAAATGCTGGAGAAAGCAGAAAAGGCTTTTGATGAGGCGGACAAAAAATGGCAGTGGTATCAGAGCCGGAGCCACCGGCGCGGTAAAACCTCAGCATTTCTTGCCAATCTCCGGGGAGCATGGGAGGACAGAGCGAATGCGCAACTTGGGCTTTCAGCCGCCACGTTGCAGGCCGATCTTGAAAAGGCCAGAGAGATGGCAGCAAAGGACTGGGCCGAGTCTGAGGCATCACGGCTGAAATATACCGAAGAGGCGCAGAAGGCTTACGAACGCCTGCAGACGCCGCTGGAGAAATATACCGCCCGTCAGGAAGAACTGAACAAGGCACTGAAAGACGGAAAAATCCTGCAGGCAGATTACAACACGCTGATGGCGGCGGCGAAAAAGGATTATGAAGCGACGCTGAAAAAGCCGAAACAGTCCGGCGTGAAGGTGTCTGCGGGCGATCGTCAGGAAGACAGAGCTCATGCCGCCCTGCTGACGCTTCAGGCAGAACTCCGGACGCTGGAGAAGCATGCCGGAGCGAATGAGAAAATCAGCCAGCAGCGCCGGGATTTGTGGAAAGCGGAAAATCAGTTCGCAGTACTGGAGGAGGCGGCACAACGTCGCCAGCTGTCTGCACAGGAGAAATCCCTGCTGGCGCATAAAGATGAGACGCTGGAGTACAAACGCCAGCTGGCTGCACTTGGCGACAAGGTTACGTATCAGGAGCACCTGAACGCGCTGGCGCAGCAGGCGGATAAATTCGCACAGCAGCAACGGGCAAAACGGGCCGCCATTGATGCGAAAAGCCGGGGGCTGACTGACCGGCAGGCAGCGCGGGAAGCCACGGAACAGCGCCTGAAGGAACAGTATGGCGATAATCCGCTGGCGCTGAATAACGTCATGTCAGAGCAGAAAAAGACCTGGGCGGCTGAAGACCAGCTTCGCGGGAGCTGGATGGCAGGCCTGAAGTCAGGCTGGAGTGAGTGGGAAGAGAGCGCCACGGACAGTATGTCGCAGGTTAAAAGTGCAGCCACGCAGACCTTTGATGGTATTGCACAGAATATGGCGGCGATGCTGACCGGCAGTGAACAGAACTGGCGCAGCTTCACCCGTTCCGTGCTATCCATGATGACAGAAATTCTGCTTAAGCAGGCAATGGTGGGGATTGTCGGGAGTATCGGCAGCGCCATTGGCGGGGCTGTTGGTGGCGGCGCATCCGCGTCAGGCGGTACAGCCATTCAGGCCGCTGCGGCGAAATTCCATTTTGCAACCGGAGGATTTACGGGAACCGGCGGCAAATATGAGCCAGCGGGGATTGTTCACCGTGGTGAGTTTGTCTTCACGAAGGAGGCAACCAGCCGGATTGGCGTGGGGAATCTTTACCGGCTGATGCGCGGCTATGCCACCGGCGGTTATGTCGGTACACCGGGCAGCATGGCAGACAGCCGGTCGCAGGCGTCCGGGACGTTTGAGCAGAATAACCATGTGGTGATTAACAACGACGGCACGAACGGGCAGATAGGTCCGGCTGCTCTGAAGGCGGTGTATGACATGGCCCGCAAGGGTGCCCGTGATGAAATTCAGACACAGATGCGTGATGGTGGCCTGTTCTCCGGAGGTGGACGATGAAGACCTTCCGCTGGAAAGTGAAACCCGGTATGGATGTGGCTTCGGTCCCTTCTGTAAGAAAGGTGCGCTTTGGTGATGGCTATTCTCAGCGAGCGCCTGCCGGGCTGAATGCCAACCTGAAAACGTACAGCGTGACGCTTTCTGTCCCCCGTGAGGAGGCCACGGTACTGGAGTCGTTTCTGGAAGAGCACGGGGGCTGGAAATCCTTTCTGTGGACGCCGCCTTATGAGTGGCAGCAGATAAAGGTGACCTGCGCAAAATGGTCGTCGCGGGTCAGTATGCTGCGTGTTGAGTTCAGCGCAGAGTTTGAACAGGTGGTGAACTGATGCAGGATATCCGGCAGGAAACACTGAATGAATGCACCCGTGCGGAGCAGTCGGCCAGCGTGGTGCTCTGGGAAATCGACCTGACAGAGGTCGGTGGAGAACGTTATTTTTTCTGTAATGAGCAGAACGAAAAAGGTGAGCCGGTCACCTGGCAGGGGCGACAGTATCAGCCGTATCCCATTCAGGGGAGCGGTTTTGAACTGAATGGCAAAGGCACCAGTACGCGCCCCACGCTGACGGTTTCTAACCTGTACGGTATGGTCACCGGGATGGCGGAAGATCTGCAGAGTCTGGTCGGCGGAACGGTGGTCCGGCGTAAGGTTTACGCCCGTTTTCTGGATGCGGTGAACTTCGTCAACGGAAACAGTTATGCCGATCCGGAGCAGGAGGTGATCAGCCGCTGGCGCATTGAGCAGTGCAGCGAACTGAGCGCGGTGAGTGCCTCCTTTGTACTGTCCACGCCGACGGAAACGGATGGCGCTGTTTTTCCGGGACGTATCATGCTGGCCAACACCTGCACCTGGACCTATCGCGGTGACGAGTGCGGTTATAGCGGTCCGGCTGTCGCGGATGAATATGACCAGCCAACGTCCGATATCACGAAGGATAAATGCAGCAAATGCCTGAGCGGTTGTAAGTTCCGCAATAACGTCGGCAACTTTGGCGGCTTCCTTTCCATTAACAAACTTTCGCAGTAATCCCATGACACAGACAGAATCAGCGATTCTGGCGCACGCCCGGCGATGTGCGCCAGCGGAGTCGTGTGGCTTCGTGGTGAGAACGCCGAAGGGGGAAAGATATTTTCCCTGCGTGAATATCTCCGGTGAGCCGGAGGCGTATTTCCGGATGTCGCCGGAGGACTGGCTGCGGGCAGAGATGCAGGGTGAGATTGTGGCGCTGGTCCACAGCCACCCCGGTGGTCTGCCCTGGCTGAGTGAGGCTGACAGGCGGCTGCAGGTGCAGAGCGATTTGCCGTGGTGGCTGGTCTGCCGGGGTGAGATTCATAAATTCCGCTGTGTGCCGCATCTTACCGGGCGGTGCTTTGAGCACGGGGTGACGGACTGTTACACGCTGTTCCGGGATGCTTATCATCTGGCGGGGATTGAGATGCCGGATTTTCATCGCGGGGATGACTGGTGGCGTCACGGTCAGAATCTCTATCTGGATAATCTGGAGGCCACAGGGCTGTATCAGGTGCCGTTGTCATCAGCACAACCGGGCGATGTGCTGCTGTGCTGTTTTGGTTCATCGGTGCCGAATCATGCCGCCATTTACTGTGGTGATGGCGAGCTGCTGCACCATATTCCTGAACAACTGAGCAAACGAGAGAGGTATACCGACAAATGGCAGCGACGCACACACTCCCTCTGGCGTCACCGGGCATGGCGCGCATCTGCCTTTACGGGGATTTACAACGATTTGGCCGCCGCATCGACCTTCGTGTGAAAACGGGGGCTGAAGCCATCCGGGCGCTGGCCACACAGCTCCCGGCGTTTCGTCAGAAACTGAGCGACGGCTGGTATCAGGTACGGATTGCCGGGCGTGATACAGGTGAAACGGAATTATCAGCCCGTCTTAATGAACCGCTGGCAAATGGTGCTGTGATCCATATCGTGCCGCGTCTGGCAGGAGCCAAAAGTGGCGGTGTGTTTCAGGCTGTGCTGGGGGCGGCTGTTATGGCGGTTGCTATATGGATGCCGGGGGTAGGAATTATGGCGAGTAATCTGCTGTTTTCTCTCGGTGCCAGTATGACGCTTGGCGGTGTTGCACAGATGCTGGCCCCTAAACCCAGAACCCCCCGCACACAGACAACGGATAACGGCAAACAGAACACCTATTTTTCTTCACTGGATAATATGGTTGCCCAGGGCAATGTTCTGCCCGTTCTGTACGGTGAAATGCGCGTGGGATCACGTGTGGTATCTCAGGAGATCAGCACAGCAGATGAAGGTGATGGTGGTCAGGTTGTGGTGATTGGTCGCTGATGAAAAACGTTTTATGTGAAACCGCCTCCGGGCGGTTTTATCGTTTATGGAGCATGACGAATGGGTAAAGGCAGCAGTAAGGGGCATACCCCGCGCGAAGCGAAGGACAACCTGAAGTCCACGCAGCTGCTGAGTGTGATCGATGCCATCAGCGAAGGGCCGGTTGAAGGTCCGGTGGATGGATTAAAAAGCGTGCTGCTGAACAGTACGCCGGTGCTGGACAGTGAGAGGAATACCAATATATCCGGCGTCACGGTGGTGTTCCGGGCCGGTGAGCAGGAGCAGTCACCGCCGGAGGGATTTGAATCCTCCGGCTCCGAGACGGTGCTGGGTACGGAAG
>NZ_JBJQKD010000030.1:0-15744 GCF_046487065.1 Escherichia sp. WS2035
CGCACCACCCCGTCAGTAGCTGAACAGGAGGGACAGCTGATAGAAACAGAAGCCACTGGAGCACCTCAAAAACACCATCATACACTAAATCAGTAAGTTGGCAGCATCACCGATCCCTTCATTTAGTGACTGCCCCTGGGTTTTTCATGCTCTCCTGCGTCCTAGAGAACTTGCCAATAACCTACATTATTTTTGCTTTGCCATTACCAATCGTCCTGAACAAGTTCATTTTAAAGCCAAAGCGCTGCCCAACTTTTATCCTCAATACCACATCGTCAGCAGGAAATAACCTAATCCCTGTGTTGGGATCTTATAATCGCTAATGATAATTATTTACATTTTATAGCTTCTGCTATAAAACATAGTAGTTGCTATGTTTATTCTAATTTTGCTCACTATAGGTACTAAATCATGCTCTCAATAAAAAAAGTAACCATGCTCTTGGGGTGCCTAGTCCTCACCTGCTCGATAGCATTTCAGGCGAGTGCAGCTGAAAAATTCAAGGTCATTACAACTTTTACCATCATCGCAGATATGGCCAAAAACGTGGCTGGAGATGCTGCAGAAGTCTCATCCATAACCAAGCCTGGTGCAGAAATTCATGAGTATCAGCCTACCCCTGGCGATATTAAACGTGCGCAGGGGGCACAACTGATTCTCGCCAATGGTATGAATCTGGAATTGTGGTTCCAACGCTTTTACCAGCATCTCAATGGGGTTCCAGAAGTAATTGTCTCTTCGGGTGTGACGCCAGTAGGGATCACCGAAGGGCCCTATGAGGGCAAACCTAACCCCCATGCCTGGATGTCGCCAGATAATGCTCTGATTTACGTCGATAATATTCGTGATGCGTTTATAAAATACGATCCGGCAAATTCACAAACCTACCAACGTAATGCCGATACTTATAAAGCCAAGATTACCCAAACCCTTGCCCCCCTGCGTAAGCAGATTGCGGAACTCCCTGAGAATCAGCGATGGATGGTCACCAGTGAAGGGGCTTTTTCTTATCTCGCACGCGATTTGGGGCTAAAAGAGCTTTATCTGTGGCCGATTAATGCCGATCAACAAGGAACACCGCAGCAGGTACGTAAGGTTGTTGATATAGTTAAGAAAAATCATATCCCGGCAGTCTTTAGCGAGAGTACGATTTCCGATAAACCAGCGCGTCAGGTTGCGCGTGAAACCGGCGCGCACTACGGTGGTGTGCTCTATGTCGATTCCCTGAGCACAGAAAACGGCCCGGTACCTACGTATATCGACCTTCTGAAGGTTACTACCAGTACGCTGGTACAGGGAATTAAAGCCGGAAAAAGGGAGAAATAATGATGCAATCTGCAGGCATTGTCGTTAATGATGTTACTGTCACCTGGCGTAACGGGCACACAGCACTGCGCGATGCATCCTTCACAGTACCAGGCGGATCTATTGCCGCTCTGGTTGGGGTAAACGGTTCCGGAAAATCGACGTTGTTTAAAGCGATTATGGGATTTGTGCGTCTGACCAGCGGGAAGATATCTGTTCTGGGTATTCCCACACGACAGGCGCTACAGAAAAACCTGGTTGCCTACGTCCCTCAGTCAGAAGAGGTTGACTGGTCATTTCCTGTACTGGTGGAAGATGTGGTGATGATGGGCCGCTATGGGCATATGGGTATGTTGCGTATCGCCAAAAAGAGGGATCGTCAGATTGTCACCGATGCGCTGGAACGTGTCGATATGGTGGATTTTCGCCATCGACAAATCGGCGAGCTTTCCGGTGGACAAAAGAAACGCGTCTTTCTGGCGAGAGCGATTGCACAGCAGGGTGATGTGATCCTGCTGGATGAACCTTTTACCGGCGTTGATGTGAAAACCGAAGCGAAAATCATCAGCCTGTTGAGGGAGTTACGCGCGGAAGGCAAAACGATGCTTGTCTCAACGCACAATCTCGGATCCGTCACGACATTTTGCGATTATACGGTCATGGTCAAAGGCACCGTCCTGGCAAGCGGGCCGACAGACACCACTTTTACAGCCGAGAACCTGGAGCTGGCTTTTAGCGGCGTACTGCGCCATGTCACACTTAACGGCTCGGAAGAAAGCATTATTACTGACGATGAACGCCCTTTTGTGGCACATCGACCGTCAGCGGTGCAGAGGGAAGAAAGATGAACGCGCTACTGGAACCCTTCAGCTATGAATATATGCTCAATGCGATGTGGGTCTCGGCGATGGTCGGCGGTCTCTGCGCTTTCCTGTCATGCTATCTGATGCTAAAAGGCTGGTCGCTGATTGGCGATGCGCTGTCGCACTCTATTGTCCCGGGTGTTGCGGGGGCATATATGCTGGGGCTTCCGTTTTCTCTGGGAGCCTTCTTTTCCGGCGGACTGGCAGCGGGCAGCATGCTGTTTCTTAACCAACTCACTCGCTTAAAAGAAGATGCCATCATCGGCCTGATCTTCTCGTCCTTTTTTGGCCTGGGGCTGTTTATGGTGTCATTGAACCCGACATCCGTGAACATTCAGACCATCGTCCTGGGCAATATTCTGGCAATCGATCCGGCGGATATCCTGCAACTCACTATCATTGGCATTCTCTCGATCATCGTGCTTTTTTTCAAATGGAAAGATCTTATGGTGACCTTTTTCGACGAGAATCACGCCCGTGCTATTGGATTGCATCCGGGCAGATTAAAAATCCTCTTCTTCACCCTGCTGTCGGTTTCGACCGTTGCGGCGCTGCAAACGGTTGGTGCCTTTCTGGTGATCTGTCTGGTGGTGACTCCCGGTGCAACAGCATGGTTGTTAACCGATCGTTTTCCCCGCCTGCTCATGATTGCTGTAACTATTGGCAGTGTGACCAGTTTCCTCGGCGCGTGGGTCAGTTACTTTCTGGACGGCGCGACAGGTGGAATCATCGTGGTGGCGCAGACACTGCTGTTTCTTTTAGCATTTGTCTTTGCGCCCACCCATGGGCTTTTGGCAAATCGTCGGCGTGCGCATAAAGCGCTGGAGGATCGCTCATGATGGCATTATTACTGGAGCCACTGCAGTTCACCTTTATGAGTCACGCACTGCTGATTTCACTGGTAGTTTCCATACCCTGTGCGCTGCTGTCGGTCTTTCTGGTCCTGAAAAGTTGGGCACTGATGGGTGACGCGATGAGTCATGCGGTTTTTCCTGGCATCGTGCTTGCCTGGATTCTGGGGTTACCTCTGGCTACAGGGGCATTCGTCGCCGGAGTATTCTGTGCGGTGGCGACGGGATACCTGAAAGACAACAGCCGAATCAAGCAAGATACAGTGATGGGGATTGTTTTTTCTGGCATGTTTGCCGCAGGTCTGATCTTGTATATTGCAGTCAAACCAGACGTACATCTTGATCATATTCTTTTCGGCGACATGCTCGGGATAACCATCGGCGATATAATCCAGACGGTGATTATTGCCGGACTGGTTACACTTGTTATTAGCGTAAAATGGCGGGATTTTTTGCTGTTCAGCTTTGATTATCAACAGGCGCAGGCAAGCGGTTTGCATACGAGATGGCTGCATTATGGGCTGCTGTGCATGGTCTCCCTGACCATTGTGGCGACGCTGAAAGCGGTAGGTATCATTCTCTCTATTTCTCTTCTCATTGCGCCTGGTGCCATTGCGGTACTCCTGACACAACGCTTTCATATTGCGCTCCTGCTGGCGACTGGCATATCGATATTGGTCTCAATGACTGGTGTCTGGCTGTCCTTTTTTATCGACAGCGCGCCAGCTCCGACAATTGTTGTCTTATTCGCGGTCATGTTCATCATGACGTTTACCGTTACCAGCATCAACGCACGCACAAAGGAAAATGCCGAACCACGGGATTTGTTATCATCCGATTAGCAGAACACTCGGCCAGCAACATCCGCTTATTGGCGATGCGCTTGAACGAATAATGCACAGACTTATGATTCTGATAAGTTTTGTTGCCAGAGAGTTGCTGCGGACTGGATAGCAAGTAATGTCGATTCTCAGGGGTAGCAAACAGCGCAGTAAAATGAGGGAAGTAGTGGCAAAACATAGAGAAAATTGGGGGGCGAGGGCCAGTGATGTAAAAAACCACGCTAAGAGTTTAATTAATTGTTTGTATTGAAGTTTAATGATCTTAACTCACCCTTAAGAATATCTTCCGGTAACGAAGACGTATAATGCCCCAGCATATTTATATGGCTATGTATCAGCAGCGATAATCTTGCCGGATGCTACTCCTCAGGAGTTTCTCCCGATTTGCGAAGATGTGACAACGCCTCCTGCATGTAAAGTGTGTTTCACAGCACAACCGCATTGGTCACCAGCCCCAGAGCACCTAGTTGATCTTCCTGCCCTTAACGGTAGCTGAAGATGACTGGGCTGGATGGAAAATCCTGCATGGTGCATTGGGAGAGCAGATAGAATTGGTTGGCGACGATCTGTTTGTGACCAACGTAAAGTATATTCAGCGCGGCATTGACGAAAACCTTGCCAATTCAGCATTGATTAAACTCAACCAGATTGGTTCCCTGAGTGAAACCTTTGATGCGGTACAACTTTGCCATGACAACAACTGGGGCACCTTTATCTCACACCGCAGTGGTGAGACAGTGGACAGCTTTATCGCCGATATGACAGTTGCAATGCGCGCAGGTCATCTCAAAACGGGAGCTCCATGCCGGGGTGAGCGTATTGAAAAATATAACCAGCTTATGAGAATTGAGGATGAACTGGGTTCATCGGCGCAATTTGCCGGAAAGTCTGCCTTTAAATGACATTATTGTGCCAATCCCCCAGGCTTACACGTCGGGGTTATTCTGGAGGAATGATGAAAGCTCACGTTTTTGTTATTTCTATGCTTACTGGCATTGTCGTCACCTATGCCGTGTTACTTCTTGGTTGCTTGTTCATCGATAAAACGCTCCCCACTGTAGATGTTGTCATTCTGTCACTTGTCGTGGGGGCTTCTGCTCAGCAATTGTCGAGGGTATTAATGTCAATAAATAGAACCTTCCCTTATCTTGCATGTAGTCAAAGGATATAAATTAACAATATCAGTCAAATGAGAACATATTCTGATATTGTTACGATAAAAAATTATTTTATGAGGGGTACATGATTAAATCACTTTTTGCCGTCATTATCGGCGGTTCTGTTGGATGTACTCTGCGCTGGTTACTGTCCACACGCTTTAACAGTCTTTTTCCAAATCTACCTCCAGGTACACTGGTGGTGAACCTCCTTGCCGGGTTAATTATTGGTACTGCGTTGGCGTACTTTTTACGACAACCACACCTTGATCCTTTTTGGAAATTAATGATAACAACGGGACTTTGTGGAGGTCTGAGTACTTTCTCTACATTTTCTGTTGAAGTATTCGCATTACTCCAGGCGGGAAATTATATATGGGCTTTGACGTCTGTACTTGTTCACGTCATTGGCTCCCTCATCATGACAGCTTTAGGCTTTTTTATCATAACCATACTTTTCGCATGAGAATTCATTAACGTTACAGGTTTATCAACTAATGTGACGCTTAGGATAGAATTTCGCTCCATGGTATGCGTTTGCAGTCATTACAGTCTCCATGACGACTGTAATGACTGCAAACGCATTACCTGACATATCAGTATAAACAATGAATTAACCTCTTGGCGTATTTTTTACATCACTGGCCCTCACCCCCCAAAATTCTCTCTGAAAAATTGTTGCGGTTAACGTTGCCAATGTATCCACCCATTTCAGAAGACGATCTGGCATCCTGGTGGCATGCTGCGATGTGCTTCAGGTGAGTGCACTGGGCGGTCAGCACAGGCGGTTTCGACAGCGAAATTGCACAGGACGTTATGCCGGCTGTGAGTACAACATCATAGCCTTACTTGATTGTACGGTAATGCCAAATACATGCAGACACTATGGTAAATAATACAGCGGCAAATAATGCCGTCACAATCAGCGCGATTGAGACACCTGTTTTCGACGCCAGTGGCACCAACAATGCGCACAGCCCATAGCCAAGTGTGTGACTGGCCGCAAGCCAGCCCGCGCCTGCGCCGTCGGCCAGCTTATCATTCAGTAAAAGTTGATAAGCGGGTGTTGCCAGAGCGGCCCCAAATGACAGCACTGCACAGCCTAGGTAAAACAACCATAGCTGTTCAGTGAGCATGATAGCCAGACCACTACTCATCAACACCCCGGCACTCAGGAGCAGAGCCACTGGAGTCAGGCGCTGTGGACGGAGTACCACGAACTGCGCGATAAGCGCAGCTATTGCGGACAGCCCCAACAACCACGCCACCTGTTGGCTAATAGTGGTGGTATCAGTATCGAACTGGCGAGTAAGGGCTGGCGAAAGTCCAAGCTGCATCATGCTCATTGCCGCAGCCAGTAACATTGCGCAAAGCAGATAAGGCAGGCAATCCCGCTTCAGGCTGACGCTCTTGCGCTCCGGTGTGGGCTGTGGTGGTGTGCCGGGCAACCGCAGAAGCATCACCACAGCCCACACCGGAGCTGCCATCAGCATCCACACTGGCGCCAGAGGGTGAATGACCAACATTGCCGCCGCGCACAGCGGCCCGAATAGCCTGCCGCAGCTCAGGCCGGAGCTGATGGTTGCCAGAGCGGCCATGCGATTCCCTTCTCCCGCTCTCTGCAATGCCCAGACCTGACAGGCTGGCACCATTGCTGACACGGTCAGACCGTAGACGATCCGGGCGATGATTAATATTCCCAACCCCACCGCTGTTGTTACGGCACCGGTAGCCATCAGCACGCTTCCCAGCCCAAGCAGGGTAAAGCTTACGCCATATCCTCCCAGAGCCCACAGCACCACAGTCTTACTGCCAGTAAGGGAAATTTGCTTTCCCCACCATGGGGAAGATGGCAGAAACAGCATTGAGCCCAGCATCAGCAGGGCAGCCCATACAGACAGACTCAGATTTGTCTGTATGACCAGAACAGGGAGTACAACCAGCAGACCGTTCTGTCCGATACCGAGAAGACCGGCACTGAACGCCAGTGGCCAGCAGGACAGGGTTTTTTGGGGCGTATCTTCGATCTTAGATGACATTGTAATGTTTCAACACCATGTATTAATTGTGTTTATTTGTAAAATTAATTTTTCTGACAATAACATTTCTCATTGATAATGAGAATCATTATTGACATAATTGTTATTATTTTACTGTGTAGGAGCTGTTTGATTATGATCCTGCCCTCTGAAAAATCCGCCACAGATGTGGCTGCGCAGTGCTTCCTGAATGCCTTGATTCGTGAAACCAAAGACTGGCAACTGGCGGAATACCCGCCAGACGAATTGATTATCCCGCTGGACGAACAGAAGTCGCTCCATTTCAGAGTGGCTTATTTCTCCCCAACCCAGCATCACCGCTTTGCATTTCCTGCTCATCTGGTCACGGCATCAGGCAGTTATCCTGTCGACTTTACCACTCTCTCCCGGCTTATTATTGATAAGCTCCGGCATCAACTTTTTCTGCCAGTTCCCCTCTGCGAAACTTTCCACCAACGCGTGCTGGAAAGCTACGCCCATACGCAACAGACAATTGATGCCCGCCATGACTGGGCCATCCTGCGTGAAAAAGCGTTGAATTTTGGCGAGGCTGAGCAGGCACTGCTGACAGGACACGCTTTCCACCCTGCACCTAAGTCTCATGAACCGTTTAACCGCCAGGAAGCTGAACGATACCTGCCTGACATGGCACCTCACTTCCCGCTGCGGTGGTTTTCGGTGGATAAAACGCAAATCGCTGGTGAAAGTCTGCATCTTAACCTTCAACAGCGGTTGACGCGATTTGCCGCAGAAAATGCGCCCCAGTTACTCAACGAATTAAGTGACAATCAATGGCTGTTCCCGCTGCACCCGTGGCAGGGAGAATATCTTTTGCAGCAAGTGTGGTGCCAGGCACTTTTTGCTAAAGGACTTATCAGAGACTTAGGCGAGGCCGGCACGTCGTGGCTGCCGACCACCTCTTCCCGCTCCCTCTACTGTGCTACCAGCCGCGATATGATCAAGTTCTCCCTGAGCGTTCGGCTGACCAACTCCGTCCGTACTCTGTCTGTGAAAGAGGTGGAGCGAGGAATGCGCCTGGCACGTCTGGCGCAAACCGACGGCTGGCAGATGCTACAGGCCCGCTTCCCTACTTTCCGGGTAATGCAGGAGGACGGCTGGGCCGGGCTGCGCGATCTTAACGGCAACATCATGCAGGAAAGTTTGTTTTCCCTGCGTGAAAACCTGCTGCTGGAGCAGCCGCAAAGCCAGACCAACGTTCTGGTTTCCCTGACTCAGGCCGCACCGGATGGCGGTGATTCGCTGCTGGTTTCGGCGGTAAAACGCCTGAGCGATCGCCTCGGTATCACTGTGCAACAGGCCGCCCACGCATGGGTCGATGCTTACTGTCAGCAGGTGCTGAAGCCTCTGTTTACGGCTGAAGCGGATTACGGCCTGGTGCTGCTGGCGCATCAGCAAAATATTCTTGTGCAGATGCTTGGGGATCTGCCGGTCGGATTTATTTACCGTGACTGCCAGGGCAGCGCGTTTATGCCTCACGCGACAGAGTGGCTCGATACCATTGACGAGGCGCAGGCGGAAAATATTTTCACCCGTGAGCAGTTGCTGCGCTATTTCCCTTATTACCTGCTGGTTAACTCCACTTTTGCCGTAACTGCTGCGCTGGGTGCTGCCGGGCTGGACAGCGAAGCGAATCTGATGGCTCGTGTACGAACATTGCTGGCTGAAGTGCGTGACCAGGTGACTCATAAAACCTGTCTCAACTATGTTCTGGAAAGTCCGTACTGGAACGTAAAAGGTAACTTTTTCTGTTATCTGAACGATCATAACGAGAACACCATCGTTGACCCTTCGGTGATCTATTTTGATTTCGCTAACCCGCTGCAGGCTCAGGAGGTCTGAATGTCTGGGGCAAACATTGTTCACAGCGGATATGGACTGCGCTGTGAAAAACTCGACAAGCCTCTGAATCTTGGCTGGGGGCTGGACAATAGCGCGGTGTTGCACTGGCCCGGGGAGCTGCCAACAGGGTGGCTGTGCGACGCGCTGGATCAGATATTTATCGCCGCACCACAACTTTCAGCAGTGGTTCTTCCCTGGTCCGAATGGTGTGAGGAGCCACAGGCGCTGACGCTTTTCGGACAGGTACAAAGCGACATTATCCATCGTTCCGCTTTCTGGCAGTTACCGTTATGGCTGAGTTCTCCGGCAAACCGGGCCTCCGGTGAAATGGTTTTTGATGCAGAGCGTGAGATTTATTTCCCGCAGCGCCCCCCCCGTCCGCAGGGTGAAGTTTATCGTCGTTACGATCCACGCATTCGCAGGATGCTGAGTTTCCGCATTGCCGATCCCGTTTCTGATGCAGAACGTTTCACTCGCTGGATGAACGATCCGCGCGTTGAGTATTTCTGGGAGCAAAGTGGCTCACTGGAGGTACAGATCGCCTATCTGGAACGCCAGCTCACCAGTAAACATGCATTCCCGCTGATTGGTTGTTTCGACGATCGGCCGTTCAGTTATTTCGAAATCTACTGGGCGGCGGAAGACCGCATTGGTCGCCACTATTCGTGGCAGCCCTTTGACCGTGGCCTGCATCTGCTGGTTGGTGAACAGCAATGGCGCGGAGCCCACTATGTGCAAAGCTGGCTGCGCGGGGTGACACATTACCTGCTGCTGAATGAGCCACGTACGCAGCGCACAGTACTGGAGCCACGCATCGATAACCAGCGCCTGTTCCGCCATCTTGAGCCTGCGGGATACCGGACAATTAAAGAGTTCGACTTCCCACATAAACGCTCG
Organism: Escherichia sp. WS2035; assembly: GCF_046487065.1. Taxonomy (NCBI): domain Bacteria; kingdom Pseudomonadati; phylum Pseudomonadota; class Gammaproteobacteria; order Enterobacterales; family Enterobacteriaceae; genus Escherichia; species Escherichia sp. WS2035. The sequence continues at coordinate 9,815 of NZ_JBJQKD010000030.1, forward strand.
CGCATGGTGATGGCGGATCGTCATCACTTCTTCACGGAGGTCGGTCTGTAATGAATCACAAAGACTGGGATTTGGTCAACCGCCGCCTGGTGGCAAAAATGTTGTCTGAGCTGGAGTATGAGCAGGTTTTCCACGCGGAATCTCAGGGCGATGACCGCTACTGCATTAACCTGCCGGGAGCACAATGGCGCTTCATCGCTGAACGTGGTATCTGGGGCTGGCTCTGGATTGATGCTCAAACTCTGCGCTGCGCGGACGAGCCAGTACTGGCTCAGACGCTGCTGATGCAGCTAAAGCAGGTACTGTCAATGAGCGATGCAACCGTTGCTGAGCATATGCAGGATTTGTATGCCACGCTGCTGGGCGACCTGCAACTACTGAAAGCCCGTCGCGGGCTGAGCGCCAGTGACCTGATTAATCTTAATGCCGACCGCCTGCAATGCCTGCTGAGCGGTCATCCTAAATTCGTTTTTAATAAAGGTCGCCGTGGCTGGGGTAAAGAGGCGCTGGAACGATATGCGCCAGAGTATGCCAACACCTTCAGACTGCACTGGCTGGCGGTAAAACGTGAACATATGATCTGGCGCTGTGATAACGAGATGGATATTCATCAGTTGTTGACGGCCGCAATGGATCCGCAGGAGTTTGCCCGCTTCAGTCAGGTCTGGCAGGAAAACGGACTGGATCATAACTGGCTGCCGCTGCCGGTACATCCGTGGCAGTGGCAGCAAAAAATCGCTACCGACTTCATCGCTGATTTTGCCGAAGGCAGGATGGTGTCTCTCGGCGAGTTTGGCGACCAGTGGCTCGCCCAGCAGTCGCTGCGTACCCTGACCAACGCCAGTCGCCGGGGCGGGCTGGATATCAAGCTGCCGCTGACCATCTACAACACCTCATGCTACCGGGGGATCCCTGGCAGATACATCGCTGCCGGACCACTGGCTTCACGCTGGCTACAACAGGTTTTTGCGACCGACGCCACCCTAGTGCAAAGCGGCGCAGTGATACTTGGTGAACCGGCTGCAGGCTATGTCTCCCATGAAGGCTATGCCGCGCTTGCCCGGGCTCCCTATCGCTACCAGGAAATGCTTGGTGTTATCTGGCGGGAGAATCCGTGCCGCTGGCTGAAACCGGATGAAAGTCCGGTTCTGATGGCAACACTGATGGAGTGCGACGAAAACAATCAGCCGCTGGCAGGCGCATATATAGACCGCTCCGGGCTGGACGCTGAAACCTGGCTTACGCAACTGTTCCGGGTGGTCGTGGTTCCTCTGTATCACCTGCTTTGCCGCTACGGTGTCGCGCTTATTGCACATGGACAAAATATAACTCTCGCCATGAAAGAGGGGGTTCCACAGCGTGTTCTGCTGAAAGACTTCCAGGGCGATATGCGACTGGTGAAAGAAGAGTTCCCCGAAATGGACTCTTTGCCTCAGGAGGTTCGTGATGTTACATCCCGCCTGAGTGCGGACTACTTAATCCATGATTTGCAGACGGGTCACTTCGTGACAGTACTGCGTTTTATTTCGCCACTGATGGTTCGTCTTGGCGTACCTGAAAGGCGATTTTATCAACTGCTGGCAGCAGTGTTGAGTGATTACATGAAAAAACATCCACAAATGTCAGAGCGTTTTGCGCTTTTCTCACTTTTCAGGCCACAAATCATTCGCGTGGTGCTGAACCCGGTAAAACTGACCTGGCCTGATCTGGATGGCGGCAGCCGCATGCTGCCGAATTACCTTGAGGATCTGCAAAATCCGCTGTGGCTGGTAACTCAGGAATATGAATCATGAAAAAAAGTGTCGATTTTATTGGTGTAGGGACAGGGCCATTTAATCTCAGCATTGCTGCGTTGTCACATCAGATCGAAGAACTGGACTGTCTCTTCTTTGATGAACATCCTCATTTTTCCTGGCATCCGGGTATGCTGGTACCGGATTGTCATATGCAGACCGTCTTTCTGAAAGATCTGGTCAGTGCTGTTGCACCTACAAATCCCTACAGTTTTGTTAACTATCTGGTGAAGCACAAAAAGTTCTATCGCTTCCTTACAAGCAGACTACGTACAGTATCCCGTGAAGAGTTTTCTGACTACCTCCGCTGGGCTGCTGAAGATATGAATAACCTGTATTTCAGTCATACCGTTGAAAACATTGATTTCGATAAAAAACGTCGATTGTTTCTGGTGCAAACCAGCCAGGGAGAATATTTTGCCCGCAATATCTGCCTTGGTACAGGAAAACAACCTTATTTACCACCCTGTGTGAAGCATATGACACAATCCTGTTTCCATGCCAGTGAAATGAATCTTCGTCGGCCGGACCTTAGTGGAAAACGGATAACCGTGGTTGGTGGAGGACAGAGTGGTGCAGACCTGTTCCTTAATGCATTACGCGGGGAATGGGGAGAAGCGGCGGAAATAAACTGGGTCTCCCGGCGTAATAATTTTAACGCACTGGATGAGGCTGCTTTTGCTGATGAGTATTTTACACCTGAATATATTTCAGGCTTCTCCGGACTGGAGGAAGATATTCGCCATCAGTTACTGGATGAGCAGAAAATGACATCGGATGGCATCACTGCCGATTCTTTACTGACCATTTATCGTGAGTTGTACCACCGTTTTGAAGTTCTGAGAAAACCAAGAAATATCCGTCTGCTACCCAGCCGCTCGGTAACAACTCTGGAAAGTAGTGGTCCTGGCTGGAAGTTGCTGATGGAGCATCATCTGGATCAGGGCAGGGAGAGCCTGGAAAGTGATGTGGTGATTTTCGCCACAGGTTACCGTTCTGCGTTGCCACAAATACTTCCCTCACTGATGCCCCTGATCACCATGCACGATAAGAACACCTTTAAAGTGCGTGATGACTTCACTCTGGAATGGAGTGGCCCGAAAGAGAACAACATCTTCGTGGTCAACGCCAGTATGCAAACCCATGGCATCGCCGAACCCCAGCTCAGCCTGATGGCATGGAGATCTGCACGTATTCTTAATCGCGTAATGGGACGTGATTTATTCGATCTCAGTATGCCGCCCGCCCTGATTCAGTGGCGCAGCGGCACCTAGGGAAAACGCAGCCGGAGGCTGCTTCTTTAACTCGCTACACAGCATCTTTGGGCTGATTTTTTCCGCCCGTATGGAGGAATAATGATGATAAGCAAAAAGTATACGCTTTGGGCTCTCAACCCACTGCTTCTTACCATGATGGCGCCAGCAGTCGCTCAACAAACCGATGATGAAACGTTCGTGGTGTCTGCCAACCGCAGCAATCGCACCGTAGCGGAGATGGCGCAAACCACCTGGGTTATCGAAAACGCCGAACTGGAACAGCAGATTCAGGGCGGCAAAGAGCTTAAAGACGCACTGGCTCAGCTGATCCCTGGCCTTGACGTCAGCAGCCGGAGCCGCACCAACTACGGTATGAATGTGCGTGGCCGCCCGCTGGTCGTGCTGGTTGACGGCGTGCGTCTCAACTCTTCACGTACCGACAGCCGACAACTGGACTCTATAGATCCTTTTAATATCGACCATATTGAAGTGATCTCCGGTGCGACGTCCCTGTACGGCGGCGGCAGTACCGGTGGCCTGATCAACATCGTGACCAAAAAAGGCCAGCCGGAAACCATGATGGAGTTTGAGGCTGGCACCAAAAGTGGCTTTAGCAGCAGTAAAGATCACGATGAACGCATTGCCGGAGCTGTCTCCGGCGGAAATGAGCATATCTCCGGACGTCTTTCCGTGGCATATCAGAAATTTGGCGGCTGGTTTGACGGTAACGGCGATGCCACCTTGCTTGATAACACCCAGACCGGCCTGCAGTACTCCGATCGGCTGGACATCATGGGAACTGGTACGCTGAACATCGATGAATCCCGGCAGCTTCAGTTGATCACACAGTACTATAAAAGCCAGGGCGACGACGATTACGGGCTTAATCTCGGGAAAGGCTTCTCTGCCATCAGAGGGACCAGCACGCCATTCGTCAGTAACGGGCTGAATTCCGACCGTATTCCCGGCACTGAGCGGCATTTGATCAGCCTGCAGTACTCTGACAGCGCTTTTCTGGGACAGGAGCTGGTCGGTCAGGTTTACTACCGCGATGAGTCGTTGCGATTCTACCCGTTCCCGACGGTAAATGCGAACAAACAGGTGACGGCTTTCTCTTCGTCACAGCAGGACACCGACCAGTACGGCATGAAACTGACTCTGAACAGCAAACCGATGGACGGCTGGCAAATCACCTGGGGGCTGGATGCTGATCATGAGCGCTTTACCTCCAACCAGATGTTCTTCGACCTGGCTCAGGCAAGCGCTTCCGGAGGGCTGAACAACAAGAAGATTTACACCACCGGGCGCTATCCGTCGTATGACATCACCAACCTGGCGGCCTTCCTGCAATCAGGCTATGACATCAATAATCTCTTTACCCTCAACGGTGGCGTACGCTATCAGTACACTGAAAACAAGATTGATGATTTCATCGGCTACGCGCAGCAACGGCAGATTGCCGCCGGGAAGGCTACATCCGCCGACGCCATTCCTGGCGGCTCAGTCGATTACGACAACTTCCTGTTCAACGCCGGTCTGCTGATGCACATCACCGAACGCCAGCAGGCATGGCTCAACTTCTCCCAGGGCGTGGAGCTGCCGGACCCGGGTAAATACTATGGTCGCGGCATCTATGGTGCTGCAGTGAACGGCCATCTTCCTCTAACAAAGAGTGTGAACGTCAGCGACAGCAAGCTGGAAGGCGTGAAAGTCGATTCTTATGAGCTGGGCTGGCGCTTTACTGGCAATAATCTGCGTACCCAAATCGCGGCCTACTATTCGATTTCTGATAAGAGCGTGGTGGCGAATAAAGATCTGACCATCAGCGTGGTGGACGACAAACGCCGTATTTACGGCGTGGAAGGTGCGGTGGACTACCTGATTCCTGATACTGACTGGAGTACCGGAGTGAACTTCAACGTGCTGAAAACTGAGTCGAAAGTGAACGGTACCTGGCAGAAATACGATGTGAAGACAGCAAGCCCATCAAAAGCGACAGCCTACATTGGCTGGGCACCGGACCCGTGGAGTCTGCGCGTGCAGAGCACCACCTCCTTTGACGTGAGCGACGCGCAGGGCTACAAGGTCGATGGCTATACCACCGCGGATCTGCTCGGCAGTTATCAGCTTCCGGTGGGTACACTCAGCTTCAGCATTGAAAACCTCTTCGACCGTGACTACACCACTGTCTGGGGGCAGCGTGCACCACTGTACTACAGCCCGGGTTACGGCCCAGCGTCACTGTACGACTACAAAGGCAGGGGCCGAACCTTTGGTCTGAACTACTCTGTGCTGTTCTGACCGGTATTCCTTTACAACAAAGGTACGCTGATATCAACATGGCCGCTGACAGCCAAGTTGATATCATATAATACACGACATAATCTGTAGTCAGGGAGGATAGACTCTTTACTGACTACAGATTATGTCGTGTTCCGTGCTCATTTCCTCAAAAAATACAAGAAAAGAATTAGTATTCTAACAAAAAGTGAAATAAATTGTATCAAACTCCCTCTTTTAATCCTGTTGAGTAAATCAGCTTTTGCAATAGGATTGAAAGAGTGTAAGTGGAATCTCTTCCGGATACTCGTTACCACCGTGGCTAGAATATCTACGGCTGCGGGCCAGTAATAGATTAAGTGATAACAGCTGTCTGGAAATGTAGGGGCGTATCCACTAATCATAATCATTGTGAGATAAATATTACGGGGCATTTTATAATGAATAAAATATACTCTCTAAAATATTGTCATATTACCAATACCATGAAGGTGATGCTGCCAACTTACTGATTTAGTGTATGATGGTGTTTTTGAGGTGCTCCAGTGGCTTCTGTTTCTATCAGCTGTCCCTCCTGTTCAGCTACTGACGGGGTGGTGCG
>NZ_JBJQKD010000031.1:0-15121 GCF_046487065.1 Escherichia sp. WS2035
CAGAATGATGTCACGCTGAAAATGCCGGCCTTTGAATGGGTTCATGTGCAGCTCCATCAGCAAAAGGGGATGATAAGTTTATCACCACCGACTATTTGCAACAGTGCCGTTCTGCTCTGTCCAGAATCTGTTGGCGCAGATTTTCTTTCATGTGTTCGATTAATGGGCTGACCATCGGATTAGTGGCATAACCAGAAGCGCGTTCGTACACCATGGAATAGGCTTCCTGAATCGCGTTCTCAATGCTGACAGGATCGTTAGCATCGAAGTGGACATCATAACTTCCGTTTAATGCCTCTGTTGCTCTCTCAACCTCTTTTAGCTGTTTCTGCATTTTGTCTAAACCTGTGATTTTGACGCTCATAACAACCTCCGGACTAAGTGAGATGTATCAACCTTTATAGATAGCACGTTGGAGATGTGGGGTAAGGGATATCACTCAAATTCCATGTAATTTCATTAAGATCAGACTTAACCTTTTTTCGGATCTCCGATAAAAAAGAAAGAAATAGAGATATGCTAAACATATGCCTGGCATCTACATATGCTACCGCTATACATATGCCACACATCTGCCTATACTAAACATATGCACACACCCGGTGCTTTGAATATTCCGGATATGTTTCACATATCCATATGCTCGGGAGAGAAAAAACATGAGAACCGTATCGATATTCAAAAATGGCAACAACCGCGCCATCCGTCTGCCTCGTGATCTGGATTTTGAGGGGGTGAGCGAGCTCGAGATCGTCCGGGAAGGGGACAGCATCATCCTGCGCCCCGTCCGGCCAACCTGGGGATCATTCCTAGAGTACGAAAAAGCCGATCCAGATTTTATGGCGGAGCGCGAGGATGTTGTCAGCGACGAAGGGCGATTTAACCTGTGAACAAGACTTATATGCTTGATACCTGTATCTGCTCGTTCATCATGCGTGAACAGCCAGAAGCCGTCCTGAAGCGTCTGGAGCAGGCGGTGCTACGCGGCCACCGTATAGTGGTCTCGGCCATCACCTACTCTGAAATGCGCTTCGGGGCTACCGGCCCAAAGGCCTCACCACGTCACGTCCAACTGGTCGATGAATTCTGCGCCCGCCTCGATGCCATCCTGCCCTGGGATCGCGCCGCAGTAGACGCCACCACGAAGATTAAAGTGGCACTGCGGCTGGCCGGGACGCCGATCGGCCCGAACGACACGGCGATTGCCGGGCACGCCATCGCCGCCGGGGCGATACTGGTAACGAATAATACAAGAGAATTTGAGCGAGTGCCTGACCTGGTGCTGGAAGACTGGGTGAAGTAAGACACTCTTTTCAAAGTCAGGAGATAAGGGCACCAAGAAACAGCCCGTATACGGGCTGTTTTAACAGATATCTACAGTAAGCGGTCCTAAACTGTAGGGTATCTTCGAAGATCAGACTATCAGGGAGCTAAAGCCTATCTTCCGGCGGCAAAAACAGTGGCTCAAGCGATACGGGCAACCGAGCTCTGGTTTGCTGCCGGTGGCAGGGCGATGAGCTTGTCACATTCCATAATCACGTACTCCGGGATGAGATCGAATCTGGACGGATCTAGTTGACAGATGAACTCATTTTCAATGTGGTACGTTTCGTTAACGAATTTTCGTATTACCGGATGGTCCTGATCCAGTTCCAGTAAACGGAATACCTGCAGTTTTTCATAGCCGTTACGACAGCGACGGTACAGGTTTTTTATTTCATCTGGGCTGCTGACGAGAGCCTGAAGTCGCGGGTAATCAAAACTGTCCACATACTCCCGGATATTCCGCAAGGCCTGCTGAATTTTCTCAGGAGCCATTTTGGGATAGCCCGAGCCCGCAGCGGCAGGCTCGCGATAATCCAGCGGGACGACGCGTCGATGGAATAGATTGGATAGAAGCTGATAAGCATCACCACGTTCGTCAACGATTTCAAAGTAGCGACGAAGATAGATGAGCTTAATGATCTCCTCACAGTCTGCTGACGCGGTGATGGATTTGCAGATCTGCATGAATGTCATGATATCGCCGTCGTTAACAGGTAATTCTTCTATGACTCCAGCAGACAGGCGCAGGCAGGAGGCGGTCACCTGATTACTGAACAACCTTCTGACTGACTTCAGCGTGTCAATCACAGGCTCCACGTCATGCGTCAGCATAAGTACAGTCCGGTTCTTCAGGCATTCACCACTTGCACGTCTGAACAGCATTTCAAGAATGGCAAACTTCTTGTTTTTATCAAAAGAAGATATGGGATCATCAAGGATAATCAGTCCCGGGTTTTTTGACAGGCATTCATACATGAATAACACAATCGCAAAGGCGTTCCGTTCTCCATAGCTGAGATGCTGGCTACCGCCGCTGACGTACCCGTCAAAATCTATGTGTCGTAGCCTGAGTTTTCTCTGCTCTCCCTCGCCGGCTATATCCACCCTGTATTTATAGCCTGCATAAGTGAGGAAATTATTGATGTTTGTTTTGTGCTGTGCGATCAGCCGGATCATGCTGTCCCGGTGCCGGTTAATTTTTCCCTGCAGCGGTCCGGCAAGGTTTATCAGGTCCATAAGGGCCGCGTTCAGTCTGTCGGTGATCCCCTGCATGAGTTCGGATTGCAGATCAGGGAAGAACTGCAGGTCAATCAACCTGGCAGTGAGCACCTCCCGAACGTTCTGCTGTTCCTGCAGGCTGAAAACATTCAGGCCTCTCAGCGCAGTGAGTTTCTCTGTCAGCGTATCGGTCTGGCGTTTCAACGCCACTAGGTACTCGATATGTTCGGCTTCCGGACCGTTCTGAAGCATAGTAATGGCCAGAAGGCGTTCTCTGGCGCTCTCCGTCAGGTAATTACCGAGGTTTTCCACCAGTCTGATGATAGCGGTCAGGTTTTTAATGGTGGATTTATCGTATTCCTCTCTGACTTGGCGAATTTGTGCTTCCTTTCCCGTGATATCACCGGTACAGAACGGACAGCAGCCATCCGAAAGGGGCGAAAACTCGAGTCCCTTTGTCTGCCAGTCAATCCATTCCACGCGGCGTTCACTGCGGATGTAGGGTTGATAGTTCTCAAGACCAGCCGGAATGTGGTGTATTTTATTTCCGCCTGACAGACCTCTCATGCCGGTTGAAGAACGTGAAATCCCGGAACTGGTTGATCTGAAAGCATTACTGAGTTCCTGTAGATGGTCTATCAGAGAGTTCAGCTCAGTGTGATCCGTGAAAACAGCCCGGATCTTTTGCGTCATTTCTTCTATTTCACGCTCTCTTTCCGCATGGGCTTGATTGCGGATAAGAATATTAAAGCTATCACTGATGAGCTCGTCCGGTTGGAACGTAAACTGACTGACGTACTCCTCGTTGAAGCACATCACGTCCCCAATCCCGTCAGCACCGATGACAATGGGCCCGGTGCTATCGGGGTTTTCTCCGCGCAGCCGGAAGGGCATCAGTGCCTGTAGTCCCTGAATGTCGTCCCGCGCCGCACAGCTTATGGCCCGTGACAGCGTACTTTTTCCAGTACCATTTGGCGCAAACTTAATGTTCAGTTTATCGGCAGTGAGGGTGATATGTGCTCGTACGATGTTATTGCAGTGGCGTATTTCAATGTCCATTTATCTGTCCTTTGCCAGTTATTCCGGGGGGATTCATATCCTTCCGCAAAATGTGCCCGCATGCTGTGATGCAGATACATAATACATTTCGTTTATACCATTGCTTACACCTCTCCGAGGTGTTCATATCAGAAACAAAGATTAGGTCGATCCGACTTAGCCGGAAACTGGATCTGCGCGGCAGAAAAGACGCAAATGATATGATAATTAAGAAATATATATAAAATCATATCAGATATGGTTTTCATCATTGATGATAAAACAATATCTGATATTATCAGAAATCATGAGCACACAAATCATGCAGGATATTATTTTTACCTGTCAGTACATTATCAGATGGAGCGTGCAGGATGGATGAAGAAAGGGTGTTTTCACTCAGCTATGAACAACTGACCCGGTTTGCGGAAAAACGCATCCGGGAATGCAATCTGGACAGCCAGGGCGCGATTTATCTCTGCGAGTCAGCCAAAGCCGGAGCCGTGCTGATCTTCTGGCATGAACTGGCCATAAATGGCTATGCCTCAATGAATGCCATAAAGAGACAGGAGCTCATTGACGCCGACTTTCAGCGCCTCAGAAACCTCATCTGGCCGGAGGATGACAGGTAATGACCCAGAGCCGCCGACCGTCGCCACTGCAGCGGAGAGTGCTGATTGTGCTGGCTGCGCTTGATGAAAAACGGCCGGGCCCCGTGCTGACGCGGGACCTGGAACGGGTGCTGGAGCGAAGCGGGGAAGCCCCGGTCTACGGGCCAAACCTGCGCGCCTCCTGCCGTCGTCTGGAGGATGCCGGCTGGCTGCGTACCCTGCGCGCCCCGAATCTGCAGCTGGCTGTCGAGCTGACGGACGCCGGCCGGGCCGTGGCACAGCCTCTGCTGCTGGCAGAACAGGACCGCCTCCGGGCAGAACAGCGTGCGGCAGAAGTCGTCGTACTGCCGCTGGTCCCGGCAGCAGGTCTGCCCGCAGACGGCACTTCTGCCACTGATCTGGCGGTGCAGCTGAACGGCATAACGTATCAGGCCTGCCGTGGGGATTTTGTGGTACGTCTCGACGGCAGCACCTGTCTGCAGTTATGGAATAAAGAAGGCAGGGTGGTACGCCTGGAGGGCGATCCGCTGGAAGTGGCGCAGTGGCTGCAGGCCTGTCACGATGCCGGAATGGAGGTTCGTGTACAGGTTAATGAAAGCGTCACCCCGTAAAAACATACCAGCACGGTTTACACATCATCCCATGGTGGCAGCTGGTTAACTTTCCTGCGCCACCAGTGGATAGGAGATATGATCAGTCATAACATTAAGTCTAAAATTACAGACATCTCAAAAAGTCTGTAGCATAAAAGAGGCCTGATGTAGAATACTGTGCCAAATAGAATATTAAAAGGATTTGATATATCCCCTGTTCACAGTTATATGTTTCTGAATTACATGGTGAATCCCCCCAACATAATGCTAGGATTTGAAAATGGCAGAAAAAAATAAAAAAACCATTACTGGTCAAGTCTTGAACTCCATTAAAATTAACAAACTAAAATGTATAAATGGATTAAACGAGATTATTTTTAAACCTCATGCGTTAACCGCAATTTTAGGTCCAAATGGAAGCGGAAAATCAACAATACTCCATGCTATAGCAAGCATATACATGCCTGAAGAAGGTTTCCCCGGTGAAGACCATCGGTTAATGCATTTTTTTCCACGCAGCCCACATGCTGAATGGAACGGCAGTGACTTCATTGTAAATTTAACTTATCGTAAAGATGGGGTAATGATTGAAAATGAATTGAAAAATTATGGAAAAGCAGATATTCGAGGCTCACGATGGATTCAGATTTATGCTCGTCGTCCTTTAAGAGAAGTTTACTATCTTGGCATTGATAAATGTGTTCCTATAATAGAATCAGAAAAAAAGAATAATATTCAGTATGAAACCAGCAGTGTCAGTAATGATTTAATAACAAACATTCTTCATTACGCCTCCTATATACTTAATAAACCATACACAAGTTTCAATCAGCATCAACAACCCAATGGAAAAATATTGATTGGAGTTGAGTCAGGGGGACTGGCCTACTCATCATTGAGTATGAGCGCAGGAGAGCAAAAGATATTTTTAATTCTGGAAACAATATTGAAAGCGGACAAGAACGCCTTAATATTAATTGATGAATTAGATTTATTGTTGCATGACGAAGCATTGAAAAAGTTAATAGAAGTCATATCATCTCATGCCAAAGATAAAAACAAACAAATCATCTTTACTACCCATAGAGAAATGATAACCACTTTATCAGACAAGATAAATATAAGACACGTCGTAAACATTCAAGGCCGTAGTTATTCATTTGAAGAAACAAAACCTGATGCTATAAACAGATTAACAGGTGAATCAACGACGCCTATTGAAATATATGTAGAAGATGACTTAGCTGTTGCCATAATAAATAAAATATGTTCTTCACTTAAGGCCAGCAAATATGTAAAAATATTTAAATTTGGCGCAGCTTCAAACGCATTCACTCTACTTGCCAGTACCCTTATTCGTGGTGACAATCTATCTGGTAAACTTTATATTCTTGATGGCGATAAATATTCCACAGAAAATGAAAAGAAAACTGCTCTTGATAAAGTTTTCACCGGCACAGAATCACGAACTTATGAGTTAAAAGCGGCAGCGGAAGGAAAAGTAAAACAATTTAATCTCCCAAATGGGGTTAAGCCTGAACAATACATTCATTATCTTATTACAAATGTCCCACTGGACGGATTGGGTGGCGAATATTTAGAAATAATCGAAGCAGCAAGGGATATCAGAGTTGAACTTGATGCTCATAATTATATCTCGAATATTTTAACTAAATTGGGCATTGATCGTCCGTCCGGGTTAACACGAGTGATGGATCTGGCCTCCAGGCATCCCGAATGGCATCAGTATGTGAGTGAAGTCACTGACTGGTTACAGCCCGTAGTTTCTGATTTAATGGAACGATTACCTGAGAATGATACAGTAGATATAACTTAAAATATCCAACCATCCCGAATGAGCAAATACAAAAACTCATTTGGGATAATAATTAATATAATTATGCTGGCTCATTTCATGCCTGTCAAAAAAAAACAAATTTTGCTCTGTTGTTTTCTTAACGAAGATATTATGTTAATCGTGAAAATATGATATATATTATTATATAAGAACACATCGTAGAGGTTTTTATGGGGAAATATCAGGAAGAAAAGAAAACACCCATCATTATGGTGAAAAAACGTCGCACTCTTTTACCCCCTTCCTTATCTGAAAAAACAGGTGTTATCGCACGTTCAGAGACAGAAAAGATGGAAGAATCAGTCTCTGAGGGGATCAGTTCGCCTGCCGTCGATACTCATACCCCTGATGCTCCTGCCTGTAAGAAAAAAAAGAAAAGACGCCGTTTTCCACGCCAGCCTCATTGGACTCATGAATTTACTCACGATTGCGTGGAAAAAGTGAAGTCTCTGTTTCCCCATCTTCGCGCAGAAGGCGGAGGATTTCTTCCACTGAAAATTGGCATAACCAATGATTTTGCCGCATTCCTGACAGAACACCCTGAGACAGAACTGACACTGGATGAATGGTCCTGTGCAATATCCTGCATCACCACCCGACAGGTATATCTGCAGCGTACTGCTGTCGCAGGTATCCCTCGTTATGGACTGGATGGACTACCAGCAGGTCAGGTATCAGAATGCGATGCGCTGAATGCCAGACGCTGGCTGGCAGTAAGGGAACAACAGAAGCTAAAGATGAAAACCATGCAGGAACAGTCCGCGTCAACCGAAAAAACTGAACGGTAATTTCATCGCGATAACAGCAGGTTACAAACACAATAATATTCATTGTGAAGTATTCCTTTCAGATCAGCTTATATGTTTTTTGCAGGCTGCTGGTAGAACAGTTGCTTTTACTTGTGGTCAGTAAGCAGAGATATTCCGACATGGGCATTCTTCAGGCTATAGCCTTACAGGATCAATCACCACCTCCCTAGGAGGTGGTTTAGGGATAACAATAAAAGGGCTACACCGTTAGAACCGCGCCGTAAGACTGAAGGGATTTTCATATTGACGCAAAAATCCCTTCTCATAAGGATTAAAACAAAAATTGCGTTAAATATCCCATAAGGATTGCCATACCTAAGATAACCGTCAGAAATGCGATTATCATGGGCATTCTGAACATTGATTTAAGCAATATTACTTCTGTCAGACTCGCTCCAGCACTACCGATTATCAAGGCCATTAATGCCCCCAGGCCCATTCCTTTAGTCATCAGCACTGATGCAAGTGGTATCACTGCCTCTGCGCGGATATACAACGGAATACCAACAACTGCACTCAGCGGTATGGCTAAGGGATTATCTGCTCCGGCATGAGCTGCAATCCACTCTGAAGGGATAAAGCCATAAATAAATGAACCTATTAATACACTTAACAAAAGATAAGGCAGAACATCCTTAAACTGCTGTAAGGCATCTTTCATAGCTAACTTTATTGGGCCAGAGGTGGTATTCGTTGTGAGATTCACATTGCCCAGATTCTCGCTGCTGCAACAGCTAACAGCTGGTTGTTCAGATGATATTGATGAACAACACGCTGATACGTTCTGCTCGTTCTTTACCGTCCTTAAGTTAATTATGGGGTTCGCTGATGAAGTACAGCAACTCGTTTTTAAAGGCAATTGAGTCGAGCTAGTGCTGCAACAACTGGAACCCGCCGACGTTTTTACCGAAGCTTCGGAATCATCGCATTTCGTGGTGCAACCACTTGATGCTGAGTTTTTGTGATCAACAATATGACGTTCAAATCCTAGTAAATCCAATACGATACTGGCAAGGACTGAGACACCGGCAGCGATGATCGCGTACAACAAAGTTACTTTCCAGCCAAAGGTAACCCACATTAACCCCACGATAATGGGATTAAGCAACGGTGAAACAAACAAAAAAGTGAGTGTCGGACCAAACCCTGCTTTCGCCGACAACAACCCTCGTAGCATTGGAATTGTTGAGCAACTACAGAAAGGGGTAACGGCTCCCAACAACGAGGCCAGCAGGTAGCCTTTTCCTTTTTTCGCCCCCATCAATTGCTGGATTTTATGGTCCGGGACCTTTTGCCTTATCAGGCTCACACCGGCACTGATGACAATAAACAGCAAAGATAGCTCGACGGCCAAAAACAAAAACATCTCTGCGGCATCTTGCAGCATAGAAATCCAACTATTCATACTAAACCCTCTTGACAAAATCTACGTTTCTAGAATAATCGAAATATAATTCTGGTCAAGATATTTCTGGTATTATCGAAATATCATTAGACAGAGGGTTGTCACATGCAACTGGAAGAAGTAGCTAAAGCACTAAAAGAGCTGGGTCACCCGACCCGTTTGTTCATATTCAAACATCTTGTAAAAGCTGGAGAACAAGGTTTGCCTGTAGGTGAATTGCAAAAGCAGCTTGGCATTCCCTCATCAACGTTAAGTCATCATATTTCAGCCCTGGTATCAGTAGGGCTCGTCACACAAAACCGGGAGAGTCGAACGCTCATGTGTGTCTCTCAATACGAAATACTGGAAGCTATCATCGAATTCTTACGTGAAGAGTGCTGTGTAAACAGTAAAACAGATGTTGCGGAACACGCTGGCAAAAATGGATAAGTAACCGGAAAACTCATAACTGTCATGATTGACGAAAGCTGCATCGAACCGTCTGAATTCAATCCTACTAAAGTCCCGAATCTATAGGGAAAATAAAAAAATGAATAAGCTAAATAATATAGTTCCTGATTTATTTGATGCTGCAATAACTGAGCAAAAAATGGGGATACCGACAATATCTCACCCCCCTCGTATACTAATGCTTTATGGCTCAGTTCGCGAGCGCTCATACAGTCGACTGGCTACAGAGGAAGCAGGTCGTTTGTTAACTGCAATGGGCGCAGAAGTCCGCATTTTTAATCCATCTGGCCTTCCACTTCCTGATGATGCACCGGAGTCTCATCCAAAAGTTATGGAGTTGCGTGAACTGGTTCGCTGGTCTGAAGGAATGGTGTGGTGCTCTCCGGAACGACACGGAGCGATGACTGGTATTATGAAGGCACAAATTGACTGGATACCATTATCTGAAGGTGCTGTTCGTCCTTCTCAGGGAAAAACTCTGGCTGTTATGCAAGTGTGTGGAGGTTCCCAGTCATTCAACACAGTCAACCAGATGCGCGTGCTTGGTCGTTGGATGAGAATGATCACTATTCCGAACCAGTCCTCGGTGGCAAAAGCCTGGCAGGAGTTTGATGACGATGGACGTATGAAACCGTCATCATATTACGACCGCATCGTAGATGTGATGGAAGAATTGATGAAGTTTACATTGTTGACCCGGGCAAATGCTGCCTATCTTGTCGATCGCTACAGTGAACGAAAAGAGTCTGCAGAAGAACTTTCCCGACGGGTTAATCAGAGCAAAATTTGAAGGTTAGTATGAGTGACATACCAGCATTCAACCGCTGTATGAGGGGTCGTTTGCGGGAGGGGGCGGAATCCTACGCTAAGGCTTTGGCCAGCGATATTCTCCGGTGAGATTGATGTGTTCCCATCCGAGCGGCGAAACATGGGCCAAGAGATCGGGCGATAGCAGCTTTCCATCGCGTTTCTGGTTTGCAACGACCTCGCCGAGCTTCATGGTGTTCCAGAAGATGATGATGGCGGCGAGCAGATTCATGCCGGCGATGCGGTAATGCTGGCCTTCGGCGGAACGGTCGCGGATTTCACCGCGGCGGTGGAAGCTGATTGCCCGCTTCAGCGCATGATGAGCTTCGCCTTTGTTGAGCCCGATCTGGGCACGCCGTTGGAGTTCGGCATCCAGAATCCAGTCGATCATGAACAGGGTGCGCTCGACGCGACCGACTTCCCGCAGGGCTGTCGCGAGCTCGTTCTGCCGCGGATAGGAGGCGAGTTTCCGCAGAATCTGGCTTGGCGCGACGGTCCCGGCAGCAATGGTGGCGGCGATGCGCAGGATGTCGGGCCAATTGCGCTCGATCATGGCTTGGTTGACCTTTCCGCCGATCAACGCTCGCAGGTGCGCCGGGGCGGCCGACGGATTGAACGCGTAGAGCCGTTTGGATGGCAGGTCGCGGATGCGCGGAGCGAACCGGTAGCCGAGAATGGCACATGCGGCAAAGACGTGATCGGTGAAGCCGCCCGTGTCGGTGAACTGCTCGCGGATATGGCGTCCAGCATCGTTCATCAGCAGGCCATCGAGGATGTAAGGCGCTTCGCTTGCCGTTGCAGGAATCACCTGGGTTGCGAACGGCGCATATTGGTCGGAGACGTGGCTATAGGCTTTCAGGCCCGGGGTATTGCCATATTTCGCGTTGACCAGGTTCATGGCCTCACCTTGCTCTGTAGCGACGAAGAACTGTCCGTCGCTCGAAGCCGACGTGCCCATGCCCCAGAACCGGGCCATGGGTAACGCTGCCTGTGCCTCGACCACCATGGCCAGCGCCCGGTCATAGGCTTCGCCCTCGACATGCCACCGTCCAATGCGGATCAATTCCCAGAAGGTGTGGGTGTTTGTCGCATCCGCCATTTTGCGCAAGCCGAGGTTGATCCCTTCCGCCAAGATAACGTTCATTAGCCCGATCCGGTCAGCGCAGGGTGCTCCTGTGCGCAGATGGGTGAACGCTTCGGTGAAGCCGGTCGCCGCATCCACCTCCAGCAGGAGATCGGTGATGCGCGTGGGCGGGATCTGCTTGTAGAGATCGAGCACCAGATCTTCGGCGCCTGTCGGCGCGGCGGCTTCGAGTTTCTCGATATGCAGAACGCCGTTTTCAATCGACCCGCCCGGGATCGTGCCTGCGCGAGCGGCACGGCCAAGCTCGCGCAACCGCATGTCGAGGCGAGCTTGCCGGTCTGCCAGCCATTCCTCCGGCCGCAATGGCACAGCGAGACGACCGCCTTCCGCGATGGATTGTGCCGGAACGAGTGCGTGTTTCAGATCGCCATAGCGCCGGGACCTAGTAAGCCAGACATCTCCGGAGCGGAACGCATGGCCTTGTCGCAAATTCTTCAGGTTAACTCGATGTTGACCATGGGGAGAGAAGTTGCCGCTCCTGATATTGCGGAGCGAGCCGATGATTTTGAATACCATTGCCGAAAAGCTGAAGCGCCAGTCGAAGGATGATTTCAAGGGCAGGCATTTCGAGGCCTGGCTGATTGTACAGGCGGTTGCCTGGTACTTGCGCTACCCGCTCAGCTATCGTGACTTGGAAGAGATGTTTCGCGAGCGGGGCTTCGAGGTCGATCATAGCACGATCAACCGCTGGGTATTGGCTTATGCACCTGTCATCGAGAAACGGCTGCGGCAGTTTCGTCGACCCCATTGCGGCTCGGTCCGGATTGATGAGACCTATGTCAAGATCCGCGGCAAATGGCGCTATCTGTACCGAGCCATCGATAAGCATGGCAATCCGGTGGATTTCCTGCTGACCGCTAAGCGCGATCTCGACGCTGCCAAGCGGTTCTTCCGAAAGATGCTTAAAGATGAACCCTTGTTGTCGCCGAACAGGATTGGGACGGACGGGGCCAACACCTTCCCGTCAACGATCAAAACGTCGGTTGATGATGGGCTTCTCCATCCCGATCCCGTGCATTATGTGACCAAACATCTCCAGCAGGGGATTGAGAGCGACCATTTCCGGGTGAAGAAGAACATGCCGAAGATCGGCGGTTTCCAATCCTTTAACACGGCGCGGCGAACCATCGCGGGTTTCGAGGCGATGCTGTGGCTGCGGAAGGGCTTTGGCTTTTCAGGCGGCTGGACCGTCAATGACCAGAATGATTTGCTTGCGCGCCTCTTCGGACTGCAAAAGGTTAACAAAGCATGAAAATACCGGCCTTGGCTGGGTGATAGCTGCCTCCAAAAGTGTTTGCGACACGCCCGGAACAATTCAGCCACTGCACCCATGTTCCGAGTTGGTGTGGTTTGCGGATCGTATGCCGGCATCTCGTTGCGCAAGATCTGCACCCAATCGGCAGGCACGGGCGGCGATCTCCAATCTGCGGGATCAGTCAGATCACCCGAGTGCGTGGGCATGACAATCGTGCCCTGGGGACCAACACAATCCAGAAGGGCCTGAATCACTGCGACCGGCCCTCCCGCGACCCAGCCGAGCGAGCTTAGCGAACTGTGGACGAGAACTGTGCCACCAAGCGTAAGGCCGTTCTCTCGCATTTGCCTTGCTAGGCTCGCGCGAGTTGCTGGCTGAGGCGTTCTCGAAATCAGCTCTTGTTCGGTCGGCATCTACTCTATTCCTTTGCCCTCGGACGAGTGCTGGGGCGTCGGTTTCCACTATCGGCGAGTACTTCTACACAGCCATCGGTCCAGACGGCCGCGCTTCTGCGGGCGATTTGTGTACGCCCGACAGTCCCGGCTCCGGATCGGACGATTGCGTCGCATCGACCCTGCGCCCAAGCTGCATCATCGAAATTGCCGTCAACCAAGCTCTGATAGAGTTGGTCAAGACCAATGCGGAGCATATACGCCCGGAGCCGCGGCGATCCTGCAAGCTCCGGATGCCTCCGCTCGAAGTAGCGCGTCTGCTGCTCCATACAAGCCAACCACGGCCTCCAGAAGAAGATGTTGGCGACCTCGTATTGGGAATCCCCGAACATCGCCTCGCTCCAGTCAATGACCGCTGTTATGCGGCCATTGTCCGTCAGGACATTGTTGGAGCCGAAATCCGCGTGCACGAGGTGCCGGACTTCGGGGCAGTCCTCGGCCCAAAGCATCAGCTCATCGAGAGCCTGCGCGACGGACGCACTGACGGTGTCGTCCATCACAGTTTGCCAGTGATACACATGGGGATCAGCAATCGCGCATATGAAATCACGCCATGTAGTGTATTGACCGATTCCTTGCGGTCCGAATGGGCCGAACCCGCTCGTCTGGCTAAGATCGGCCGCAGCGATCGCATCCATGGCCTCCGCGACCGGCTGCAGAACAGCGGGCAGTTCGGTTTCAGGCAGGTCTTGCAACGTGACACCCTGTGCACGGCGGGAGATGCAATAGGTCAGGCTCTCGCTGAATTCCCCAATGTCAAGCACTTCCGGAATCGGGAGCGCGGCCGATGCAAAGTGCCGATAAACATAACGATCTTTGTAGAAACCATCGGCGCAGCTATTTACCCGCAGGACATATCCACGCCCTCCTACATCGAAGCTGAAAGCACGAGATTCTTCGCCCTCCGAGAGCTGCATCAGGTCGGAGACGCTGTCGAACTTTTCGATCAGAAACTTCTCGACAGACGTCGCGGTGAGTTCAGGCTTTTTCATATCTCATTGCCCCCGGACGAGCGTCTGCTCCGCCATTCGCCGTCCGCCGTGCCAATCGGATCAGCCGTCCAAATGCGGGATTTTCGTTAGTCGGAGGCCAAACGGCATTGAGCGTCAGCATATCATCAGCGAGCTGAAGAAAGACAATCCCCGATCCGCTCCACGTGTTGCCCCAGCAATCAGCGCGACCTTGCCCCTCCAACGTCATCTCGTTCTCCGCTCATGAGCTCAGCCAATCGACTGGCGAGCGGCATCGCATTCTTCGCATCCCGCCTCTGGCGGATGCAGGAAGATCAACGGATCTCGGCCCAGTTGACCCAGGGCTGTCGCCACAATGTCGCGGGAGCGAATCAACCGAGCAAAGGCATGACCGACTGGACCTTCCTTCTGAAGGCTCTTCTCCTTGAGCCACCTGTCCGCCAAGGCAAAGCGCTCACAGCAGTGGTCATTCTCGAGATAATCGACGCGTACCAACTTGCCATCCTGAAGAATGGTGCAGTGTCTCGGCACCCCATAGGGAACCTTTGCCATCAACTCGGCAAGATGCAGCGTCGTGTTGGCATCGTGTCCCACGCCGAGGAGAAGTACCTGCCCATCGAGTTCATGGACACGGGCGACCGGGCTTGCAGGCGAGTGAGGTGGCAGGGGCAATGGATCAGAGATGATCTGCTCTGCCTGTGGCCCCGCTGCCGCAAAGGCAAATGGATGGGCGCTGCGCTTTACATTTGGCAGGCGCCAGAATGTGTCAGAGACAACTCCAAGGTCCGGTGTAACGGGCGACGTGGCAGGATCGAACGGCTCGTCGTCCAGACCTGACCACGAGGGCATGACGAGCGTCCCTCCCGGACCCAGCGCAGCACGCAGGGCCTCGATCAGTCCAAGTGGCCCATCTTCGAGGGGCCGGACGCTACGGAAGGAGCTGTGGACCAGCAGCACACCGCCGGGGGTAACCCCAAGGTTGAGAAGCTGACCGATGAGCTCGGCTTTTCGCCATTCGTATTGCACGACATTGCACTCCACCGCTGATGACATCAGTCGATCATAGCACGATCAACGGCACTGTTGCAAATAGTCGGTGGTGATAAACTTATCATCCCCTTTTGCTGATGGAGCTGCACATGAACCCATTCAAAGGCCGGCATTTTCAGCGTGACATCATTCTG
>NZ_JBJQKD010000032.1:0-11334 GCF_046487065.1 Escherichia sp. WS2035
TTTATTATGGTGATCCCCTGGGCGAAATGCGCCTGGTAAGCAGAGTTTTTGAAATGTAAGGCCTTTGAATAAGACAAAAGGCTGCCTCATCGCTAACTTTGCAACAGTGCCCACTAGTGAGGGGCGGCAGCGCATCAAGCGGTGAGCGCACTCCGGCACCGCCAACTTTCAGCACATGCGTGTAAATCATCGTCGTAGAGACGTCGGAATGGCCGAGCAGATCCTGCACGGTTCGAATGTCGTAACCGCTGCGGAGCAAGGCCGTCGCGAACGAGTGGCGGAGGGTGTGCGGTGTGGCGGGCTTCGTGATGCCTGCTTGTTCTACGGCACGTTTGAAGGCGCGCTGAAAGGTCTGGTCATACATGTGATGGCGACGCACGACACCGCTCCGTGGATCGGTCGAATGCGTGTGCTGCGCAAAAACCCAGAACCACGGCCAGGAATGCCCGGCGCGCGGATACTTCCGCTCAAGGGCGTCGGGAAGCGCAACGCCGCTGCGGCCCTCGGCCTGGTCCTTCAGCCACCATGCCCGTGCACGCGACAGCTGCTCGCGCAGGCTGGGTGCCAAGCTCTCGGGTAACATCAAGGCCCGATCCTTGGAGCCCTTGCCCTCCCGCACGATGATCGTGCCGTGATCGAAATCCAGATCCTTGACCCGCAGTTGCAAACCCTCACTGATCCGCATGCCCGTTCCATACAGAAGCTGGGCGAACAAACGATGCTCGCCTTCCAGAAAACCGAGGATGCGAACCACTTCATCCGGGGTCAGCACCACCGGCAAGCGCCGCGACGGCCGAGGTCTTCCGATCTCCTGAAGCCAGGGCAGATCCGTGCACAGCACCTTGCCGTAGAAGAACAGCAAGGCCGCCAATGCCTGACGATGCGTGGAGACCGAAACCTTGCGCTCGTTCGCCAGCCAGGACAGAAATGCCTCGACTTCGCTGCTGCCCAAGGTTGCCGGATGACGCACACCGTGGAAACGGATGAAGGCACGAACCCAGTGGACATAAGCCTGTTCGGTTGGTAAGCTGTAATGCAAGTAGCGTATGCGCTCACGCAACTGGTCCAGAACCTTGACCGAACGCAGCGGTGGTAACGGCGCAGTGGCGGTTTTCATGGCTTGTTATGACTGTTTTTTTGTACAGTCTATGCCTCGGGCATCCAAGCAGCAAGCGCGTTACGCCGTGGGTCGATGTTTGATGTTATGGAGCAGCAACGATGTTACGCAGCAGGGCAGTCGCCCTAAAACAAAGTTAGCCATATGAACTCGGAATCAGTACGCATTTATCTCGTTGCTGCGATGGGAGCCAATCGGGTTATTGGCAATGGTCCTAATATCCCCTGGAAAATTCCGGGTGAGCAGAAGATTTTTCGCAGACTCACTGAGGGAAAAGTCGTTGTCATGGGGCGAAAGACCTTTGAGTCTATCGGCAAGCCTCTACCGAACCGTCACACATTGGTAATCTCACGCCAAGCTAACTACCGCGCCACTGGCTGCGTAGTTGTTTCAACGCTGTCGCACGCTATCGCTTTGGCATCCGAACTCGGCAATGAACTCTACGTCGCGGGCGGAGCTGAGATATACACTCTGGCACTACCTCACGCCCACGGCGTGTTTCTATCTGAGGTACATCAAACCTTCGAGGGTGACGCCTTCTTCCCAATGCTCAACGAAACAGAATTCGAGCTTGTCTCAACCGAAACCATTCAAGCTGTAATTCCGTACACCCACTCCGTTTATGCGCGTCGAAACGGCTAACCATTCCGTCAACGGGACGCCAAAATGCTGCGCATTTTGGTTCCCTCCGCTGCGCTCCGGCTCTCGTTACGTCCAACGTTAGCACCACTGAAACCCAGCTTTATTTAGCTCATGTTTATTCAAACGGCATTTAGCTTTTCAGGCGTTATTCAGTGCCTGTTTTGCCTTTTTTCCGGGCTTCGCCTGCATGGGCTGCGCAGGTTTTCAGTCTTTTTGGCCTCTAGCCCTTGCGTAGCAAGCGCAAGCAGCTATCGTTTTTGCAGTGCTGTGCCGCCTCGGTGGCGCAGCGTTTTTTCACGGTTAGCGCCCGTCGCCAAATTCAAGTTATCCGTTTTGGCTTCTGGTTCTAACATTTCGGTCAAGCCGACCCGCATTCTGCGGTCGGCTTACCTCGCCCGTTAGACATCATGAGGGAAGCGGTGACCATCGAAATTTCGAACCAACTATCAGAGGTGCTAAGCGTCATTGAGCGCCATCTGGAATCAACGTTGCTGGCCGTGCATTTGTACGGCTCCGCAGTGGATGGCGGCCTGAAGCCATACAGCGATATTGATTTGTTGGTTACTGTGGCCGTAAAGCTTGATGAAACGACGCGGCGAGCATTGCTCAATGACCTTATGGAGGCTTCGGCTTTCCCTGGCGAGAGCGAGACGCTCCGCGCTATAGAAGTCACCCTTGTCGTGCATGACGACATCATCCCGTGGCGTTATCCGGCTAAGCGCGAGCTGCAATTTGGAGAATGGCAGCGCAATGACATTCTTGCGGGTATCTTCGAGCCAGCCATGATCGACATTGATCTAGCTATCCTGCTTACAAAAGCAAGAGAACATAGCGTTGCCTTGGTAGGTCCGGCAGCGGAGGAATTCTTTGACCCGGTTCCTGAACAGGATCTATTCGAGGCGCTGAGGGAAACCTTGAAGCTATGGAACTCGCAGCCCGACTGGGCCGGCGATGAGCGAAATGTAGTGCTTACGTTGTCCCGCATTTGGTACAGCGCAATAACCGGCAAAATCGCGCCGAAGGATGTCGCTGCCGACTGGGCAATAAAACGCCTACCTGCCCAGTATCAGCCCGTCTTACTTGAAGCTAAGCAAGCTTATCTGGGACAAAAAGAAGATCACTTGGCCTCACGCGCAGATCACTTGGAAGAATTTATTCGCTTTGTGAAAGGCGAGATCATCAAGTCAGTTGGTAAATGATGTCTAACAATTCGTTCAAGCCGACCGCGCTACGCGCGGCGGCTTAACTCCGGCGTTGGGCGCACAATAAGGCTCCTTGCAGAGTTGCTTGAAAGTTGTTACGATTCAAATTCAATCATGAGATAGTCAGCAGATGAGCACTTCCAAGAACGCAGACAAGTAAGCCGCAGCAACCTTCATTTTTCGGTTGTTGCGGCGTTCTCATGAATCCTTTTGCTCTACGGGAGCGCCGCCAAATCCTTTGTTCAAGGAGATGGTTTCGTGAGCTCAAAAAACTTTAGTTGGCGGTACTCCCTTGCCGCCACGGTGTTGTTGTTATCACCGTTCGATTTATTGGCATCACTCGGCATGGACATGTACTTGCCAGCAGTGCCGTTTATGCCAAACGCGCTTGGTACGACAGCGAGCACAATTCAGCTTACGCTGACAACGTACTTGGTCATGATTGGTGCCGGTCAGCTCTTGTTTGGACCGCTATCGGACCGACTGGGGCGCCGCCCCGTTCTACTGGGAGGTGGCCTCGCCTACGTTGTGGCGTCAATGGGCCTCGCTCTTACGTCATCGGCTGAAGTCTTTCTGGGGCTTCGGATTCTTCAGGCTTGTGGTGCCTCGGCGTGCCTTGTTTCCACATTTGCAACAGTACGTGACATTTACGCAGGTCGCGAGGAAAGTAATGTCATTTACGGCATACTCGGATCCATGCTGGCCATGGTCCCGGCGGTAGGTCCATTGCTCGGAGCGCTCGTCGACATGTGGCTTGGGTGGCGGGCTATCTTTGCGTTTCTAGGTTTGGGCATGATCGCTGCATCTGCAGCAGCGTGGCGATTCTGGCCTGAAACCCGGGTGCAACGAGTTGCGGGCTTGCAATGGTCGCAGCTGCTACTCCCCGTTAAGTGCCTGAACTTCTGGTTGTACACGTTGTGTTACGCCGCTGGAATGGGTAGCTTCTTCGTCTTTTTCTCCATTGCGCCCGGACTAATGATGGGCAGGCAAGGTGTGTCTCAGCTTGGCTTCAGCCTGCTGTTCGCCACAGTGGCAATTGCCATGGTGTTTACGGCTCGTTTTATGGGGCGTGTGATACCCAAGTGGGGCAGCCCAAGTGTCTTGCGAATGGGAATGGGATGCCTGATAGCTGGAGCAGTATTGCTTGCCATCACCGAAATATGGGCTTTGCAGTCCGTGTTAGGCTTTATTGCTCCAATGTGGCTAGTGGGTATTGGTGTCGCCACAGCGGTATCTGTGGCGCCCAATGGCGCTCTTCGAGGATTCGACCATGTTGCTGGAACGGTCACGGCAGTCTACTTCTGCTTGGGCGGTGTACTGCTAGGAAGCATCGGAACGTTGATCATTTCGCTGTTGCCGCGCAACACGGCTTGGCCGGTTGTCGTGTACTGTTTGACCCTTGCAACAGTCGTGCTCGGTCTGTCTTGTGTTTCCCGAGTGAAGGGCTCTCGCGGCCAGGGGGAGCATGATGTGGTCGCGCTACAAAGTGCGGAAAGTACATCAAATCCCAATCGTTGAGAGAATGTGGCAAGCTATCGCCCAACAAATCGCTGCAGCCGACCCAAAACCGCTACGCGGTTTCGGTCGGCTGAGCTCAGGCGTTAAACATCATGAGGGAAGCGGTGATCGCCGAAGTATCGACTCAACTATCAGAGGTAGTTGGCGTCATCGAGCGCCATCTCGAACCGACGTTGCTGGCCGTACATTTGTACGGCTCCGCAGTGGATGGCGGCCTGAAGCCACACAGTGATATTGATTTGCTGGTTACGGTGACCGTAAGGCTTGATGAAACAACGCGGCGAGCTTTGATCAACGACCTTTTGGAAACTTCGGCTTCCCCTGGAGAGAGCGAGATTCTCCGCGCTGTAGAAGTCACCATTGTTGTGCACGACGACATCATTCCGTGGCGTTATCCAGCTAAGCGCGAACTGCAATTTGGAGAATGGCAGCGCAATGACATTCTTGCAGGTATCTTCGAGCCAGCCACGATCGACATTGATCTGGCTATCTTGCTGACAAAAGCAAGAGAACATAGCGTTGCCTTGGTAGGTCCAGCGGCGGAGGAACTCTTTGATCCGGTTCCTGAACAGGATCTATTTGAGGCGCTAAATGAAACCTTAACGCTATGGAACTCGCCGCCCGACTGGGCTGGCGATGAGCGAAATGTAGTGCTTACGTTGTCCCGCATTTGGTACAGCGCAGTAACCGGCAAAATCGCGCCGAAGGATGTCGCTGCCGACTGGGCAATGGAGCGCCTGCCGGCCCAGTATCAGCCCGTCATACTTGAAGCTAGACAGGCTTATCTTGGACAAGAAGAAGATCGCTTGGCCTCCCGCGCAGATCAGTTGGAAGAATTTGTTCACTACGTGAAAGGCGAGATCACCAAGGTAGTCGGCAAATAATGTCTAACAATTCGTTCAAGCCGACGCCGCTTCGCGGCGCGGCTTAACTCAAGCGTTAGATGCCAGATTTGGCGTTGCGTATGCTCACAGAAAATCGACAGCCGCAAGACTGTTTTTGGCAACTCATAGCCACCACTATTTATCCTTCATACCGTAGAGGAGATTGCACGTGAAGAACTGGCTCTTTCTGGCTATTGCAATATTTGGTGAGGTCGTCGCAACTTCCGCACTGAAGTCCAGCCATGGATTCACCAAGTTAGTTCCTTCTGTTGTAGTTGTGGCTGGCTACGGGCTTGCGTTCTATTTCCTCTCTCTCGCACTCAAGTCCATCCCGGTCGGCATTGCTTATGCTGTTTGGGCTGGCCTCGGCATCGTACTTGTGGCAGCTATCGCTTGGATCTTCCATGGCCAGAAACTAGACTTGTGGGCGTTCGTTGGCATGGGACTTATCGTTAGTGGCGTCGCCGTTCTAAATCTGCTATCCAAGGTCAGCGCACATTGATCGGGCTGGCATCTAACAGTTCATTCAAGCCGACGCCGCTTCGCGGCGCGGCTTAATTCAGGTGTTAGTCGGACGCCTACGGCGCCGAGGAAAAAAGAAACCAAACCATTCTTGCTGCCAAAGAGAAAAACCCCTTACGGTGGCGTACTGGGAAAGTGCGTATCTACGACGCCTTGCCGGTCTCAATGTCATGCCGTCCTCTTTCGAAGGCTGCTTGATGCAAACCTCTCAAAAATCTGGCATAAACTATCTTGACATATTCCGATTGAACACCTTCCGAATATCAGCGGCTATCAGCGGGATCTCATCTTTTTTCGTGACGTAGGAGTGGGCATTCTGCTGCAGATGAAACTGGCAGCGTTGCCACAGAATTCCAGGGAAGACAGCATCGATTGCCGCGCGCAGTCCTGAGTGGTCATCACTGGTGATCATTCGCAGGCCGTGCATCCCTCGTCGTACGAGACCCTCGAGAAAGGAACGCCAGTTTACCTCTGCCTCACTGTTCGCGACTTCGGCGTCAAGAATATGCCGATTCCCGCTGTAATCAACGCCAATAGCCACTAGAAGCGCCTGCTTGACCACATGGGAACCGACGCGAACCGATTCATAGGTCGCATCAAGTACCAAGTATTGAATCTGTCCGACAGGCTGCGCCTTCCAAGACGTAATCTCTTCATCGAGCTCCTTTGCCAGCCTGCTGACCTGGGACGAGCTGACTTCGGTGCCACAAAGAATTTCGACGATATCCGAGACCCTGCGGGTACTTACTCCTTTGACATACATTTCGGCGATGGCGAGCTTGAGAGCACGCTCACTGCGCATGCCTTTCTCGATGCAGCTGGGATAAAACTCCATCCCGCGAACTTGTGGTACTTTCAAGAGGACTTTCCCGGTCGCAAGATTGAATATTGGATTATTTGGATTTACCAACAAACACTACTATTTAGCTACGAAAACTCAAGAGAAGTACACAAAACCTTTTGGAAGTGATGGAAGTTTAAGTCCTCTTGATTATAGTGTAGGTATTGGAACAGGTTTAGAATTAGGACATTTCCAGTTTATGTTTGGCTATGATTACCCTCTTAGTAACAGTTCGAAAGATCCAGACCTAAGTCAAGTACGCCAACACAACTTCAGAGCAAGTATAGCATATTCATTTAGAAAGCTAAAAAAATAAAACTAACCTAGGGCTTTGGATATTTTCAAGGCATCTGATAAAGACTTAACATCATGGGTGCGGAGATAATCTGCACCTTTTTTGTATGCATACATTTCTGCTGCAAGAGTTGGTGCTAAACGAGATTTCACATCGGTTCCAGTTATTTTACCTAAGAATGATTTCCGTGACACTGCAATCATTACTTGCAAATTAAAAGCTTCTTGAATTTCAGGGAAACGCTTCAAAACAAGAATAGATGTTTCTGGATTAGAGCCTAAAAAGAAGCCCATACCCGGATCAAGAATAATTCGTTCACGCTTTACACCAGCCTCAACTAAAGCAGCAATTCTTTCTTTAAAAAATTCCATCATGGAAGTAAAAACCTCTTCCGGATTCGTTTCAACTTTAGTAGCTGCACCAATTCGCTGAACGGAGTGCATCAACACAAGTTTGCAATCTGACTTTGCCAAGCCTGAATAAATCTCAGGATAAGGAAAACCTTGAATATCATTAATAAAATCAACCTTTTGTTCTATGCAAAAACTCTGAACCTCAGGTTTAAATGTATCAACAGAAATAGAAATGCCTTTTTCTTTTAAAGCCTTAATGACAGGTTTGAGTCTTTTGATTTCTTCCACAACGCCCACTTCAGTTGTATCAGGATTACTGGAAGCGGCTCCCAAATCAATCACATCTGCTCCATCTTCAACCAAATGCAGAGCATGCTCAATTGCCTTATCTGTATCTAAATAAAGTCCTCCATCGGAAAAACTATCGGTGGTTATATTTACGATTCCAAAAATCTTGCTCATATCATTTTGCTTTGATTACAAAAGTAGCATTTATCTTAATTGACTAATTATCACTTACGCAAATTGACACATTTTCCCTATCTTTGCAGCCTAATTTTTTTGTTTTAATTCATTATGAAAACTGATAGGAACTGTCATTTCGAGTTTTTCGCGGTTTTGGGTCAAAATTCGGTTTTTTCCCCGAACTACGACTGTTTTCGCACCCCGAACAACTAATCCAATCAGAATTTTCCGGCAACGCCGACTCCAAGAAGTGTAATTCCAGTCTATTTCTGCCGTCAACCCCTGATTCGCGTTAATGCGACAAAGCTCAAACACATAACTCCCCCACGAAGCCATATAAACTCCGATTTCGAGGTGTTATCCTGTTCCGCATAAACTTCGTTTTTGGGTATTATACCTACACCAAAGCAAGAAGATTATGGGTCCAAACTTCATTTGTATATTTTGCAAACAAATATCTGCCTGTCATATCTGTCGGAGTGTGGTGATACTCCTTTGCATTAAAAATGCGCTGATAAAAGGTAGTTCAGCAAAAGGCGAAACGCCAATAAATATATCTATAACCGGTTTCGCCCGTTGATTGGGTATCGCCGTGCTTCCGATATGTTCAATGGCTACGGCATGAGAACCGAAAAAATGGAGCAATTTTATTTTCTCTTCTTCAAAATTCTTTGTCCAATCCGGGTTATATTCCATAATTTCAATTTTCATGATAGTTTCGTCCTTGCCTCAAAAACCATGTTTGGTATTATACTCCATATCTCTCCGGTGCAGGAATAGCCTTTTCTGATGCACGGCTAACAGCTTCCCATTCTTCCCAGGTAGCCATCCGTGCTTTTAAGGTATCCATCGCCAAATCGTATACCATGCTGCCAAGGATAAGCCTCAAAGGCGGATTATTGCTGGCTACTAATTTCATAAGGGCTTCCGCTGCCAAGGAAGGATCACTATCGACCGAATCTTCGGAATACTGTTTCGCCAGCTCATCGCGCAGTGTACCGTATGAATCTAATGGATTGCTGTAACTCATCGAAGTGTATAAATCTGTCCAATATCCTCCTGGTTCCACCATAGTGAGTTTCACTCCGAAATGTTCCGCTTCTTTTGCTAAGGCTTCACTCATTCCTTCCAGCGCAAATTTACTTGCACTGTAAATACCAGACATCGGACCCGAGATAATAGCGCCAATGCTTGTAATCTGTATGATATGTCCAGAACGCTGCGACCTCAAATAGGGCATCACTGCCTGACAAACCCAAAGAGCTCCAAAAAAGTTTGTGTCCATTAGTTTCCGAGCATCGGATTCGTTTAGTTCTTCAATCATACCCATAGTCATGATACCCGCATTATTAACAACAATATCAAGCCTACCGAAATGTTTAACTGCTGTTTCAACCGTAGAAAAAACAGCCTCCCTATCTGTAACATCGAGGTTTAATGGCAGTAAGCTCTCTTGATATGTTTCTTCTAGCTTCGCCAAATTATCGATAGTCCTTGCAACTGCAACAACTTTATCCCCGGCTTTCAAGGCGGCGCATGTAAAAGCATAGCCAAGCCCCTTGCTTGCTCCGGTAATAAACCATACTCTTTTATTTTCGCTATTAGGTATCATAGATATTCTCCTTTAGGCTATTATAGAAAGATTATTATAAGCGAAATTAATACCGTTAAACGCCATGAGCCCGACAATTTTGAGCACTTTGTTTTGTACTCCCAGAAGCTCACCACTACAAATTATCATCAACCCGGTCCTTTTTTCAGTCCACTTGCGGTTTCATTGTTACTTTGTCATAGCGTCGTGTCAGAATGCGGCAGAGAACAGCGTTTACTATCAACGCAACACCAGACCAGAAAAACCATGTATTAACACCTATAACCTCAACAACCGGACCTGCAACAAGTAAGCCTATCGGCATAGAAAGAGTCATGGCGGTCATCAAAAGGGAAAACACCTTGCCCATCATTTCAGGGGCAATGCTTTCTTGAACATAAGCCATAACAGGAACATTCATAAATGTGCCAGAGGCGCCCAAGAAGAAGCAGCATATAACAAATATCCAAAAACCGCTTGTCGGTAGCGCTCCGCTAATCAGTGTAGCCAGACCCATTAAGCCAATAGCTAAGGATGCCATGAAAAACCTTCTTTTCATGCCGCCCCATACACCGATAACCAAAGATGAAAGAAGCAATCCACCTGCAAAGACAAATTCCACAATGCTATTGTGCCAGGCTTCACCCATAAAGTGGCTGCGTGCCAGTAGAGGGAACAGAGAACCTAATGGCATATAAAGTATGGTCATCAGCAGCATGGGGGAAAACACAGCCATTAAAGGTTTATTTGCTTTCATTGCGATAAAGCCCTGCTTCATGTCAGACAATACACTCATCTTCTCATTGGTTTGCGTAATGTCTGGAATTATAACAAATAGGAGGCAAACTATCGCAAAAGCGGCTCCCAGTATATCCACAATCATAATGGAGGAAATAGGTAGAAATGACATAAGCGCAGCACCCAGCACAGGCCCCATCATGTTGGATATTGATTGGATCATATTTCCCCAGCCCCCTGCTTTGGTCAACATATCTGCTGGCACAAACATGGGTATCGCCGCTTGCATAGCTGGACCGTGAAAGGTATTCCCCAATCCACGCAAAAATAAAACAATGTAGATAAACCAAATAGGGGGTGTTTCCACAAGTAAAAATGCTGCCCCAAGGATGATGCTGGATACAGCTACCAGACCGTCAGCTAAAATCATTACTGTTCGGCGGTTGTATCGGTCGATCCACACACCGGCAAAGGGTCCGATTAACATATTGGGGAGAAAGGCAACTAAGGATGCAATCGTCAAGGTGATTGCGGATTCAGTCTGGATGGTCAGCCACCAGATAACAGCGAACTGCACTGCGGCAGAACCCAAGATTGAAAAAGCCTGCCCTGTGTATATTACAGCAAATTGTTTCTTCCAATTTTTTATTCTGTTCATTATAGAAATCTCCTTATATAAAATTAAAAACGAACAACTGCCTAAGCGTTGTTCGTGCAGAAAGACATAATTTTACAAGGAGGTCTTCAAAAGCGAGGATATACTCATGTAAATATGTCTTTAAGCACAACAAATAAACCCTTAAAAGGGCAGTGCTTAAAAACTAAATTACATGAATATCAAATACATATTTCTACCCCGCTTCAATTTTTTTATTGTAGCACGTTTTTAGTGTAATTTCAAGAACGACAGCGTACTACGAATGCCGACCCTCTTTTCCTGAATATTTTGCATTACACTTCAACTGATAGGAACTGTCATTTCGAGTTTTTCGCGGTTTTGGGTCAAAATTCGGTTTTTTCCCCGAACTACGACTGTTTTCGCACCCCGAACAACTGGCACTGTTGCAAAGTTAGCGATGAGGCAGCCTTTTGTCTTATTCAAAGGCCTTACATTTCAAAAACTCTGCTTACCAGGCGCATTTCGCCCAGGGGATCACCATAATAAA
>NZ_JBJQKD010000033.1:0-6779 GCF_046487065.1 Escherichia sp. WS2035
ACGCTCCCGTTCCAGGGATAACACATGTTCGCGCTCCTGTATCAGCCGTTCCTCTCTTATCTCCAGTTCTCGCTGTATAACTGGCTCAAGCGTTCTGTCTGCTCGCTCAAGCGTTCTGTCTGCTCGCTCAAGTGCTGCACCTGCTGACTCAACTGCATGACCCGCTCGTTCAGCATCGCGTTGTCCCGTTGCGTAAGCGAAAACATCTTCTGCAATTCCACGAAGGCGCTCTCCCATTCGCTCAGCCGCTGCATATAGTCCTGTTGCAGCTGCTCTAAGGCGTTCAGCAAATGTGTTTCCAGCTCTGTCACTCTGTGTCACTCCTTCAGATGTACCCACTCTTTCCCCTGAAAGGGAATCACCTCCGCTGATTTCCCGTACGGAAGGACAAGGAATTTCCTGTTCCCGTCCTGCACAAACTCCACGCCCCATGTCTTCGCGTTCAGTTTCTGCAATGTCTCTTCCTGCTTCCTGATTTCTTCCAGGTTCGCCTGTATCCTCCCTCCAAGATACCAGAGCGTCCCGCCACTCGCGGTAAACAGGAGAAAGACTATCCCCAGTAACATCATGCCCGTATTCCCTGCCAGCTTTAACACGTCCCTCCTGTGCTGCATCATCGCCTCTTTCACCCCTTCCCGGTGTTTTTCCAGCGATTCCTCTGTCGAGGCTGTGAACAGGGCTATAGCGTCTCTGATTTTCGTCTCGTTTGATGTCACAGCCTCGCTTACAGATTCGCCGAGCCTCCTGAACTCGTTGTTCAGCATTTTCTCTGTAGATTCGGCTCTCTCTTTCAGCTTTTTCTCGAACTCCGCGCCCGTCTGCAAAAGATTGCTCATAAAATGCTCCTTTCAGCCTGATATTCTTCCCGCCGTTCGGATCTGCAATGCTGATACTGCTTCGCGTCACCCTGACCACTTCCAGCCCCGCCTCAGTGAGCGCCTGAATCACATCCTGACGGCCTTTTATCTCTCCGGCATGGTAAAGTGCATCTATACCTCGCGTGACGCCCTCAGCAAGCGCCTGTTTCGTTTCAGGCAGGTTATCAGGGAGTGTCAGCGTCCTGCGGTTCTCCGGGGCGTTCGGGTCATGCAGCCCGTAATGGTGATTCACCAGCGTCTGCCAGGCATCAATTCTAGGCCTGTCTGCGCGGTCGTAGTACGGCTGGAGGCGTTTTCCGGTCTGTAGCTCCATGTTCGGAATGACAAAATTCAGCTCAAGCCGTCCCTTGTCCTGGTGCTCCACCCACAGGATGCTGTACTGATTTTTTTCGAGACCGGGCATCAGTACACGCTCAAAGCTCGCCATCACTTTTTCACGTCCTCCCGGCGGCAGCTCCTTCTCCGCGAACGACAGAACACCGGACGTGTATTTCTTCGCAAATGGCGTGGCATCGATGAGTTCCCGGACTTCTTCCGGATTACCCTGAAGCACCGTTGCGCCTTCGCGGTTACGCTCCCTCCCCAGCAGGTAATCAACCGGACCACTGCCACCACCTTTTCCCCTGGCATGAAATTTAACTATCATCCCGCGCCCCCTGTTCCCTGACGGCCAGACGCAGCCGGCGCAGCTCATCCCCGATGGCCATCAGTGCGGCCACCACCTGAACCCGGTCACCGGAAGACCACTGCCCGCTGTTCACCTTACGGGCTGTCTGATTCAGGTTATTTCCGATGGCGGCCAGCTGACGCAGTAACGGCGGTGCCAGTGTCGGCAGTTTTCCGGAACGGGCAACCGGCTCCCCCAGGCAGACCCGCCGCATCCATACCGCCAGTTGTTTACCCTCACAGCGTTCAAGTAACCGGGCATGTTCATCATCAGTAACCCGTATTGTGAGCATCCTCTCGCGTTTCATCGGTATCATTACCCCATGAACAGAAATCCCCCTTACACGGAGGCATCAGTGACTAAACAGGAAAAAACCGCCCTTAACATGGCCCGCTTTATCAGAAGCCAGACATTAACGCTGCTGGAGAAGCTCAACGAACTGGACGCAGATGAACAGGCCGATATTTGTGAATCGCTTCACGACCACGCCGATGAGCTTTACCGCAGCTGCCTCGCACGTTTCGGGGATGACGGTGAAAACCTCTGACACATGCAGCTCCCGGAGACGGTCACAGCTTGTCTGTGAGCGGATGCCGGGAGCTGACAAGCCCGTCAGGGCGCGTCAGCAGGTTTTAGCGGGTGTCGGGGCGCAGCCCTGACCCAGTCACGTAGCGATAGCGGAGTGTATACTGGCTTAACCATGCGGCATCAGTGCGGATTGTATGAAAAGTACGCCATGCCGGGTGTGAAATGCCGCACAGATGCGTAAGGAGAAAATGCACGTCCAGGCGCTTTTCCGCTTCCTCGCTCACTGACTCGCTACGCTCGGTCGTTCGACTGCGGCGAGCGGTACTGACTCACACAAAAACGGTAACACAGTTATCCACAGAATCAGGGGATAAGGCCGGAAAGAACATGTGAGCAAAAGACCAGGAACAGGAAGAAGGCCACGTAGCAGGCGTTTTTCCATAGGCTCCGCCCCCCTGACGAGCATCACAAAAATCGACGCTCAAGTCAGAGGTGGCGAAACCCGACAGGACTATAAAGATACCAGGCGTTTCCCCCTGGAAGCTCCCTCGTGCGCTCTCCTGTTCCGACCCTGCCGCTTACCGGATACCTGTCCGCCTTTCTCCCTTCGGGAAGCGTGGCGCTTTCTCATAGCTCACGCTGTTGGTATCTCAGTTCGGTGTAGGTCGTTCGCTCCAAGCTGGGCTGTGTGCACGAACCCCCCGTTCAGCCCGACCGCTGCGCCTTATCCGGTAACTATCGTCTTGAGTCCAACCCGGTAAGGCACGCCTTAACGCCACTGGCAGCAGCCACTGGTAACCGGATTAGCAGAGCGATGATGGCACAAACGGTGCTACAGAGTTCTTGAAGTAGTGGCCCGACTACGGCTACACTAGAAGGACAGTATTTGGTATCTGCGCTCTGCTGAAGCCAGTTACCTTCGGAAAAAGAGTTGGTAGCTCTTGATCCGGCAAACAAACCACCGTTGGTAGCGGTGGTTTTTTTGTTTGCAAGCAGCAGATTACGCGCAGAAAAAAAGGATCTCAAGAAGATCCTTTGATCTTTTCTACTGAACCGCGATCCCCGTCAGTTTAGAAGAGGAGGATGGTGCGATGGTCCCTCCCTGAACATCACGTATATAGTTAGCCTGACATCCAACAAGGAGGTTTATCGCGAATATTCCCACAAAAAATCTTTTCCTCATAACTCGATCCTTATAAAATGAAAAGAATATATGGCGAGGTTTAATTTATGAGCTTAAGATACTACATAAAAAATATTTTATTTGGCCTGTACTGCACACTTATATATATATACCTTATAACAAAAAACAGCGAAGGGTATTATTTCCTTGTGTCAGATAAGATGCTATATGCAATAGTGATAAGCACTATTCTATGTCCATATTCAAAATATGCTATTGAACACATAGCTTTTAACTTCATAAAGAAAGATTTTTTCGAAAGAAGAAAAAACCTAAATAACGCCCCCGTAGCAAAATTAAACCTATTTATGCTATATAATCTACTTTGTTTGGTCCTAGCAATCCCATTTGGATTGCTAGGACTTTTTATATCAATAAAGAATAATTAAATCCCTAACACCTCATTTATAGTATTAAGTTTATTCTTATCAATATAGGAGCATAGAATTCCTGTAACAATAGCAATACCCCAAATACCTAATGTAGTTCCAGCAAGCAAGCTAAAAAGTAAAGCAACAACATAACTCACCCCTGCATCTGCAGCTTTCTTCTCTAATGTAAGAAATAGTGGCTTCCAGTCACCTGTATCCTTAATTTTTAGGATATCAGATACCACATCATATCCAAAAGAAACATGCCCCGTAATCTTCAAGTACTTGGCAAACTGATCTAAATGTTTAGCCCAGTCATCATACTTCACCGATGCCAACGCATTAAAAATAGCATCACGATCGGCTTTGCTGAATTTCTTATTTAAAACATCCTTGTATTTTTCAAAAGCAGCGAGAGCTTCATTCACATTGCCGATTTTCTTACCTTTAGACTTATCAGCAAGTTCCTGTGCCATTTTCGAATATTTTTCACCATATTTTTCAGTCAGCGTTTGATAAAAGCTAACTGTTGCATCAACAGCATCCTTAATCTGTGAATTAAGGAGATTATTCTGTGCTTTTTTCAAATTTTCTTCAGCTTCATGAACACGAGCGATACCGGCATTACGATTATTACTGACCTGAGAAATAGCCTTCTGGATCTGAGTTATATCAGCATTTATCCGGTTAATACGTGTTTCTGATGCTGTTACCTGTTTTTGTTTTTCTTCTCTAATCTTACCGGCCCCAACCCGTCGTCTGGTTGCTTCAAAAAAAGGACGGTTCTGAAGCGGATCATTGGCTCTTGGTGATAGTTTTTTGACCAGCTCATCCAGTTCTTTATATTTAGCGGATGCCTGAGCCAGTTCATTTCGTTTTCCAGCGAGCGTTTTCATTTCTGCATCACGGGCATGGATACTGGAGCTTAAACGAGAATTGAGAGTCTTAATCTCTCCATCCATTTTCACCACTTCAGATTGTGCAGCAGAAAGTTTTTTTTGGGCGATCTCAACAGCTTTAGCTTCTTCACTCAATGCAGCCAGTCGTTTCTCTTCAGCTTCAGCCAGTTTCAACTGGCGTTCTGTTTCAGCCTTCTCCCGTTCAATCTCTTTACGTCGTTGTTCTGCTTCCTGAAAAGCCTTTTCTGCTGCTTCCGCTTCTTTACGGGCTTTTTCTTCTGCTTTCGCAAGGCGCAAACGCTCTGCTTCCGCCTGCATAGCTGCATTATTAGCATGAGCAAGCTCTGTTGCTGAAGGCGTACGTGAGGCATTGTGACGAAGAGCCTCATTCACGATATCCTTCAGGCGCTGAGTCAGCGCATCCCTGTTTGCCTTTGCTTTCGCCTGTGCTTCCGCTGCAGCTTTTGCCCGGGCAGCCTGCTCTGCCTGTGTTTTCTTTAATTGAGCAGTAGACCATTTAGCAGTTGCATGAATAGCTGCAGAACTTTCACTTTTACTGCCTCCTTTTCCACCTCCGCCGCCAGAGCCACTCCCGTCAGGAGTACCATTCAAAAGAGTAATAATTACCTGTCCCTTATCATCATAAGGAACACCATCTTTATAGTACGCTACCGCGGTTTCCATTATAAAATCCTCTTTGACTTTTAAAACAATAAGTTAAAAATAAATACTGTACATATAACCACTGGTTTTATATACAGCATAAAAGCTACGCCGCTGCATTTTCCCTGTCAAGACTGTGGACTTCCATTTTTGTGAAAACGATCAAAAAAACAGTCTTTCACACCACGCGCTATTCTCGCCCGATGCCACAAAAACCAGCACAAACATTACCGTTCTCAGACCTCATTATGTTTTACTGAAACTATGAGATGAGACATCTATGGGACACTGTCACTTTATGGCATGGCACACACTCCGGGACGCACTAAAAATGACAGGCAGATCGCGTTCACAGTTTTACCGTGATATGCGCGCAGGCCTTGTCAGTTACCGTACCGGCAGGGACGGACGACGGGAGTTTGAAACCAGTGAACTGATCCGGGCATACGGCGAATTAAAGCAGAATGAGACACCAGAAAGGCACAGTGAGGGACATGCAGAAAATCCACATGATCAGCAGACAGAACGCATTCTCCGGGAGCTGAATGAGCTGAAACAATGCCTGACGCTGATGCTTGAGGATAAACAGGCACAGGATATGGATCGCAGACGCCAGGAAGCAGAACGGGAACAGCTACAAAATGAGATAGCCCAGCTCAGGCAGGCACTGGAACTGGAAAAGAAACGGGGATTCTGGTCCAGGTTGTTCGGTCGCTGAACGCTGTCAGAGACTGATGATAAAATAGTCTTCGGATAATAACTCACCGAGAATAAATACTTTAAGGTAGGGAGACACTCATGAGACGTACCGGAAACAAACTTTGTCTTATCGCCATGATAACAGCAACAGTAGCTCTCACAGCCTGTACCCCAAAGGGCAGCGTGGAACAACATACCCGGCATTACGTATATGCTTCTGATGACGGTTTTGATCCCAACTTTTCCACCCAAAAAGCCGACACAACACGAATGATGGTGCCTTTTTTTCGGCAGTTCTGGGATATGGGAGCTAAAGATAAAGCGACAGGAAAATCACGGAGTGATGTGCAACAACGCATTCAGCAGTTTCACAGCCAGGAATTTTTAAACTCACTCCGGGGCACAACTCAATTTGCGGGTACTGATTACCGCAGCAAAGACCTTACCCCGAAAAAATCCAGGCTGCTGGCTGACACGATTTCTGCGGTTTATCTCGATGGCTACGAGGGCAGACAGTAAGTGGATTTACCATAATCCCTTAATTGTACGCACTGCTAAAACGCGTTCAGCGCGATCACGGCAGCAGACAGGTAAAAATGGCAACAAACCACCCGAAAAACTGCCGCGATCGCGCCTGATAAATTTTAACCGTATGAATACCTATGCAACCAGAGGGTACAGGCCACATTACCCCCACTTAATCCACTGAAGCTGCCATTTTTCATGGTTTCACCATCCCAGCGAAGGGCCATCCAGCGTGCGTTCCTGTATTTCCGGCTGACGCTCCCGTTCCAGGGATAACACATGTTCGCGCTCCTGTATCAGCCGTTCCTCTCTTATCTCCAGTTCTCGCTGTATAACTGGCTCAAGCGTTCTGTCTGCTCGCTCAAG
>NZ_JBJQKD010000034.1:0-6245 GCF_046487065.1 Escherichia sp. WS2035
ACAGAATGATGTCACGCTGAAAATGCCGGCCTTTGAATGGGTTCATGTGCAGCTCCATCAGCAAAAGGGGATGATAAGTTTATCACCACCGACTATTTGCAACAGTGCCCATCGGCGTAGTAGTGGATGTGGTCGATGACAAAGCCGGTGCGGGTCAGCGTGCGCCGGAGGATCGGCAGAAAATCGACCAGGAACGAAGTAGCGCGTGTGACGACGGCCGGTACGCCGACACGCGCCACGGCCTCGGCCCAGCGCGCGGCCGGCGGTTGGAGCAGGCCGTTGTGCACCGAACCGTGGTAGGTGCCGACCGCCAATGTGAGCCAGCGCTCTAGCTCGCGCAGCGTCAGGGCGGCCTTGTTTTCGGAATCGTAGTCGCCGCGCTGGTCAGGGTTGGAGAAGGTCGTTCCCGGCAGTTCGTCGTGAATCATCTGCATCGCCGTGCCGATGATCCGTTCCACGATGCCGCCATAGTGCGGCTGTCCCAGCGGGCGATAGTCCAGCCGGATGCCATGCTGCTCGCAACCCCGGCGCAGGGCCTCGCTCTTGAACTCGGCCGCGTTGTCTAGGTAGAGCAGCAAGGGCTTGCCGCTCATCTGCCAATCCATTTCCACGTTCAGTCCTTCCAGCCAAGGGCGCTTGTCGCAGGCGACATGCACGAGGCACAGGCCAACCGAAACGGCAGACGGCGCTTCCAGCGTGACGACCATGCCGAGCACGCAGCGGGTGAACACGTCGATGGCGAGGGTCAGGTACGGGCGGCCAATAGGTTGCCGGTCGCGGTCATCGACCACGATCAGGTCGATGACCGTATGGTCTATCTGCACCTGCTCCAGCGGCGCGGTCACGGCAGGAGGCTCGCCGCCCACACCTTGTAGGTCACGAGCGGCATCCTGGCCTTCCCGCCGGCGGATGACCTTGCGCGGGTCAAGGCTAGCGATCCGTAAGGCCACGGTATTGCGCGCCGGCACTCGCAGTTTTTGAGCCTTGCACACCTGAGTGACTTCGCGGTGAAAGGCCGCTAGGCTGCGCTTCTGCTTGGTCAGGAACCGCTTTTGCAGTAGCTCGTGGATGACGCGCTCGACCGGTTCCGGCAAGCGCCCCTTACCTTTACCTCCACCGGACTGGCCGGGCACCAGATCCGTCACGAGGCCGCTGCCTTGCCGGGCACGCCGGATCAGAACGTATACCTGGCGCCGAGACAAGCCCAGCGCCTGAGCCGCCATATCGGCCGCTTCGTGCCCGACCGTCTCCGACTGCGCCAACGGACTGATGATCTCCGCACGACGGCGCGCACGCTCCCAAGCCTCATCAGGCAGAGTGGCCACGCCTTGTTCTGGAATCCGTGGGGTGTCCGTCGCCATGCTCACCTCGCTTTGGTGCACACGAGTATTGAGCATAGTCGAGATTGGTGCAGATCACTTCTGATATTGAACTGTCAGGAGCTGGCTGCACAACAGCCATTACGCCCAATCAACTGGTGCAGTCGTCTTCTGAAAATGACATCCATGCCCAGCCCGTGCGCGAGCTGGATCACCGCCCGCACGATAGTTTGGTCACGGGCATCATCCGGGAGCCTGGCGACAAAGGATTGGTCGATTTTCAATGTGGTGATGGGGCAGCATTTCAGATGTTGCAGGCAGGAATAGCCGGTGCCGAAGTCGTCGGCGGCGAAGCGCACGCCGATGGCGCGCAAGGCGTCGAAACTGGCGAACAGGGCTGGATTGCCGAATGCGACCGATTCGGTCAGTTCGATCTCCAGAAGCTCGGCGGGCAGGGCCATATCGGCCAGCACCCGCTTTACCTCGTCGTCGAACGTTGGCCCAACCTGGCTGGCGGACACATTGATGGCAAGACGGAACGGTTGCCATGCCGGTCCTTGCCACTTGTGCATCTGGCGACAGGCCTCGCCCAGCACCCACGCGCCTATTTCCGGCATCAGGCCGAACGACTCGGCCAGCGGCAGGAACTGGCCGGGCGGCAACAGGCCAAGCCTCGGATGCCGCCAGCGCATCAACGCTTCCGCGCCAGCGATCCGGTGATCGCGCAGATCGACCAGCGGCTGGTAATGCAGGTCAAGCTGTCCGCGCGCCGCCGCCTGCGCCAACTCGGCCGCCGTCCATCCGGCGGGCTGCGAACTCGTCATGATCCGCCCCGGAAGGCGCGCAGCAGCCGCGTTACGGCCAGAACGAACAAGCCGGTCAGCGCGAGCGCGGCAACACCCCAATGCTCGCCAAGGAAGGCACCGGCGGTCGTCCCGGCCAGCACGGCGGCGAGAATCGGCAGATGGCAGGGGCAGGTCAACACGGCCAGCGCACCCCACAGGTAGCCGGAAACGGGTTGGCGCGTCTCGGGCGGCAGTTTGTCAGGGGCGTTCACGGCAATGCCTCCTCGTGCGCCCGCTCGGCTGGCATGGAGGCCAGTTGCGCGTCCAGATGGGCCAACGCCGCGCGCCGCCGCTCGACCAACTGGCGCAGCACGGCAAGCTGCGCTGCGGCTTGTGCGCCGTCCGCTGCGTCGAGCGCACGGCACAGCCGCGCCAGGGCATCCAGGCCGATACCCGCCTCGAAGGCCGCGCGCACGAAGCACAGCCGTTGCAAGGCCGCATCGTCGAACACGCCGTAGCCGCCCGTGGTGCAGGCCACCGGCCGTAACAAGCCGCGCACCAGGTAGTCGCGCACGATATGTACGCTCACCCCAGCGTTATGGGCCAGTTGCGATACCGTGTAGGCGCTCATCGCACACCTCCTTGTCCTCACCCGGCGCAGCAGGAAAGCTGCTTCACATCCTTGTTGAAGGTCTGCGCCGCGAGCTTCAACCCTTCGACCATCGTCAGGTAGGGGAACAACTGGTCGGCCAGTTCCTGCACCGTCATCCGGTTGCGAATCGCCAGTGCGGCCGTCTGGATCAGTTCGCCCGCTTCCGGGGCCACTGCCTGCACGCCGATCAGTCGTCCGCTGCCTTCTTCAACCACCAGTTTGATGAAGCCGCGCGTGTCGAAGTTGGCGAGCGCGCGCGGCACGTTGTCCAGCGTTAGCGTGCGACTATCAGTTTTGATGCCGTCATGGTGCGCTTCCGCCTCGCTGTAGCCTACGGTCGCCACTTGCGGGTCGGTGAACACCACGGCCGGCATCGCGGTCAGGTTCAGGGCCGCGTCACCGCCGGTCATGTTGATCGCGGCGCGAGTGCCGGCCGCTGCCGCCACATAGACGAACTGCGGCTGGTCGGTGCAGTCGCCTGCGGCGTAGATGTGTTCCACGCTTGTACGCATGCCGGGGTCGATGACGATAGCGCCTTGCGGGGTGAGCGTGACGCCCGTCGCATCCAGTGCCAGCTTGCGTGTGTTGGGCGCGCGGCCGGTGGCGACCAGCAGCTTGTCGGCGCGCAGTTCGCCGTGCGCCGTGGTGAGCACGAATTCGCCGTCCCCTTCACCATTGATATACGCGACCTGGCTGGCCTGGGTGTGTTCCCTCACCTCGATGCCCTCCATGCGGAATGCGGCCGTGACGGCTTCGCCTATAGCTGGGTCTTCGCGGAAGAACAGCGTGCTGCGAGCCAGGATCGTCACCTTCGCTCCGAGTCGGGCGAACGCCTGCGCCAGCTCCAGCGCCACCACTGATGAGCCAATCACGGCCAGGCGCTTAGGAATCGTCTCGCTGACCAGCGCTTCAGTGGAAGTCCAGTACGGAGTGTCTTTCAGGCCGGGAATCGGCGGCACGGCCGGGCTCGCGCCGGTGGCGATCAGGCAGCGGTCGAATGCCACCACGCGCTCGCCGCCGTCGTTGAGTTGCACGATCAGGTTGCGATTGTCCTTAAAGCGGGCGGAGCCGTGCAGCACAGTGATCGCCGGATTGCCCTCCAAGATGCCTTCGTACTTGGCGTGGCGCAGTTCATCGACGCGGGCCTGCTGCTGGGCCAGCAGCGCCGTGCGCTGGATGGTCGGCGTGGTAGCGGCGATGCCGCCATCGAACGGGCTTTCCCGGCGCAGATGGGCGATATGGGCGGCGCGGATCATGATCTTGGACGGCACACAACCGACATTGACGCAGGTGCCGCCGATGGTGCCGCGCTCGATCAGCGTGACACGTGCGCCTTGCTCGACGGCCTTCA
Source organism: Escherichia sp. WS2035 (assembly GCF_046487065.1). Taxonomy (NCBI): domain Bacteria; kingdom Pseudomonadati; phylum Pseudomonadota; class Gammaproteobacteria; order Enterobacterales; family Enterobacteriaceae; genus Escherichia; species Escherichia sp. WS2035. The sequence continues at coordinate 4,108 of NZ_JBJQKD010000034.1, forward strand.
GCGCCGCTGCCATCGCGGCCCCGCCGCTGCCGATGACGGCGATATGCAATGCGCCGCTGCTACCCGTCTTGTCGTTTCTGCCCAGCAGATCGCGCATCTTGTCGAGCAATCCGCCCGGCGTCGAAACTGAGGGGGCATCGGCCAGCGTGGCCCGATAACCGAGTCCAGCTACAGCGGCCGTCAGCGCGTCGGGTGACGTGCCGACCTCAATGGCGAGCTTGGCGCTGCCCTTGGCGTAGGAGACATCCGCTGATTGCACGCCGGGCACTTTCTCCAGGGCGTCCTTGACATGCACTGCGCACGAGTCGCAAGTCATGCCGGTGATTTTGAGAGTGCTCATACCATCGTTCCTTATTCGTGTGGGCCGCCGTGTCGCACGGTCAGCCGTCTTTCACAAGCGCTTGGCGGGGAGTTCGCAGCCGTCCGGTCCGCAACGGCGATGCGCCGGCGACACGAAGTCCCAGATCGACACCCCAATCATCAAGGCCAGGCCGACGTACATCAGGTTCGCCGTCCACCAGTTGCCGAGCAGCCAGACCGTGGCCGCAAACACGATGGCCGGGCCGATCATGCCGAGCAGACTGCGCAGCCATTGCCGATGACTGAACCAACCCAGCGCGTTCGCCAGGAAGGCCAGCGCGGCAAACAGCGGCAGCAGGCGGCTGATGAACAGTCCCTCGTACTGGCTCAAGAAGCCCAGCCCGATGGCCGCGCCGAAGCTGGCGAGGGCTGGAAAGCAGGCGGCGCAGCCCATCGCGGAAACGACGCTGCCGAGCGCGCCGGTTTTATCGGCAATGCGTGTCATCAGTCCCATGAAGCGGCTCTCGCTGTTGTCGTTGGCTTGCTGGCTCACTGCTTGACGCTGGACGGATAGCCGGCGTCTGCGGTGGCCTTGGTCAGCTTCTGTACGCTGGCCTTGGTGTCGTCAAAAGTGACGACGGCCTCGCGCTTCTCGAAGCCCACATCGACCTTGCTCACGCCTTCGACCTTGGAGAGCGCTTTCTTGACTGTGATCGGGCAGGCGGCGCAAGTCATGCCGGGAACCGCTAGCGTGACGGTCTGGGTAGCGGCCCACACCGGGGCAACAGCGGCGGCGAGGGCAAGGGAGGCAAACAGTTTCTTCATGATGAACTCCTGGTTAATAGAAAAATGGAACGACATAGGGAAATCCAAGCGCGACCAGGACCAGCACGGCCACGATCCAGAAAATCAGCTTGTAGGTGGCGCGCACCTGCGGAATCGCGCAGACCTCACCTGGCTTGCATGCCTGCACGGGCCGGTAAATCCGCTTCCAGGCGAAGAACAGCGCCACTAGCGCCGCGCCGATGAACAACGGTCGATAGGGTTCCAGCACCGTCAGGTTGCCGATCCAAGCACCGGAGAAGCCCAGGGCGACCAGTACTAGCGGCCCCAGGCAGCAGGTCGATGCAAGAATGGCGGCCAGCCCGCCGGCGAAGAGCGCACCGCGCCCGTTTTGTGGTTCAGACATACGTTGGCCCTTTTGAATTTGGATTGGATAGCGTAACCTTACTTCCGTACTCATGTACGGAGTCAAGCGATATGGAAAATAATTTGGAAAACCTGACCATTGGCGTTTTTGCCAAGGCGGCCGGGGTCAACGTGGAGACAATCCGCTTCTATCAGCGCAAGGGCCTGTTGCGGGAACCGGACAAGCCTTACGGCAGCATCCGCCGCTATGGGGAGGCGGACGTGGTTCGGGTGAAATTCGTGAAATCGGCACAGCGGCTGGGGTTCAGTCTGGACGAGATTGCCGAGCTGTTGCGGCTCGACGATGGCACCCACTGCGAGGAGGCCAGCAGCCTGGCCGAACACAAGCTCAAGGACGTGCGCGAGAAGATGGCCGACTTGGCGCGCATGGAAACCGTGCTGTCTGAACTCGTGTGCGCCTGCCATGCACGAAAGGGGAATGTTTCCTGCCCGTTGATCGCGTCACTACAGGGCGAAGCAGGCCTGGCAAGGTCAGCTATGCCTTAGCGTGCTTTATTTTCCGTTTTCTGAGGTGCCCCCTTATTCAAAGGCCTTACATTTCAAAAACTCTGCTTACCAGGCGCATTTCGCCCAGGGGATCACCATAATAAAATGCTGAGGCCTGGCCTTTGCGTAGTGCACGCATCACC
>NZ_JBJQKD010000035.1:0-5287 GCF_046487065.1 Escherichia sp. WS2035
AGCCGGGCGTCGGTGGCAAAGCGGAACCAGATACCCACTTCCGACAGCAGGCGTGAGACAAACGTCAGGTCGTCCTCACCGTACTGCATCACCTGTTCGCGGGACGGGTATGCGCTTTTGAGGTTAAACACGAAGTCCTGACCGCGCATCTGGTGCCGCTCGCGCAGGATTTTTTCGACGATTTGCGGCACCGTCAGATTCTGGTAGATGGCGTTCTGGCGGCTGCGGGTAAGCAGCGCCATACGGGGTTCAAGGCGCACTTCGTAACGGGCTTCGTCCTGTGACGAGGAGAGGTGTTTAAAGCTGGTAATGACGCCGTGCAGGGTGCGCAGGGCAGTCTGCACCGGCATTCCCTGTACCGGTGGTGCCGTCAGGCTGAATGCGCCGTCCTGCATCAGCACCGACTCCGGCGCGATGGCTTTATCGGTACTGGTAAACTGAATGTCGTAGCGGAACGGGGTACTCAGTTGTTCGCGGCCTTCGAAGGTCAGCACATCCACCGGACTTTGCAGGCCGCGAATTTTGAGCTTGTGGTGTGAGTGGTCGAAATTCAGAACAGGAACATCCATTTTCTTTGTACTCCTTCATTTATCTAACAAAGAATAACGAGCCGTTATTTCTTGTTCGGATACATTCTGGGATAATGAATTATTACATTAGAGTTATAATTTAAAATATGACAATTCTTCTGTACTGTCGTATAGTTTGATGAAACTTCGTGAAAAATATATACGCTCTCCTCCTAAATATGCTGGTCAGTGTTGTTCCTGACGACCTATCATAAAAGAATGAAGAAATAAAAAAGCTTTTTGTGATTTTTCCGCATTTATGGAAATAATTTATAAAGTTACCTGAGATAAAATGCCAAACTTATCCTGCAGCAATACCATTGGCATTAAAAAATAGCCTCTTGAAATTGTTCACCAACGTCTTCAAGTCTTCTTCAACCAATAATAAAACTCTGGCAATATTTGATTGAAAAAACTCTTCTTCGCTATCTCCTATAGCACAGTAGAGTAACGGTGACATATTCTACTGACTTAAATATCCACCTAAATCTTTCAAAGATGCAGATGCTTTTAATAACTGCCGACACTTTTTATCTATTTGTTCTTTATTTATTATCGCAGATAACGCTGGATCGCTTTTAAATGCAACTCGTTGTGCTGTGGATATTTCATACACGTGTGGTATACTATGATTGACCTTATCAATATCACACCCCAGACCGAAAGGATCTACATATTTTGCATCAGGAGAGATAACGCCTGAGACGAGATCAAATGGGCCTGAATAACTTTTTTTTTCTAAATCTCTGTAACTACCATTGTAAAAAAACCTACCCGTTATCAGGTACTGTATTTTTTCAGGATCAACCTCCGTTAAGAAGCTGCTTGATCTATAATTTTTTTTAACAAACTTTGACAACTCAGCCTGATATACCATTTTTCCTGAAATATTACCCATTGGGTGATATATAAGAGCAACATTTTTCCTGAAGTTCATGTCAGCAATCATCCCAATATTGACAGGTGGATAAACTTCCGCATGCTTTTCTTCAGAAGAATTACATATATCGATTACATCTTTTGTTAAAACAAACCGACCCGATGACTGAAAAACAATTGCTTCATGATCTGTTGTTAAAAATGAAATGCCTGTATCTATACTGTCACTGTAGTTATCCAGAAGACATTTCTTTAAGAAAAAATTATCTTTGCTGAAAACATCAAAAGACATATCACCAATATTGAACTTTATTACATTATCGAGATAATTGTATTTAATTCCTTCAATTGTTCCATCGTTACCATATATGTATGCATTTTCATCTCCAGGATATGCACTCAGGGATATGAAATATAAAAATAAAAAGAAACTCTTTTTCATATTAAAACCTTCTTAGCTGCGCGTGTGAAGGTTATCCTGTCTGGCAAACCATTTTCACCACCATTAATTGCACGGGACACACTTCTTATTGTTTGTTCATCCGTTGTATCTATCGTGGTATTGTTCAAATGAATAACTTCACTGTCTTGATCCATCGCTCTGGTAATACTTGACCGAGTACCCCGACGATCAACGGTCTTAACAATAAAGAATCCACCAGTATCGATACAGTTATATTCGCTTCTGGTAACCCTGTGAGGCTCTTCGATATTAGCCGGTATGCGAGTTAAACGACGACGATCATGTAAGCGCCACAGAGGGTCTTCCCACCACTTAGCGGTAAAACTATTCGTATCTATCCAGGCACGATAGACCCAATATTCGGCATAATTTGATCGACCAGTTAACTGCTTAAAACCTCGCCCACGAAACTTCTGGGCATCCTCAGTGTCGCAGTTTCCTAGTATCCAGTCATATGAGCCTGCAATTCGTCCTCCACCAGAATTATATTTAACACCAGAGAAGTATCCATCGACCTCAGTCTCAATTGCACCATACCAATGACCCAAGTCCGAATTCTCATCACGTAATGAGTCCGGAACAATACCTCCGCCGACTGGCCGACCATTTTCATCAACAGTTTGATACTGGCTTTTTCCTGCATACTTCTTAAACGGGAAGATTCCACTGCCCCTTGCCCCAGAAAGTGAGCACGTCTCAGAGGAGAATTCATTATATATTTATTCATAACAATATTTATAGCCGTACCATATATATCAACTTTTTGTTCAATAACCGCTCTATCACGGTCATTAGTACCAGAGGCAAAAATTCGCTTCAATATTGCTTTGTCAACCCACCCACACTTCCTAAAATGCTTAATAAACTCACCCGGATTAAAATGCCAAACCCGTCCTTCAGCAATACTACTGGTATCAAAACACAGTGCCTTAATATGCTTCACCAACGTCTGCCAGTCTTCTTCTCCCAGTAATAAAACTCTGACGGCATTTTCATAAGCATTTGACTGTTCATAAGACAAATCTGGCATTTCTGATATAGCTGACTGAGGAGATTCTCCATGGCTATCTCCAGTCGTATTATATTCGACATTATTTGGCCTGTAGTAATCCGTACCTAATGATAAATCGCTGTTAGCCTCATTTTCCTGACGTTCCTGTATTACCCCTTCTTTCAACCAGCCGTAACGCGCTTCTATTCCCGTATTACACCACTCCAGTGGGAAGTGGCAAATCATCTGACGAAAATCCGTAAAACCACCACCACGTAATATTACTGAATTGCACTGACTGTTGCTGTCAGCGTCGTCATCTACCAGTCGCCAGCCACTCCAGTGCGGAAAATCACCGTCGCTAAATTTTGTCACAACATCTGCCGCCAGATTTATCACTCCTTGCCCACCGGGATAGCTCACGGTTCGCCACAGTGGCGCATTCGCGGGTATCAGTGTTTCATGCTCGGTATTGATAACCCGACCAAAGCGCAGTAACTCAAACCCTGCGCTTGGACTTTGCGGATAAAGTCTCAGTGCAGCACTGTACAAGTTGTATTCATAATCAGTGCCGTCAGCATCCGTCAACACTTCTCCCACAATGTCATAACGGCTTGGTATCACCGGATTTGCTCTGCGGGTAGTCATGATACAATGGCCAGTATCAAAACACATGGTGACAACCAACGGTTCCGTGCTCTGAAAAACTTCACCTGTGTTATCTACTGCGTTGTTTTCCGGCGCACTCCTGTAAAAGCGGGTACCGGGCGGCAGGTAAAAATAGATATCCCCGTAAACCACGTCGGTACGCCCATGACGGCTCACATCCATCTCAGGTGTAGTGCGCCCGGTTATTTTTCTCAGATTGTCATCATCGCAGAAAATTTGGAAGTGCAGGCCGCGATCCCCGTCGACATGCCCCGGCATTCCCAGTGACGATTTCCGGTAGACTTTATTTCCTTCACTGATACCCTCTTCAATCTTTTCCAGGTGCATGTAAAGAGAGTAATAAACAATATTGCCGTCCTCACCAGTGCCTATTTCAGTTTCATGACGAAGCAGAACATACCCATCGTCTGTGCTTCCATTATAATTGAGCGGCGGAAGACTACATGCCGCCTGGTCAGAGGGATTGCGAATAGATACCACGACACCATCAGCAATGGCACGGACATATTCTGGTTGCCTGTCACTGTTTGTATGTCTAACGTGGATGCCTCCATGCCATGATCCCCCATAGTTGATGGGATAGTCACGGTCAGGTTCAACTGGCATCATCCTTTCAATCCAATGAGCATCGTTTTCATTGTTATTTTTCGCTCGTATAAATGGCGGGCTAATAATCATTTCTTATATCCTTAAGAAAAGAAAAATTTTACGGGTGGCTCATCTACTTTCTCTGCCAACATTTGTAACTCAACAGGCTCATGTGCTTTTCCCATACGCCCGTAATGCACCGCTTTGACGTTATAATCCCCCGGCGTTCCCGGCTCAATGCCGCTACCCTCAATCCGGATATAACTTCCACCACCATTAATCGTTATTTTTTTCTTCGCTGAAATCCTGATCTCGTCCTCAGTACTGACGATCTCTATCGACTTCTTCGCCAGTAACTCCATCAGATCGTGCTGCGCCTGTACCGATACTGCGCCTTTATTGGCAATCAGTTTGATACCCGCCTTGCGCACAAACACGCTCAGCGCCCGCCCTACGCCGATAAACATATTCTTCACCACGCCGATATCGGCGTTGTTTCCCGCATTTATCTGGAGGTTTTTCACTGCGGCCAGTTGCAGGTGCTCGCCGCTGGCGACCGCCACACCTTTCGGCGCGTGCATCAAAATCACCGAGGCGGTCAGGTCATTTATCCGGCTGGTTATCAGCGCCACCTGCGCGGCCATATCCGCCGGATCGGCGTTCGCCGTGGCCGCATCGTCAGACAGTTTCTGGATTTTATCGCTCAGGCTGTTCAGTTCGCTGATAATGTCGGCCATTTCGCGTACCTGATCCTGCGCCTTATCCTGCGCGTCGGCGCTGATAAAGATGCCTTTCTTTGCCCGTACTGCACCCCACAGATCGGTACGCAGTTCAAAACCTTCCCCGCGCTGCTGTTTTCCGGCATCCACCAGATGGCCGAGGTTTAGCTGGCTCTTGCCGCCGTACTCGGTACTGACCTTGATATGCTCTTTGCCGCGCTCATCGTCGAGGCGGATTTTGTTGTTCGCCGGGGTGCGCAGCACGTTACGCTTGTAGTTCTGAATGGTCACATGGTCGGTGTGTGCCGAGTCGTGTTTTACCCCGGCGATATAAGGTCGGTCCGGGTTGCCTTCCTCAAAGGCGATGCTGACTTCCGTTCCCGCCAGCAGCGGCAGATGCAGGCCATAC
>NZ_JBJQKD010000036.1:0-4337 GCF_046487065.1 Escherichia sp. WS2035
AGAAGTGAAACGCCGTAGCGCCGATGGTAGTGTGGGGTCTCCCCATGCGAGAGTAGGGAACTGCCAGGCATCAAATTAAGCGAAAGGCCCAGTCGGAAGACTGGGCCTTTTGCGTTTCTATAAACTCTTCCTGTCGTCATATCTACAAGCCATCCCCCCACAGATACGGTAAACTAGCCTCGTTTTTGCATCAGGAAAGCAGCTATGAACCACTCCTTAAAACCCTGGAACACATTTGGCATTGATCATAATGCTCAGCACATTGTATGTGCCGAAGACGAACAACAATTACTCAATGCCTGGCAGCATGCAACCGCAGAAGGACAACCCGTTCTTATTCTGGGTGAAGGAAGTAATGTACTTTTTCTGGAAGACTATCGCGGCACGGTGATCATCAACCGGATCAAAGGTATCGAAATTCATGATGAACCTGATGCGTGGTATTTACATGTAGGAGCCGGAGAAAACTGGCATCGCCTTGTAAAATACACTTTGCAGGAAGGTATGCCTGGTCTGGAAAATCTGGCATTAATTCCTGGTTGTGTCGGCTCATCACCTATCCAGAATATTGGTGCTTATGGCGTAGAATTACAGCGAGTTTGCGCTTATGTTGATTGTGTTGAACTGGCGACAGGCAAGCAAGTGCGCTTAACTGCCAAAGAGTGCCGTTTTGGCTATCGCGACAGTATTTTTAAACATGAATACCAGGATCGCTTCGCTATTGTAGCCGTAGGCCTGCGTCTGCCAAAAGAGTGGCAACCTGTACTGACGTATGGTGACTTAACTCGTCTGGATCCTACAACAGTAACGCCACAGCAAGTATTTAATGCGGTGTGTCATATGCGCACCACCAAACTCCCTGATCCAAAAGTGAATGGCAATGCCGGTAGTTTCTTCAAAAACCCTGTTGTATCTGCCGAAACGGCTAAAGTATTACTGGCACAATTTCCAACAGCACCAAATTATCCCCAGGCGGATGGTTCAGTAAAACTGGCAGCAGGTTGGCTTATCGATCAGTGCCAGCTAAAAGGGATGCAAATGGGTAGGGCTGCGGTGCACCGTCAACAGGCGTTAGTCCTCATTAATGAAGACAATGCAAAAAGCGAAGATGTGGTGCAACTGGCACTTCATGTAAGACAAAAAGTGGGTGAAAAATTTAATGTCTGGCTTGAGCCTGAAGTTCGCTTTATTGGTGCATCAGGTGAAGTTAGCGCAGTGGAGACGATTTCATGAAGGATAATACCGTTCCGCTGAAATTAATCGCGCTGTTAGCGAATGGCGAATTTCACTCTGGTGAGCAGTTGGGTGAATCGTTAGGAATGAGCCGGGCGGCTATTAATAAACACATTCAGACACTGCGTGACTGGGGCGTTGATGTCTTTACCGTTCCGGGTAAAGGATACAGCCTGCCTGAGCCTATCCAGTTACTTAATGCTGAACAGATATTGGGTCAGCTGGATGGCGGTAGTGTAACTGTGCTGCCCGTTATTGACTCCACGAATCAGTACCTTCTTGATCGTATCGGAGAGCTTAAATCGGGCGATGCCTGTGTTGCAGAATACCAGCAGGCTGGCCGTGGTCGCCGGGGTCGGAAATGGTTTTCGCCTTTTGGCGCAAACTTATATTTGTCGATGTTCTGGCGTCTGGAACAAGGCCCGGCGGCGGCGATTGGTTTAAGTCTGGTTATCGGTATCGTGATGGCGGAAGTATTACGCAAGCTGGGTGCAGATAAAGTTCGTGTTAAATGGCCTAATGACCTCTATCTGCAGGATCGCAAGCTGGCAGGCATTCTTGTGGAGCTGACTGGCAAAACCGGCGATGCGGCGCAAATAGTCATTGGCGCAGGGATCAACATGGCAATGCGTCGTGTTGAAGAGAGTGTCGTTAATCAAGGGTGGATCACGCTGCAGGAAGCCGGGATCAATCTCGATCGTAATAGTCTTGCGGCCATGCTGATACGTGAATTACGCGCGGCGCTGGAACTCTTCGAGCAAGAAGGATTGGCACCTTATCTTTCGCGCTGGGAAAAGTTGGATAATTTTATTAATCGCCCAGTGAAACTTATCATTGGTGATAAAGAAATATTTGGCATTTCACGCGGAATAGACAAACAGGGTGCTTTATTACTTGAGCAGGATGGAATAATAAAACCCTGGATGGGCGGTGAAATATCCCTGCGTAGTGCAGAAAAATAAGAAAGGGGAGCATTAGCTCCCCTGAAAATTATTTGCGTAGTCTGACCTCTTCTACTGCATGATTAGCACTTTTCGTCAGGATCAAACTGGCACGCTCGCGAGTAGGTAGAATATTTTGCTTTAAGTTCAGCCAGTTGATCTCTTTCCACAATGTCATGGCAGTCTTAATAGCTTCTTCTTTAGTTAATTTCGCGTAGTTATGAAAATAGGAATCCGGGTCTGTAAAAGCCCCTTCGCGGAATTTCAGAAAACGGTTGATATACCACGTCTGAAGTAAGTCTTCCGGTGCATCAACATATATCGAAAAATCGACAAAATCAGAAACAAATACATGATGTGGATCGTGTGGATAATCCATCCCGCTCTGTAAGACATTTAACCCTTCAAGAATTAAAATATCAGGCTGAACAACCGTTTTATCTCCATCCGGGATCACATCATAAATAAGATGCGAGTAAACAGGGGCTGTAACGTTTGGCACGCCGGATTTGAGATCGGAAACAAACTTCACCAGGCGATGCATATCATACGATTCCGGGAAGCCTTTCTTCTTCATCAGACCACGTTCTTTCAGAACCTGATTAGGGTGAAGGAAGCCATCTGTAGTGATCAGTTCAACACGACGATGTTCCGGCCAACGGCTTAATAGCGCCTGCAATACACGGGCGGTTGTACTTTTCCCCACCGCGACACTACCAGCAATACTGATAATGTAAGGAATGCGTTGCCCGTTGGTACCAAGAAACTGTTCCAAAACTGCCTGACGGCGCAGATTCGAGCTTATATAGAAGTTCAGCAAACGTGACAGAGGTAAATAGATCTCGGCAACTTCTTCTAACGAGAGATCTTCATTAATACCTTTGAGACGGGCGATCTCATCTTCCGATAACGTCATAGGTACGGAATCACGCAGAGCTGCCCACTGGTTGCGGTCAAACTGTAGGTAAGGCGTCATTAACGTTTGCTCTTTTATACTCATAAGCATGTTTCTGGCGGTCATAGCTCTATCGGCAAAGCGATATTTGCCATGGCGCGTCACAGTTCTGTTGAATGGGTTAATGGGCAGGAGGGTAACACCAGATGGGGAGGAATAATAAGAAAAAATCTCTCCCAGGAAGCTATCGTTGAAAAGCAATGTGACAGATATTCCATCTGATAAAAAGAATTATGGTTTAGCAGGAGCACATTGTTGAGCACAATGATGTTGAAAAAGTGTGCTAATCTGCCCTCCGTTCGGCTGTTTCTTCATCGTGTCGCATAAAATGTGACCAATAAAACAAATTATGCAATTTTTTAGTTGCATGAACTCGCATGTCTCCATAGAATGCGCGCTACTTGATGCCGACTTAGCTCAGTAGGTAGAGCAACTGACTTGTAATCAGTAGGTCACCAGTTCGATTCCGGTAGTCGGCACCATCAAGTCCGGTGGGGTTCCCGAGCGGCCAAAGGGAGCAGACTGTAAATCTGCCGTCACAGACTTCGAAGGTTCGAATCCTTCCCCCACCACCAATTTCGGCCACGCGATGGCGTAGCCCGAGACGATAAGTTCGCTTACCGGCTCGAATAAAGAGAGCTTCTCTCGATATTCAGTGCAGAATGAAAATCAGGTAGCCGAGTTCCAGGATGCGGGCATCGTATAATGGCTATTACCTCAGCCTTCCAAGCTGATGATGCGGGTTCGATTCCCGCTGCCCGCTCCAAGATGTGCTGATATAGCTCAGTTGGTAGAGCGCACCCTTGGTAAGGGTGAGGTCGGCAGTTCGAATCTGCCTATCAGCACCACTTCTTTTCTCCTCCCTGTTTTTTCCTTCTGTTTATTGCATTCAACAAGTCGGGCATGTTGCCTGGTTGATGTGGTGATATCACCGATTTATCCGTGTCTTAGAGGGACAATCGATGTCTAAAGAAAAGTTTGAACGTACAAAACCGCACGTTAACGTCGGTACTATCGGCCACGTTGACCATGGTAAAACAACGCTGACCGCTGCAATCACTACCGTACTGGCTAAAACCTACGGCGGTGCTGCTCGCGCATTCGACCAGATCGATAACGCGCCGGAAGAAAAGGCTCGTGGTATCACCATCAACACTTCTCACGTTGAATACGACACCCCGACCCGTCACTACGCACACGTAGACTGC
>NZ_JBJQKD010000037.1:0-4168 GCF_046487065.1 Escherichia sp. WS2035
GATTGAATATAACCGACGTGACTGTTACATTTAGGTGGCTAAACCCGTCAAGCCCTCAGGAGTGAATCATGACCGTAGTCACGACCGCCGATACCTCCCAACTGTACGCACTTGCAGCCCGACATGGGCTCAAGCTCCATGGCCCGCTGACTGTCAATGAGCTTGGGCTCGACTATAGGATCGTGATCGCCACCGTCGACGATGGACGTCGGTGGGTGCTGCGCATCCCGCGCCGAGCCGAGGTAAGCGCGAAGGTCGAACCAGAGGCGCGGGTGCTGGCAATGCTCAAGAATCGCCTGCCGTTCGCGGTGCCGGACTGGCGCGTGGCCAACGCCGAGCTCGTTGCCTATCCCATGCTCGAAGACTCGACTGCGATGGTCATCCAGCCTGGTTCGTCCACGCCCGACTGGGTCGTGCCGCAGGACTCGGAGGTCTTCGCGGAGAGCTTCGCGACCGCGCTCGCCGCCCTGCATGCCGTCCCCATTTCCGCCGCCGTGGATGCGGGGATGCTCATCCGTACACCGACGCAGGCCCGTCAGAAGGTGGCCGACGACGTTGACCGCGTCCGACGCGAGTTCGTGGTGAACGACAAGCGCCTCCACCGGTGGCAGCGCTGGCTCGACGACGATTCGTCGTGGCCAGATTTCTCCGTGGTGGTGCATGGCGATCTCTACGTGGGCCATGTGCTCATCGACAACACGGAGCGCGTCAGCGGGATGATCGACTGGAGCGAGGCCCGCGTTGATGACCCTGCCATCGACATGGCCGCGCACCTTATGGTCTTTGGTGAAGAGGGGCTCGCGAAGCTCCTCCTCACGTATGAAGCGGCCGGTGGCCGGGTGTGGCCGCGGCTCGCCCACCACATCGCGGAGCGCCTTGCGTTCGGGGCGGTCACCTACGCACTCTTCGCCCTCGACTCGGGTAACGAAGAGTACCTCGCTGCGGCGAAGGCGCAGCTCGCCGCAGCGGAATGAGCGAACGTCGATATAGCCCGCTCGCGACGCTGTTCGCGGCGACCTTTCTCTTCCGGATCGGCAACGCGGTGGCGGCCCTCGCGCTTCCATGGTTCGTCCTGTCTCATACAAAGAGCGCGGCCTGGGCGGGCGCCACGGCCGCTAGCAGCGTCATCGCGACCATCATCGGCGCGTGGGTTGGTGGTGGCCTCGTCGATCGGTTCGGGCGCGCGCCCGTCGCATTGATCTCGGGTGTGGTGGGCGGCGTGGCCATGGCGAGCATCCCACTGCTCGATGCCGTTGGCGCCCTCTCGAACACTGGGCTGATCGCTTGCGTGGTGCTCGGTGCCGCGTTCGACGCACCCGGTATGGCCGCGCAGGACAGTGAGCTGCCCAAACTCGGCCACGTCGCCGGGCTCTCCGTTGAGCGCGTCTCGTCACTGAAAGCGGTGATCGGGAACGTCGCGATTCTAGGTGGCCCGGCCCTTGGGGGGGCCGCAATCGGCCTGCTTGGCGCTGCGCCAACGCTCGGGCTGACGGCGTTCTGCTCCGTCCTTGCAGGTCTGCTCGGCGCGTGGGTGCTTCCCGCGCGTGCCGCTCGGACGATGACCACGACGGCGACTCTCTCCATGCGCGCCGGCGTCGCTTTTCTCTGGAGCGAACCCCTGCTGCGCCCTCTCTTTGGTATAGTGATGATCTTCGTGGGCATCGTTGGCGCCAACGGCAGCGTCATCATGCCTGCGCTGTTTGTAGATGCAGGACGCCAAGTAGCAGAGCTCGGGCTGTTCTCCTCAATGATGGGGGCTGGTGGTCTCCTTGGCATTGCCATTCATGCGTCGGTCGGCGCCCGGATATCAGCGCAGAACTGGCTGGCGGTGGCATTTTGTGGCTCTGCGGTGGGCTCGCTTCTGCTTTCACAGTTGCCAGGCGTGCCGGTGCTGATGTTGTTGGGCGCGCTCGTGGGACTGCTGACCGGCTCAGTCTCTCCCATTCTCAACGCTGCCATCTACAACCGCACGCCGCCAGAACTTCTCGGCCGGGTACTCGGCACGGTCTCGGCGGTGATGCTGTCAGCCTCGCCCATGGTTATGCTTGCGGCCGGCGCGTTTGTCGACCTTGCTGGTCCGCTCCCTGGCCTCGTTGTATCGGCCGTGTTTGCGGGGCTCGTGGCTCTACTCTCGCTCCGTCTTCAATTTGCTACAATGGCGGCGGCAGCCACAGCCTCCGCCCCAACCCATACAGAAGGTGAACACTGATGCCCCGCCCCAAGCTCAAGTCCGATGACGAGGTACTCGAGGCCGCCACCGTAGTGCTGAAGCGTTGCGGTCCCATAGAGTTCACGCTCAGCGGAGTAGCAAAGGAGGTGGGGCTCTCCCGCGCAGCGTTAATCCAGCGCTTCACCAACCGCGATACGCTGCTGGTGAGGATGATGGAGCGCGGCGTCGAGCAGGTGCGGCATTACCTGAATGCGATACCGATAGGCGCAGGGCCGCAAGGGCTCTGGGAATTTTTGCAGGTGCTCGTTCGGAGCATGAACACTCGCAACGACTTCTCGGTGAACTATCTCATCTCCTGGTACGAGCTCCAGGTGCCGGAGCTACGCACGCTTGCGATCCAGCGGAACCGCGCGGTGGTGGAGGGGATCCGCAAGCGACTGCCCCCAGGTGCTCCTGCGGCAGCTGAGTTGCTCCTGCACTCGGTCATCGCTGGCGCGACGATGCAGTGGGCCGTCGATCCGGATGGTGAGCTAGCTGATCATGTGCTGGCTCAGATCGCTGCCATCCTGTGTTTAATGTTTCCCGAACACGACGATTTCCAACTCCTCCAGGCACATGCGTAAACGGAGGTGTGCAGAGTCCCTGCGGCAGGCGACGAACACGACCGTCGTCGATTAGTACCGGTACGGTCGGTGGTATCGAAGTCTTGATCACCACTCAGGTCTACGGCTTACAAATGGTGACCATCCCGATACTTGCGTCAGAGCACCGGGCCGATTCTTTGACAGTGAATCACTCCCGTAAGGTTGTGCCGGTGTGGGTGTCCCGGGTCGAGACGATACTCCGCCAATGCGCCCAGCAAACAACCTGGCCATCGCAGGTGGTGGGGAGCGGTGTGGCGGATGAGTTGGACAAGTTGGTGTAGCAGCACGAGCACGGCGAGATAACATCGCAGGAGTTCGACATGCTCAAGAGACAGCTGATTGCGAATCGCGATGCAGATTCATAACCCGATTGCGGGTTGGCTTCACTCCACCATCACCGAGCAGACTAGCACGGCGGGCTCTGTTGCAAAGATTGGCGGCAGTCAGAGGTAGGCTGTCGCTCTGCGCCGATCAGGCGGCTGCTGCGAAATGGTGGTTGAGCATGCCCATGGCCTCCGTCAGCGCCGAGGGCCCAATGCCAAAAGCTCTCTCCACAAGGCGCACCTCGCCCCTGATGCCGGGCTGCAGGCACCAGGGGCGAGCCTGTCCTTTGCGCAGGGCTCGCATGACTTCGAATCCCTTGATCGTGGCATAGGCCGTGGGGATCGATTTGAAACCGCGCACCGGCTTGATCAGTATCTTGAGCTTTCCGTGATCGGCCTCGATCACGTTATTGAGATACTTCACCTGCCGGTGGGCCGTCTCCCGGTCCAGCTTTCCTTCGCGCTTCAATTCGGTGATCGCTGCACCATAGCTCGGCGCTTTGTCGGTATTGAGCGTGGCAGGCTTTTCCCAGTGCTTCAGGCCTCGCAGGGCCTTGCCCAGGAACCGCTTCGCTGCCTTGGCGCTGCGGGTCGGCGACAGGTAGAAATCGATCGTGTCGCCCCGCTTGTCGACTGCCCGGTACAGGTAGGTCCACTTGCCCCGCACCTTGACGTAGGTTTCATCCAGGCGCCAGCTCGGATCAAAGCCACGCCGCCAGAACCAGCGCAGCCGCTTCTCCATCTCCGGGGCGTAGCACTGGACCCAGCGATAGATCGTCGTATGGTCGACCGAAATGCCGCGTTCCGCCAGCATTTCCTCAAGGTCGCGATAGCTGATCGGATAGCGACAATACCAGCGCACCGCCCACAGGATCACATCACCCTGGAAATGGCGCCACTTGAAATCCGTCATCGTTCCGTCCGTCCAATCTCCGCCAAGCATGCTCAAGCTTCACGATTTTTGCAACAGAGCCCACACGAGTATTGAGCATAGTCGAGATTGGTGCAGATCACTTCTGATATTGAACTGT
>NZ_JBJQKD010000038.1:0-3372 GCF_046487065.1 Escherichia sp. WS2035
AAGAATATCATCAATAAAATTGAGTGTTGCTCTGTGGATAACTTGCAGAGTTTATTAAGTATCATTGCAGCAAAGATGAAATCAATGATTTATCAAAAATGATTGAAAGGTGGTTGTAAATAATGTTACAATGTGTGAGAAGCAGTCTAAATTCTTCGTGAAATAGTGATTTTTGAAGCTAATAAAAAACACACGTGGAATTTAGGGAATACTGATGTAACACGGATTGACCGTATTGGGAGTTTGAGATGGTGACAAAGAGAGTGCAACGGATGATGTTCGCGGCGGCGGCGTGCATTCCGCTGCTGCTGGGCAGCGCGCCGCTTTATGCGCAGACGAGTGCGGTGCAGCAAAAGCTGGCGGCGCTGGAGAAAAGCAGCGGAGGGCGGCTGGGCGTCGCGCTCATCGATACCGCAGATAATACGCAGGTGCTTTATCGCGGTGATGAACGCTTTCCAATGTGCAGTACCAGTAAAGTTATGGCGGCCGCGGCGGTGCTTAAGCAGAGTGAAACGCAAAAGCAGCTGCTTAATCAGCCTGTCGAGATCAAGCCTGCCGATCTGGTTAACTACAATCCGATTGCCGAAAAACACGTCAACGGCACAATGACGCTGGCAGAACTGAGCGCGGCCGCGTTGCAGTACAGCGACAATACCGCCATGAACAAATTGATTGCCCAGCTCGGTGGCCCGGGAGGCGTGACGGCTTTTGCCCGCGCGATCGGCGATGAGACGTTTCGTCTGGATCGCACTGAACCTACGCTGAATACCGCCATTCCCGGCGACCCGAGAGACACCACCACGCCGCGGGCGATGGCGCAGACGTTGCGTCAGCTTACGCTGGGTCATGCGCTGGGCGAAACCCAGCGGGCGCAGTTGGTGACGTGGCTCAAAGGCAATACGACCGGCGCAGCCAGCATTCGGGCCGGCTTACCGACGTCGTGGACTGTGGGTGATAAGACCGGCAGCGGCGACTACGGCACCACCAATGATATTGCGGTGATCTGGCCGCAGGGTCGTGCGCCGCTGGTTCTGGTGACCTATTTTACCCAGCCGCAACAGAACGCAGAGAGCCGCCGCGATGTGCTGGCTTCAGCGGCGAGAATCATCGCCGAAGGGCTGTAACTGGTTTTGTTGAATAAATCGAACTTTTGCTGAGTTGAAGGATCAGATCACGTATCTTCCCGACAACGCAGACCGTTCCGTGGCAAAGCAAAAGTTCAAAATCACCAACTGGCCCACCTACAATAAAGCCCTCATCAACCGTGGCTCCATAACTTTCTGGCTGGATGATGAAGCTATTCAGGCCTGGTATGAGTCAGCAACACCTTCTTCACGAGGCAGACCTCAGCGCTATTCTGACCTTGCCATCACGACTGTGCTGGTCATTAAACGCGTATTCAGGCTGACCCTGCGCGCTGCGCAGGGCTTTATTGATTCCATTTTTTCTCTGATGAACGTTCCGCTACGCTGCCCGGTGTAATGTCGGTGCTGATTTGGTCTTCAATAAGGCGATTTTTAGCCCGCTTTTTCCGGGGGGATGAAATGTTATTGGATTGCTAAATGATTTCAAAAAAGGGGTAACATAGAGCGGGGATTAGTGTGGCGAGGCGCAGGTTTCCGATGGCAGGCTAAACGCAAAAAATGCGCTTTTTAGCCGGTGATGAGGTGAGGCCGGGAGGGGATGCGTCGCCGATCACAGTTTACAACAGGGTTTGATAACGGGAGGAAAAGTCATGCTGCAGGGATTGAATCATCTGACGCTGGCGGTCAGCGATCTGGCGTCAAGCCTGGCATTTTATCAGCAGTTACCTGGAATGCGCCTGCACGCCAGCTGGGATAGCGGAGCCTATCTCTCCTGTGGGGCGCTGTGGCTGTGCTTGTCGCTGGATGAGCAGCGGCGTAAAACGCCCCCTCAGGAAAGCGACTATACCCACTACGCCTTCAGCGTGGCGGAAGAAGAGTTTGCCGGGGTGGTGGCTCTGCTGGCGCAGGCGGGGGCTGAGGTATGGAAAGATAACCGCAGTGAAGGGGCGTCTTACTATTTTCTCGACCCTGACGGCCATAAGCTGGAGCTGCATGTGGGGAATCTGGCGCAGCGGCTGGCCGCCTGTCGCGAACGCCCCTACAAGGGGATGGTCTTTTTTGATTGACGGGTTAGTTCAGCTTACTGCCGGATTTCAACGTGCAGATCCACAGCGGTGAATTGATAGAGCTGAGCAAGATAGCCTTTTCGTTGAGCTTCTGAGCGTTGAGAAACAGCCCGTCGTGGCTGTCGGACATCTCGCGCATAAAGTAGTCGAAAATCACGTTCGGCGATTCATCAATCGAGGAGGCGCTCGATTCCCACTGATTGATGCGGTAATGACGCTCGGTGGCCGAGATGCGTTTGCTGCTGTAGGTAAACTTCACGTAGCGTTGCAGGTAGAGCCAGCCGGCGGCGGAGTCGGTGTAACCTTCGACCACCATCGAGCCTTTACCCTGCGCGCCAAAATTGAAGTGAATATTGCCGTTAACGTTCTCTTTGTCCATGTTCTCAAAGCGCATGATGCCCTTAGTGGAACAGCTCATGACACCCGCGTTGTCGGCAGGCAGCAGCCGCCAGGCGCTAAACGCGGCGGCGGCAATAAATACCAGAACGCAGAGGGCAAAGAACGGACGCGGCGCGAGTCTCATTACGGCTTCCAGGAGTAGTAAAAGTAGTTATCGCAATAGCTGAACGGGTTATCTTCATGCATGGCGCAGTGGGCAAGGAACACGCGCCCCAGCCCGTTGGTTTCGAGCCGATCGCCGTAGAAGAAAAGAAAACGTTCACCGGGTTTACAGGCAATATTCAGCCGCTGGCGTACCTCATCGAAGTTTTTGCCGTAGGACTCTTCACTGACCGAACGTCGCATTTCATCGCTGGCCAGCAGTTCGCACTGGCTATGGCTGAGGCGGGTCAGCGCGATAGGCTGGGATTCACTGATGCCGACCAGACTGAAGGCAACCAGAAGCAGGGCAATGGTGAGCAAGCAGGCTCCGGCCATGTACCAGCACATCCCGCGAGCATGTGCGGAGCGCGGTGCGTCTGGCGTTGTCGTAACGGGCGGCGGTTCGGCAGGCGTCTGTTGTGGTGAAACCGGCGGCGCGTCGTCCAGCGCTTCGATAATGACCTCGGGATTAAGCTGCAAATAGCCGCGCGAGACGGTGACGATGATGTTATCGACGCCGTAATGGCGAAAGGTCTTCCGCAGCATGCTGAGATACTGATTCAGATTGCTGTTGGATGAGGTTAATCCATTGTCATCCCAGACTTTTTTCAGAACATCTTCCCGGCTGACAATCTCGGTATGGCGCAGAAAATAGTTAAACAGGGCGCTGGCGGTGAGGG
>NZ_JBJQKD010000039.1:0-3247 GCF_046487065.1 Escherichia sp. WS2035
AATCATATCCAGTGAATCGTTAAACGGTATCCACACATCAGGCAGCGGCGGCACTATATTCGCACAGGGCTCTGCAGTCACTTCCGCTGCGGCTTCTGCGCGGTCTGCCGCCTTTTCAGCTCGTGTCGCTGCCGACAGAGCCTCATCCTTTTTCTGCCCGGCCTTTGTTGCGTCTGCTGCGGCCTCCCGCGCTTTTGTGGTGGCGACTCCGGCATTTTCAGCGGCTGACTCTGCATTACGGCGGGAAGCCTCTTCACTGTCTGCGGAGGCTTCTTCTGACGCACGGGCATTTGTCTCTGAACGTTCTGCCGCTGTTGCTGCGTTTTGTGCGGCTGTTTTTGAAGAAGCTGCCGCTTTCGCGCTGTTACCTGCATTCGTCTCTGATGTTTTCGCCGCGTTCCTGGACGATGCCGCTGCTGTTTCTGATTTCTTTGCTGCCGCTGCGCTCTGAGAGGCGGCTTCAGCGTTGCGTGCCGCCTCTTCCACCATCTTTTCAAAACGATACAGTGCCTCCGGACAAACATCATCTTCTGTTGCAGCGCCCAGAAAATCATTCAATGTCCCCGGCTTAGAATCCTCATACACGGTGATGGTCCCGGCATGTGAAGGCGGAAAACCTTCAACCAGCAGGGCGACGCTGTACTGGCCATACTCAACATCCATGCTGTAACGTCCGGCTTCATCCGGATTTTCTGAGGCCACCGTGTTCACCACAACTGTGGTGCTGTTACGTTTTGCTTTGAGCTGAATGGTGCAGTTCTGTATCGGTTTTCCTGCACCGTCTTTCAGCACACCTGAAATCTGTACTGCCATATTCACTCCACAAATAAAAAAGGCACCATTTCTGGTGCCCGAATTTGGGTTTTAAAATTCAACTGATACTGATGCCGGCTGTTGATTTCTTCATCACGACAACAAGAAGGTCGCTGATACTGGTCGTTGGCGTCCAGTTATTTGCACCATATGAAGAAACATTGAAAGTCAGGGTGACATGGCCGTGTCCGGCAGGCATATCAATGACTGATGAAAATACCCTGCTGACATCCGTCGCGGGTTGCTGAAAGATTTCCTGTCCGTTCTTCAGCACCTGCAGCTTACAGGTTGAATACCAGTATGACTGTTGGTTGTTGCTGTTGAAGTTTTCATGCTTACCACCGCGAAACAGAACGGGGGGGACGACTATCTGACGGTCAAAAGCCTGGTCATCGTACACAGTGACCGTTATTGTACCGCTGGCATAACTGCCATTTCTCGGAAAGGCTTTTCCCACCGTTTTGACAATATCACCTTCAATCTGGTTAGCTGACAGTTTTCCCAGAATCCGACAGTTCTGGTTAATCGTGACATTATTGAGCGTCCCGGAGTTCGCATTCACGTTACCGCTGATATCCGCATTTCTCGCAGAAAGTCGACCATCAGGTGTCAGTGAAAACGTTGGGGGATTGCCACCGCTGGTAATGGTGGGAGCCGTCAGATATTTCAGGAACACTTCGTTCATGAATATCTGATCGCCCTGCCCAACAAACATCGGCTTTGTATTGCCATTCGCAGGATTAATCATCGCAATCCTGTCCGCCGCCAGCAGCACCTGACTCTGCATACCGTCAGGGGTATTCTCAATACCGGCACCAATACCCGCGATATAAAGGCGTCCGTCCTGCATCTGCTGCAGCTTCACAGCCCACATGCTGTTCAGGTTATTATTTGTATCAACCTGAACCTTCTGTATCTGCTGGATCGCTGCACTCTGGTCTTCCAGTTTCTTATTGACGGTCTGCGTGATTTCATTGCTGACATCCGTAATGGACGTCCTGATTTCAGCCAGGTCAGGCGCAAGCTGACCGTTATCAATCTGCGTCCACAACTCCTGAGCCAGATGGGTTTTCCCTATCTCTCCTTTGAAAAAATCCAGATAGCCGGATGCATCATCACTCGGCTGGCCAACAGCCTCCACAAATGCCGATTTGCCAACGGTGTTCACACTGCGAATGTAAAAATAATAATCATGGCCCGGTTTGATATTGATACTGGCGGCTATCCAGTACAGCGCCGTACCAAGATAACGCGCGCTGGCTTCAACCTGCCTGATATCCGCAATCCGCTTTTCCGAGAACCAGAACTCAAACTGTACCGTCGGATCATAAACGGCAAGATGCGGCGTTGCGGTTATCTGAAAATAGCCCGGCGTCAGCTCAATCCGCGATGGCGCTGCCGGTGCGGCAATCCGGAACGATACCGACGCCGGATCCCCCTGCTGCCCCCACGCATTTACCGCCCGGACTGTCAGCCTGTAGTTCCCCAGCGCCAGTTGCCTGAAGCGGTATGTGGTTTCCGTCGTCCTGGCCGTGCTGACCAGCCGCTCACTGCCGTCATCCGCTGCCACGGTCAGGCGAAGCATAAAGCTCACCCCCTTCACCACCTTCGGTGTGTCCCATCGCGCCAGCACCTGATATTCCCCGCTGTCTGCGGTGACTTCTGCGGTCAGGTGCTGCACCGCGGGCGGCGTGACACCATTCACCGTGCCACTCTGTTCGCCGTCAAAGTGCGCCCCGTTATCCACGATGGTCTCTTTTTCCGGCACATGCTGCACGGCGGTGATGGCATACGTGCCGTCGTCGTTTTCACGGATACTCACGCAGCGGAACAGTCGCTGGCGCAGCGTCGGCAGCTTCAGCCCCCATACGCTGTATTCAGCAACACCGTCAGGAACACGGCTCACTTTCACCTTCACGCCGTCGGTGACGGACTGAACCTCCACGCTGACCGGATTGCCACTTCCGTCAACCAGGCTTATCAGCGTGGTACCGGAGGATGGCAGCGTGATTTCACGGTCGAGCGTCAGCGTCCGGGTCTGGCTGTTCACCGCCAGCACACGACCACCGGTGCTGATACCGGCATAGTCATCATCGCAGATTTCAATGACATCCCCCGGTACATGGCGAAGCCCTTCAGCACCCACGCTGAAGTCCACGGTCTGCGTTTCCAGCAGCTCCGTTTTAATCAGCCACAGCCCGGCGCGGTGTGCCTGCCCCCGGCTGGTACAGCCAAAGGCATCCATCTTCGTGACGTTACGGCCGTAACGGGCAATGGCCTGCGTATCCTCCACGAGCTCTGTCGCCGTCTCCCAGCCGTTATCCGGGTCAATCCAGTTCACCTCAACGGCATTATGGCGGTCCTTCAGGGCGCTGAAGCTGTAGCGGAACGGCGCGCCATCATCCGGCATCACCACATTACTGCGGTTATAGGT
>NZ_JBJQKD010000040.1:0-3160 GCF_046487065.1 Escherichia sp. WS2035
ACACGATGATGAATCGCAAGAAACATCTTCGGGTTGTGAGGTTAAGCGACTAAGCGTACACGGTGGATGCCCTGGCAGTCAGAGGCGATGAAGGACGTGCTAATCTGCGATAAGCGTCGGTGAGGTGATATGAACCGTTATAACCGGCGATTTCCGAATGGGGAAACCCAGTGTGTTTCGACACACTATCATTAACTGAATCCATAGGTTAATGAGGCGAACCGGGGGAACTGAAACATCTAAGTACCCCGAGGAAAAGAAATCAACCGAGATTCCCCCAGTAGCGGCGAGCGAACGGGGAGGAGCCCAGAGCCTGAATCAGTGTGTGTGTTAGTGGAAGCGTCTGGAAAGGCGCGCGATACAGGGTGACAGCCCCGTACACAAAAATGCACATACTGTGAGCTCGATGAGTAGGGCGGGACACGTGGTATCCTGTCTGAATATGGGGGGACCATCCTCCAAGGCTAAATACTCCTGACTGACCGATAGTGAACCAGTACCGTGAGGGAAAGGCGAAAAGAACCCCGGCGAGGGGAGTGAAAAAGAACCTGAAACCGTGTACGTACAAGCAGTGGGAGCCTCTTAATGGGGTGACTGCGTACCTTTTGTATAATGGGTCAGCGACTTATATTCTGTAGCAAGGTTAACCGAATAGGGGAGCCGAAGGGAAACCGAGTCTTAACTGGGCGTTAAGTTGCAGGGTATAGACCCGAAACCCGGTGATCTAGCCATGGGCAGGTTGAAGGTTGGGTAACACTAACTGGAGGACCGAACCGACTAATGTTGAAAAATTAGCGGATGACTTGTGGCTGGGGGTGAAAGGCCAATCAAACCGGGAGATAGCTGGTTCTCCCCGAAAGCTATTTAGGTAGCGCCTCGTGAATTCATCTCCGGGGGTAGAGCACTGTTTCGGCAAGGGGGTCATCCCGACTTACCAACCCGATGCAAACTGCGAATACCGGAGAATGTTATCACGGGAGACACACGGCGGGTGCTAACGTCCGTCGTGAAGAGGGAAACAACCCAGACCGCCAGCTAAGGTCCCAAAGTCATGGTTAAGTGGGAAACGATGTGGGAAGGCCCAGACAGCCAGGATGTTGGCTTAGAAGCAGCCATCATTTAAAGAAAGCGTAATAGCTCACTGGTCGAGTCGGCCTGCGCGGAAGATGTAACGGGGCTAAACCATGCACCGAAGCTGCGGCAGCGACACTATGTGTTGTTGGGTAGGGGAGCGTTCTGTAAGCCTGTGAAGGTGTACTGTGAGGTATGCTGGAGGTATCAGAAGTGCGAATGCTGACATAAGTAACGATAAAGCGGGTGAAAAGCCCGCTCGCCGGAAGACCAAGGGTTCCTGTCCAACGTTAATCGGGGCAGGGTGAGTCGACCCCTAAGGCGAGGCCGAAAGGCGTAGTCGATGGGAAACAGGTTAATATTCCTGTACTTGGTGTTACTGCGAAGGGGGGACGGAGAAGGCTATGTTGGCCGGGCGACGGTTGTCCCGGTTTAAGCGTGTAGGCTGGTTTTCCAGGCAAATCCGGAAAATCAAGGCTGAGGCGTGATGACGAGGCACTACGGTGCTGAAGCGACAAATGCCCTGCTTCCAGGAAAAGCCTCTAAGCATCAGGTAACATCAAATCGTACCCCAAACCGACACAGGTGGTCAGGTAGAGAATACCAAGGCGCTTGAGAGAACTCGGGTGAAGGAACTAGGCAAAATGGTGCCGTAACTTCGGGAGAAGGCACGCTGATATGTAGGTGAAGCGACTTGCTCGTGGAGCTGAAATCAGTCGAAGATACCAGCTGGCTGCAACTGTTTATTAAAAACACAGCACTGTGCAAACACGAAAGTGGACGTATACGGTGTGACGCCTGCCCGGTGCCGGAAGGTTAATTGATGGGGTTAGCGGTAACGCGAAGCTCTTGATCGAAGCCCCGGTAAACGGCGGCCGTAACTATAACGGTCCTAAGGTAGCGAAATTCCTTGTCGGGTAAGTTCCGACCTGCACGAATGGCGTAATGATGGCCAGGCTGTCTCCACCCGAGACTCAGTGAAATTGAACTCGCTGTGAAGATGCAGTGTACCCGCGGCAAGACGGAAAGACCCCGTGAACCTTTACTATAGCTTGACACTGAACATTGAGCCTTGATGTGTAGGATAGGTGGGAGGCTTTGAAGTGTGGACGCCAGTCTGCATGGAGCCGACCTTGAAATACCACCCTTTAATGTTTGATGTTCTAACGTGGGCCCCTTACCGGGGTTGCGGACAGTGTCTGGTGGGTAGTTTGACTGGGGCGGTCTCCTCCTAAAGAGTAACGGAGGAGCACGAAGGTTGGCTAATCCTGGTCGGACATCAGGAGGTTAGTGCAATGGCATAAGCCAGCTTGACTGCGAGCGTGACGGCGCGAGCAGG
This sequence comes from Escherichia sp. WS2035, assembly GCF_046487065.1. Lineage (NCBI taxonomy): Bacteria > Pseudomonadati > Pseudomonadota > Gammaproteobacteria > Enterobacterales > Enterobacteriaceae > Escherichia > Escherichia sp. WS2035. Next base: position 2,411 of record NZ_JBJQKD010000040.1, read on the forward strand.
TGCGAAAGCAGGTCATAGTGATCCGGTGGTTCTGAATGGAAGGGCCATCGCTCAACGGATAAAAGGTACTCCGGGGATAACAGGCTGATACCGCCCAAGAGTTCATATCGACGGCGGTGTTTGGCACCTCGATGTCGGCTCATCACATCCTGGGGCTGAAGTAGGTCCCAAGGGTATGGCTGTTCGCCATTTAAAGTGGTACGCGAGCTGGGTTTAGAACGTCGTGAGACAGTTCGGTCCCTATCTGCCGTGGGCGCTGGAGAACTGAGGGGGGCTGCTCCTAGTACGAGAGGACCGGAGTGGACGCATCACTGGTGTTCGGGTTGTCATGCCAATGGCACTGCCCGGTAGCTAAATGCGGAAGAGATAAGTGCTGAAAGCATCTAAGCACGAAACTTGCCCCGAGATGAGTTCTCCCTGACTCCTTGAGAGTCCTGAAGGAACGTTGAAGACGACGACGTTGATAGGCCGGGTGTGTAAGCGCAGCGATGCGTTGAGCTAACCGGTACTAATGAACCGTGAGGCTTAACCTTACAACGCCGAAGATGTTTTGGCGGAAGAGACATCGATAAGTAAGCTTGATAGCAGATTAAATCGACAGGTCATAACGGGACGTGTTGATAAAACAGAATTTGCCTGGCGGCCTTAGCGCGGTGGTCCCACCTGACCCCATGCCGAACTCAGAAGTGAAACGCCGTAGCGCCGATGGTAGTGTGGGGTCTCCCCATGCGAGAGTAGGGAACTGCCAGG
>NZ_JBJQKD010000041.1:0-3052 GCF_046487065.1 Escherichia sp. WS2035
ACAGAATGATGTCACGCTGAAAATGCCGGCCTTTGAATGGGTTCATGTGCAGCTCCATCAGCAAAAGGGGATGATAAGTTTATCACCACCGACTATTTGCAACAGTGCCAAATTTTGTATAATAGGAATTGAAGTTAAATTAGATGCTAAAAATTTGTAATTAAGAAGGAGGGATTCGTCATGTTGGTATTCCAAATGCGTTATCAAATGCGTTATGTAGATAAAACATCTACTGTTTTGAAACAGACTAAAAAAAGTGATTACGCAGATAAATAAATACGTTAGATTAATTCCTACCAGTGACTAATCTTATGACTTTTTAAACAGATAACTAAAATTACAAACAAATCGTTTAACTTCTGTATTTGTTTATAGATGTAATCACTTCAGGAGTAAATTACATGAACAAAAATATAAAATATTCTCAAAACTTTTTAACGAGTGAAAAAGTACTCAACCAAATAATAAAACAATTGAATTTAAAAGAAACCGATACCGTTTACGAAATTGGAACAGGTAAAGGGCATTTAACGACGAAACTGGCTAAAATAAGTAAACAGGTAACGTCTATTGAATTAGACAGTCATCTATTCAACTTATCGTCAGAAAAATTAAAACTGAATACTCGTGTCACTTTAATTCACCAAGATATTCTACAGTTTCAATTCCCTAACAAACAGAGGTATAAAATTGTTGGGAATATTCCTTACCATTTAAGCACACAAATTATTAAAAAAGTGGTTTTTGAAAGCCATGCGTCTGACATCTATCTGATTGTTGAAGAAGGATTCTACAAGCGTACCTTGGATATTCACCGAACACTAGGGTTGCTCTTGCACACTCAAGTCTCGATTCAGCAATTGCTTAAGCTGCCAGCGGAATGCTTTCATCCTAAACCAAGAGTAAACAGTGTCTTAATAAAACTTACCCGCCATACCACAGATGTTCCAGATAAATATTGGAAGCTATATACGTACTTTGTTTCAAAATGGGTCAATCGAGAATATCGTCAACTGTTTACTAAAAATCAGTTTCATCAAGCAATGAAACACGCCAAAGTAAACAATTTAAGTACCGTTACTTATGAGCAAGTATTGTCTATTTTTAATAGTTATCTATTATTTAACGGGAGGAAATAATTCTATGAGTCGCTTTTGTAAATTTGGAAAGTTACACGTTACTAAAGGGAATGTAGATAAATTATTAGGTATACTACTGACAGCTTCCAAGGAGCTAAAGAGGTCCCTAGACTAGCAAGAAGTACACAAGAAGCCTTAAAGATTATAGAAAAGCTTTTCCATGAAATGCTTAACATTATTTAATGTTAACATGTGGCTTTGTGGTAACTACCACGAGTGGTAACTTGTAACATGAAAAAAGTTACAAGTTACAAGTGGTTTATTTACGAACATAAAGGCTAGGAAAGCACTTGATAAGTATATCAAGTGCTTTTTTTCCGTTCGATTTTACTATCCAAGATACCGCTTGACGTACCTAATATTTTAGTGTGCTAAGGGCTTTGCTTTTTCTGGTTATAGTTCGTTCAAAAAAGACCGCAAGGGTAAATGCACGATCATAGATCGCCCTTGCAGCTTTTTAATCTCTCCACTTTTTTATAACCAAGCAAACCACCAAGCACACTGAAAAAATAATTAGGAACTAAAGCGAAGTGCGTATCTTGGATAAATCTTCACTCGATTTTAAAAGATTAAGCACCCAGCCAAAGCGCCTAAAAAAATAATTTTTTTAAAGAAAGGAAGTAATTTAAATGACTACAATTTTAAGCGACTACAATAAATCTATCCTAATTGAATTACTAAACACCAATCGCCAAATTATCGTCGTTGGTGATGCTGCCAACTTACTGATTTAGTGTATGATGGTGTTTTTGAGGTGCTCCAGTGGCTTCTGTTTCTATCAGCTGTCCCTCCTGTTCAGCTACTGACGGGGTGGTGCGTAACGGCAAAAGCACCGCCGGACATCAGCGCTATCTCTGCTCTCACTGCCGTAAAACATGGCAACTGCAGTTCACTTACACCGCTTCTCAACCCGGTACGCACCAGAAAATCATTGATATGGCCATGAATGGCGTTGGATGCCGGGCAACCGCCCGCATTATGGGCGTTGGCCTCAACACGATTTTCCGCCATTTAAAAAACTCAGGCCGCAGTCGGTAACCTCGCGCATACAGCCGGGCAGTGACGTCATCGTCTGCGCGGAAATGGACGAACAGTGGGGATACGTCGGGGCTAAATCGCGCCAGCGCTGGCTGTTTTACGCGTATGACAGGCTCCGGAAGACGGTTGTTGCGCACGTATTGGGGTCTGACGCTCAGTGGAACGAAAACTCACGTTAAGCAACGTTTTCTGCCTCTGACGCCTCTTTTAATGGTCTCAGATGTCCTTTGGTCACCAGTTCTGCCAGCGTGAAGGAATAATGGCCGAGCATATTGATATGTCCGTGGCAAAGCGGGGAGAGGCGTGCGATATCTTCATCATTCAGTGTTTCACCCTGCGCCCGGAGATGATCCAGGGCTGCCTGCATATAAATAGTGTTCCATAACACGACGGCGTTAGTGACCAGCCCCAGTGTGCCCAGTTGATCTTCCTGACCGTCGGTATATCGTTTTCTTATCTCACCTTTTTGACCGTGACAGATGGCTCTGGCAACGGCATGGCGACTTTCTCCCCGATTAAGCTGGGTCAGAATGCGCCGGCGGTAATCTTCATCATCAATATAATTAAGCAGATACAGCGTTTTGTTGATGCGCCCCACTTCAATGATTGCCTGAGTCAGTCCGGAAGGACGTTCACTTTTCAGCAATGAACGGACCAGCACTGAAACCTGTACTTTGCCCAGCTTCAGGGAGCCAGCGGTCCGGATCATTTCGTCCCACTGAAGGACTATTTTTCGGGGATCTGATTGCCCTCTGGCAATATCATTGGCACTGTTGCAAATAGTCGGTGGTGATAAACTTATCATCCCCTTTTGCTGATGGAGCTGCACATGAACCCATTCAAAGGCCGGCATTTTCAGCGTGACATCATTCTGT
>NZ_JBJQKD010000042.1:0-2146 GCF_046487065.1 Escherichia sp. WS2035
GCTGGTCCACAGCCACCCCGGTGGTCTGCCCTGGCTGAGTGAGGCTGACAGGCGGCTGCAGGTGCAGAGCGATTTGCCTTGGTGGCTGGTCTGCCGGGGTGAGATTCATAAGTTCCGCTGTGTGCCGCATCTTACCGGGCGGCGCTTTGAGCACGGGGTGACGGACTGTTACACGCTGTTCCGGGATGCTTATCATCTGGCGGGGATTGAGATGCCGGACTTTCATCGTGAGGATGACTGGTGGTGTAACGGCCAGAATCTCTATCTGGATAATCTGGAGGCCACAGGGCTGTATCAGGTGCCGTTGTCAGCGGCGCAGCCGGGCGATGTGCTGCTGTGCTGTTTTGGTTCATCGGTGCCGAATCATGCCGCCATTTACTGCGGCGACGGTGAGCTGTTGCACCATATTCCTGAACAACTGAGCAAACGAGAGAGGTATACCGACAAATGGCAGCGACGCACACACTCCCTCTGGCGTCACCGGGCATGGCACGCATCTGCCTTTACGGGGATTTACAACGATTTGGCCGCCGCATCGACCTTCGTGTAAAAACGGGGGCTGAAGCCATCCGGGCGTTGTCCACACAGCTCCCGGCGTTTCGTCAGAAACTGAATGACGGCTGGTATCAGGTGCGCATTGCCGGGCGTGATGCAGGTGAAACCGAATTATCTGCCCGTCTTAATGAGCCGCTGGCAAATGGTGCCGTGATCCACATCGTGCCGCGTCTGGCGGGAGCTAAAAGTGGCGGTGTGTTTCAGGTGGTGCTGGGGGCGGCGCTGATTGCGGTGGCATGGTGGAACCCTGTGGGCTGGCTGGGTGCCGCGGCTGTATCGGGCATGTATGCGGCAGGGGCCAGTATGATCCTGGGTGGTGTGGCTCAGATGCTGGCACCGAAAGCCCGGACGCCCACAGCGACCAGCACGGATAACGGTAAGCAGAACACCTATTTCTCATCACTGGATAACATGGTTGCCCAGGGCAATGTTCTGCCTGTTCTGTACGGTGAAATGCGCGTGGGGTCGCGGGTGGCTTCTCAGGAGATCAGCACGGCAGACGAGGGGGACGGTGGTCAGGTTGTGGTGATTGGTCGTTGATGAAAAACGTTTTATGTGAAACCGCCTCAGGGCGGTTTTGTCGTTTCTGGAGCGTGAGGAATGGGTAAAGGCAGCAGTAAGGGGCATACCCCGCGCGAAGCGAAGGACAACCTGAAGTCCACGCAGATGCTGAGCGTGATAGACGCCATCAGTGAAGGGCCGGTTGAAGGTCCGGTGGACGGATTAAAAAGTGTGCTGCTGAACAGTACGCCAGTGCTGGACAGTGAGGGGAATACCAATATCTCCGGTGTCACGGTGGTTTTCCGGGCAGGTGAGCAGGAGCAGACACCGCCGGAGGGATTTGAATCCTCCGGCTCCGAGACGGTGCTGGGTACGGAAGTGAAGTACGACACGCCGATTACCCGGACCATCACGTCTGCAAACATCGACCGTCTGCGCTTTACCTTCGGTGTGCAGGCACTGGTGGAAACCACCTCAAAGGGGGACCGGAATCCGTCGGAAGTCCGCCTGCTGGTTCAGATACAGCGTAACGGTGGCTGGGTGACGGAAAAAGACATCACCATTAAAGGCAAAACCACCTCACAGTATCTGGCATCGGTGGTGGTGGGTAACCTGCCGCCGCGCCCGTTTAATATCCGGATGCGCAGGATGACACCGGACAGCACCACAGACCAGCTGCAGAACAAAACGCTCTGGTCGTCATACACCGAAATCATCGATGTGAAACAGTGCTACCCGAACACGGCACTGGTTGGCGTGCAGGTGGACTCGGAACAGTTCGGCAGCCAGCAGGTGAGTCGTAATTATCATCTTCGCGGGCGCATTCTGCAGGTGCCGTCGAACTATAACCCGCAGACGCGACAATACAGCGGTATCTGGGACGGAACGTTTAAGCCAGCATACAGCAACAACATGGCCTGGTGTCTGTGGGATATGCTGACCCATCCGCGCTACGGCATGGGAAAACGTCTTGGTGCGTCGGATGTGGATAAATGGGCGCTGTATGTCATCGGCCAGTACTGCGACCAGTCGGTGCCGGACGGCTTTGGCGGCACGGAGCCGCGCATCACCTGTAATGCCTGGCTGACCA
>NZ_JBJQKD010000043.1:0-1926 GCF_046487065.1 Escherichia sp. WS2035
CTGCACACAAGTAATAATTTATCCACCAATAATAACACTGTTAATGTCCCCTTCCCCTGGTTGTCAGCCAGGGGTTATCTTCTGAATATTTCTTTTGAAAAGGATAACACAATAAATTATTTTTATGAATTATCCCATGGACTCATTAACACCCTTTCATAATGTTTTATTGTCAAACACGTTATGGCTGACATCAAAAAAAACCGGATTTCCTCTGCCAGCGGGTAATCACCTCCCCGGTGTTTTCGGTTGGTCTGGTTACTCCTGTCTGGTTATTAGCAAGATAATTGCTATAAACAGTGGAAAACTCATCGTACATAATCTGGTGATGAACATTACGCTTATTTTCCCTTGACCGGAAGAATCAGAGGCTGCGGTTTCAGACTGTCTGCCGGTACATTCCTCTCTCCGTTAAAAACCATAACGGGTTCATTATCTTCGTCTGTCAGCGGATTGAATGGCGGTATATTTTCAGTACGAATGCCGGTCAGCCACTGAAAAATACCTGCGAAATGACGGGCACTGATTTTTCTGCTGACGGACTGATGAGACGTGATGTCACTGGCGGTAATAATCAGGGGAACGCTGTAGCCTCCCTGCACATGACCATCATGATGAACAGGATTAGCACTGTCGCTGACCGACAGACCATGGTCAGAAAAGTAAAGCATGGCAAAATGACGGGAATGCCGGCGAAGGATACCATCAAGCTGACCGAGAAAGTTATCCAGTTTACTGATGCTGGCGAGGTAACAGGCAACCTTTCGGGGATACTGCTCCAGGTAATGATTCGGCCAGGAGTGAAGCCGGTCACACGGGTTTGGATGAGACCCCATCATGTGCAGGAAAATCACCTTCGGAGAGGATTTATCCGCCAGTGCACGTTCTGTTTCCTGTAACAACAACATGTCATCCGTTTTACGGGAAGCAAAGCTGCCTTTCTTGAGGAAAACGGTATGCTCCGCATCAGAAGCAATAACAGAGATGCGTGTATCATGCTCCCCCAGTTTTCCCTGATTGGATATCCACCATGTGCTGTATCCTGCTTTTGCTGCCAGCGCCACCACGTTGTTGCCGGAATCAGGGTTCTGCTCATAGTCATAAATCAGTGTCCGGCTCAGGGAAGGCACAGTACTGGCTGCTGCCGATGTATAACCGTCAATAAATAAACCGGGAGCCGTATTCAGCCACGGTGTGGTTGGCACAGGATAGCCATATACCGACATATAATCCCTGCGCACACTCTCACCAGTGACGATAACAATCGTGTCATACAACGGTACACCCGGCAGGATTTTCCAGTTGTCAGCCCCGTGCTGATTCAGTTGTTTATAACGCTGCATTTCACGCAATGTGTCAGTTGTCCCCACAACAATTCCTTTAACCATCCGCAACGGCCAGCTGTTTACTGAGCATAATACGAACAGCAGCAGTGCCAGCCAGTTACGGTGACCGCGGTGGTGTGTTCGCCAGAAAATCACCATGAATACCAGAATCGCGGCACTGACCAGAAAATGATAAACAGGAATCATCCCGGTAAACTCCGCTGCCTCATCAGTTGTGGTCTGCAACAACGCGACAATAAAACTGTTGTTGATTTTACCGTACGTCATACCGGCAGACGCATACAGTGCACAACAGAACAGAAATAACAGCGCTGTAATGGATGTGAGGGTATTTCTGTGTGCAAGGAGCAGAAGGAGAAACAGAAGCAGCACATTTCCTGTTGCATTCTTCTCAGTGTATCCGCATGCAATTGTGGTTATTGCAGAAACAACAAAAAAGAATAAAAACAATAAAATCCGGGGGGTGTTGCCCGGACAAAACAGTTTTCTGATATTCATCGGAGTATATCGACAACATTATTATGAAGAGAACAGGATAATAAAAATCAGAAATTATCTGTAAAACAGATAAAAGACAACC
>NZ_JBJQKD010000044.1:0-1692 GCF_046487065.1 Escherichia sp. WS2035
ATTTGCCAGGATTGCCGCATAGAGGGCACGAAGAAAAGGTCGGTTGTCAGGATGTATCCAGATGATTCTGCCACTGAAACCTTCAGGGATAAGACGATTGCCAACTGCCAGCCCTTTAAGGGCAGCATTCAGCGCCTTACGCGGGGCATTCTGCTCCAGAAATACGTATGCCAAGTGAGCGTGTACATCAATAAAGTCATTCTCCTGTCGGGCAAGGCGCCTGAGTTTGTTGATGTAACTTGTTTCGCTGATTTCATCCGCATCGTATGCATCAATCAGTTCTTCAAACTCATCCAGCAACGAGCCAAACCAGGTTTCCGAAAATATGAAACAGCCCTGGTTATCGTTCACTTCAAAGCGTAATTTGCCAGTCATATTCTGAACCTGTAAAAAAGGATGGACCATAATCTGCAGGCTATAAAAATTGTGATGCCTGGCATCGGTGTCCTTTTATTGTCCGGGATTAACGTTGCCCATGATAATACAGTGAATTCTGTTCTGTGGTAAGACGTTGAGTTATTGAATGAGAACCTCAGCCTGGCTGATGGTTCCGCCGGCATAAAAAAGAAATTGATTGAGGCGGGTGCTCTTCCCCTTAAGAGGAAGAGCATGTGTGTAAATGGCGTTCAGTCACCTTTTCAGTGGATTGTTAACTTTTGCATATTCAAACGGACTGATACACTCCTCCCTGTTTGCATCCAGAAAATCTGCCCACCATTGCAGCATAAGCCGACGTTCTTCCAGATGTTCTGCTTTATGAATATACGCGGCACGTACTCCGTTGCGCTCCTGATGACTCATCTGACGTTCAACCGCATCTCTTGACCATAAGCCGGATTCAATCAATGCACTGCACGCCATCGCCCGGAATCCATGGCCACAGACTTCCTTGGTTGTGTCATACCCCATCACTCTGAGGGCCTTATTTACGGTATTTTCACTGATTGGTTTACGCGGGTCATGTGCTCCCGTAAAGATCAGACCATTTTCACCAGCCCATGTCTGAAGTTCTGTCAGTATGGCTACAGCCTGTTTGCTGAGTGGCACAAGATGTGGTGTTCGCATCTTGGAGCCCCGGTGTGAGAATTTTACCCCTGGCAGAGGTTTGCGTTCGGCTGGAATAGTCCACATGGCATTGTCAATATCAATTTCAGACCAGCGGGCGTATCTGAGTTCACTGGAACGAATAAAAACCAGTAAATTCAGCATAACGGCAAGCCGGGTGACAGGCTGACCTTTATAACTGTTAATACGCGACAGAAGTTCAGGCAGACGTGAAAGATCAAGAGCGGGGCGATGCTGGCGTTTTACCGTAGTCAATGCGCCAGCCATATCCAGAGCAGGATTATATCTGATGATGCCAGACTGTACGGCATAACGCATTACGGCAGATATTCTTTGCTGCAGACGACTGGCGATTTCATAAATTTGTTTAGCTTCTGCAGCACGAACAGGGATAAGCAGATCCGGGGTATTGAGTGTTGTGATATCCCGGTTGCCGATAAAGGGGAAAACGTGTGTTTCGAGGCTTTTGAGTACTTTATCGCTGTGTGATTGTGCCCATTGTTTATTACTGGCATGCCAGCGTCGTGCAATATGTTCAAAAGAGAGCTGTAAATCAGGGACTACTTTTTTAGCTCTTTTCTGTTCGCAAGGGTCAATCCCCTCCGAAATCAGTTTTCGGGCCTCATC
>NZ_JBJQKD010000045.1:0-1643 GCF_046487065.1 Escherichia sp. WS2035
TTCCTCCTTTCAGCTCCATTCCCGAAGCGGTGTTTCCAGCTCCACGACATAATCAGAGAATACAGAAACATCAAACAAGTCATCAAGAATGCGAATGTTGACAAAATAACCATCATTCCGGATACAGACAGGTTCTCCCTCTTCTGTTACCCCTGTTTCTGTGTAGGTGAAACCAATTTCATCAACTAACAGTTTATTCTGGAGGTCTTCATCTTCCGCCCAGCCAAGAGATGACAGGAAGGCCTTAAACTGCAGTTTGTCATGAAACTTCAAAGTTAAATCTTTCATACGACCTCTTTTAATTGCCTGTCATTTAATTCTTTATGCCATATGCGGAAATTGCGAATATGGCCAAACAGATGTCGTTCTCCAGTATTCGTCTGCCCTCCAAATCGGATATTTTTATCAGCGGTCACGCCATTATATTCACAATAAACTTCATTAACCGCTTTACCATTTGTCACCACATGAAAGTGACCATCAGCTTTTGCAATACATCCAAATGTGGTTTTCTCTGCAAATACATCTGTCGCTGCGCTATTAACATACGAGCCTGAAGGGTTTGACAGACTCATATATAACTTACCACTACCTCTGTTGATTGCTGCAATTGCTGATTGCCCGGTATTGGCTGCTGCTATATCCCACACGCGGGGTGCGGCGTTTGGTGCAATATCCCAGTTTTTATGAATCTCAAGTAAAAAAGTAAATGGTAACTTATAAAGATTATTTCTGGTGGGGATACTAACCAAATCACTGGCTCTTGTCGTTGCGCTGCCTCCTGAAATAATAAATGATGATACACACGGCCCATTCTCTACTTGTGGGGTGGCAAGATAAATATAGTCACCAGATACTGTTGCCCCACCCTGCCCAGGAGAATACTGTATCTGAGAGCCTATTTTTAACTCACCATCAATTGCCTGAATCGTTGCCTCTGCAAAAATCCAGCCCGTGGTCTTATCCTTCCTGACTCGTGCCGTAATTCTGCCGGCAGCACCACCTGTCATACTAATTTCAAGCGTTTGCGTATCAATGTACGCATCGCCAAGAAAAGTTGTTGCACTACCATCATACTTATCAAACCGTATACGTAACCTTACCTGTCGTTCTGTTTTAAAACGGCATGAGGTTGTCACGTACTTGTTATCGCCTGAGACATCAACTGACTTTGTTGCAGCAATTGATGCCATATTAATAGCCGAAGTTTGCCCAACCAGAGAATCGTTGCAGACAAACTTTCCATAAGTAAAACCAAAACTATCCGTCCCGGTTTCGGGCACATCCATGTTTGATGACTTCCCCCAGCTGGCTGGACTTTCCGAATTGAGCATGTAGTTCGTTCTTTGTCCCTCAATAAGCAGGCCATCACACTCAAATCGCGGCTCATTAATTTCCGCCGTTTTCAGTTCGCCAGATTTGTTGATATATGTTGCCGTTGATGCGCGACTGAAATTAACCTGTTTATCACTGGCGACCTGAACCACATCGTCACCAATAGCTATTTTTTTATAGCCCGGAGAAAAACCCGCAATCATATCCAGTGAATCGTTAAACGGTATCCACACATCAGGCAGCGGCGGCACTATATTCGCACAGGGCTCTGCAGTCACTTCCGCTGCGGCTTCTGCGCGGTCTGCCGC
>NZ_JBJQKD010000046.1:0-1604 GCF_046487065.1 Escherichia sp. WS2035
TTCCTCCTTTCAGCTCCATTCCCGAAGCGGTGTTTCCAGCTCCACGACATAATCAGAGAATACAGAAACATCAAACAAGTCATCAAGAATGCGAATGTTGACAAAATAACCGTCATTCCGGACACAGACAGGTTCTCCCTCTTCTGTTACCCCTGTTTCTGTGTAGGTGAAACCAATTTCATCGACTAACAGTTTATTCTGGAGGTCTTCATCCTCCTCCCAGTCAAGAGATGACAGGAAGGATTTAAACTCTCTGTTACCAGGAAATTTCAAAGTTAAATCTTTCATACTGCCTCCTTGATTTGCCTGTCATTTAATTCTTTAAACCAGACTCTGAAATTTCTGATGTGTCCAAACAAATGACGCGTTCCTGCTGCGGTCTGCCCACCAAACCGGTACGATGTTGCTGTAACTCCAAATATTTTACCATTAAGGTTTGTTGTATAATTACCATTGCATATTGCATTTACTGATAAATCAGATTTAGCTCTCACACCCACAATGAACCTTTCTCCATCTGAGGCAATTTGTGGCTGAACCATTCCTACGTTGGCGCTTATCTTTCCTGTTGCAACAAACCCCAGCGATAAATAATTATCATCAATACTGTGCCCTCCAACATCAAATATCCTTGGCGCAACATTGGGCGGTGTACTCCAGTTCCTGCTTACTTCGCACAATACCGTAAAAGGCCGTGTTGACAGGTTATTCTGCGATGGGATAGTAACTACATCACTTGCGCGTGTTGTTGGCATTGTAGTTACAATAAATGACGATGCCGTATTGCCCAGTTCAATTTGCGGCGTCGTCATGGTTAATGTTGAGTCATCATAGAATGTCTCATTACTTATTTTATTTGTCATATAAAAAGCACAGTTAACGGTATCAATGTCCGTATTAGCTGTATAAGTGGCCTCATAGTAGGTCCACTCGCCCTGTTGTTCAGCTTTGGCTGTTATAAGGGATGTATTACCGCTTACTGTTGCGATCCGGGTATCCAGATCAAGATAAGAGTCAGCAGAGAAGGTATCTGTTCCACCAATAATAACTGAAACTCTTAACCTGCATCGTGCTTTAGCGCCTTTAACCCGGCACGAAAAAGTGAAACATTCACCACTTGCCAGCGGGAATCTGTCTGCTGCAACCACACCATGCACAGTATAGCCACCTGTTGTTCCCACTATACTTTCCGTGGGTGTCACCGTGGCATAATTGAACCCCTGTTTATCAGTGCCAAATGTTTTATTCAGTGCGGAATGAACAGTCCATGAGTCTGGTTTATTTGAGTTCCTCAGATAATTTGTCCTCTGTCCTTCAATCAATAAGCCATCGCGCTCAAATCGCGGTTCGTCAACTTCAGCAAGCTTGAGTTGGCCGGACTTATTAATATACGTTGCTGTTGAAGCACGTTTAAACTTAACAATCTTGTCGCCTGGCATTGTTATTTCATCGTCACCAATAACTATCTTTTTATAAGATGGCGAAAAACCCGTAATCATATCCAGTGAATCGTTAAACGGTATCCACACATCAGGCAGCGGCGGCACTATATTCGCACAGGGCTCTGCAGTCACTTCCGCTGCGGCTTCTGCGCGGTCTGCCGC
>NZ_JBJQKD010000047.1:0-1402 GCF_046487065.1 Escherichia sp. WS2035
GGCCAAGGACAACGAGCTGCCCGATGCCATCCTCACCGAGTCAGGGCTGAAAATCACCCCGCTGGATGCGGCGGTGCCGGATCGGGCGCAGGCGCTGATCGACCAAACCAGCCAGTTACTGCCGCGCATCAAGATCACCGAACTGCTGATGGACGTGGACGACTGGACGGGCTTCAGCCGCCACTTCACCCACTTGAAGGACGGGGCCGAGGCCAAAGACAGGACGTTGCTGCTGTCCGCAATCCTCGGTGATGCGATCAACCTCGGGCTGACCAAGATGGCCGAGTCGAGCCCCGGCCTGACCTACGCCAAGCTGTCCTGGCTGCAAGCCTGGCACATCCGCGACGAAACCTATTCGGCGGCCTTGGCCGAGCTGGTCAACCACCAGTATCGCCACGCCTTTGCCGCCCACTGGGGCGACGGCACGACCTCATCCTCCGATGGCCAGCGCTTCCGCGCGGGTGGCCGGGGCGAGAGCACCGGGCACGTCAACCCGAAGTACGGTAGCGAGCCGGGACGGCTGTTCTATACCCATATCTCCGACCAGTACGCGCCGTTCAGCACCCGCGTGGTGAATGTCGGCGTCCGCGATTCCACCTATGTGCTCGACGGCCTGCTGTACCACGAGTCCGACCTGCGGATCGAGGAGCACTACACCGACACGGCCGGCTTCACCGATCACGTCTTTGCCCTGATGCACCTGCTAGGCTTCCGCTTCGCGCCGCGCATCCGCGACCTCGGCGAAACCAAGCTGTACGTGCCGCAGGGCGTGCAAGCCTACCCGACGTTGCGCCCGCTGATCGGCGGCACCCTGAACATCAAGCACGTGCGTGCCCACTGGGACGACATCCTGCGCCTGGCCAGCTCGATCAAGCAGGGCACCGTCACCGCCTCGCTGATGCTGCGCAAGCTCGGCAGCTACCCGCGCCAGAACGGACTGGCCGTGGCCCTGCGCGAGCTGGGCCGGATCGAGCGCACGCTGTTCATCCTGGACTGGCTGCAAAGTGTTGAACTGCGCCGCCGCGTGCATGCCGGCCTGAACAAAGGTGAGGCGCGCAACTCGCTGGCCAGGGCGGTGTTCTTCAACCGCCTTGGGGAAATCAGGGATCGGAGCTTCGAGCAGCAGCGCTACCGGGCCAGCGGCCTCAACCTGGTGACGGCGGCTATCGTGCTGTGGAACACGGTGTACCTGGAACGCGCCACCCAGGGGTTGGTCGAGGCCGGCAAGCCGGTGGACGGCGAGCTGCTGCAATTCCTGTCGCCGCTGGGCTGGGAGCACATCAACCTAACCGGCGATTACGTCTGGCGGCAGAGCCGCAGACTGGAAGACGGGAAGTTTCGGCCCTTACGGATGCCCGGAAAACCTTAGCGTACGATTTTTTCCGAATTCTGCGGGCTCCCC
>NZ_JBJQKD010000048.1:0-1324 GCF_046487065.1 Escherichia sp. WS2035
GGTTGTCTTTTATCTGTTTTACAGATAATTTCTGATTTTTATTATCCTGTTCTCTTCATAATAATGTTGTCGATATACTCCGATGAATATCAGAAAACTGTTTTGTCCGGGTAACACCCCCCGGATTTTATTGTTTTTATTCTTTTTTGTCGTTTCTGCAATAACCACAATTGCATGCGGATACACTGAGAAGAATGCCACCGGGAATGTGTTGCTGCTGTTCCTTCTTCTGCTCCTTGCACACAGAAATACCCTCACATCCATTACAGCGCTGTTATTTCTGTTCTGTTGTGCACTGTATGCGCCTGCCGGTATGACGTACGGTAAAATCAACAACAGTTTTATTGTCGCGTTGCTGCAGACCACAACTGATGAGGCAGCGGAGTTTACCGGGATGATTCCTGTTTATCATTTTCTGGTCAGTGCCGCGATTCAGGTATTCATGGTGATTTTCTGGCGAACACACCGCCGTGGTCACCGTAACTGGCTGGCACTGCTGCTGTTCGTATTATGCTCAGTAAACAGCTGGCCGTTGCGGATGGTTAAAGGAACTGTTGTGGGGACAACTGACACATTGCGTGAAATGCAGCGTTATAAACAACTGAATCAGCACGGGGCTGACAACTGGAAAATCCTGCCGGGTGTACCGTTGTATGACACGATTGTTATCGTCACTGGTGAGAGTGTGCGCAGGGATTATATGTCGGTATATGGCTATCCCGTGCCAACCACACCGTGGCTGAATACTGCTCCCGGTTTATTTATTGACGGCTATACATCGGCAGCAGCCAGTACTGTGCCTTCCCTGAGCCGGACACTGATTTATGACTATGAGCAGAACCCTGATTCCGGCAACAACGTGGTGGCGCTGGCAGCAAAAGCAGGATACAGCACATGGTGGATATCCAATCAGGGAAAACTGGGAGAGCATGACACACGCATCTCTGTTATTGCTTCTGATGCGGAGCATACCGTTTTCCTCAAGAAAGGCAGCTTCGCTTCCCGTAAAACGGATGACATGTTGTTGTTACAGGAAACAGAACGTGCGCTGGCGGATAAATCCTCTCCGAAGGTGATATTCCTGCACATGATGGGGTCTCATCCGAACCCGTGTGACCGGCTTCACTCCTGGCCGAATAATTACCAGGAGCAGTTCCCCCGGAAGATTGCCTGTTACCTCGCCAGCATCAGTAAACTGGATAACTTTCTCGGGCAGCTTGATGGTATCCTTCGCCGGCATTCCCGTCATTTTGCCATGCTTTACTTTTCTGACCATGGTCTGTCGGTCAGCGACAGTGCTAATCCTGTTCATCATGATGGTCAT
>NZ_JBJQKD010000049.1:0-1264 GCF_046487065.1 Escherichia sp. WS2035
CTTCAACCGGCCCTTCGCTGATGGCATCGATCACACTCAGCAGCTGCGTGGACTTCAGGTTGTCCTTCGCTTCGCGCGGGGTATGCCCCTTACTGCTGCCTTTACCCATTCCTCACGCTCCATAAACGACAAAACCGCCCGGAGGCGGTTTCACATAAAATATTTTGCATCATCGACCAATCACCACAACCTGACCACCATCCCCTTCGTCTGCCGTGCTGATCTCCTGAGATACCACGCGTGACCCCACGCGCATTTCACCGTACAGAACGGGCAGAACATTCCCCTGGGCAACCATGTTATCCAGTGAGGAGAAATACGTGTTCTGTTTGCCGTTATCCGTTGTCTGTGTGCGGGGAGTTCTGGCTTTCGGTGCCAGCATCTGCGCCACACCGCCCAGGATCATACTGGCCCCTGCCGCATACATACCCGATACAGCCGCGGCACCCAGCCAGCCCACAGGGTTCCACCATGCCACCGCAATCAGCGCAGCCCCCAGCACTGCCTGAAAAACACCGCCACTTTTGGCACCCGCCAGACGCGGTACGATGTGGATCACGGCACCATTTGCCAGCGGCTCATTAAGACGGGAAGATAATTCGTTTTCGCCTGCATCACGCCCGGCAATGCGCACCTGATACCAGCCCTCATTCAGTTTCTGACGAAACGCCGGGAGCTGCGTGGCCAGCGCCCGGATAGCTTCGGCTCCCGTTTTCACACGAAGGTCGATGCGGTGGCCAAATCGTTGCAAATCCCCGTAAAGGCAGATGCGTGCCATGCCCGGTGACGCCAGAGGGAGTGTGTGCGTCGCTGCCATTTGTCGGTATACCTCTCTCGTTTGCTCAGTTGTTCAGGAATATGGTGCAGCAGCTCGCCGTCGCCGCAGTAAATGGCGGCATGATTCGGCACCGATGAACCAAAGCAGCACAGCAGCACATCGCCCGGCTGCGCCTCTGTCAGTGCGGCACGGTAAAAACCAGTCGCCTCCATATTGTCAAGATAGAGATTCTGGCCGTTACGCCACCAGTCATCCCCGCGATGAAAATCCGGCATCTCAATCCCCGCCAGATGATAAGCATCCCGGAACAGCGTGTAACAGTCCGTCGCCCCGTGCTCAAAGCGCCGCCCGGTAAGATGCGGCACACAGCGGAATTTATGAATCTCACCCCGGCAGACCAGCCACCAAGGCAAATCGCTCTGCACCTGCAGCCGCCTGTCAGCCTCACTCAGCCAGGGCAGACCACCGGGGTGGCTGTGGACCAGC
>NZ_JBJQKD010000050.1:0-1070 GCF_046487065.1 Escherichia sp. WS2035
TTGAACTGCACCCCAAATGTTGGACATAATCTGACATCTGAAGGTGCAGTTTATGAAACATTCATTTGAAGTAAAACTTGCCGCTGTAAATCATTACCTGGCTGGTCATGCAGGCATCATTTCTACGGCAAAACTCTTTCAACTTTCTCACACCAGCCTCTCACACTGGATTAATCTTTTTCTTCTTCACGGTCCTCGGGCACTGGATTGCAGACACAAGCGTAGCTATTCTCCTGAAGATAAACTTTGCGTGGTTCTTTATGCTCTCGGGCATTCTGAGTCTCTACCCCGGGTAGCAGCCCGGTTTAACATTCCCAGCCACAACACGGTTAAAAACTGGATAAAAGGCTACCGCAAATCTGGTAATGAGGCCTTTATCAGGCGCAGGAAGGAGAAAAGCATGACCCGTTCTGATGATACCCATGAAAACGAGGCAAACATGACGCCGGAAGAGATGAAGAATGAGCTGCGTTATCTTCGCGCAGAAAATGCATATCTGAAAGCCATGCAGGAGCATCTTCTGGAAAAAAAGCGCCAGGAGCTGGAGAAAAAACGAAAGTCATCCAGAGCCTGAGGTACGGACACTGCCAGTCTGACCTGTTAAAGGCCGCAGGGCTGGCCAGAAGCACGCTGTACTACCAGCTGTCACTGCAGAAGGCTAAGGACAAGTATGCTGATGTGAAACAGCTCATAGCCTCCATCTTCCATGAACACCGGGGATGTTATGGGTACCGGCGGATCCATTGTGAGCTTCAGAAAAGAGGTCTTAAGTTCAGTGGCAAAACGGTGCGAAAACTGATGCAACAGCTCGGCCTGAAGTCTCCTGTGCGCCTGAAGAAATACCGGTCTTACCGGGGAAATATGGGACTCGCTGCAGAAAATATCCTTCAGCGACAGTTCAAAGCGGAAGCTCCCTGTGAGAAATGGGTGACAGATATCACCGAATTCAGGGCTGGCGGACAAAAACTGTACCTGTCCCCGATACTTGATTTGTTTAACGGGGAAATCGTGGCGTGGGAAACGGCCTGCAGGCCTACAGAGGAGCTGGTGAAGCGGATGTTAAATAAGGG
>NZ_JBJQKD010000051.1:0-1070 GCF_046487065.1 Escherichia sp. WS2035
CTTGAATTGTCAAACCAAGTGCAACGATTTTTTGAAGTAAACTTCATAAGGTGTTTTCCAACCTAAACATTTACGTGGTCGTAAATTCAGTTTATTGATCACCTGTTGAATATCAACTTCGCTCCACTGATTGATGTCTTGGTGCTTCGGAAAGTATTCACGAAGTAACCCATTTGTATTTTCATTCGTTCCCCGTGTCCACGGTTGATGCGGCTCGGGGAAGTAAAATTCTACACCCAGTGCTTCTGTTACCAAACGATGTTGGGCAAATTCTTTACCACGGTCTGGCGTAATTGACCGCAATATATGTGAATCCAGCAATTCAATCATGGCTTTTTGGACTGCTTCGGCTTTTTTGGCAGGAATTTTCTTCACCAACTCAAAACGACTTTTGCGTTCCGTCAGCGTCAGCAAACAAGCTCCACCCGCTTTACCCAGTACGGTATCGGCTTCCCAATGTCCAAAGCGACTGCGATTTTGCGCCGAAATGGGACGGTCGTTCAAATGGTTGGATATCTGAATTTTGCCACGTTTTTCATGATGATTTTTTGTATGCCGTGTTTTGCCTTTGTGGCGCAGTTTGCGACTGGCTTTGCGTTCGCCTATATCAAACAACCCTGAATAAATACCACGATAAATGGTTGAATAACTAATGGATAATTCAGATTTTTCCAATTTTAATCGTGCGCTGATTTGTTCGGGCGACCAGTTTTCTGTCAGAAACTTTTCTTGCACCAAATTGAAATATTCAGGCTGCTCTAATTTGCGCTGTGCTTTGCTATTTTGACGATGCTTCAAATAGCTGTTTTGTGCGTTCGTTGCACTGTAGCTTTCTAGAGCGTGTCGTTTCAGCTCGCGAGAAATGGTGCTGGAGCTACGTCCCAGTGCTTTGGCAATTTCTGCTTGTTTTTTGCCCTGTGCGAGTAAAATCATTATCTTTTCTCGCTCGTTTATTGTAAGATGTCGGTAGGAAGTACTCATCATTTGGAAATGGTTTTTGTGTGGAAACAAAATTATATTCTAGTTGATGAGTACTTCTTTTTTTGTTGCACTTGGATTGTAAATTCAGC
>NZ_JBJQKD010000052.1:0-957 GCF_046487065.1 Escherichia sp. WS2035
GTGTGTGCCGAGTCGTGTTTTACCCCGGCGATATAAGGTCGGTCCGGGTTGCCTTCCTCAAAGGCGATGCTGACTTCCGTTCCCGCCAGCAGCGGCAGATGCAGGCCATACGTGTCACCTGCATACGGGCGCGACTGGCGCACCCACAGGCTTTCATAACCCGGTTTCCACGTATCGCGGTCAAAGTCGAGGTTGACCCGGTAGCGCCCGTCCTTGTCGATATGGGCATAGATATCGTTTTTCACCGTGCTGGTGACCCGCGCCGGGAGTGTGCCGGCCATTACCGGGCGGGGGATAAGCGCCGGGCGGTAGCCGTAGCGCTCTGAGTACGGGATGGCGGTAAACGTCAGCTCATAGCTGCGGTCACGCGCCGCGCTGGCCGTCACGCCGGTAATCAGTACGCCCTTGCGGAACACTGCTGGCGCGTCGTCGCCCTGAACCCTGATTTCCAGCCCCGGCATCAGCAGTGAACTGGTGCTCTGGCCTTTGAGAATGGCCTGTTCATTCAGGTAGCGTTCGTGGCGGATACGGGCATAAAACGCGCCGCTTTCCGCTGCCTCTTTATCGCCTTTTTGCAGGAAGTTGTCGGCATAGTGGTAGGCTTCGCCGTAGGTGGTGTTATCGCCCCCGGTGGCGTCATGCTGCTCTGTCATCATCTCTGCTGTGGCGGTGCGGTAGTTGTAGTCCCGAGTGGTGACGCTTTTTTCCACCACGCTGTACGCGGTATTCAGCCCCCATACCGCTTCCGTTTCACCATCAAACAGCCCTGAAGGATGGCGAAGCGGCAGTGTCAGCCCGCGCTCGTAGCCGCTCTGGTCGTCATAAAACTCGACAACTTCGATTTTCAGCCGGGCGTCGGTGGCAAAGCGGAACCAGATACCCACTTCCGACAGCAGGCGTGAGACAAACGTCAGGTCGTCCTCACCGTACTGCATCACCTGTTCGCGGGACGGGTAT
>NZ_JBJQKD010000053.1:0-909 GCF_046487065.1 Escherichia sp. WS2035
CTGGCAGTTGGCAATCGTCTTATCCCTGAAGGTTTCAGTGGCAGAATCATCTGGATACATCCTGACAACCGACCTTTTCTTCGTGCCCTCTATGCGGCAATCCTGGCAAATGCACATTTACGGCGTCATCAGGATGCCATCATGCTCATTGAAAAAATACTGGATTACAATCCCGAAGATAATCATGGTGCACGCTGGCTACTGGGACCGGAACTGTTACGCACTGGCGCTCATGAACAGGCACGCCATATACTGCAGGAACATGCAGATGAATTTTCACCTTACTGGTATGAACTCGGCCTTCTGCATTTTCTTAATGGGGAACTGGTAAAAGCTGCAACTGCATTTCGTCGCGGCTTTGCGGCAAATACTTACATCGCAGAAATACTGTGCGGAAATCTGCATCCATTTCCACTTGCTGTATGGCATAACTTTTCAGGCGGTCCGGATACTGCCGAAGATTATTATGCCACATACCACCCGTTATGGGGGCAATATCCGGAAGCATTGCTGTTTGTAAACTGGCTCTATAATCATTCCTCTGTGCTGCATGAACGGGCAGAAATCATTAAATGCGCCGAAATGCTGATGCAGGAAGATGATTTCGAAATATGCGAAAGTATTTTAAGACAGCAGGAGAAGTTGCGTGAAAGAATTGATGAGACGCTTTCTGAGAAAATTGTACAGAAATGCAGAAATATGAATGGTGAATATGTCTGGCCCTGGATATTGCCGTTTTCAGCGGCAGGCATGAAACATACTGGCATACAGTATCAGTAGATATTGCATTAGTGTATCCTGCACACAAGTAATAATTTATCCACCAATAATAACACTGTTAATGTCCCCTTCCCCTGGTTGTCAGCCAGGGGTTATCTTCTGAATATTTCTTTTGAAAAGGATAACACA
>NZ_JBJQKD010000055.1:0-799 GCF_046487065.1 Escherichia sp. WS2035
ATGCGCGGCTCCGTGCCGCCAAAGCCGTCCGGCACCGACTGGTCGCAGTACTGGCCGATGACATACAGCGCCCATTTATCCACATCCGCCGCACCAAGACGTTTCCCCATGCCGTAGCGCGGATGGGTCAGCATATCCCACAGACACCAGGCCATGTTGTTGCTGTATGCCGGTTTTAACGTTCCGTCCCAGATACCGCTGTATTGCCGCGTCTGCGGGTTATAGTTCGACGGCACCTGCAGAATGCGCCCGCGAAGATGATAATTACGGCTCACCTGCTGGCTGCCGAACTGCTCCGAGTCCACCTGCACGCCAACCAGTGCCGTGTTCGGGTAGCACTGTTTCACATCGATGATTTCGGTGTATGACGACCAGAGCGTTTTGTTCAGCAGCTGGTCTGTGGTGCTGTCCGGCGTCATCCTGCGCATCCGGATATTAAACGGGCGCGGCGGCAGGTTATCCACCACCACCGAGGCCAGATACTGCGAGGTGGTTTTGCCCTTAATGGTGATGTCTTTTTCCGTCACCCAGCCACCGTTACGCTGTATCTGAACCAGCAGGCGAACTTCCGACGGATTCCTGTCTCCCTTTGAGGTGGTTTCCACCAGTGCCTGTACACCGAAGGTAAAGCGCAGACGGTCGATGTTTGCCGACGTGATGGTCCGGGTGATCGGCGTGTCATATTTCACTTCCGTACCCAGCACCGTCTCGGAGCCGGAGGATTCAAATCCCTCCGGCGGTGACTGCTCCTGCTCACCGGCCCGGAACACCACCGTGACGCCGGATATATTGGTATTCC
>NZ_JBJQKD010000056.1:0-782 GCF_046487065.1 Escherichia sp. WS2035
CTTATTCAAAGGCCTTACATTTCAAAAACTCTGCTTACCAGGCGCATTTCGCCCAGGGGATCACCATAATAAAATGCTGAGGCCTGGCCTTTGCGTAGTGCACGCATCACCTCAATACCTTTGATGGTGGCGTAAGCCGTCTTCATGGATTTAAATCCCAGCGTGGCGCCGATTATCCGTTTCAGTTTGCCATGATCGCATTCAATCACGTTGTTCCGGTACTTAATCTGTCGGTGTTCAACGTCAGACGGGCACCGGCCTTCGCGTTTGAGCAGAGCAAGCGCGCGACCATAGGCGGGCGCTTTATCCGTGTTGATGAATCGCGGGATCTGCCACTTCTTCACGTTGTTGAGGATTTTACCCAGAAACCGGTATGCAGCTTTGCTGTTACGACGGGAGGAGAGATAAAAATCGACAGTGCGGCCCCGGCTGTCGACGGCCCGGTACAGATACGCCCAGCGGCCATTGACCTTCACGTAGGTTTCATCCATGTGCCACGGGCAAAGATCGGAAGGGTTACGCCAGTACCAGCGCAGCCGTTTTTCCATTTCAGGCGCATAACGCTGAACCCAGCGGTAAATCGTGGAGTGATCGACATTCACTCCGCGTTCAGCCAGCATCTCCTGCAGCTCACGGTAACTGATGCCGTATTTGCAGTACCAGCGTACGGCCCACAGAATGATGTCACGCTGAAAATGCCGGCCTTTGAATGGGTTCATGTGCAGCTCCATCAGCAAAAGGGGATGATAAGTTTATCACCACCGACTATTTGCAACAGTGCC
>NZ_JBJQKD010000057.1:0-740 GCF_046487065.1 Escherichia sp. WS2035
CCTTCCGGCAGTTCGATGGTACCAGTCACGTCAGTAGTACGGAAGTAGAACTGCGGACGGTAGCCTTTGAAGAACGGAGTATGACGACCGCCTTCATCTTTGGACAGAATGTACACTTCAGATTCGAACTTGGTGTGCGGCTTGATGGTGCCCGGCTTAGCCAGTACCTGACCACGTTCGATTTCTTCACGTTTGATACCACGCAGCAGAACACCTACGTTCTCACCAGCACGGCCTTCGTCCAGCAGTTTGCGGAACATTTCAACGCCAGTACAGGTAGACTTCTGAGTCTCTTTGATACCAACGATTTCAACTTCTTCACCAACTTTGATGATACCGCGTTCTACACGACCGGTAACAACGGTACCACGACCGGAGATGGAGAATACGTCTTCGATCGGCAGCAGGAACGGCTTGTCAATCGCACGCTCTGGTTCCGGAATGTAAGAATCCAGGAAGCCAGCCAGTTCCAGGATTTTCGCTTCCCACTCTGCGTCGCCTTCCAGCGCTTTCAGAGCAGAACCACGAACGATCGGAGTGTCGTCGCCCGGGAAGTCGTACTGAGACAGAAGTTCACGAACTTCCATTTCAACCAGTTCCAGCAGCTCTTCGTCATCAACCATGTCGCATTTGTTCAGGAACACGATGATGTACGGAACGCCTACCTGACGACCCAGCAGGATGTGCTCACGAGTCTGCGGCATCGGGCCGTCAGTCGCAGCAACTACCAGGATCGCGCC
>NZ_JBJQKD010000058.1:0-726 GCF_046487065.1 Escherichia sp. WS2035
TAGCTGAGGTCCAGAGCGATATCCGGGGTTACGTCATAGCGGACACCCGCGCCAAGGCTCCATGCGAAGTTGTCAGCAGAGCCTGAACGTGACAACGATTCGCGACCACTGCTTCCGTACTCATAATCCCAGGTACTGATACCGGTTGTTTTCTGGTGAATTCTGGCGTAGCCAATCCCTGCGGATACCCATGGTGTGAATGCGCTGTCATTCCGGAAGTCATAGTACGCATTCAGCATTAGTGTGTTGACTGACACCTCATTCTTCAGGTCATCACGCCAGTAACCACCTGACCAGCTGTCTTTATCTACGTTATACTTCGAATCAGCTTTTCCACGAGCGTAAAACTCCAGTTCTGTTCGAACCGGAATACTGAACTGCGGATAAAAATCATAACCAGCCGCGATACCACCACTGAATACCGTATCATGGTCATCGCCGCCTTTATACTTTGACGTTTCTTCCTCATCTCCTGACAGGAAATGCTGGTCTGAAAGTGACACCACAGAGGTACCGGCTTTACCGGTCAGATAAAAACCGCTTTTACCTTCCTCAGCACCTGCATTTGCTGCAAATACACAGGCTGTGGCCACCACTGAAACAGCAAAAACCTTTTTCATTTCAATTATCTCCATTATTGTATCATCATTTTAATATATATTTTTAATATTTAAAAACCGGACTAAAGGCAGCCTCAACACTCCACACTACGGAAGCCAGACTTTT
>NZ_JBJQKD010000059.1:0-616 GCF_046487065.1 Escherichia sp. WS2035
TGCTTAATGTATTTATATCTAAAAATTTCGCATCAAAAGAATCAATCTGTACTGTTTTTTCTTGTGCTGACATCTTCTTTTCCTGGCTGGTATGGCAAGTGACGGAGACAAGAGAAACGTTTTAAGCTCAGTTATCTCCGCCATCACTTTCCACGAATGACAAGTAATTTTGCCTATTTTAAAACCATGCAAAAGGCAGGGTAAAAGGAGAAAATTCGATCGAATCGATCGACAAAATCGATCATACATGATGAAGATTTTTTATCGAATCCATAAAAATAGTGACAGCTAACCGGCGTTGCAGGAACAGTCAGAAATGGGCGTTTGGGAAAGAGCCATAGCACTACGTCGTCGCTGACATAGAGGAACTGTGCTTTGTTGATAAGATCCTTTATACGGCAACCAATCCACTGGACAAAAGATGAACTACGTAATCACCGGGTTCTCACTGACGAAATACAGAAGTTAATGACACAACTGTGCCATGTACCTTGTACAACAGCGGTGGAAAGCTCTCAGAACAATGGAATTGCAGAAAGGTGTTAAAACGATGAAAGCCTTCATACCCAAATCGAATGTAAGAACGGCAGTAAAGACTGAATTGCGTAACCTTGCA
>NZ_JBJQKD010000060.1:0-608 GCF_046487065.1 Escherichia sp. WS2035
CGGGAGGGCGCTTACCACTTTGTGATTCATGACTGGGGTGAAGTCGTAACAAGGTAACCGTAGGGGAACCTGCGGTTGGATCACCTCCTTACCTTAAAGAAGCGTACTTTGAAGTGCTCACACAGATTGTCTGATGAAAATGAGCAGTAAAACCTCTACAGGCTTGTAGCTCAGGTGGTTAGAGCGCACCCCTGATAAGGGTGAGGTCGGTGGTTCAAGTCCACTCAGGCCTACCAAATTTGCACCGCAAATTTGAAGAGGTTTTAACTACATGTTATGGGGCTATAGCTCAGCTGGGAGAGCGCCTGCTTTGCACGCAGGAGGTCTGCGGTTCGATCCCGCATAGCTCCACCATCTCTGTAGTGATTAAATAAAAATACTTCAGAGTGTACCTGCAAAGGTTCACTGCGAAGTTTTGCTCTTTAAAAATCTGGATCAAGCTGAAAATTGAAACACTGAACAACGAAAGTTGTTCGTGAGTCTCTCAAATTTTCGCGACACGATGATGAATCGCAAGAAACATCTTCGGGTTGTGAGGTTAAGCGACTAAGCGTACACGGTGGATGCCCTGGCAGTCAGAGGCGATGAAGGACGTGCTAATCTGCGAT
>NZ_JBJQKD010000061.1:0-606 GCF_046487065.1 Escherichia sp. WS2035
CCAGCGTCGTGCAATATGTTCAAAAGAGAGCTGTAAATCAGGGACTACTTTTTTAGCTCTTTTCTGTTCGCAAGGGTCAATCCCCTCCGAAATCAGTTTTCGGGCCTCATCCCGTTTTGTACGAGCTTCGGAGAGAGAAACTTCTGGATACACACCAAGTGCCAGAGTCTTCTCCTTACCCAGAATACGATAACGGAGACGCCAGTAACGGGAACCATTAGGATGTACCAGCAGGAACATGCCAGCCCCGTCAGTGAGTTTATAAGCCTTGTCAGTGGGCTTTGCAGCCCGGATTTTTGCGTCAGTCAGTGCCATAGTTCAGCCTTCTGAATGCGTTAAAGAGGGTACAAATTCTGTCGAACTGGGGTATACCCGCAATTATA
This sequence comes from Escherichia sp. WS2035, assembly GCF_046487065.1. NCBI lineage: Bacteria > Pseudomonadati > Pseudomonadota > Gammaproteobacteria > Enterobacterales > Enterobacteriaceae > Escherichia > Escherichia sp. WS2035. The sequence continues at coordinate 384 of NZ_JBJQKD010000061.1, forward strand.
CCCACACAATGGGGTTGATGTGGGGGGAATCTGGTTGAGTTCGGTAGAATTGATTTGTAGGCAGAACGCTTAAATCGTGGCGTTCTGAAACGAAAAACGGACCTCCGTGGAGGTCCGTTTATATGAATTTGGTGCCCGGACTCGGAATCGAACCAAGGACACGGGGATTTTCAATCCCCTGCTCTACCGACTGAGCTATCCGGGCAACGGGGCGCATTAAACC
>NZ_JBJQKD010000062.1:0-530 GCF_046487065.1 Escherichia sp. WS2035
CCCGTCCGACACTGACGGTCTCTAACCTGCACGGCATGGTCACCGGGATGGCGGAAGACCTGCAGAGTCTGGTCGGCGGAACGGTGGTCAGGCGTAAGGTTTACGCCCGTTTTCTGGATGCGGTGAACTTCGTCAACGGAAACAGCGACGCCGATCCGGAGCAGGAGGTGATCAGCCGCTGGCGCATCGAGCAGTGCAGCGAACTGAGTGCGGTCAGTGCCTCCTTTGTGCTCTCCACACCGACGGAAACGGATGGTGCTGTTTTTCCGGGGCGCATCATGCTGGCCAACACCTGCACCTGGACCTATCGCGGTGATGAGTGCGGTTATCATGGTCCGGCTGTCGCGGATGAATATGACCAGCCGACGTCCGATATCACGAAGGATAAATGCAGCAAATGCCTGAGCGGCTGTAAGTTTCGCAATAACGTCGGCAACTTTGGCGGCTTCCTTTCCATTAACAAACTTTCGCAGTAATCCCATGACACAGACAGAATCAGCGATTCTGGCGCACGCCCGGCGATGTGCGCC
>NZ_JBJQKD010000063.1:0-526 GCF_046487065.1 Escherichia sp. WS2035
CCGTGAGACAGGTGCTGCATGGCTGTCGTCAGCTCGTGTTGTGAAATGTTGGGTTAAGTCCCGCAACGAGCGCAACCCTTATCCTTTGTTGCCAGCGGTCCGGCCGGGAACTCAAAGGAGACTGCCAGTGATAAACTGGAGGAAGGTGGGGATGACGTCAAGTCATCATGGCCCTTACGACCAGGGCTACACACGTGCTACAATGGCGCATACAAAGAGAAGCGACCTCGCGAGAGCAAGCGGACCTCATAAAGTGCGTCGTAGTCCGGATTGGAGTCTGCAACTCGACTCCATGAAGTCGGAATCGCTAGTAATCGTGGATCAGAATGCCACGGTGAATACGTTCCCGGGCCTTGTACACACCGCCCGTCACACCATGGGAGTGGGTTGCAAAAGAAGTAGGTAGCTTAACCTTCGGGAGGGCGCTTACCACTTTGTGATTCATGACTGGGGTGAAGTCGTAACAAGGTAACCGTAGGGGAACCTGCGGTTGGATCACCTCCTTACCTTAAAGAAGCGTACTTTG
>NZ_JBJQKD010000064.1:0-517 GCF_046487065.1 Escherichia sp. WS2035
TTCATTTCAATTATCTCCATTATTGTATCATCATTTTAATATATATTTTTAATATTTAAAAACCGGACTAAAGGCAGCCTCAACACTCCACACTACGGAAGCCAGACTTTTACTCTACACAAAATAAATATATCTTCTCAGTGAGGACGTGAACGCCTGTCTGAAATTATGTGAATACAACCTCCCCAGAATACAAACAGGCAGGGGCACTGGAGTAACCGATCACAATACTTCTGCCTTTTTATATTTTACCGATAATCTCCGTTTAATATAGTTCTTACCGATTTCATAATCGGGGTTCCATGTAGATAAATTATGAACACCTATTGCTACTGCACTCGCCACTCCCAGAATTACGGTTGGTGACCATAAAGAACCAGCTAAAGCTGTACTCCTGTACTCAGTATATACACGACAACTTAATTTCGTTTTCTCTATTTCATGCTCCACTCTTTTTACCGTTTCACTAACATCGGAAACATTTTCGATCACAAAACTCTTACGTTCATAAATAAGC
>NZ_JBJQKD010000065.1:0-511 GCF_046487065.1 Escherichia sp. WS2035
ATCTTCACCATCTTTCAGTTTGAAGCAAACCGCCGGGATGCCTTCGTCCGGGCGACCGGTACAGATGAACTCATACGGCCCCAGTTTGGCGATTTCATCCGCCAGATAAGCAGCAACCTGGTAGGAAGCGTTCTGTACTTTGGTATAGCCTTCACGACCGAGGCGCAGGAATTCATAATACTGTGCAATCACCTGACCCGCCGGGCGGGAGAAGTTGATGGCGAAAGTCCCAATCTGACCACCGAGGTAGTCAACGTTGAACACCAGTTCCTGCGGCAGCGCTTCTTCATCACGCCAGATAACCCAGCCGCAGCCCAGCGGAGCCAGACCGAATTTATGGCCTGAAGCACTGATCGATTTCACACGCGGCAGGCGGAAGTCCCAGACGATATCCGGGGCAACGAACGGTGCCAGGAAGCCACCGCTGGCGGCGTCGATGTGCATGTCGATGTCGATACCGGTGTCGGCCTGGAATTTATCCAGCGCATCGTGCAGCGGCTGCGGGAACTCA